>CALVUP010000056.1 GCA_944363635.1 uncultured Bacilli bacterium | reverse complement strand
CCAGTAATCTTAGGAGCAGTCAGATCGATCTTTACATCTGCAGTGGCGGTCAATACATTGCCACAATAATCGGTTACCCAAATATAGTAACTTCCATCAAATTCAGAAGAAGCCTTGAAACTATAAGTTCCTTCAACTGCATTGATAATTGTTGCTATAGAATCATCATTTGTAGCTGCGTATTTAACTTCCTTCACACCGGAATTTGTGTCAGCCACGGTAAAACTATATTCTGTTTCAGAGGTAAACCACTTGCCGGAGTTTTCGATCTCGGAAATTGTAGGCTTTACCGCATCATATGTAATATTAAGCGCAGAAGCTTCATCCCACTGGCCACGACGCTCGTTCTTGGATGCAGCAACGGAAATAATCTTTTCTACTCCATTTTTGCCAAGAACAATTTCAACAGTTTCGCCGTTGCTGCCTGTTTCGGTTTTCTCTCTGCCGTTCTGAATGTAAGTGACTCTCACACGCTTATATTCACCCACAGGAGCAAAGGTAACTGTGGCACCATCGGCAACATAAGTAACACCGTCAACAGTGTTATTAGCCTCAGGCAAAGTCATAACATAGGAATCAACCTTAGCTGCTTCCTTCGCGACCAAAGTGACGTTTACGGTAACATCAGATGTAACATTAACACCCAGAGTCTCGTAAACATTTATGGTCTCCATAAAGTCAACCACAGAACTGCCAACTGTGATCTCACTGAGTTCATAGTGTTCATTCGGAACTACCTGAATATAGATATTCTCACCATGCTTGATAGTCAACTCGGTTTCGCTACTGTTACCGTTTTCGTCATCAATAATAACCTTGCCGTTCTCAACAGTACCAACCGTAACCTTATATTCATTAATAGCAAAAACAACAGTCACCTTTACAGTTGTGTTTATTTCACTGGAAGTAACAGTACCTGTAAATGTCTTATTGTCATTGTTGCCATCCGCAAGTATTACATCCTCTCCGATGACAACCTTCTCAACATGATAGCCATTTTCAGAGTTTGCAACAGCTTCAAAGTCAACAGTTCCATTTTCCTCAACAGTTACATTAGTAACTTCACCGCCAAGTGCAACATCGTCGGTGTTATATTCAACTTTACCGTTTGTAGAAACATCAAAAGACACGGTATATGTTGCTTTATAGAAAGAAACAGTGATCTTATGATTCTTGTCGATTGCAGTCAGTTCAACTACATATTCAGTTTTATCTTTAACACCTTCAACAGGCTGCTCATCGACAATAACCTCTTTGATACGATAGCCGGTATTCGCAGTGATGGCGATATTGCGATCAGAGCCATAAGGTACATCGGTCTCAGTTGCAGTAATGCTTCCATTCTCACCGGCAGTAGTATTAATACTGAAGGTCTTTACAGTGAACTGATAGTTTGCATCCGTAGTGTCAGCATTATAAGTAGCTTTACCAGGAATCGCATTATACTGCTTATCTTCATCCTTTGCAGTGATGTTGATAATGTTTTCCTTACCTGCATAGGTCTCAAATGCATACTTACCTTCTGCATCAGTAGTAGTTTCAAAAGTTACATAACCACTAATCGCAATCTTTGCACCCTCATAGGCGTCACCATTCTCATCAGTAACAACACCGGAGATATTTACCTTGTTAAGCGCAGTCAGTGTGATGTCAGTGGAAACTTCATCAACTGCTACTGTGATTTCGGAAGATGCTACGTTTTCATAGCCGAACACTTCAGCAACGGTAATAATATATGTTGCTTCTTCCTCTACAAAATTTTCGAACACAGCAACGCCATCGACTGTCATCGCAGTCGCGACAAGGCTTGTATCCGTTGCGTTAGTCATAGTGATTAAAACGTCATCCAAGTCCAACACGTCTGTCCCGTCTGTCAACTGGACAGAATAGCTGTCAATTCCCGCTGCAAAGACGGTCGTAAATACACTAATAGGAAGCATACCTACGATCATAACAAATGCAAGGAAGCCCGCTAAGATTTTTGAACTCTTTAGCTTAGCCATTTTTTTGATCTACCTTTCTTTCTTTTAATTTCTTATATTTATAGTTTCTGCCATTCAAGAAACAATGTAATCTGAACGACAAAACCATAAGACAAATAAATACATATTGCATCAATGCTTCGCCCAACCCAAAAGCCATACATACAACTAATGATATAAGCGATACGACAAACACAATATCCACTACAAACCCTTCCATATATGTTGATAACGATATAATGCCGGGTCTACCGCGAATACGGCGTCTATCCCTTGTAATGGAAATTCTCATAAGCCGATTGGCTCTCCAAAATAGGATCTGTTCGAATATAAGTCCTATCCAGAACAGTAAACCAAACGCAATAAGAACTTCCTTATTCTTTCCCTCGCTGTTAACCAACATTGCTGCCATTAATGACAGTGATGAGATTACTGAACAGCCTATCGAGGACCAAAATAAAAGTGTATGTTTCCTTTTAATCTCACTCATCATATCACCTCGTCTGTGTGGATCTTAACAACAGACTTGGTAACTTTGAAAGCAACAGGTCTTACATTCTCCTGCGTAAGCTCCTCTGTGTCGCTCAGCACTGTCGTTCCACCATGTACACCAGCAGAAGTTTCGGCATTATCCAACACTTCTGTTTGATGTACGTCTGAAAGGACTTCTGTTTTTCTTGTTTCAGACAGTACAGCAGTTCCCAGTGAATTTACTAAAACATCAGTCTTTCTTTCCTCAACAAGGACATCTGTTACTCTGTTCTGGGCAAGAACAGCAGTCGATCTGCGTTCCTCAATATCTACCTCTTCAACATTTGAACTAAGTGATTCTGTTGTTCGGCTCTTGGAAAGAGAACCGGAGCGTTGTTCACCAACATCTCCCTTTTGTAAACGAGAAGACTGACCTGTTCCAGACCTGTCAAGTCTCTTTGATGCATGAGCTGCTGCCTTTACCGAACCATCAATTTCTTCGTCATTAACCT
Source organism: uncultured Bacilli bacterium (assembly GCA_944363635.1). Lineage (GTDB taxonomy): Bacteria > Bacillota_I > Bacilli_A > RF39 > UBA660 > CALVUP01. Next base: position 2,798 of record CALVUP010000056.1, on the reverse strand, counting down.
TCTCGGTCAATTTACCTCGATTAACATTAACGCTACTGGATTTATGCAGTTTATTGCCACTCGATGCATTGGCATCTCGCATTGCCTTTATTTCTCTTGCAACAGTCTTACCTGTTAAATCACCTATTACCGCAGGAATATTCATTTTGATGAACATAAATACTGCAGCAACTAATGCAATGCCGGACAGTGAAAATCCAACGATTGCTATAATTAACCATGTTGTTGCACTCATTAAATTTCCACCTACTCTCTATATGCATTAGTTATTGCTGTTTCAACAGAATCAAACCTTGCAACTACATCATTTTTTAATTGTTCGGTTTTATCAGATGTCGTATCTACATCAGCAACTGCTTCTTTAACCGTGTTAAAGAGCTGAATCATATCTTCCTGTGAAACACCATCAGCCTTAAATTTTCTGGCATAGGTCTCGATAGAGTACATTGCCAGCTTGTAAATCTCCAACTCGATAATTTCGCTCTCATCTTCGCTTGACATAACCATTGACACAAGTTCATTGATGTTCTCCCAATAAGGACCGTACTTGCCCTTATCAGAGGCTTCTTCAATATTTAAGGTAATGTCACGATTAAATTTTCCAATGTCACGGTAGATGGTTGACATCAAATAATAGGCTGCCGATTGTCCACCATATTCCGTCGCATCTTCGAACCACTGAATTGCGCTCTTCATTCTTGTCACCTGGTTATCGGCCGTCTCGGTTTTTCCGTAGTCGTAGTAATACCAGTAGAGTTTACCAATTTCAAAAGCGAGACTACCATAATCTGACTGTTCACGAAGTCCAGAAAGGTTAGCATTAATCTTTGTCTTGAAACCTTTCTCCTCACTCACTGTAAATACAGCATCATCCTTGTAGGCCTCTACCATACCAAGATACGGCTCAATCTCGTTTGGCTTAATCTCAATAGCCTTAGCGTAATACTGAACCTTTTCCTCAGAGGTGGCAGCTTTTTCAGCTTGCAGGATATTCTGAGTATAGTCCTCATTGTTTGTATGTGTTCTCATTGCAAGGCCCAACACACCAACAATTGCGAACAAGATACATGCTGCTGCAGTCACAAGGAAAGTGGCAAGTTTCTTTTTTTGGTTAGCTCTATACGCTGCACCATTTTCCTTATAATGTTGCAAAGCATATAAAAGCTCAGCACAGGACTGATAACGATCATTAGGATTGAGCTGTGTACATTTCTCAATAACCGCTTCAAGCCCAGGATCAAGTTGCGGATTCCAATGCCTGATAGGATAGATTTCGTAAGGTGGATCACAAGGACTGTGACCGGTTACAAGATGATACAGTGTAACACCAAGACAATATACGTCTGTTCGCGCATCTGTCTGTCCCTTGCCGCCAAACTGCTCCGGAGCGGCATAGCCTTTTGTACCAAGGCTAACCGTTTCCGCCAGGCTTTGCTCTTTGTACTCTCTTGCAATACCGAAATCAATTATCTTGATATTACCATCAGGCTTTAACATTACGTTAGGCGGTTTCATATCTCGATAGATAATGGCCGGCTTACGTGTATGTAAGTACTCAAGAGCTTCACAAATCTGCATCGCCCATTCAATAACCAATTCCTGCGGTTGAGCGCCATTTTCCTCAAGAATCGTGTTAAGCGTTTCACCTTCAATATAATCCTCGATGATGTAAATAACATCAGGATTATCAATGATATCAACAATTCTAACAATCGAAGGATGATCCAATTGCTTAATCATATTCGCTTCAGCAATAGCACTTTGAACAACAACCTCATTGTTCTTATCTCTTGCCTTTTTTTGGATCTCCTTAACTGCCCACTGCTTATTAAGGCGTCTATCTCTTGCAAGATATACCTTCGACATACCGCCTTGTCCAATCAGTGTAAGTATTTCATATTTGTCGTCAATAACTTGTCCTACACTTGCCATGACTTACACCCCCTGGACGGTCTTAATGAGAAGGGCAGTAATATTATCATTCTCATGCCTAAATTTATTTAACTCAATCAGATCAGTAATATGAGTATTCATTTGCTCTTCAGTATTGTTATTAGAAGGTGCAAATGCTTTAAGTATCTCCTCTTTTGTTATTACATGTCTGAAACCATCAGAGCAGAGCATATAACATTCATCAGATGCAACGGAGCCATAATAGAATTCCGGCTCAACAATTCTCGAAGCACCAACACACTGAAGTAACACGTTTCTTCGCGGGTCTGCCTCCGCCTGTTCAGGGGTAAGCTTTCCTTGTCTTACTTCTTTTGCAGCAACCGTTTGATCTTCAGTAATCGCTTTAACATTTGTGTCAGTTATCTTATAAGCTCTGGAATCGCCAACGTGTACAATGATGTACTTGCTGTCTTCCAAGATTAGCATTGCAGTAATCGTTGAACCGAGCTGCAATTTAAGGCTCTTACCATAAGCCGCGATATTCTGATTTTGCTCTTTAATAATTCTATCCCAACGATGTTCAACTTCATCGAGTGGTTTAGGCATCGCTAAAATCTCAGGAAGTTCATTCTCGAACCAGAATGAGAATGTTTTAATTAACGTGGCACTTGCAACCTCGCCCTTTGCAAGGCCACCCATGCCATCACAGATAACCGCCATAAGAACCGTTCCGTTATCAGTAACCGCTTCCTTAATACAGCAACTATCCTGATTAGTTTCTTTTTTTATTCCTACATCTGTTTGTAGCGCAATTCTATATTCCATGCCAAGCACCTACGATTCTATGTTGAAGGTAAAATCTTCGTTTGCCAAACGAATCTGCGTTCCGTGAAATATCTCTACTT
>CALVUP010000055.1 GCA_944363635.1 uncultured Bacilli bacterium | reverse complement strand
AAGCGGCAGTTGGCGTGGATACTTACGGCGAGACATTTATGCTTGACCTTCACGAGAAATTCCACGGTCCTCACGGCTTGGTTGCAGGTATGACCGGTTCCGGCAAGTCGGAATTTATCATTACATATATTTTATCCCTTGCAGTTAACTATCACCCAGAAGAGGTTGCATTTATCCTGATTGACTACAAGGGCGGTGGTATGGCAAAGTCCTTTGAAAATTTACCGCATACTGCTGGTATTATTACTAACCTTGATGGATCTGCAATTAAGAGATCACTTGTTTCAATCGAGAGTGAACTTAAGAGAAGACAGGCGATTTTTGCAGAAGCCAGCAAAAAAGTTGGCGTAAGTAATATTGATATTTACAAATATCAGAAATTGTACAGAGAAGGAACCGTTACTGAACCATTACAGCATTTGTTTATTATTTCCGACGAGTTTGCTGAATTAAAAACACAGCAACCCGAGTTTATGACACAGCTTGTAAGTGCTGCGCGTATTGGTCGAAGCCTTGGTGTTCACCTGATTCTTGCCACACAGAAGCCGAGCGGTGTTGTTGATGATCAGATTTGGAGTAACAGTAAATTCAGAGTATGTCTGAAGGTCCAGGAAAGAGCAGACAGTATGGATATGCTCAAGAGACCTGATGCTGCTGAGTTGACTGATACGGGCCGCTTCTATCTCCAGGTTGGATATAACGAGTTGTTTGAGCTTGGACAGTCTGCCTGGTCCGGTGCATCCTATTATCCTTCTGATCGTGTTGTAAAGGAAAAAGACAATAGCGTTGTCGTTATCGACACTAATGGCCATGCAATTAAGCAGGTGAAAATCGATAAGAAGCGTTCCCTTTCTAAAAATGCCAAGAAACAGCTCGATGTTATCACCGATTATCTGCGTGGCATTGCAGAGGATGAAGGTATTAAGATTAAACCTCTGTGGCTCGATCCTATTCCCGCACTTATATTGTTGGATCAGATTAAGCAGAAATACAAAACAACAACAGAGAAGTTTGTCCTCAATCCTGTAATCGGTGAATATGACGATCCTGCACATCAGAGACAATGTGTTCTTAGATTGCCGCTTTCCAAGGAAGGCAATACGGTTATCTATGGTGTTGCAGGCAGCGGTAAGACAACATTCCTGAATGGAATGATCTACTCACTCATCAAGGAACATACACCGGATGAAGTTAATCTCTACATTCTCGATTTTGCATCTGAGACATTAAGAGCTTTTACAAAGGCACCTCATGTGGGTGATGTGATTCTCTCCTATGAGGCAGAAAAGGTTAGCAATCTCTTTAAGATGCTACAGGCCGAGATTGAAAAGCGTAAGAAACTGTTTGCTGACTATGGTGGTGACTATGCTTCCTACATTAAGTCTTCTGGAAAAACCTTGCCGTCGATTGTTGTTGCAATCAACAACTTTGCTGCATTTACCGAGGCTTACGAGGAAAAAGAGGAGGCTGTATCCTATCTCTCTCGCGAAGGTACTAAGTACGGAATTTACTTTGTCTTGACCGCACTTGGAACCGGCGCAGTTCGTTTCCGCTTGCTGCAGAACTTCAAACAGTTACTTGTGCTTCAGTTGAATGATGAAACCGATTATTCTTCTGTAGTTGGCAAAACCGATGGACTTTTCCCTTCCAAGTATAAGGGCAGAGGTCTTATTAAGCATGATGAGCTTTATGAGTTCCAGTTAGCAAGTTTAACCGAAGACGAAGTTCCTTTTGCATTCATTCAAGAGACTTGTAAAGAACTCGCAGAAAAATGGGAAGGCGAAACCGCAAGAAAGGTTCCTATCCTTCCGGATAAGGTAAATGTTGAGTTCCTAAGTGACTATGTGGATTCCAACAAAAAGTTGAACATCCCTGTTGGTGTTGAAAAGAACTCCTTGAATGTTCATTACTATCCGTTCCACGCAGCATATCTAAATATGATTTTGTCTGCCGGATTAGAGTATCAGGAATTTGTTTCTGATTTAGTAACATTGGTTGGAACGGCAACAGAAGTGAATGGAATCGCCTTTGATATGCCTAAGGTTGTTGGAGACACCGCCGGAGTAATGAGCGTGTACACAACTGCAAAAGAATGCGAAGATCAAATTGCAAAACTGTTCGAATTGGTTCTCTATAGAAACAATACTTATAAGGAAGCAATTGAGAACGGAGGCAAGGTTGAGGAATTCGAGCATCTGTTTGTGGTAATTAATTCGTTGTCGATGCTGAAGGCTGCTTTGTCTGATCAAGGTAAGGAGAAGCTTGCTTTGATTCTTGAAAAAGGCACAAAGGAATACAACATTAACATTGTCATTGCAGAGCAGGTTAAGAACATCTCGTCTGTGTCTTTTGAAAAGTGGTATAAGGCAAACGTATCTCCGTCTGATGGTCTGTGGATTGGTAACGGTATTACAGAACAGTATCAGATGAAGGCAAACAAGACTACATCCGAAATGCACGAGGACATAACACCTGAGTTTGGCTATTCCTTAATTAAGGGTAAATGTGTCAAACTGAAACTTTTGAACAATAAAGCAGAGGAGGAAGAAGACGATGAATAATAAAGCATTAGTTGAGATTTCCGTACCTGCCGCTGGTCAAAAGTACGATGTGTATATTCCGCTGGAAAGTAAGATGAGCGAAGTTGTCAAAATGGTTGCCGGCGCACTTAGTGATCTGTCGGATGGCAAATATAAGGCAACCGATGAAGCAATACTCTGCGATGCAGATACTGGCATTATTTTTAATGTTAACATGGAAGTCGCTGAGCTTGGTATTAAAACCGGCTCTCGGCTCATGTTGATATAAATTCATTAACCGAAAGGAGAAATAGTCATGGGAAAAACTATCAGCGTTGCATCTTTTGAGGATATGGCTAAGGCTTCTCAGAGATTACAGTCTCTGTCTGAAACCTATACCGAAATCTATACTCAGTTGATGCAGGAAGCCAACACAATGGGTTCAGCCTGGGAAGGTGCCGACAATCTTGCTTTTGTTGAGCAGATCAACGGTTTTACCGAGGAACTCAAAGCTATGGCCGCAAAGCTTTCTACTGCAAGTCAGGCTCTTGACAAGCAGAGAGCAAACTACGTTGCCCGTCAGGACAACAACATCACCCAGGTCAAGAAACTTGTTAACTAATTAGTAGAAAGGAGAATAACTCATGGCAGGAAATAGCATTAGAGTTAATACAGATCAAGTCGCTCAGATCGCCAGCAATATTGAAGGTCTGAACAAGAGACTGACTGAAGAACTTACTAACAGCAAAGCTACCATTGATCAGCTTGCAAACATTTGGGAAGGCGAAGCTGCCCAGGCTACCATTTCTTCGTTTGATGAATTCGCAGCCAAATATTTTCAGAACTACGAGGATGTTATCACTCAGTACGTTCAGTTCCTCAGAACTAACATTGAGCAGGGTTATTTCGATACTGAAACTCAGAACATCGGCCTT
>CALVUP010000054.1 GCA_944363635.1 uncultured Bacilli bacterium | reverse complement strand
GTCCACATCCGCCTCCGCTTTCATTCATTTTACCATACATCAAGCTGTTCAGGCAAGAAGTTTTTGATACATACTCACTCCACGCCGAGCGCCTTATACACTGCGTCCTCGACACTTTGATAAAAAATCAAATTAAAGCAGCCGATCAAATCAGACGGCACTGCGCCGAGGTCGGCAGCGGAAGTAATGGGAAGAAGTATCTTCTTTGCGCCGCTATCTAGGCACACTTGCAAGGCGTTTGCGAGTTCATCCACCTTGATCAAAGTTCCGCTGATGCTCATTTCCCCCATAACCGCCAGCGAACCGACGGTCGGCTTCCCGAGCGCCACAGAACAGATGGCGATCAACGTCGGCAAAGCAAGTTTGCCCGTCATGCCGATCCCCTGAAGATCCTGATAATTGACGACATAGTCTTTCGTCACCGTGCTGATGATCCCGCTGATCCTTCCTCCGTTTGCCTTCAAGTAGCTAAACGCCGTGTTGGAAGCTTCTCTTGCCTCCCGATCCGAACCGAGCCCCGTCCGTTCAAACTTCCCGTTCCCGGGAAGCATCTGCGATTCCAGCCGAAATACGCCGATCATCCCGGATTTCCCACGAGAAACGGTATACACTTGCCCGGGTTTACACATCCCCTCGGGGATGAGTTTCCCGCCGCCCTGCTCGGGAACGGAAACGTAGTGTTCTTCAAACGTCTCGTTGTCTATGTACGAAAAATTGACGTCGTAAAATTCCATACCGCCCAGCTTTTTCAGCTGTTCCTTGACGCGGCGCCGAAGCTCGAGCGCAAATTGCAGCACTTCCTCGACCTCTGCCTTTGTAAATACGCCGTCCGGATAGAGCAATTTAATAAACCCGTCTACCATTTTGCGCACGGCAACGGTATCCCTTTGATTGAGATTACTGCCCAGGCGGAAGTATTTATCGAGCGCATCCCCATGCTGTTCTTTGCGAAGCTCCCGCATAAATTCCGCAAAATAATCGGTGATGAACCCATAGTCGTCCGTAAAATGATCCGGCCGCATCTTCGGAACTTCCCACCCGGGGATATAACAATGGATACGATCCAAAAAGGCCGTATCTGTCCCCATCTCGGGCGGAAACGGATCGAACAAGCTGGATGTCCGCAGCAAAACATCGACGCTTTGATTGATGTTGCCTACAAAGACCATGGATGCAGACGCATTCTTCTCCTCTTTTCCGCGCGAGAAGGATCCCGAATTCATATAATCCTTCATGATCTGGATGCCGTCTTTATCCTTAAACTTGATGCCCGCGACTTCATCAAAGGCAACGCAGTCCCAAAGCCCGACCAATCCGACCGTCTTGGAACTCATATTATAGAATAAATTTGCGACCGTCGTCTGCCCGCCCGATACCAGGATGCTGTTCGGCGAGATCTCTTTATACAGATGTGATTTTCCCGTGCTTCGCGGACCGAGCTCGCAAAGGTTAAAATTATTCTCGACGAGCGGCAGCATCCTGGCGATCAGAAGCCACTTTTCCCGCTCTTTCAGCGAGTCCGGTTCCATTCCGATCGAACGCAGCAAAACGTCCATCCACTCCTCTTTGCTGAACGCCTTTCTCCCCTGCTTTAATTCATCGATATCGATGTGCGGCATCTGAATGGGCGTCAAGCTGCGGATGCGGATGGGATTGCTTCGCTCTTCTTCGACGAATTCATAATCGAGCTGTACGATACACCAAATGCCGCCGCAGAGCAAACGATCGAACTTGGTCGGGTACTCTTCGCCGATCGGGACATATTTCTGCCCGAGATTGGAAAATTCCGCCTCATAACGATCGGTCTTGATATTGAGTCCGACCGTCACTTTATCGATGATCGTATAACTCCCGCGCTGACGCAAAACGGAAAGCACCTTCTGCGCCTCGTCGGGCCGCACAAAGTTATCGGCAAGGATGCGCTTGACCGTCTCCACACCCTCCTCGATAATGACAGGATCGTCAGAACTGCAATACTGCCCCAGCAAAAATTCCAAAACGTAGACGGGAACATTTGCCCCCTCTTTGATCTTCTTCGTGAGATCTTTCCGAACGATCTTCCCGTCGAAATACTCCCTCAACTTGTGTTTCAAGACCGCCCTTTTGTCGTCGGCTTCGGTGTATTCGATCATACGCTCACCCCCTGTTAAAATCCGTAGTCATCCGAAAATGCAAGATCCATAATGACCGCATAGCGCGAGACTTCTAAACCCGTCGCCTCGTCGCATATTACGAGGAAATATCTCTTGGAGCGGTCATATTTTTGATCTTTGAAGCGGAACCGCAGCCGGAAGATGCGCTTTTGCGCATCGGGCTCTCGGCTGTCGGAAGCGTACATATTTTCGTTAGAGATCTTTTCGCCGTCCTCGGAAAGGAAGAACAGACGATAGGTCATCGCCTTCACGATATCGCTGACCGCATCCGATTGGATAAAGTCGAGCGTCACGATCTTGTTCGTGATCTTTTGCAGCATACTGACGAGCGCGATACTCGCGTTCTTCGTCTCCATGTGCCCGCGTTCCATCTTGACGTCGATCAACGGGACGATCATCTCCTGCGGCGAAGAACCGCCGTGCACATAATTTTGTCCGCCGCCCGCAACCTTAAACACGTTGCTGCCGACGGGAACGGAGACATACTTCGAATCTCTCCCGCGAAGAAATTTCGCGATCGAAAAAGATGCGATTCCCTCCCCCGATACGGGCTTGGGAGAAAGAATGAACCGCCGATTTAGGAAGGCGTTTTTCTCATCGACGCCGCCGATCTTATCGCTTTCGGAAAGCTTGTCCCTCTTGTAAAGGAAGCCGTGATCCGCCGTGATCAGGAAGCGATGTGTATTCGCATTCAATGAGATCCTGCGGATGAGCTCGGCGATCTCGCCGACCGCTTCCTCGCAGGCGGAAAACACCTCATCTTCCGTGTTCGGCTTATCGCCGCGGGCGTCGATTTGGTTGTGATAGACGTAAACGATCTGCTTCCCCGTAAAGATCTCCCGCAATTCCGCTTTTTTCAGCGATTTGATATCGTCGAACTGCACGCAGCGGCTGTCGGGACAATACTTTTGCAAGATCTCCTGCCGCGCAGCCAACGTATCGCAGGACATTCCGTCCACAAGCACGCGGAAGTCGTCCGTCACGCAGAGCGCCTCATGCGGCAAAAGAGCCGCCATGCCAAGACGGGTATAAGAAGGCAGTACGCCGAGCTGCGCGCGCAGCGACACCTTGCTCTTCGGGTCATCGGATAGCTTTTGAAAAAGCTCCTGCCCGACTTCAAAACGCATCGCATCGGAGATAATGACGACCGTCCGCTCCTTTGCCATTTTCAGATTTTTCTCGTAAAAATCGCGCTGCTGCGGGATGCCGAAGAGCGCATCCTCCTCTTTCAGCGCCGCATTCCATTGCGGCAAAAGCACGGAAAGATATTCGTTGGTATAGATCTTTTCCACAAGATCGCGCAGCGTTTCAAATTCGGAAGGATCTTCCAGCCC
>CALVUP010000053.1 GCA_944363635.1 uncultured Bacilli bacterium | reverse complement strand
TTTAGCAAAATATAAAAAAAAAGATTTGTTTGAATATGTTTCTAGTAAAAATGTTTCTATGCCAATTCCAATGATTAATATTATTAATGGCGGAGCTCATGCTGTAAATAATATCGACATTCAAGAATTTATGATTGTACCAGTAGTTAAAACAATAAAAGAACGGGTTAGAGCGGGTTCGGAAATATTTCATGAATTAAAGAAGTTACTTGTTAAAAATAACTATAGTGTTGGTGTTGGTGATGAAGGTGGTTTTGCTCCAGATTTAGAAAATAATGCTATGGCTTTAGAATTTATTGTTGAAGCTATAAAAAAAGCCGGATATAAACCAGGAGAAGAAGTATTTATCGCTCTAGATGTTGCTGCTAGTGAAATGTATGATAAAGATACTAAAACCTATAGTATTGATGGCAAGAAATTAAATAGTGACGAATTAATAGAATATTATAAAAGTTTAATTAAAAGATATCCAATACTAAGTATTGAAGATCCATTCTATGAAGATGATTTTGTGACACTTCAAAAATTTACGGCAGAAGTTGGAGACAAAATAATGATTGTTGGTGATGATTATTTTGTAACTAATGAAAAATATTTACAAAAGGGTATTGATATGAAAGCTGGTAATGCAATACTACTTAAAGCTAATCAAGTAGGTACAATCACTGAAATGACTAAAACAATACTACTTGCTAAAAAGAATAATTATAAAACAATTATATCTCACAGAAGTGGAGAAACCGAAGATACATTTATTGCTGATTTAGCGGTAGGTTTAGCAATTCCATTTATTAAAACCGGTTCAATGTGTAGAGGAGAGAGAATTGCTAAATACAATCAATTACTTCGAATTGAAGAAAAACTTAATAAAAATAAGTAGGTTTGAAAATTAACCTACTTTTTATATAAAATGGTTGGAATATAGTTTTGGTAATAATAGTATTTATTTTGTATATACTTATAATGATCCTAAGTATCCCGTGTGGACTTAGGACATTTTTAATAAACTATGCCAGTTATACGGGAAATTCATTGCTACCAGAATGTCATTCAAAGAAATCGTTTTAATTTTTGATTCAATACTTTTTAATCGGCTGTAAATCTTTGAATGAAATTTTTGATAGTCTTCTTTAGTAAGTAATGTTTTTAACACAATCATTACAGCAAATAAATCATTTTTTCCATATTGAAATCTATTATTTATTGATGGAATATTTAATAAATTGTGATAATTTGTATCATTTATAGTTTCTCTAGTAGGAAAGCTATAATTAAAAAGTCTTTCATTGTGTGCGCATAAATTTCTTGTGTGACATAGGATTCCTAAAAAACTCTTTAAGTCATTATCGCTAATTCCCCAAAACATTGTTATATGAATTCTTTCATTTTGATTCATTAATTTATAAAAATTGCAAATATCTCCGAAAGATAAAATATTAACTAGTACCCATAAAGGTATAAAACCGTAATTCATGATATAATGATTAATATATTTAGTACTACTTATCGAATCAGCAATTTTTTTGTTTAAATTGCTGATTAACAATTGTATATGTTTAATTTGTTTTTCTTTTAGATTAGGGTTGATAAAAGTATTATATGAAAAAGTATCAAAGTTATCAATTTTTAAATAATTATCATTTCCGTGAAAGCTTGAAAAATGATATGCTACTTGAGTTCTTAAAATGTTTTCAATTTTTAAAATATATTCTAAAAAAATATTTTTTAATTGATTATCAAATTCATATAATGCATATATCTCATTAAAAGTTGTACCGGTTTTAAACACCTCTTGATTGTTAGTAGTATCTAAAAACAAGTCTTTATATCCATTAATTATATTATAATAGTTATCACTTAATAACTTACATATAGCATCTTGTTCATCTTCAAATAACATACCTCTTGATTTTAATAAATCGACTTGTTCTGTTACTAATTTAAAATCTTTCATAAAAAAACGTCTTCGGTCCACACGGGATACCGAAGATCAATACATAATTATTGTACTATAAATTAGTATCGATGTCAATACCCCCTGCACCATAAAAGTCCTTTCTAAATATAGTTTATCATAAATAAAAAATTAATCAATAGTAAATTGTCGTTTTTTAATTTTTTCACTTCACATTTTAATTTTTTTTGCATGTTTTATTTTCAATTTCGCAATTTTAAGGTATAATTAATATAGTACGGAGATGATAAACATGAAAAAAATAGTTGATGGAAATGCTGCATGTAGTAAAGTAGCTTATTATTTTAGTGAAGTATGTAGTATTTATCCTATAACGCCATCAAGTCCTATGGCAGCAAATATTGATACATTAACAGGGACAAATTTACTTAATATATTTAATGATAAACCGAAAGTTTTAGAAATGGAGTCTGAAGCAGGAGCAGCTGGAGCTATGCATGGAGCACTACTTTCAGGTAGCTTAGCTTCAACATTTACAGCTTCTCAAGGTTTACTTCTAATGATTCCAAATATGTATAAAATGGCTGGAGAAATGCTTCCGGGGGTAATACATGTTGCATCTCGTTCTCTTGCAACCCATGCTTTATCTATTTTTGGAGATCATCAAGATATTTATGCAACGAGAGCTACAGGATTTTGTATGCTAGCATCATCTAGTGTAAATGATGCTCAGAATCTCGCAGCAGTAGCACACCTTTCAGCAATTAAAGGAAGTCTACCTTTCTTACATTTCTTTGATGGCTTTAGAACTAGTCATGAACTAAATACAGTTGAAGAAATACCTGAAGAAAAGCT
>CALVUP010000052.1 GCA_944363635.1 uncultured Bacilli bacterium | reverse complement strand
TTTTTTAGTTGTTTTTTCTACTATTTCAATATGAGGATATGGTATTTCAATTCCTTCCTTAGGAAATCTATTTTTAATTATATAGTTTAATTTATACATATTTTCAAAAGCATCACCATTATCACTACCCCATACCCAGGCAGTTAAAACAACACCAGAATCATCAAGTTCCGACACTCGAACTTTAGGATACTCAACATCTTTATTTATTCCCTTAGGATTTGGATGATATAACTTTTCCATTTCTTCTTTTAATATAGAAATTGCTTTATCAACATCTGATTCATAGGAAATATTAAAATTTACCAATTTAACATTTTCATTATCACTATAATTAAAGTTTTCAATTGTATAAGTATTCATTTCTGAGTTAGGAATAACTACTCTACGATTATTAATTGTTCTAATTACTGTATGACGCATTGTTATGTCTTCAACTGTTCCACTTACAGCTTTATCAACACATTCAATAAAATCTCCAACTTCATAAGGACTTCCAACAACTATTGCAATACTACCAAAGAAATTTTTCAAACTTTCTTGTGCAGCAAGGCCAATAACAACTGATCCAATACCTAGTCCAGAAAGTAGTGTTACTGAAAAGGAATTAAAAACATCAAATTCAAATAAGCAGGTAAGAATAGCTACAGCATATATTACTATCTTTTTTATTCTTTTAATAAATAATAATAATGTAGTTATATTTTTCTTTCTTTTAATTCTAATTGTTTTATTAATAATTTTATCAATTGCTAAATTAATAATATAAGATATTACTAAAATAATAATTACTGCAATTATTTTATCTAAATAATTATCTAAAAATTTTTGCATTAAAAGCACTCTCCTTTTAAATAATTATAACAAGTAAAAAGTATTTAATCAATCTTAAATACTTTTTTTACAATTATACTTAACAAATAAGCAACAATTACCATTATTCCAACAGTAATTAAACTACTTGGATTTTTGAAGCTTTCAATAAGCCCTGTTCCAACTTCTCCCCAGAAATATACTAAAAATATTTTACTGATAAGTAATGATATAAAAAACTTTTTAAAATCCATTTTTACTAAACCTGCTGCAATATTCATCATAAAAGCAGGGGTAAATGGTATAGCCATAATGACTGTTATTTTAGGTAATGATAAATCTTTAAAATATTCAATACATCTATTTAATAAATCAATATCTTTTATCTTTTTTAAAACAAAATTACTTAAAAACTTCTTAACTAAAAAATAAGCCAAAATACATCCTAAAATTGTACATACCCAGGATATAATAAACCCAAGGAAATGTCCAAAAGCTAAATAATTAAGCGTTATGAAAACAAATAAAGGTAAAACCGGTATTATTGATTCAATTAATATTAATAGCGAACCAAATAATGGACCATAGACACCCAAAGCATCTATTGTATTCATTATTAAATCATAAAAATCTTTAAATAAATCTCCCATAAAAACCACTATTATTAGTATAATACAAAATAGGGAAAAATACTATCTATTTTAAGTTGCTTAGTGTATAACTTGTGTAACATCATAGCCAAAATACTCAAGCATAGCTACAACTCTCCCACTTAAAACGCCTTTATTACAAATAATATAGTATTTATTATGCCTATCTAATAATACTTTATGATTCATGAGTAGTTTATCAGCATAAATATTTTTACTATTAGGTGTTGGATTTAATTTATAATCTTCCGGATGTTGAACATCTATTAAAATACCCATACTTGGGTTATATTCACTTAATTTAATCTTTTTCATATAATATCACAATGTATTATATGAAAAAAAATACCTAATGTTTAGGTATTATTCATCATCATCCCCGAAGAAATCATCAAAAAATTCATCATCACTTATTACGTTATCATCAATAACTTTACTATCTGAATCAACATTTATTATTGGTTTCTTTTCTTCAACTTTCGGTTCTACTTTTAGTTCTTCAACTGAATTATTTTCTATTGGTTTTATAATAGTATTATTACTATTTAAAGGGCTAAAAGGATTTTTATCTAGTCTTTCTTCAGCAATTGGTTCAACCTTTTTCTTAGGCATTGCTACTTCATCACTTAAACTAAATAATGGATTGTTACTGACTTGTTTCTTCTCAGCTTCCTTACGATCTAATTCTTTAAATTTTTCATCTAAATCTTTTAGTAGAGAATCAATATCCATTCCTCCCATCGGCGGATTTTGTCTTGGAGTTTGATTAAAGTCACCGAAAGGATTTGGGGAATTATTAGGTCTAAATGGGTTATTACCTCTGAATGGATTATCTCCCAAGTTAGCCATTCTCTTACTCTTTTCTTCTGTTACAAACCTTTTAAGATCAAATATTTCAACTTTTCTTTGAGTACGTATTGGATAAGGTTCTTCAATTCGCTCAATACCCCAATCCATTTTGAAATCTGGTTCTAATTTAGTTCTAAATGGACTCATTCTAAGCCTAATAATTATGGCTTCGAATAATTTCATTTTTTGTAAGTCCGTTATAGAAATAAGGGGACGGGTCGCATTTTTATCTTTATCATCAGTAACTTTTACTTCCCCACACATTTTAGAAATTTCTTCTAAGGCTTTCATTTCAGTTGAAATTAAGTATACTATATTACCACAGTTACCTTTAATAATTTCTGCAACATTATCACCATAAACATCATTAAGTTGGGCAAAGTTTTGAATAATAAAGGTAAAACGAATATCCCTACTTCTAGCAGCTGATACCATAGCATCAACATCTTTAAGTGGTGGCATGTTGGCAAATTCATCAAGAATAAAATTAGTTCTAACAGGAAGTTTACCGCCATTTTCTTGGGCTGCATCAATTAAAGTTTCATAACATTGTTTAATAAATATTGTCATTAAACTATGATATGTTTTCTTTTCATCATGAATAATCATGAATATGGCAGTTTTACCATCACCAATAGTCCGCATATCAAAGTCGCTATAAGATAGCATTTCACTTAAAGCTTCTCCAGTTGAGAATTTTCTTATTTTTTGTCTAAATGTTGATAATTGACCACCTTTTGTATCAGTTGGAGCATTAATAACTGATGAGGCAAAAATATATTCATTTGATGTTTCACCCTTCATAGTGAAATATTCTTTAATGTAATTGCTTGTGGCATAACGTTCTTCTCCAACAGTACTCATGGCATTAATACTATTTAAGTTTACTTCTTCTTCTTTAGCATCTTTAAATAAACCTAAAGCTAGTCCTGAGAAATAGTCAGCTGATGATTTTTCCCAGAAGTCTGATTCTGATTTATTTGAAGGATCATACAATATATTTAGGGCAACGTCATCCAAAAGTTCAATTGCTTTATCTTGATTACCACTTCGATAATATTTAAATGGTAAAGTTAAAGGATTCCATGAATTACCCTTTAAAGGTTCACGGAAATTTAACACAATTATTTTATATCCTTTGCTTTTTAAATAATTAGCACTATATTTATAAATTTCACCTTTAGGGTCAGTAATAATCATACTTTCGCCCTTTTTAGCAAGTAAATTAACCATTGGTTTAAC
>CALVUP010000051.1 GCA_944363635.1 uncultured Bacilli bacterium | reverse complement strand
ACTACTTAACAAAAATCTAATTAATAGTTCTGTAATAATTCCTAAAACAACTGTTGCTCCAAGTAAAGTTATAAATATTCCGATAAAATGAATGCCAATAAATTCAGCAATTAAAGATAGAGTTGTACAGATTACTAATGCTATGAAAAAAAGTAAAACAGGCATTAATATAAAGAACAAACATATCTTAATAAATATTGTAAATAATCTACCTAATACATCAAAAATAACAAATGAATGTTTTTCTTCCTTTTCTACGACTTTTATTTCTTTTTTAGTTAATTCAGGTTCTTCTGTTTTTTCTTCACTTTCTTCTTTATTAACTTTTTCTTTTGTCTTTACTACACCATTATATTTATCTAAGAATCTACTTTTATAAACAAAGATAAATATTGTAACAAATAAAATAAGATAAATTACATTTGATAAAAATAACCAAATACTATTTAAAATATCAAATGCTTTTGGAGAAAAATTAATAAATATATCTCGTACTGATGCATTAATATAATTAAATGGTATTTTTAAAACTAATAATATTAAAAATAAAATTATTAATTCTGTAATACATTTAGCAAGTTCTTTTTTGCTCATATTTTTAAACATTTCAATACTTTTATTAATCATATCAAGTATTGCATAGAAGATGTTGCTAAAATTATTTTTCTTCTTATCCATTATGTTTTTATCAGTAATTTCATCATTAGTTAGTTCATCTAGCGAAACATTAAATATTTTACATAGACTTAATAATTTATCCATTTCGGGGTATGTTGTACCACTTTCCCATTTAGATACTGATTGTCTTGAAACATCTAGTAAATCTGCTAGTTGTTCTTGAGAGTAACCTTTTTCCTTTCTTAACTTTTGGAGTTTTTCACAAAACTTCATAATTCACCACCTCGCCATAATTCTATTAAAAAAATTAAAGTTTAACTACCAACTTTCAGTTGCTTTTTGTTGGAATTAGGTTGCATTTCGCTGCACTTAACATATTCTGATATTTTTTGGCAACCGGGTAGCAAATTAATCTAAATATCTAATATTAATATCAACATCGCCATTGATACCTGCAACTCTGCCATTATTACAAAGTTGCCAAAACTCATAATCTCCTTCATAATTAGTTTTAGTTGTATAATGCGCAAGCCATACTGGATAATCTCTCTTAAACCAAATATCCTCTAAATAATTTTTGCTACTATAAAGCATTCCTTCGTATCCGGCATCCCTAACAGTTTTAACAAAACTATCAGCCATATTAGATAAACCAAAAAAACTTAAATTAAATTCATTATAAAAACTCCAGTTTTCCCAATCAAAAGCAATTGGTAAATCCACTTTGTAATCTTTGATTTGTTCAAGTACCCACAAAGCATCACTTATTGCCCTATCTTCACTATTTGCATATGAATAAAAATACACACCAACTGGAATACCAGCCTTATTGGCACCATTAATATTTTGTTCAAACTTACTATCAACTAAATTTTCGCCATTTATACCACTAGATGTACCAACCCGAATGATAACAAACTCTACTCCGGCCTCTTTAAGAGCATTAAAATCAACATCGCCTTGCCACTTGGAAATATCGAGACCAATCTCTGTATTTTCAGTTTTATGAGCATCCACTACTTCCGAAAATAAGGTTTTTGTACTAACACTTCCACTAGAAGTACCACTACTTTTAGGTTCACGAACAATTAAATTAAATTCTTTTTCAGTAACATTACCACTATTATCAGTTGCCTTAAATACTAAAGGATAAGTGCCGGCCTCATTCATGTTATATTCTCCAATTACCTCACAAGTAGGATTAGGATCTGTATCATCACCACATAAAATTTTATCAGTTAGAGAAATATCACTACCAACATTTACTGTATAACTGTTATTTAACCAAATTAAAGGAGCAACATTATCAACAACATTAATTTCATAATTATATTTTACTTTGATATTATCATCATTTATATATTCAAATTCAATTTTCTTTTTACCAATATCTGTTGTGTCAATCACATAATCATCGACAATTGTTCCATTAATATCACTAATAAAATCAGATACTTTAACATCACTTAAAAACTCTGTTTCTAATGTTTCATCTAAAGTAACTTTAATAACAGCATTTTTAACCCTTAAATAATTAATTAAAAAGTAACTACCTATACCAATGATTATAACTAAAAAACAAATTATAATTATAATATTTTTTTTAGTTAAAAATTTTTTTAAAAACATAATATACCACCTAGTAAAAGTATATATTAAATATAATTTTTATGCAACATTAACCAAACAATTTAATAACATAAACAATAATCATGAGTATTACTATAACAAATAAAACAAAAATAAATACCCTAGCTGTTGCTTTAACATCTTCAATAAATTCTTTAATTTTATAAAGCATAATTCACCACCATTTAAAGCATAAAAAAATTAGTAGTTAAATTCTACCAATTTTCAGTTTCTTTTTGTTACTTTTCGGTTTATTTTTAGCTTTGCAACCTAGTTTACATCATTTATTTCTTCCCATTTAGCAGTAATAGTTAAATCTTTTGTTACGGGTTCATCAAAGTTATATTCAGTATCATCAACATACCAACCTACAAATTCATATCCATCATATGATGGATCTTCGGGTCTTTTTACTGTATCATTTATTTTTACTTGTTGTGTTTCTATTCCCGGACCTAATCTAACTTCAAATGTTACTGTAAATGTTCTTAAATAATTCATATAGATAAATATTCCTAAAACTATAATTATTAAAAGAATTCCCCCAAGAATTATTTTTTTCGTATCTATTTTTTCCATTATAACCTCACTTCATATTATATATAACTCTTGCTCCATCACTCGTTGCTGTAACTAATTGATAAACATCTTTTTTTATACAATCCCCAATAGCATAAACTCCTTTTATTGGTGATGCAAATTTTTCATCTACTTTAACATATCCTTCTTCATCTAAAATCTCATTTGGCACTATCTCTGTTGCGGGTGTATATCCAATATAAATAAACAAACCAGAAACATCTAGTGTATCATTATTATCTAACAATATACCAGATAATCTTCCGTTCTTTTCTTCAAGTTCTTTTATATTAGCATTATAAATTACTTCAATTTTAGGATTATCTTTAATGTTTTCTACTAACATTTCTTCTCCTCTGAAGCCATCTCTTCTGTTGATAAGATATATCTTATCAACAATATTTGCTAAATATAAAGCTTCTTGCAAGGCACTATTACCAGTTCCAACTACTGCAATAGTTTTATCTTTAAAGAATGCTCCATCACACATGGCACAAGTAGATAATCCATGACCTAATAATTCCTGTTCATTATCTAACCCTAAAAATTTTGGTTTTCTACCCATTGCTAAAATTATTTTTTTGGCTTTATATTCTTGATTAGTAGTTTTAACTATTTTTATATCTTTGTCTAATTCTAGACTAATTACTTCTTCTAATACAAAAGGGATATCTAGAGAATTTACTTGTTCTAATAAATTAACAGCAAAATCTGGACCACTTATATCTATAAGCCCCGGATAGTTACTAATTTTATCAATATTATTAAGTATTCCTCCGGGCATACCTTTATCGATAATCAATACTTTTTTATTACTTCTTTTAGCATAAATTCCTGCCGTTATACCAGAAATTCCCATGCCAATAATTATAATATCATACATTTAAAACCTCACTGCATTAGTAGAATCTTGATCATATAAGTCTTCATATCTACCTTTTCTACTAGTAATCATTAGCATAAGTAGACCAATTATAATCATTACTACTGATACTATTTGAGCAACTTTAAATCCTCCGAGCATTAGAGAATCTGTTCGCATAGATTCAATTACAAATCTACCTATCCCATACCACATCAAATATATTGCTGTTGGTTGACCAACTTTAGTAATTGGAATTCTTCTTACTATTAAAATAATGATAAGACCAACTAGACACCATAAAGATTCATATAAGAATGTTGGTTCATAATATATTCCTCCGATATTCATGCCATCAATAATAAACTGTGGAATATGTAAGTTTTGCAAGTGTTCTAATGTTGTTGCAGCTCCGTGGGCTTCCTGATTAAAGAAATTTCCCCATCTACCAATAGCTTGTGCTAAAAGTAAGGCTGGTGCCACAAAATCTAGTAAACGAACAAGTCTTGCTTTATATTTTTTACAATATATAAGACAGGTAAGAAGGCCAAAAATAATACCACCATGAATAGCAAGACCACCTTCCCAGATTTTAAATATATCCCAAAAGTTGGTATATAAATCTAAATTAAACACTACAAAATAAAGACGAGCTCCAATAATACCAAAGATTATTGCCCAAAAACACATATTAAAAACAAAATCAGTTGGATAATTGTGCCTTTTAGCTTCCTTCATAATCATTATAATAGCTAGGAATGCTCCAACTATAATGAGTACTGAATACCATTCTACTTTAAAATCTCCAATAGTAAATAGATATCTATCCATATTACCTCCCTATTCTTTATTAACATTATAGCATTTTTTTAAGAAATTCGCCAGTATAAGAGTTCTTACATTTAGCTACTTCTTCTGGAGTTCCTGTAGCAATGATTTTTCCACCTAAAGAACCGCCATCTGGACCTAAATCGATTATGTAATCGGCTACTTTAATAACATCTAGATTATGTTCAATTACAATAACAGTATCGCCATTATCAACAATTCTATTTAATATTACTAATAATTTTTTAATATCATCAGTATGCAGTCCTGTAGTTGGTTCATCAAGAATAAATAATGATTTACCAGTAGCTTTCTTTTGTAATTCTTTAGCAAGTTTTACTCTTCCAGCTTCGCCACCCGATAAATTAGGTGCAGGTTCTCCTAATTTAATATAAGAAAGGCCAACATCATCCATAACT
>CALVUP010000050.1 GCA_944363635.1 uncultured Bacilli bacterium | reverse complement strand
AGTTTATATACTTTGGCAATTGTAAGAGCTACTTCATTACCATTGTTTGGAAAAGTTATTTATCTAGATCCCGGACATGGCAGAGCAGATCCAGGCGCAGTTTGGGAAAATATTTATGAATCTGATATCAATTTACAAATAAGTTTAGCAATTGAAAAAGAATTAGAAAAAAATGGAGCAATTGTTTATTTGACAAGGTATGGAGATTATGATTTATCAGCTAATTATGCCGAATTACGAAAAAGAAGCGATTTATCTAGAAGAGCTAACATAATTAATCGTTCTGGAGCCGATATTTATTTATCGATTCATTTAAACTCTGATGTTTCTACAACCTGGAAAGGTGCGCAAGTATTTTATAACTCGATTAATGAAAAAAATGAAGAAATAGCTAAAATAATGCAAGAACAATTAGGAAAAGATTTAAATTCAAAAAGGGAATATAAAAAATTAAACGATCATTATTTATATAATCGTGTGAATATACCAGGTGTTTTAATTGAGGTGGGATTTATCTCGAATGCTAATGAAAGATATTTATTAAGACAAGAAGACTATCAAAAAAAAGTTGCTAAATCTATTAAAGACGGACTTATCTCCTATTTTACAGAAAATTAAATTTTTTTCTTTTTTTTCTTGTAAATTAACAACAAAAATGATATCATTATTATAGAGGTGGAATTTAAATGGAAGAGAATTACAGTTATACAGAGTATAATGAAGAAAAAAACAGAATTCCTTGGGTTAGGGTTTTGATATCATTCTTGATTTTAGTAGTAATTGTTGTAATTATTTTATTATTATTAAGAGCTTGTGGTAAACCTTCTTTAAGGAATGATTTGATTGAAGCGGCAAAAGAATATTATGAACTTTATCCTGATCAATTACCAAGTGAAGTTGGTGAATGTTTTGTTGTAACTTTAAGAGAGCTAGAACAAGAAGGATTAATTAAAGTAAGTGACTATGAAACTTGTGACAAAGATAATACTTATGTTAATGTTTGTTATTTAGAAAGTAGAACTTACCATTATTCAGCTATTTTAGAGTGTGAAGCTGAAGATACTAATTATGGAATGTGGCAAGATGGAACTGAATCAGATATTGACGAAAATTCTGATATTAGATTTGAATTCTTAGGCGAAGAAATGAATTCAGGAACAAAATATTATTATCCAAATGATTTAACTAATATTGATGAAGTAAAAGAATACTATGCATCTATTCCAAGCAGTGGTTATAGTGGACAAGATGATGAACAAACAGGATATAAATGGTATACTGAAAAAACTGTTAATAGTTATTGGAACAATGGAGCTTATTCTTCTACTCAACCAAGTGGTTATACTATCAAAGGAGCTAGTACGACAACTACTAAATATACAACCGAAAGACCAAGTAGTGCTAGTTATCGTGATATAGAAGAAGTAACTTTATATCGAAGCAGAAAAGTTGCATATCCAGCTGTTTATACATGTTCAAATCCAAATAATCCTGATGACGTAATAGTTGGCGAAAATCCTTGTTCAGGAACTCACTCAAAAATTGAAGCTATAGTGTTTACATGTAATGGAACAGATAGAGTAGATGTTACTGCAGAACAAATTAACAATCGTGATTTCCCACCATGTGGCGAATGGTCAGATTGGACTACTAAAAAATGTACTACTTCATTCACAGGCGGTATAAGCTGTCAAACAGACGAAGGATATAAATATACTGATACAATGTGGAAATGGTATCGTAAAGATAATGTAAGAAGTTATTATCCAAGTGGTGCTAGTAGTGCTTCTGGCGAAAAAACTTATTACATTTCATCACCAACAAGCGGAGCTATTAGAGATGATGCTACGGCTGCCACAGTTCATAAATATTATAAATTAGAAGAAGGAACTGTAGGAGAAGGTAGTGTTGAAGAATGGTTACCAGTTACTGATGGTTATGTTGCATTGGAAGAAATGTTAGCTACATTTAGAGAATTAGGATATGAGGTATATAGTTTAGCAGATGTAAATAAATTAGATCAAATAAGATATCAATTTCAAATGCAATATAGAAGCTTGGAAGAATAAGGAGGAAATATGACAAGAGAAGAATTGTTACAACAATTAAAAGAAATGTCTTTATTTCTACAACAAGATGAAGCAGCTAAAGTTACTGCCGAATCTCGCGAAGAAGAATTAAAGAATATTGAAACTCAACGAGAATTACTAAATTTTCAAATAAAAGAATTAGAAGCAAGATTGGCTGATGATAGCAATTATGCTTCTTTCACATTATTTAGAAATCAAGCAAGAATTTATGATTTAAATTCTAAACTTGGCAAATTAAACGGAGATATAATTCAAAATGAAAGCGATATCGTTGAAAATGACCGTAGAATTGACTATATTAATGGTGAAATTGAAGCTTGTAATGCTCTTTTAAGTGAGTCACAAAATGATTTAGACCAATATGGTTATGAATTAAGAAATTTAAGAGAAAATCCTGACCCAGAAAAAGAACAAGAAATTATGCGAAAAATAGCTTCAGCTAGAGAAGCAATCGATTATTTAAAATCAGAATCTTCTATGTTCACAACTGAATTAGATGAATTAAGTGCTAGCAAAGATAATTTACTAAAAAGAAAAGAAAGTTTAATTAACAGTCAAGAAAGATATCAAAAATTATTAGATAGTGCTAATGAAA
>CALVUP010000049.1 GCA_944363635.1 uncultured Bacilli bacterium | reverse complement strand
ATGAATTATCTCCAGCTTCTTGATCGGCATTTGTATAACTTCCCACTCCATCATGATAATAAAGTCCATTTACTCCATCTTCAACATATTCATTTTCTATTATATAATTAGCAAGTGTATATTTAGGTTCTCTTGATAATATAATCTCTGCTTCTAATGTTTTACCACCATTGTCCGCTTGATTGGTATCTAGATTGATAAATGATGCTGTAAATGTCCATTTTTGTATTGTATCTTCTGTACTTGATGTTGATGTTATTTCATAAAGTTCTGCTACATTAAATAACCCACTTTTGGTTGTTATATCAAATCCTGATACTCCACCAGAAGTTACATAATCTAGTCCACTAATATTTGTTACTGGGTTATCATTAGGATCTGTTATTGTAAGTACCATTTCTGGTGTTTGTTCAGGAGTTGTATAGATATAATTATTAGTGTTTATTCTAAAATAAACATAATAATTATATGTAGCATTATTATCTGTTGAATTAGCTCTTAATATTGCACTACCTACAGCAGTATCACTTAAATTACTTCCGCCTTCAGTTACATTAAATTGATTAGGATTTAAAGTGATATCTTTATCCACTTCAAAGTTTAAGACATCTACTGTATCTGATATCACACTAGCATTACCTCTAGTTTCATCTTGAAGCTGAGCAATAATATATGCTAGCGTTACTCCAATTGTTAATATTAATACTGCAATAATTATTAAAATAGTTCTTTTCTTATTATCTAATTTTTGTTCTTCCACTTTATTTCACTCCTCGTATATTATTTCAAAGTAATTATATCATAAAAGTACACCCATTGGTAGTACTTTTTGAATAAAAAAATATTAGATAATATTTGTGTGGTGAAAAATATGAAATACGATAAAGATGATAACAATTACATTTATTATATTGTTGGTAAAAATATAAGAAAACAAAGAAAGTTAAAAGGTTGGACTCAAAGAAAATTGGCAGAAAAATGCAATTTTTCTGACCATTTTATTGCAGATTTAGAAAATGAAACCTTTAAAACATGTTCACTCAATTCTTTATATCATATATCAAAAGTAATGGAAATTCCTATAAAAGAATTTTTTGAAGAAATAAATGAAAATGATTTAAAGAAAAAATAAAATATATTGACTTATAAATAAATAAACAGTAATATAATATTTAAGGAGTAGTGATATATGAAAAGATTACTTAAATTATTTAGTATTGGTATTTGTTTTATACCTATGGTTGCTAATGCAACTTTAGAGGCACCCGACTATGAAATATTGTGGGGATATGTAGAAGATAATACTTGTGGAATTGGTTCAGTGTCTGGGGAAATTGAACTTACTAGCCACTCTTGTGTTAATAAGCCAAGTGGAGAGGAAGAATTAATTGCTACATTTACCAGAGATAATAATACTTTAATATTTGAAAATAACAAGAGCACTTATAACTATGGTGGTCCAGGTGAAGAAAGTACAATAACTATTAATGGTAATAATGAAATTGAATTATTATATAGTGATAAGTATATTATTGATGGGAATGGTTCTTTAAAAATTGATGGACTTTATAGCAGTGAAAATACATTAGATGAAAATAATAATCAATTATACTATGTGGTATTTAATGATATTGATGGCAAACAATATGTTGTTCTAAATGAAGATGGAACTAAATTCTTAGTTACATCAAAAGAAGATTTTGAATCAAAATTTGAAAGTGTTAAAGAATATAATGAAGCATTAGAAAATATAGAATATGATGAAAATGCCTACTTTATAAATCCTCATTATCATGTTGTTCCTTTAGCAATTACAAAAGATTGGGTAAATAATAATATAACTACTGATTTAAAAGTTACTTATAATGATGATGGTTCTGTATTAATTGGAGAAATTCAAACAAATACAGATAATGAAACAAATGAAAATACTAATGATGAAGAAAAAGAAAAAAGTAATATAATTATTTCAATAGCTATTGGAGTTGGAGCCATAATTGGTATTGGAATAGTAGTAATTTTAGTTAAAATGCGAAAAAATTGAGAATTTTCTCAATTTTTTTATTTTGCTATATTTCAAATTGTTATATAATACATAATTTATTTATATTAAAAAGGTAAGTCAGACGCATCCAACTTACCTAGGTGTAGTCCGAAGACGACCACCGCAATTCATATATATAATATACCATAATTAAAAAAATAATTCAACGTTTTGTTTATTTTTTTGAATTTTTGTTTAATTATTGAATTTTATTTAAAATTATAAAGCATTTATATATTTTTTTAAAAAATACAGTTTATTTTTAGTGTCGGAATGAATTATCTGATTATAAATATGTATTGGGATTTTGCGTCTAAAATCTTCTATTATATTTTCATAATTATTTATAAATTTGTTTATTTCGGTTTTATTAATACTATATTTTTTTAGTAAAACAGCTAATAATAATATATAATCTGTAATATTGTTGAAATCAATATTTTTACATTGCAATTCATATTCTAAATAATTGCATAAAGTTTTATCTATTTTTCCATCTTTAAATCTTACATCAAAAACTATATCATTATGAGCAATTGAATTTCGAAGAGGCTTTATAAGATACATTATTTTCTCCGGAAATCTTGCATTTGTATCAAAAGCTATATTAATTTTCATTTCTTTATCAATAAGTCTTCTAGTTTTAAATTCTAAGCTTTTAATCAAATCAGCAAAAATACCAAGTGTAACAATTTCAAATATTCCCCAAATCGGAACTTGTCTATCGCTTGAATAAAAGTGATTGACAACCTTATTATTATTACTATAACTATGTGAAATTAGAGAATATATATTATTTTGCACCTTTAATCTATGCTTCATTTTCTTTTTATATTCATCATCATTTCTACTTAAACGGTAATCGGTCATTCCCTTTTCAAATATGTTATTAAATTCATTTGTTTTATACGTTTCTACTAGTATTTGTAAAACAATATTTTTAGATATCGTTTCTATTTGCATAATTTGTGCATATAGCAAACTTTTTAATGAAGAATCAAAATTGACAATTGCAACCAATTCATCAAAATTAGAAAAATTGATTTTATTATGGGGACTACTAATATATCTATATCCTTTATATCCATGATAATATCCCATATTTCTCAAAATTATTTTATGTTTAGTTCCTCTAATTTTGAGATTATGCTTATCTCTTAAATATTTCATTAATGAATTAATTGTTTTTATTTGCATAATCTTCTCCTCCTCAAATACTAAAAGTATTAATTAATTAGTTATTATATCACTTCTATTTTAATTATTAAAGCGTTTTGAAGTTAATTATTTCAGTTTTAATTATTATTAATTAATTTAGAGGGTAACCAACAAAAAAAACACAACTCTTAAGAATTGCGTTTTTTGTTTTTAAAGTATTTAAATATTTCCATAACAAGTATTATTATAGTAG
>CALVUP010000048.1 GCA_944363635.1 uncultured Bacilli bacterium | reverse complement strand
ATTTCTTTTTTCGGATTATAATCAATTGATGTGGCATATATATCTAATATCTTTCTCCAAAAAACTTTTTCACTTGATCTTATGTCTCTTATTTTATCTAGAAGTTCATCAAAGTATGGATCATTATTATTATTTTTAAATCTTTCAACATTTAAATTATATCCTTTTACTAAATATTCTTTTAATTTTTCATTCGCCCAGATTCTAAACTTAGTTCCTTCACTAGATTTTACTCGAAAACCAATAGCAATTATCATATCTAGATTATAATAATTAGTAGGCTTGGTAGAAAATTCGGAATTTCCGAATTTTCTCATAGTATTTGTTTCCAATAATTCTTGTTCTAAATAAATATTTTTTATATGCTCATTAATTGTAGATTTAGCTTTATTATATAGTTTACTTATTTGTTCTTGAGTAAGCCAAATATTTTCTTCTTCTAAAATAACTTCAACTTTAATATCATTACCCGATTCATATATTAAAATATTATTTTCTATTACTTCTTCTTTTTTGTTTGTACTCACAAATTACACCTTCTTTCTTATTATAAATTTAATTAACTTATATAATAACAACTTATTGCTATTGCATCTAAATTATAGAATTCTGTTTGATATCTTTTCTCATTTTCTGCAGTATGTGCAAAATTTGCACATACTGCAATTTCATCCGATTTTCCATTTATAAATATGTTTTTTACAACTGTTCTATCAGCATCAAATAATTTAACCATACTTTTTCGAAATAGTCGCAATGGTTCATCTTTATAAATGGCATCAATTATTCATTTTGATTCACTCATTTACTTCTTCTTTTGATAATTCATATAATTCTTTTTCATCTCGAATTATTTTAATTAACTCCTCTTTAGTAGGCAAATATGTTAAATATTTTGAGGCATACACATTTTTTATATCATCTCCTAAAGTCATCTCCACTACAGCATCATCTTTATCTGCACAAAGTAGTATTCCAATTGGTTCATTTTCTCCCTCAATCATTTGAGTCTTTTTATAATAATTTACATACATTTGCATTTGCCCAATATCTTGATGAGTTAGTTTTCCGATTTTTAAATCAATTATTACAAAACATTTTGCTAATCTATTATAAAATATCAAATCCGGATAATAATATTCAGTTCCTATTTTAATACGTTGCTGATTAGCCACAAACGAAAATCCCCTACCTAATTCTAGCAAAAATTCTGTTAAATGAGATAATAAAGCCGTTTCTAAATCTGTTTCTAAATAGTTTTTGTTTTCTTTTAACCCAACAAATTCAAATATATAAGGGGTTTTTAAAAGTTCTTCGGGTTGTTTTGCTATTAATCCTTTTTTAGAATCCTCAATAATTATTTTTTTATCAGGAGATATTAAATATCTGTCATACAATTTTGTATTAATTTGTCTATTTAGTTCTCTATATCCCCAATTAGATTTAATAGCTTCTTGCTCATAAAATTCTCTTTCCTCTTTTCTATCAATTCTAATTAATTCTTGAAAATGAGACCAAGATAATTCAGTCGGCACCGCCGACCATATTGGATAAAGCTCATAAAATTTACGCATTCTTCTAATACTAACTGATGAAAAACCACTACCAAATTCTTCACTTAATTTAATGGACAATGCATCTATTATTCTTTTTCCATAACTAGCTTTAGTACTATTATTAGATAATTCATAAGTAATTTTTCCAACATACCAATATACTTCCGTCATTGTTGTATCAATATGTTTAATCATTTTTTCTCTTGCTATTATTATCTTTTTTCGTATATCTTGATAAATATTTTCCACATCTAATAATTCAAATTCATTACTTTCTATTATATCATTTTTCTTTTCCTTCACAAATTACACCTTCTTTCTTCTTATAAATTTAATTATCTTAATTATCAGTAACCGAGGATTTCTCGATAACTGCATCATATTCTTTATTTTTAAATCAATTACTTTCTATATTACTAGCATATTGCGGTAAATTTGACGGTATATCACAATCATTTGTTGGTATTCCTTTAGTATCAAGTATTTTCATTAATGCAACACTTAATGCTGCATTTTGCACTAATCTTTTACGCATTTCAATAATCGCATGAGGATTATTTACATCTATATCATCTATTTTTTGAATTCTTTTTCTAAACATTCTCCGCCATTCTTCAATATTCCATTGACCATTATATTCTCCCCATAAATATTCTTCTAATTTCCTAGCAGCAATTATAACCTCCATGATTTGTTTTTCTTCATCTGTTAACATTTTCTTCTCCTTAATATTTTTTAGATGAGCACTTTCTATTATATCATCTACCAATTCATTTTGTCTTTATTTTTTTAAATATTTTTTAAGCTAGTGTAAAATAATACACTAGCTTAAATCCATTTCTAAAAATTATTGACTTTATTAAATTGTAAACTTGTTTTTTAGTAAAAGATTTATCAACCCCACCTACAATATAACAAGCAAACTTTAATTAGTCAATAAATTTTCAAATTAATTATTCATGATGTTCTTGTAATTTACC
>CALVUP010000047.1 GCA_944363635.1 uncultured Bacilli bacterium | reverse complement strand
AAAATATGACGATAATGAACAAGATACATTAGCAATATTAGCAAAGGCAGTAGTAAATTATTTCATTGAAGGTAAAGATATTAGAAGTACTATATGTAATTCTGAAAATTTAGCTACGGACTATCAAATGATTAAAAAACTGGGTAATATGTATGATACTCCAACTTGGAAACGTGAGTATGGAGATGTAGAAGTACAAAAGGTGAATAGAATTTTCCCAAGTACAGACCCTAAAAATGGTGGTTTATACAAACATAAAAAATCCAAAGATGCAGATGTATTAGATAAAGTTGAAGGTACACCAGAACACGTACTTATTTATAATAAAGATATAAGAGGTAAAAAAATAGGAGAATTAGATGATATAGATTATGAATGGTATGTAGAAGAAGCACAAAAACGCATCAATGATTTTTTAGGAATAAAACCAGAAAAGAAAACTAAACGAAAAAAGAAAGAGGTATAAATATGAGAAATCCTAAACGAATCAAAGAAATATCTATAGAATTAGAAAAATGTTGGAATAATCACCCAAATTGGCGATTAGGACAATTAATATCAAATTTATCATATGAATTAATAGGTAATAATGACCCATTCTTCATAACAGACGAAGAGTTATTAGAATTGTTAAAATTAAAAAATGAAAAAAATTTATGATAAACACTTGACTTTTAATTAATTGTTGTGTATAATGTTTATAAATTAATAAGGAGGTTTATAAAAATGAAAATAGTTGATTTGACACCAAATGAAATAATTACAGTAGTAAAAGATTTGCTTAAAAAAGGTAAATTTTCAGACCAACCAGTAACATATGAATTACAAAAAGAAGCATTAAAGCGTTTGGTAGAAGTTTTTGAAGGACGAGTACAATGGGACGGTCTGATGGAAGAATTAGAAGCACTTGATAAAAAATATACTGAAAAGTATAAATAAAGGAGGTGTACAAAATGGACCCGTTTATGGACTTAATTCTATATGACATTGACCCAGAATATATGACAGAAGTGGAAAAGGAAATTTTATACGACGAAATGATAGAAGGTGGTGAAGGAAGTTCTTATGAAAGAAGTTGACGATAAAACACAATTACTTAAAAAAGGCGATATAGCTTATAGAGTAACAAAATTTTCAAAAAGTAAAGAACTCTATATAGAACGTATAGAAATAACATTTGCAGAATTTACTGGTGGTACTTTTGGACATTGGTATTATCATGACAACAAAGGTCGCTCTTATTTTAATAGAAATGTGGGTAAGAGTTGTTTTAAGACTAAAGAAGAAGCTGAAAAAGAAATGCAAAGAAGAAAAAACATTACAAAGAAACGTGAATTATTAAAAGAATACGAAAGAAAATTAAATGAAGAATTAAATATAGAAAATCATTATATTATAAAATAGGAGGATTAAAATTATGGAAGAAAAAGAAAAAACATATAGTGTATATGTAACAAAGGACTACAGTATATTCAAGAGATTAGTAGGTAATAGAGATATACCAGAAAGTAGAATTTCAAAGATAGTAGAGAGTATTCAAACTATAGGTTGGGTACATAACCCTATAATTGTAAATGAAAAAATGGAGGTAATTGACGGACAAGGAAGATTGACAGCACTTCAAAGACTAAAAATGCCAGTAGAATATATAATTGCAGAGGGTGCTGGTAACAAAGAATGTATTTATATGAATATGAATATGGTTAACTGGAAGTTACCAGATTTCATTAAATCTTATGCAGAACAAGGAAATGAAAATTATCAAAGATTACTAAGTTTAATGCAAAGATACGCAAATGGAAACTTAGATATTATATCAACAGCCGTATACAGAGTGTCAAAATCTAAACACAGAGATATAAAGCAAGGTACACTTCAATTAACAGAAGAACAATATAGAGCTGCTGTACCAAGATTAGAATATATCAAACCAATTCTTGAAGAAATTGACGATAAAAAATTACCAGGTAGTGTAGTAATGTTAATGCAAACTTTGGTTTATTACTATGATTATCCAGAGGTAGACAAAGAAAGACTTAGATATAGTGTAGAAAAATATATTTATAATGCTACACCTTGGGTGTTAAATACTGATTGTGAAAAAGAAGTAGAAAATTGTTATAACTACGGATTAGGATTAGATAAAAAAATCTTTATAGCACATTTAGTTAAAGAAGAAAGAAGAAGACGTCAAGTAGAATTAAATAATGCGAATAGAGAAAGAGCTTTTGCAAGAACTCAAAAAGGAGTTCAAGGGTTTATAGATAGTACTGATAACAAAGAGGAGGAATAATTATGAGCCATTGGACACATATAACAGCTTGTCTTAGTGTAGAAACAGGAATTGCAGCTAAAAAACGAGAATTGAAAAGAAAAGTAGACGCAGTTTTAGCAAAAGCTCCTGAAATAACAGGAAGTGAAGGAAATGCAGATGTGTTTGTAAATATTCAAAGTGGTTTTAACTGGTTCGTAAGTCACGATTGCGAGCATTGTAAATATAAAGAAACATTAAGAGCAATAACAATTGACGGAGAAGAAGGTCAAGAATGTGACGCTCCAGATAATTACGACTGTTCTGGTGAATATCAAAGTTGCGTTGTGATTTCAATTCAAGGAGACTTACGTGATAGAGAATTTAATAGAACAAAAGAAGAATTTGAAAAGTTTTTAGAATACGTCAAAGATAAATTTCAAGTACGTGATTATACTTATAATATAGAGGGTGAGTAAATGAGTGATTTTTTATTATATGATAAACCTTGTAAAGAAATATTCAAATTAAAACGTATGTTAGAAAAAGCAGATATTCCATTTGAATTTATAGAAGGATTTGGTTATGGTAAGTCATTAAAAGAGGAATTTCCTGATTTAATGGACCATTATCAAATATGTTACCCATCTCGAAAAAATATGAAGATAAGTGTAATTGAAGGGTTAGGTACTCACGGACGTGAACAAGATAGATTAGAAATTTTAGGAGGATTTACACCGTGGGAGCAATTCAAACACGGTGACTCTCCTATTGGATTTCTTACTGCGAAAAATGTATATAAACGCATAAAGAAAGATTGGGATGAAACTACAGATAGGGAAGGATGGATTTAAAATGAAAGTTATAAAAGTTATAGACGAGGATACACTAGAGATGAGAGAAGTTGTTATCAAAGAAGAGGGTGAAACAGATAAAACGATAGACGCAAGTATTATTGATATATTTAGTCAAGCGTTAAACTGTGACCCAGAGGTATTTACTGAAAAATACAGAGCTTATAAAAAAGCAACAGAAGAATTTGAAAAAGTATATGTACCATTTAAAGAAAATATAATTGAATTACATAAAACACATAAAGATTTACCAAAAACCGTTATTGTGGGAGGTACAAAACTCACGTATATTTCTCCTAGTACAAGGAGCACAATTGACAGCAAAAAATTAAAAGAAGAAGAACCAGAATTAGCGAAAAAATTTACTAAAACAAGTAATGTTCGTGCAACAGTAAGATTGGAAGAAATATAGGTAGGAGGTGTATGATGTCGACAGATAGAAAAGAATATCAACACAATTACTATAAACGAAATAAAGAGAAACGACAAGAATATTTTAGAAAATATTACGAAAACAATAAAGAGAAAATAAAAGAGCGTAACAACAAAAGATATGCAGAAAAACAAGAAGTAAGAATGAGTAAAAAAGATATATATAATAGATATTATGAAACACATAAAGAAGAACGAAAAAAATATTATAGACAACATTATAAAGAAAACAAAGAAGAACGACAGCAATATTATAGAGAGTATTATGCTAGAAAAAAAGCAGAAAAGGAGAACAAAAATGGAATTTTATGATATAGATATACCTGAAATGGAAAAACAACGTTATAAATCAATAAAAGCTACAGGAAAATATATAGAATTAAATGTTTTAATTGAAGCAGAAGAAAAAGATGAAGGTAATAAAACAAGTCGAGTACCAATTGTTAGAACTTGTCTACATGATTGTGGTCCAACAGAAGTGGCTTGTTTGTATGTTACACTTCAATCTATAATTCATACATTAGAAAATAAATATCCGGTGGAATGTATTTTAGGTAAAATGACAATGAATGTAGAAGAATTAGGAATTACTATGGAAGATTACAAGGAGGATTAATTATCAATGTATACAAAGTTATACGATTATCAAGAACAAACAGCAAAAGACATTTTTAAAAGAATAGAAAATGGAGAAATTAAAGGTGCATATTTAGGATTTGACACAGGTACAGGAAAAACCGTAACATCTTTATCAGTAGCAGAAAGATTATATGATGCTGGTTATATTACTGGTATAGTTGTCATTTGTCCTGTATCTAAAGTAGACGACTGGAAAAATGATTT
>CALVUP010000046.1 GCA_944363635.1 uncultured Bacilli bacterium | reverse complement strand
ATCAGCAGAGCGAAACTTTATCGCGGACTTATTATCCCTGAAAACGAAGAGGACAATTATGCAGCTCTCTATGAAAATGACCTGTATGAGATGACAGCATCCTCTACAGAAAATCCCTTTGACTGGTTTGATACGAGTAAGTATCATATGCCACATTTGGGAGAGTTCTTTGTGAGTGAGGAAGCAAAACCTTTCGCCGAGAACATGAATGGATTGAAGGAGATTTTGAGAGTATGGTGTAAATGGCTGAATGACAGTATGCACTATTTCTCCAAGACTCAAGTAGAGATGCGTGAGTTCCTGACAAAGTATCCGGTAGCCCCTATGCCTGAAAATCCCGATCTGAGCAGATGTTATCTGGAGGATCACGGCGACTATCTTGCTTTCCGTAAGTACCGGGAGTATGGAGATAACATCATCGAGTCAAAACGATGGATCATATCCTACAAGACCGGCTACAGCAAGCTGCTTGTTTTCCGCCATGATGAATGGGAAATGGAAGCAGATTTCAGCTATTACGGATTTGGTGATGCCGAAATTATGGAGATCAAGGAAGACCTGATGAAAGCTGAGGTCAGCCGAATGGGACTGTTCGAGTATCTGGATTACACGATGAGAACCGATGGATACGGAAGATATGTATACTACTATCTGACATCCCTTGCGGATGTTCCCATCATCGAAACCCTTGCCAAAATCGACATGTGTTATCTGATCGGTGATGTTTCCTCCGGTAAAATCAAGGTTTATCCGGGACAGAAGCATCTCTGGGGCAAGTTGGGACTCAGCCGTGAAAACTTCGAGTTTGCCAAAAGAGATATCATTCGCGGTGAGGATTTTCAGCGTCTTCTGTCCATCAGCAGGTATGATCCACACGTGGACCCGGATGCTTTTTATCGATGGACATCCGACTATTCAAAAGCGGATATTTACAGTATCGGCGTAATCGTTGACCACCTGGGTGTCAATCTGAAACAGATCATTGATTATCTGGACTCGGTATATTACGACCAGGGATGTGAGTGCGAGGAGGCTATCGTTCAGTGGCGGGATTACCTGCGTAACTACGAGAACTTCTATAAGCACGATCCGAAAACTGATGAAGAAATGTTTCCCGACAGTCTTAAAAAGGCCCACGATGTTATGACTATGCGTAACACCAAATGGGCTTATGAGTATAACGGCGTCGGGAAAAAGTATGCTGAGGTAACGGAAAAATGGAGCGACCTTGAATTTGAGGATGAACACTACAAAATCTTGCTTCCCAAAACTCCAAGGGACATTGCACAGGAGGGGGCCAGACAGCATCATTGTGTTGCCGGCTATATCAACAGCATCCTGCATAAGGAATGCCTGATTCTGTTCCTGCGTCGTAAGGAGTGTGAGGACAGATCGTTCCTGACGATGGAATATGACCTTAAACGAAATATCCGTCAGATCAAAGGAAAATTCAACCGAAGCATTTACGAGATGACGGATGCCGCACAGGAAAAGACGTTGCTTAAATTCCTGAAAGCATGGTCTAAGAAAACCGGTATTGATACGGGTATTACCAAACTGAAGGAGGCGGCGTGATGATTGTAGCGAGAAAAAGGAACGCTGTATCCTTGAAGGACGAAGGCTTTGCCCTATACACTCGTGTGAAGCAGTACCTGTATACCAGATATCGCATTAACCATATTGCGATCTGTGCTTGCGGTGCAGTTACGTTTGAGCGTGAGCAGGACACGAGCTGGTCTGTCAGTATTGAAAATGCACCTTGCTTCTTTCCGGAACTGCCACGTGAGTTCTTCGGTATTCTTGATGGGTTCGTGGGTGAATATACCCATTGCAACCATTGCGTGAATCACTGGGGACTGGATCTGTGTGCCTGCGGAAGCGGTGAGGATCCGGAAGAGTGCGAAGAAAACTGTCCCGAATGCGGTCTGTGCAGTCAGTATGTAAGGGAGGCGGCATGATGGAAACTTTGACGCAGATGATGACACGATACACATCGGTCGCAAAATCGATCCGAACCAAGCTGATGACGGACATCGATGCGATTCCCGAAAACCCGAATATCAAAAGGCTTGATATCTGCTGCTTCACGGTCAGATATACCGAGGTTTTGAAAAGCAGAATGCTTTGTGCCGAGTATTACGACTTTGTACAGCAAAAGAGGATTCTGAAGGGGATTCTTCTTACGAAGGAGACTCTGGAATCACAGCTCAAACGGCTGATGGATATTGCAGACACCGGCAAGACGGTGATCCGCTCCTACGGTCAGTCCTATACCTTTGTTTTTCATCCTGATGTGGTGAAGGTACTGAGGGAGAAACTGGACGGTTTTGAGCTTGAAATTGAAACATAGCACAACTTAATATTTCCGCACACTTGCGGGGATGTTCTATGCCCCGCAGATGTAAGCCTGTGGGGTAAATTTTATCTTGGAGGTTTACATATGTGTAAGGTTAATATGTTGGGCTACCAAATAGAAGTCGATTACGGTGCCCATGTAAAAGAACGACTTCGTTCACGCTTTGATGATGTTGACATCGCCTTTTTGGAATACAGAATAGAAGCTGTATTCAGCGATGAGGCAGTCGCAGACCATCTTATGAACGAAGTGAAGATAGGCGAGGATGTCATTCTGATCGATGAGGATTCCGGGATTACCTTTGCGGTGAATGTCGGCTCGGAAACGATCTATATTATGACGGTCTATAACGCCTTTGAATATTCCGGTTTCCGTTGCGGAGACCAGCAGCAGGTTTTGAAGTTTGCAGAGAAAATGGGATTCAGATCCGAGCGATTTGAAAGAAAGAGAGGAAATGTGTATGCATAAGATCAGAAACGGCTCCCGCGCCTATATTACGGGAAATGTCATCATTCGACAGAAAGACGGCGAGGTGAAGTCTCTTTGCGGAAGCAAGGTTAAGGTTATCTCCGGTCGAAAAAACTTCTGTCTTTGCGACATAAGAC
>CALVUP010000045.1 GCA_944363635.1 uncultured Bacilli bacterium | reverse complement strand
TCCCGATTCGTTATCTGTGAGAACTGCTCGGCAAGACTGGACTATACGGAGTCTGTGGCAGAGATTGTTCCGCAGGACGTTGAGTACCTCTTTAACTGTGTGTTTGATGAGACTGTATGACGGAGGTGCTTATGCGTAAAGAATGGAACATCGAAACTGTCAACATCACTCCATCTGCGCCAAAGCCACAGGAAGAGAAAACGCCTGTCACGAAGGGAGGCAGAATCATCCGTTTTATCAGGAATCACTGGCTGAAAACCTTGCTCATCGTCCTGTGTGTGTACTTCTCGTTTTTCCTGTTCGGTATGCTTGTATCAGATTACTACGTGGATGAAAACGGTGTGAGGCAACCTATTGTTCTGTCTATGGATTATCTGGCTGATCGGGAGGACTACAGAGAGCTTCACGGCCACTACGATGCCATAGAAGACCTTGTTGTGGAAATCACTGTTGTGGACATCCATCTTGCAAATGAGGATATCACGGCGATAGAGGCAGCGACACAGTATACGGCACTTTTGAATGAGCAGGTTGACATCATGATTCCGAAAATAACGGCGATGGAATTGGGGGATGAACAGGCGGTCCTGCAGCAGTCGATGTAATCAATTTTGTCAAACGATATTGCGGTGTATCTGCAAAAGATGATTGACGGACTCAAAACCGGCAACGCCGACAGCATTAACACGGCAATGGTTTGGCGGGATAAGTTTCTGTCCTCGTTCAATGTGATTCGTGGAGATATGGCAAATCTCTGCGACAGAGTGAAATCTGACAGCACAGATCTTCGTGAGTGGAATCTGAGTGATGAAGCACTGAAAAAGGATGCGTCTGCGTATCTCAAAGAACAGGAATAGGGCGGAGGTGGTCAAATGGCAAAAAGTGTACGTGAACTGGAATTGATCATCATGCGCCTGAAAAGCCAGCTTGAAGCCAAGGATGAGCAGATCAAGGGAATGGATAAATATATCCGTGAAGCAACTGCCGACACCCAGAATATCATAACCCGTTTCCGTGCGTTCTGTGCGAAGATACTTGAAAACGAACTGGCGTACGGTAACATCACTGCAAAGGAACTTCAAACGATGCCCTTGGAGGAGTTGCTTGACCGTTCGCAGAACGCTCACAAGCAGAATCAGCAAAAGTCCCGTGAGATTTACGAGATGATGAAAAAGAAGCTTATGGATAAGAATGCCGTTATTGCCGGCCTTACCGATCAGGTAACACAGCTTAAAGTGATGCTTGATAATGCTGCAGAAATCTTTTCGGGAAAAACACCAGCGGATCCTGATAATGACCGTACTGCTGCGTATCTTGTGGATACCAATTCTCCGGTGGAAGACATACGCCCCGCCCTTGCGGAGACGGAAGCTCTTGAAAGCGGAGAGAGAATCGTGGATATGACTACCAATATGACACAGGAGGTTGAGGAGGTATCAAAATCTCGGACAGTTACTAAATCAAAGCAGAGCTTCAAGGTTATTGATGTTGAAACAATAAAAAAGAATCTAACATCTTTGATGTGGGCCTATATTCAGGTAGTCGGCGACACAGGATTTACAGAGTATTCGGAAATAAGAGCCGTTATTCAATCGGGTATGGAGAAGAAGGTCAGTGATACATCTGTTTACAATGCTCACAATAGTTTGCTTTCGTCCGGAATTATCACTGCCGAAAAAATCAGCACGGGAAGCAGATGGTTTCTTGGTGTTGAGTTTAGTCAGATCGGAACACAGATCTATATTGAGCAGTTCGGAAAACAGCCAATGGAGTCTGAAATGAGACGGCTGATTCGGGAACACGATAATGTGCGGCATGGATATGCAATAAAGGATGCATCCAGAATACTCACTGATACCAAAAAGTATAAGTCGGTATCATCGAAGCGACGCGCAAATACGGTTACACTTGAAGGTGGAAAAAGATGTATTCCGGATATCGTTTGCT
Source organism: uncultured Bacilli bacterium (assembly GCA_944363635.1). Lineage (GTDB taxonomy): Bacteria > Bacillota_I > Bacilli_A > RF39 > UBA660 > CALVUP01. The sequence continues at coordinate 1,707 of CALVUP010000045.1, read as the reverse complement.
GTGGTGATGGTGTCATAGATTACTATGAGGTTGACTGCGGAAATCATCAGCAGGCGGAATTTGAGGACAAATGCAATAAACTCAAGTCGATAACCAAGAACCTGCATTTTGTTGCTACAACACGCGAGGAGATGGTGGAGCGATTAAAACCCCAGATTGAAAAGTGGATCTCTACGTGTGGCGGACCGTATGTACTGAAAAAGTCGGGTGTGACAGTTTATTTAACGAGCCTTCATGATTTGTCTTGCGGTAAATGGGCTTTTATCTACAATATGGAGACCGAGGAGCCGCTGTGTCTGATTAAATTCAGACGCAAGGATAGTGCCTCCGGCTCCGGAAAGGAGTAGTCAATGTTAGAGTTCTTTCAGGACTTTCTGCTCTTCAACAGGAACGGATTTCTTGAAATCGTCTACTTCCTGTGGAGGAACATTTGGATGGTGGCCGGTGTGCTTTCAATCGGGTATATTTTCCTGGCTGAACAGCTCGGCACCAAGAACAATGAGGTTAAAAATGAGAGACAGATTCTCTGATATGAATAAGACGAAGTTTGCAGAGGCAAGGGGGAACAGTCCGATACCTCTGCTTTTATTTTTCAACAAAAGGAGGAGTGCCTATGCTCAAACGGCATTATGTGCCGAGAAGTGACGGTGAACTGATGTATTCCAGTCCGCCCACCATTAGAAGCTATTTGCCGATGTTTCTGAACCTTGGCGTATATATCATCACATTCGTTTTGTGGATGTATCTGGATTCTGCCTACTATGGGTTCGGCAGCAAGATCATCACGCCCCTTACCGGTGCGATGTGGATTGTCGGTGCGATATTTGCGCTGCTTCTGCCGTCCCAGAGAGAGGAGATCATCAAGCATACCAAGTGGTTTATCTTGGGTTATGTCGGGATCCTCTTCCTGTACCGCTATGTCATCATTGCGGTATCGGGAGTGTCTGCCGATAACCTGACCGCTGCCTTCAATCAGGCAATTGCTTCATCGTCTGCAACTGCAGTAGTCGGATGGCTGCAGAATTTGCTCTGGATCATTTCGATTACGTATCCTATTGCGTATTTTATCTTTCAGGCAAAGAAGATCCCGCAGTTCTTCGGAACTCGCTCCAAGCAGCGTGCAACGAGAGAAATCAGGGACATCCGAAACAATACAAAACCATATTAAACAGGAAGGAGAGATGCTATGCTTAATCTTCCGAGCATCTTACGCAAGTCAAAGCCGGGCCACGACGATGACTTGAAGATTCTTCGGAGCTGGAAAGAATACACGGATGACCGTAAAAGTATGAAATATCTGATGTACGAGCTTGAGATGCACGAGCCGGGCGGTAATGTCGTTCACTTCTACAAAGCGATCAAGCTCACGCGTATTATCCGTCTTCCGAAAAACTCAAAACAGAGCGAAAGCTTTATGTCTATGCACGCCCAGGTTCTTGCGGCGGTGTGGGAACGCAACATCAAGCTTTTGACTGTTATCGCAAATCTGCTTAACCCTGTGCCTCTTGGTATGATGTACCTCTATGGTGTACAGGGCGTGGCAGAGACAGAGGAAAAGGCAAAGTATATTGCCGACAATGATTTTATCGCTCTGTCCAGTACTATGCAGGGCACCTACCGTGTTCTGGAACACCGCATCCTGACCTATGATGAGCTGGAATGGCTCACAGAAAAGATGTATATGATGGACAAAATGACCGTTCTTCG
>CALVUP010000044.1 GCA_944363635.1 uncultured Bacilli bacterium | reverse complement strand
CTTCAAAAATATTCTTTACTCTTGATTTGAACAGTTCAAACAGAGTTGCACCATTTGTGTGTTTCCTCTTGGCAAGATACGGGGCAGCACAGGTAATTACATCTACGTCAAACCAATCGTTTTCGGGCAATGCTTGCGGAACTACACTGTCATCCTTAAAAACGGTGACATCTTTCGTGTATATCAATCTATCCGTATAGAAATGACTTCGGATACTTCTATGGTAGCCATAATACTCATCGAAAACATTATGAGCGGAAATACAGGAAAACAGATTACTGCTTCTGCACAAACATTCTTCCTGTGCCATCGCACCGCGCTGCACTCCGCCTCCAGGATATTCGGGATTAGCAAAATTCAACACGGCTATCTTACCGTGCGAACGGTATCTTTTGGCAATTTCAAAAGTTGTTCCAGAATAAACCTCGATAGATGCACTCTCATTGCGGTGCTTGGATTTGGAGACAAAACCTTCTTTGTAAACACGATTTGACTTAATTGCTCGTGCCGTGCGTTGTCTCAAACTACCGTTACTCGATTTTTCAACCGTGTCTTGAAAACAGATTATGAGATCTTCTTTTCCCATATCGTATCCTCACTTTCTGTTGTTATAATCCTCCTCGATGCTCTGGCCCCAGTCATCAGAAATAGCTGCATCAGCTCTCATGGCGCTAATAGGGGCTGAAAGAGTTTCATAAAGCACTTGTGTGCCCTTGCTGTCTGCATTGTAGTTGACTGCACGGTTGCGGTTGATACCAAATCGTGCTGCAGTTTCTACGGCATCGATATTCGCGCCGATAAAAAGAAACTCCCATCCACATTCGTCTTTCTGATGTTCGATCATTTTCTTAACCTCATCACTGCTAAAACGATGGCTTGCATTTTCCTGACCATCGGTAGTGATGATAAACATTGTGTGCGCCGGTACATCTTCCGGACGAGCATACTTATGAATATTTTTGATATGCTTTATTGCACCGCCGATTGCATCGATTAGTGCAGTGCATCCACGAACGGTATAATCCTTTGCAGTCATCTTAGGGATTTCTTTGAGAGAGACGCGGTCATGAAGCACTTCACTTACATTATCAAAAAGGATAGTAGATACATATGCCTCGCCGTCTTCTTTTTTCTGCTTTGCAATCATAGCGTTAAATCCGCCGATGGTATCACTTTCAAGTCCGGACATCGACCCGCTTCGATCCAAGATAAATACCAGTTCCGTCAAATTATTCTTCTTTTTCATTTTCATTACCTCCGATTGTTTTTGGTTTTCCACCTTACGACTAAATTATAGTTGTTCTATCCGGAGGTATGGTCGCATACGAAGCGACAAATCTATATTAGTCCTTAAGCAACAGAATCGCTTCGGAATATTTTTCTTTTCTCTTCAATGCTTTTTCATCCACACTATCAAGCCTGGATAAATCGCTATTATGTTGTAAATCTGCGAGTTTGACTGCTCGGGCAATTGGATTTTGCTTTATCGCTGCCACATAAGTCATATAAGGAACGTCGTCATCATGTGTCAACAACATGAGAGCTTTTATTACTTCGTTATCAAATCCGAGTTTCTTCAGATCATCAAAAGTGTAGTTGGTATCCTCTACAATATCGTGCAGCAAGGCCACAATTGTGCATTTTTCATCCTTCATTTGCTCTGCAAGATGAAAGGGATGAAAGACATACGGCATACCGCTTTTGTCTACCTGGTCCTTATGGGCCTCAAAACATAATTTCAAAGCTTTCTTTGTGCCAGCAGTGTAAATCATTTAATCAAACTCCTAACAGGCTCTGATCAAAGGCGAACAGAGCTTCATTTATTTCAAAGATGTTGTAGTTTTCGTTGATAATAAAGTATTCAATTATAATATCAAATTTGTTGCTGTGTGAAAGGGCAAAGCCTGCCTTCATCAGCATATCCTTTGTGTCCTCCAGACTCAGTTCCAAAGCTATAGCAAAAGCTATTGCTGTTGTTTTGCTTGGACGATAATATGCGTCTCCACGAATCTTTGAGAACAATTTTCTATCGACATTTGCCTTCTTGTAACATTCAGCATCAGTCATCCCTTTTTCATCTATCTTACGCAAAAGCATCTGGGAGAAACTTTCGTCGATTTGGTTAACCATATCAGCAAGAGATGCTGCCTTGGGTACTCCCATCGTCGGACACTGTGGGGCTTGTAGCTCACAGGTTTCAAAGTCATCTGAAAGAATCTGAGTCTCTGCTAATACCGTGCTCTCTCCGTACTCATCCCGGCGGGAGCGATTAAAAATAAAGTGCGTATCTACATACTTGTCATCAATGTATGATGTTATGTCCGAAAACAGCTTCTCGCTGATTTGAAACGCCGACTTATCAAACACAACAATATAGACCAGCATATCATGATCTATTAAGAATGAAGTGATCGTATCAACCGCAATCTTTAGTGCCTGATCCTTTGGATAACCATATACACCACTTGAAATTAATGGGAATGCGATTGACTCACAGTTGTTATCAGCCGCAATCCTCAGTGACTCGTGATAACAACTCTCTAGAAGCTCTCTTTCGCCATTCTGACCGCCTTTCCACTTGGGACCGACTATATGTATTACGAAACGCGAAGGAAGCTTGTAGGCCTTTGTAAGATTTGCTTGACCTACCTTACATCCGCCAAGTTTCATGCATTCCAAAAGAAGCCCCTTACCAGCGGCTCTATGTATAGCACCATCAACGCCGCCTCCACCCAAAAGGGAAGAGTTTGCGGCATTTACAATAGCATCGCACTCAATTTTCGTAATATCGTTTCTGACTATCTTTATAGGCATATCTATCCCCTGACTTTCCTATTAACTCAAAGAAGCCGCACTCATTTCTTGATGAATGCGGCTTCTTTGAATCAACAACGAGTATAAAGCCATGCACTTCCATCCGGTGCAAAAATAAAGTTAGGGTTGTCGCTACCGACTTGCCGATAGCGACAACCCATCACTTACTTATTTGCCTTATTTCTCTTCTTCTTTTTTCTTCTTACCGAAGACAATGAATCCGGTAATACCAAGAGCAAGAACAACAACACCAATAATAGAGCCTACAAAGAGAGGAGTATTATTGTACCAACGAACGAAGATGTTGGAGTTGACAAGGAATTCTGTAATTTCCACAGGTTCCTCGTTACCCGCGGCGTCGATTGCAACGATCTTAACATCCTGCTTGCTGTTAGACTTAGGAATGTCAAAGGTGTAGGTTTCACCATTTACGGTGTATTCTACTTCCTTACCGTTAAGGTAGATCTTAACACTTTCAAGAACAAGGTTATCCTTAATCTCAATAGATACAGTCTTCATATCAACTGCATACTGAACACCGCTTTCCAAATCGATAGGAACAATCACAGGATTGGTCTTATCAATACCGAAGGAGATTTCAGCAGCCTTGGACTCATCGATGTTTTCGTTTACATTGCCTGCAGCATCCTTAGAGTAAATAGCAATGCTATAACGTCCGTCATCAGCAAAGAGCGCCTTCTTGATAGTGTATGTATACACGCTCCATTCGCCATTACCACCAGTATCCTCTACGGTGTAATCTGTTCCTTCAACCAAATCAGAAGGTGTACCATTCTTGGTGAGCTTAATCTTGATGCCTTCACGCTCAAGAGAGTCCACATTGGTTTCAGTAAATACGATTTCCTCTTCAGTCTGGAGGTACTTTGTAAGGATGTCTTCCAAACCGGTCAGGTTGTAAACAGAACCAAATCTGTTTGCAGAGAATGTTATTGTTGCCTCAGTCTCGTTACCCGCCATATCTGTGAGCTTCGCGGTAAGAGTATAGATGTCATCGACACTC
>CALVUP010000043.1 GCA_944363635.1 uncultured Bacilli bacterium | reverse complement strand
GGAAGAACCGGCATATCGATTTTTGAGTTCGGTAACCGTTGTTCGGGAAGAGTTGTACAGGCTGGCGATTTGTCCCAGTCCCAGCTTTGATACAACGTAGAGACGGTGGAACAGCTCAATAGGAAGCTTTTCTTCCAGAGATTTTCTGTCACTCGCCATTATATCATATGTCAGACGAAGGTGTTTTATGTTAGCAGTTTTCGTGTCGTACATCCGAGCAATGGCATTGTCTGAAAGTTCCTGATGGACATACAGCTTCCAGAGTGTGTCACGGGAAATCTCTTTTGCGAGATTGCGGCGCTTCTCCGGGAAGAACTTCTGCTTGAAATAGCAAAGCGTTCTGTAATGAATCCCGGTTTCGTTTGCGATTTCTACAATGCTGTCGTGTTTGGATAACTTATCCTCGAACCAGGGCTTTGTAAGAAAATATTTCAGATCAAACTCTTCGGGATGATTCTTGCAGAGTGCGAAGCAGTAGGTTTCAAGTTCATCTATAGAAACAGATAGTTTATTTGCAACTTCATCGAAGGTGCCGTTGTTTTCAATAAACTCGGCGCGGATGAGTTCAGGTGTCAGTTTTATCATATTCATTCCTCCGTGAGGCCTTCTTCTCATCTATTATATATCAAGTTTCTCTGAAACTCAACCCGTTTAGGCAAGGTTAATATGAAAGTACACAGAAAAGAAACAAAATCACCGCAAATAACGACAAATCCTTTGCGGAATTGTCCGAATAAGGTCGATCACGGGTTTGCTTGATGTGGTAACTATACCACAATAAGCAAGGACAAAAGATAAATAACCGAAAAGAAAATAAAAAAATTCAAAAAATTTTCGTTCAGGTACTTGACAATCGGGAAAGTATGCACTATATTCTCGCACGCCTGATGGGAAACCGCAGAGAATTACGAAAGGAGCCAACCTATGAATATTACCAAAGTAACCGTGAAAAAGATCGAAGGTCAGCAGATGCTGCGCGGCGTTGCCAGCGTGGTGCTTGATGACGAGATCAAGATCAGGGATATCAAAATCCTTGAGCGTGAATCCGGGCTGTCGATTATGATGCCCAATAAGAAGGTTGCGGATGGAAAGTACGTCGGGTACGCTTATCCGGTCACTGAAAAGGCTCGTAGTGAGCTTCAGGAAGCGATTCTGGAAAAGTATTATGAGACGGATTGATCCGCAGATTTTGAACATGACACATTGACATGCTTTCGGGCAAAAAAGAAGGAGGCGAATCGAATGACATTTAGGAACAGCATTCGGAAACTTATCAGAGCGGAAGGATACAAGCTTCGAGACTATGAAGGTGATGCAAAAACAATGGACGGCAATCTCATATACGTCGTTCGGTTTTGCAGAGAGAACGGAATTCACTTGAATTACGACAATGTCAGAGGCTTGCTGATCGGCGTTTGGTCTCTCGTGGGGGAAAGCGATTTCACCAACGAAGAGGCGGTTGACAAGCTGATTGAGGAGATCCTTAAAGCCTGTGAGTAATGACAATTACATATAGAATTTGTATAAGCCCAGTGATTTTGACCATTCAAAACATCACTGGGCTTTTGCGTTCTTATGTAATCAAACTACGGGAGGTTTTAGAATGCCGAGACATGTCAGGCAAAAAGGGAGACCGAATCGATCTAAGAAGCCGACAGTCAGAAAAAAGAGGCATCTCAACTACAAACTGATGCTTCTTGATATTCAGACTAAGGCGACCTTTGAAACGATGACATCTTCCCCAAAAAACGAGAGGAGGCATAAAAATTGTCTTCTATAATCTTCAAAAAATTTGAAGTGATGTTCAGTAAAGCATCACAGAACAGGAAAGGATGGTATATCACATGAAAAAAAGATTTGGACGCGTAATGGCTGCGTTGCTTTCGCTGATCATGGTAGTGGGAATGGTCCCGCTGAATGCCTTTGCCTGGGGTACGGAAGGACAGGTTTGTTCATCGAAATTCGGCGATGCGTATTTGGGCTTTGACGGCGAGAACTACTACTCCGCAAGCACCATCGACTTTATCGCCTATGATGACGATGGCAATACCACCAAGCATACCAAGGCCGGTGGTAACGCACGCAGAAAGTATTTGATTGTTGAGGCTGATGGCAGCGAGTATCACGTTTACTGCATTGAATCGGGTATTGACTTCGGTTCATCTACAAACGAGTACACCTCCGTCAGCGGCAAGAACAGCAGATACTTTCAGAATCTTCCTAAAGCCGCCCGTGAAGGCATTATGCTCACAACGGTCTATGGCTGGCAGGAAGGTAAGCATACCCCGGTTGCAGGCACCAGTGATGATGATTATGCACTTGCAACACAGATCATTATCTGGGAATACCAACAGCAGTTAAGAACCAGTCCGACTAAGATTTCTGCAAACAGCCACGGGATCCCTGCCGACAACTACTTGAAAACAATTAAAGGCAGACCGGCAGAAAAATGCTACGACTGGCTTCTGGAGCAGATGGCAAACCACTTGGTTGCTCCCAGCTTCTCCGGTAAGACGCATACCCTTGAATACAATGCTTCTACAAAGAAGTATTCGCTGACTCTTACCGACACCAACAATACCTATGCGGATTTCAAACTGAGCAATGCAAACGGTATTACAGTAACGAGAAGCGGTAACAAGTACACCTTCACTTCTTCCAAAATGATCACAGATCCGGTAACGGTATCTGCCCAGAAGAACGTACCGTCTGTGGATGGCAACATCCTCATCTGGGGCCGCCCGGATAAACAGACGATGATGTGCGGTTCGGATGACCCGGTGTTCTTTACGCTGAAATTTAAAACCGAGACCTACGGTACAGCAAAGATCATCAAGACATCTGAGGATGGCAACGTAGCCGGTATCAAGTTCCGAATTACAGGAAACGGTGTGGATGAGGTTGTAACCACCACAAGCAACGGCACGATCTCCAAGAGTCTCCTGCCGGGCACATACACCGTATCTGAATTGGAAGAGGACCGTTATATTGCAAATCCCTCTAAGACCGTTACAATCAGCAGCGGTGAGACTGCTGAGGTGCAGTTCTCGAATAAACTCAAGAGAGGAGATTTGAGAATTGAAAAGGGATGTGACGATGGACTGGTTGCAGGGCTAAAATTCAGAGTAACCGCATCTGTAATCGGTTATGACGAAACCTTTGAAACCAAAGCGGACGGCACCATTACCATTGAAGGCCTGCAGGTATATGACAGTCAGAACAGACTGATTACCTATCAGGTTGAAGAGGTGGATACGCCGATTCGTTATGCGGGGGTTGAAGGACAATCCTCCACGCTGATCTATGGAGGCGAGGTTGAGTTGAAGTTCAACAACAAAACCAAGACTGAGCCTGCACGTATTCTCAAGGTCTCCGAGGATGGCGATATTGAAGGC
>CALVUP010000042.1 GCA_944363635.1 uncultured Bacilli bacterium | reverse complement strand
TATAGTATGTTCCCAATCGACCTCACTCCTTCCTATTCACTTATTTCCTTAAACGGTCTCAGTTCACATTGCACGGTTACCGGCTCAAAATCGATCAGCATAAATTCATGCCTAACTTTTCCGTTGAAATAGTTCTCACATGGATATCCCAAGCCCTCGATAACACTCGGCAGTTCAGCCTGAATGTACTTCGAGGCAAGTGAAAAGCCAACAGCACTGTAGCTTTCACAAAACAGTTTCAGATGACTTTTATCCGCACCCATAACCATATGTCGTTTCGGAGTTGTGTGCATTTGCATTTTGAACACAGGTTTTCTTACCCCTTCGCCAAACGGTTCCAGTGCTGCAAGTTCATCATAGAGTTCCTTTTTCAGATCATCCTCTGTGATTGCTACATCCCAATAAACCACCGGTGTCAGATTCTCGTCGGTTAAATATACTGCCGCCTCGTTCAGTCTTGTTCTGAGCTGATACAACAGATGATTGCTCGCCGGAATACTCATACCTGCAGCCAGCTCGTGTCCGCCATAGGTCAGAAACAGATCTTCACAGGTTTTAAGTGCATTCAGCAAATGAAACCCCTCAATGGATCTACCGCTGCCGGTCCAGATCGTCCTGCCACTGCTATCCTGTTTCGGGGAGAACACAATGGTAGGTCTGTTGAACTTCTCCTTTATATTGCCGGCAATCAGACCGACAACACCGGATGGAGCGCCATCAGCAAGCATCACAAGGAACTTGTCTCCGCGTTCAACCATATGTCCGGCCTCTTTTTCCATCCTCTCGCACCATTCCTTCTGTATCAGCTTGCGACGGTCATTCAGATAGACAACCTTATCGGCAAGATACTTGGCGATCTCCGGTTTATCCTCAAAAAGGAGAAGTAACGGCAAATCAGCACCACGCACTTCCAGTCTGCCGGAAGCATTGATACAGGGTGCAATCTTAAACGCAATGTCCTCAGCAGTGATTCTGCTTAAAGGACCGTCGTAAAGAGCCTTGATGCCTTCACGCTTATACCAACAGCTCCGCATTTGCTTCAATGCCCGTTTGACAATGGATCTGTTTTCTCCAATCAACGGTGCAACGTCTGCTATTGTACCGATTGCTGCCAGATCAACAAGGCTCATTCCATAATCGTAATCATCGACCTGGGACAACATATAACAGGCAACCTTCCAAGCAAGACCGGAACCGGTCAGTTCACGAAACGGATATGTTTCACCGTCTACCCAAAGGTCTATGAGAGCATCCGCATCGGGAAGCACGTCGCCGGGCTGATGATGATCGAGAACGATGGACATACATCCTTGCCTGCGGATCTCCTCAATTTCAGCGTTTGCCTTGATACCGTTGTCAATAGTAATGAAAAGCTTTGTACCAATGGCAATCTCCTCTTGGATAGCCCTCATCGATATGCCATACCCCTCATAAATGCGATCCGGCAGTCTGGCTATCACATCAGCACCCAACCTTTTGAGCATCAGATACAGGATTGCGGCCCCGGTCACTCCATCGGCATCATAATCTCCGAAAACGCAGATTTTCTGATCCTTGTATATGTGATCCCAAATGATTTCGGAAACCTTCTCGATGTTTCTGATCTTGGCCGGATCGTGAACGGTTTCGCTATGCAGGAACTCTTCTGCTTTTTCTTTGCTATCGATCCCTGCCTTAGCCATAACCAACGATGCCAAATCCGAATAGCCTTCTGCTTTCAGCATCCCGACACTATCAGGTATATCTGACTTTTTCCACACGATAAACTCCTCCTTATTGTTTTAAAATATTGCGATGAAACTATGTATTGCAGGCACCTTCTTGGCAAGAAAAAAGCTCTCCGCATGAGCAGAGAGCAATTTCTTATGCTGCGCCGTTCAGGGCGACCTTCTTCTTTTTTGACCATTCCTTCAGGAACTTCACAAGCTCCTTTTCGGTTGAGTGGTTGATACCTCTGTTTGAATTGGCACGAAGCTGTACCACATAACTGTTGCTTTGATTGATCTCAATCGTGAAGTACGGTTTGTCGGGTTCCTCGGTCTTGCGAATGAACATAATACAGGTCTTGCCTTCAACTATTCGGTCCGAATATGAGCCAACACAGTGATTGAGTTTTCGCCCTTCCTCAAACAGACCCTTCATATCCTTCGGCGGAACAATCATATATTCATCGGTTTTGTAGGAGTACAATCTGCCGTACCGTTCTGTTTCCGCCTGGAAGAATTCATCTTTCTTTGCATCAAGCACGAGCTTTTGTTTAGCGACTGCTCTATCATGCTCTCGCTTCAAGCTGGACGGATATCTTGCCTTGTTGTCAGTCAGATCCACCTCAATGGTTTTTGCAGCGTGCAGATAATCACGCCAATCCGTGATAGCACTCTTGGGTTCAAAGCATTGATTGATTCTGACGTGCTCCAAATATTCGCATAGCCTCATTATGCTCATTTGCGATTCCTGCAGTACATCAGCAACTTGGGTAGACTGAACACCGTATAATTCAAGCCACGCAATGTCCTCTTCACGCACATTTGGATCCAGTTTATATAATGCCTTAAACATTTCTAATCGTGAATGGGAGTCATAGTCCTTCAAGTATATCTTAATCAGTCTTTCGGGTAGACCTACAACATCGGATATCTTCTTTTGTGACAGATCCAAACTCAGTGTCTTATCGTAATTGACACGATGGTGAATTTCATCCTCAAGGGTGCTTACAAAGCCTCTTTTGCAAAGCTGTTCAATAATCGGATACATAGACTGAAAGCGGATATAGTGAATGATATCAGAAATTGGGATTGAACGAGAATATGCACTTTTTTGAACCTTGTAATCAATAAACTCACGAAGCCCGGTATATTTCAGCGCATCCAGCTCACCTAAATACTCGATTTGCTTTATAGAGTATTGAAACTTGCCCGAAGCATAATTCTTTTTCTTTACCCATACCACATTTTTTCCGTATCCCTCATTCACAAGAAAATGAACTTTAGGATCACTGCCCGGATTCAGTTCAATGATCGCACGATACATTTCCTGTCTATCATAAGTTGGCATAAACTTCTCGTCGTATGTGCAGTCAACCTTACCCGCACGGAGCAGAAGTGTATTTTCGTCCAGCATTGAGAAAACGCCAACATCCTCACACGTACTTCCCACAACAAGTCTGCTTTCACGTCCGGTACTTATGCCACATTCGGGACATTCCACATTAGAACGGCTATAGGGTGTATCCTGGCTGAACCTCGCACCACAGGATAAACAGCAATATTCCATATGATGCTTCCCGGTAATAACATCCTCAGAAACGTCACGGCTGACAATCTGTGTTGCAGAAATCGTAACTTCCGGGAAATCAGGAACATTGAAAGTATCCAATGTTTGTTCTGCGTGACGTTCTCCAAGCGGCTTTCGTCCAGCCGTAACGCGTCTCGCCCAGTAGGTATCAAACGCATTAAGCCACGAGTTCCCCTCAAAACTTGCGTACCCCTGCATCCACGGCAATTCCTTTTTTACCTCCAATGCAGCATCCGAGGCCACTGTGAGACAGCACCAACCGCAAAAAGCATTGTACAGAAACTTAGATGTTTTTGAGCCATCACCGTTGAACAGCATCTTATGTGAAGCCGAAACAAACCCGTAATTCGTTAGTTCTAATTTGACTTCAAATGATTTCGGAACATCGGAATACTCAAATACGGTTGTGGCGTCGTATTCCGAAAGAATAATTCCCGGGGTGCCGTCAAAAGTTGCAGCGTCTACATGCAGAATATAGCGAAAAGTTCTGATCTGAACACCGTCATACAATTGTAGCGGACAGATGCTTTTGTTCTGATTTCTTGGTAATGTAACCGCCGGCGACATACGCTTTTTGCATTTCGGACACACGAGTGAATTTGCCATTCGAGCGTGATAATGCGGATACACCTTTTCCCACTCATGTCTGCAATAAGCGCAACGATATTGCACTCTTTCCTCGCCGTTCGCTTTCGTACCTCCGATTAATACAGCAGGATATAAGGTGTGCTCTGTAACATACTCTCTAACTTTTTCCTCATCAAGCATTGCTGCAACTCGCTCTGCCTGATTCATCTTTTTTGCCATTGAAATTCCTCCTTTATAATTTCAAGAATTGCAAAGGAAGAATGATTATGGAGCTATCTAAAGGCAAGAAAAAAGCGCCGCCGAAGCGACGCTTTGATCAACAAACTATTACAGCAATTCTTTCATCTTTCTTGCAAGATAGAGTGGCATATTGGTGATATAGCCATCCTTGCGATATCCACGCTTAGAGAAACGAACGGCATACTCCGGCTGATGCTCGGACACATACTTTTTGAAGGTCGGCGCAGATTTGTCTTCGCCGCCCTTTGCCTCGACCGGAATAATGGTTGTGCCGTGCTGAATGACAAAATCGATCTCTCCGCTGCGCTCCGAGTAGTAATGCGGAGCAACATCAAACTGACCGCAAAGCTGTTGTAAGACAAAGTTCTCGGTCAACGGTCCCTTAAACTGATA
>CALVUP010000041.1 GCA_944363635.1 uncultured Bacilli bacterium | reverse complement strand
ATGGGATGTTTGGGGAAATGAAGTAGAAAGCGACATTTTTTTTTTTTTTAAAATTTTTGAAAAATTTTTCAAAAAGGGGTTGCCAAATCGCAAAGTATGTACTATATTCCCTCAGCAATCGTCGAGGACGACGATTGACTACTTGAGAAAGGAGGAAAAGCCTATGGATTATATCAGAAGGGTAATGAACATTGTCGTGTACAATTCAGAAGAGGAATTTGTGCCTGCTGTCGAGCCTTACACCTTCAAGGAAGGGAAGTATGCCGGCGAAAATGTCAGAACACTTATGCAGAAGGGTCTTGACGGTCTCTTTACTCTTAAAACTATACTTGTGGATAGTTTTAAGATCAACGATTTTGACTGTGCTAACAGCATTATGTTTGAACTTAGAAACGAGGCCAGAAAAATTCTCGAAACCTGTGACGATGACAGTTATGATCGTTATCTGTGTGCTTTATTTGAACTCTTTGATGCGATGCCTTTCCGTGGCAGCTATGTAGCTGATTTCATCCGTGAATACTATGAGGAAGAGGATTTCGAAAATGAAAGCACCTACGACTTCATTTATTTCGATGAACCGGATGATCACTACTATGTGCTGGATAAGGTTATTACGGATATTGAAAAATATCCTATATTCGTATATCAGACGGAATGTATCCAGAGTTTGGCTGAGAACGATGGTACTTGCGGAGTATTTCCTGGCAATCACGTCGCAGTAGTGAAGAAGGCAGATCAGGAAACGGGTAAACTTACAGAAGGCATTGTTGCGGAAGTGCTGACTAAAAACACAAGTCATCCTCGTGGCATCAAGGTTCGTCTTACAAACGGTGCAATCGGCAGAGTTCAGAGTTTCTTGGATTAGGCGGTGAAAAATATGAGCAGAGATAACAAAACTGTATATCAGCCGGTGGACAAGATAGCGAGTGTTCCGTGGAGCTTTATCAAGCTTGTTTGCGGTAAACACAGCGAAAAACATCCGGGGCTTGTTTTAAGGGACAGCAGTAGCGGACCGCGCTACCAATGTGAGGAAAATAGTTGTTCGCTTACATTCCCGGCTGCAGTTCATGAAAGGCTACTTGATGAGATTATCAAAATACTCAATACTAAAGGCGGCTTAATCGGCTACGCTTGGAAAAAGCGGATTATGGGACATCTCTACTCGTTTGAAATATATGAATATGACTTTGAGACCGGCGTAACAGTCGGTGTGAACCGTCTCTCGTAAAAGCGGAGCCGTTGCAGCAATGCAGCGGCTTTTGCTTTTTACTTGACAAATCATGTGGCACAAATCATAGTGCTTCAAACTAATAAAGGAGGTAATCAGCTTGCTCGAAAAATACTGTTATCAAACGGATATCGTGTTTCAGCAAATGGATTGTCCGGTGACGGAATCGCTTCTTTGCGGTATCGACATCGGATATTCCGGAATCAAAATTCAAAGTCCTTTCAATGCTTCTACCATCCCGAGCATTGTGGTAAAGGAAAAGAACGATACACCTCTTCTTGTCGGTGCGGAGGATATTCGTTATCGGGATGAAAAGGGTCGTGTGTGGTATGTGGGTTCTCTCGCAAAGAAAACACTCCTTCACGGCAGCACGGCTGTGAAGCCGACAATGCTGCTCGGTCGCCAGCGTGTGCAGTCGGAAGATTTTGTTGTTCAACTTCGTGTGGGACTGTTCTTTGCAAAGCTCAAAGGTCTGCCGGAAGGTGGTTATGACATTGATGACAGACCTATCAAAGTTCAGACCGGGCTTCCGCCTGAATTCATTGTGCAGGATTCAGGGGAACTCAGAAACAAATTTGTTGGCGAGCACAAGTTCTCAATCAAGGTCGGAAAGCGTCCTTGGGTGAATGTTCGCATCAAGTTGGATACAAAGGATGTGTATATCTGTAAACAGCCCTTCGGCACCCTTATGGCGAATGTAATCAATGAGGACGGTGTGATGACTAACCCCGGTCTGCTCAAAAAGAATGTTCTCATTCTGGACGCCGGATTCCATACCACAGATACATTCCATTGTATTCAGGGAACTCGTGAGGGGATTGCCCTTACGTGGGAGAATTATGCGATGCAGGAAGTTTATCAGCGCACCTGTGATAACATTCTTGAGGCCAGCGGAAAGAAGGCGGATATTTCGGTGTACAGTCTTGAAAAGGCGTTTGACACCGGAATTGTCCATTATGGTGCGAAGAAAGAACCGTACAACTTCACAAAAGACTTCTACCGTAATCTGAGGGAAGTTTGCTACGAACTGCTTGACGAGCTGAATGCTGCCTATAACAGCATGATGAACGTAGATGTTATTTTACTGACAGGCGGAACCGGTGTTGCCTGGGAGAAGTATGTCCGTGAGTATTACAAAGACACGCAGGCGTTAGAGATCATTCTTGCCGGCGATGGGAAGAGTGCATCCAGAGCGAATGTAAAGGGTTACTATAATCTTCTTGTTTCCCGTTGTAGGTAGGAGGTGTCGTCATGAAGGTGCATCTTCGTCTGACAGAAAAAGATGTGGATCTGTGTAGATGGAGACACTCTGTAAAAAATCGGATGATCACCTACTATATCAGCCAGATTCTTCTTTCGGAGATGAGGGGAGAGATAGCGTATATTCCGACCGCTCTGCGCTTGTCTGCAAAGACGGAACCGTGCGAAGTGTATATGAATTTTACAGATCCGCAAATTGTAGAGTTCCTTTTATCATTCCCTGCGTTCAGGCGAAATGCAACATTGAAAAGAATTATCCGCAAACATCTGCAGGCACAAACCGGTCAGACGGTAAAGAGTGTCGTTTATCAGGTGACGGCAGAAACAAGACCAAAGAGTGTAATACCGTCAAAAGAAGACAAGAAGCCGATCCCCAAAACGGAAAAGCCGAAAAACACGGAACCCAAAAAAGAATATGTCGAGTCAGAAGAAGACAGAGCCGCTATCCTTGCGCTGATCGCAATGGGCGGAGAATAGGAGGCAATATGAAAATTGAAAAGATCCTGGCGTGTGCTGTTGCAGGTCTAATTATCCTGTGCGCTATCGTGTATTTTACTCTTCCTGAACAAGGTGAGCAGATCTACATTCCACCCACCCAGACAGTCCCGGAGGGCGTGGAAATTCCCGAAGGATACAAATTAGTAGATAATTATACCGACGTTTACTATGTGGAGACAGAGGGCGGAATCAAATATTACTGGCTTGTACAATTCAGCGATGGCTCCTATGGTTGGCAAGAGGTTGACGAGAACGGAATCATTGTATTCCCTAACAGAGAGACTGAACCCGAAGAGACATCACCGGAAGAAACCGAGCCGTCAGAAACGATAAGTGAATCTACAACTTCGGCGGATACAACCGAAGCAACGGATGTGACAGAAGCAGTGCCGGAGACAACGGAATAAATTACTTGCTTTTTGTAGTGCCGTGATTCATCTTCCTTACGACATATTTTAAGTTGTAAAGGAGGAGTTCACAATGCTGAAAGAAGAACACGAACTGAGGAAAGCAGCAAACAATCTGATTCTTGTGCTGACGATCAACGAACAACTAAAACAAGGATTGGAAAGTTTCGACGCATTACTTTCAATGTCGGACTTTGAAAGGCGGGCTTTTGATAATCCGTCATCAATGTCTGCATACACGAGTGCAAAAGAAGGACTGCACACATCCTTTGAGCAGTTCAAAGCGACCTACGGTTCTGCAGTCATCTCAGCCACCTACGAAGCCTTTAAGAAGGCACTTTCCAAAAAGGAGTTCTGCATTGAGGCTGGGATTAAAACCGATCTGACAAAGTCTGAGGCCGCGACGGTGTTTAATAAGGTTTTTCAGGAGTTGTCGGAGCAAAGCGGAACATTCCCGGAGGAAGCAGACGGTTATGCGATCTTTATCGAGATGATTCGTCAGGCAATGAATCCTGCAGAGGACACAAAACAAATCGCAGATGTCTGCCCCTATTGCGGTGGAGTACCAACAAGGATTTCTAAAGCAGAATTCTTTGGCGATATGGTAGATGATGTGGATGGGTATGTCTGGGCCTGCGAGTGCGGAGCCTATGCACAGGTTGCCGCTGACGGAAGCGTTGTCGGCTTGTTGGCAGACCGAACTTTGCACGCCAGTCGTAAAAGAATCCGACATATCATCTTAGAGTTATCAAGACTTGTGGGTGTAACGGTGTTTGAAGGCTGTAAATGGGTATCGTTCATCACAGATCGCAAAATAGTCGCGCTGCAGGACATCGAATGGCTGAACGAAGCGGAGTGCAAGTCAATAACCGATGCTTTTGAGGATGTGAAGATGCGTCTTAAAGCAGTTAATCCCGAGTATCCGAAATCCCACAAGGAGTTGATCGCTTTTCTGGAGGAGGGCGGACGCTTCTCTGCACTCAATTCCTACGGTTTTAAAAGCGGCAGACTGTTTGTACCCATCAAGGTTGGAAACGAAGCAGTAAGAGTCCGTTTCAGAAAAGGTGTGCAGGATATTATGCTGCCGAGAGAGCTGGACTATCAGTTTAACGGTCAGCAGTTCATTCTGCTCCATCCAACCGGAAAAAGAGAGCGATTCAAGCTTTATGCCAAGGAGCAAAGACAGGTATTGTATAAGGAGGACAAGGAGAATGTATAAGTATGTTGGTTATGTCTGGCCGGGAATGCTTCGGGTGTCTGTAACGGAAGCAAAGAAGCTCCTCAGAAGAGGTGCTGCTGTTTACAGACTATATTCGGATAATACCGAAGGGGCTGTTACAGAAGTCGGCGAGATCGAAAAGGACGGAGAGTACGGCGTGGAATGCAAGGAGTTCTCCTTTAATAATTACCTTGCTTCAAATCAGGATTCTTCCGGTGCGGTCGTATTCAGTCACGGCACAGACGATATTGACGATCTGCTCACGCTTATGAAGGAATTTTTGGAATGCATCAGACCGTCTTTGCGTGAATCCTTGCAGGATGCTCTTGATATGCTCATCAAGAGGATCGACAAGTATGCCGAAACGGAAGATGTGCAGACAAAACAATGCGTTTGGAGATGTGCGGAAACATTTTTGAACGGTGTAACGCCGATGGGATGGAAGTTCGGAGCATTTGCCAATAACGGTTTGGATTATGTGTTTATCAAAGAAGAAAGGGTAACGGCTTAGGCTGTTACCTGTACATAGATTTTGAATGGAGGTATCAGCTTGAAAGGAAAGACCTATAAGATAATGCTTAACAAATGGGATGTTGAGTTGTGTGCCAAAACATTGAATGTATCAAGGCGGCGCGTGGAGCGTTATCTGAACACACTGATGAAATCAGCGATACGGGATCACAAATCCCTGCGTATGTTTTGGAGCGACGTTATTATGCTCAACCTTATAACCAATAAACTACTTAAAACAGCAGATCCTCAGTCGATAGAAAAGATACTGTCGCCTGTGGAAGATAAGGAACGGAGGGATGACGGATGAACTATTCGATGCTCAACACGGGCAACGGCACTTTTGTGATCGCAAGGAAAGTTAATGTGATCACAAAATTTGATGCTGTGCGGATTAAAAAGGAGATTGCAAAGCTTCGGGATGGCGAAAACAGTGCGAAGCTTATTGATGCAACGAGACACAAGGCGGTCAAGTCTGTAATCATTATGGAGAACGGGACACACATTCTCAGCAATCTGACTCCGGAAACATTGGTGAAGCGGCTTG
>CALVUP010000040.1 GCA_944363635.1 uncultured Bacilli bacterium | reverse complement strand
AAACAAACAATATGGCTAAATGCTGAAGATACAACACAAAAGAATATAAACATCATTTTAAAGGAATTGTAAAATGCCTTTGATGAAAGGAATGATAATAAAATTGAAACAACAAAATAGTCAAAATTTAGATAAAGAAGAAAACAAAACAAAGAAGATTAAAAAAGATTTAAAAATCAATAAAAAAGTTATTATATATATTATTATTGCTTTGGTAATTATATATTTGGCTTATACAATATATCTGTTGATAAAACAACCAACAAATATTTTTACTTTGGAAGAAGGAACTTTATACTCAGAAGAAACTAACATTGGATATATTATAAGAGATGAAGTTGTAGTACAAGGCGAAAATTATAAAAATGGAATGGAAAAAATTAAAGCTGAAGGAGAAAAAGTAGCAGTAAAAGAAGCAGTATTTAGATATTATACAAAAAATGAGAATTCTTTGAAACAAAAAATAGCAGAATTAGATACAAAAATCCAAGAAGCAATGGAAAATGAGACAGAAACAGATATATTTACAAGCGATATTAAATCTTTGGAAACACAAATAGAAGAAAAAATGTTAGGAATTAGTAGTATTAATGATACAACCAAATTGGAGGAAACTAAAAAAGAAATAAATGAATTAATCACTAAAAAAGCTAATATTGCCGGAGACTTAAGTCCACAAGGTTCTTATCTCAAAGAATTGATAGAAGAAAGAAAAAATTATGAAAATGAATTGAATTCGGGAGCTGAATATGTAAATTCAAGTAAAAGTGGAATTGTTTCATATAAAGTCGATGGATTTGAAGAGGTTTTGAAACCTACAGAAGAATGTTTTTCAGCATTAAGTAAAGAGTATTTAGAAAAACTAGATTTGAAAACTGGAAAAACAATCCCTACAAGCCAAGAATGTGGAAAAATTGTAGATAATACATATTGTTATATTGCAACAATAACAAATAGTGAGGAAGCCAAAAACGCAAAAGCAGGAGATGATATTAAAGTTAGATTACCAAGTGGGGAAGAAGTTCCAGCTGAAATTACATATATTTTACAAGAAGATAATGAAGACATTGTATTGGTGTTAAAAATAGAAAAAGGTGTTGAAGAATTAATTAATTATAGAAAGATTTCTTTTGATTTAATTTGGTGGAGTGAAAAAGGATTAAAAGTTCCTAATCAGGCAATTGTAAAGCAAGATGATAAGGCTTATGTTGTAAGAAATAGAGCAGGATATTTAAATAAAATTCTGGTAAAAGTAAAAAAAGAGGGAGAAAAATATTCAATTGTAGAGTCTTATACAACAGATGAATTAAAAGAATTAGGATTTACAAGTGAAGAAATATTATCTTATAAAAAAATAAGTTTATATGATGAAGTAATTTTAAATCCAGATTTAGAAAAAGTAAAAGAATAATATTACAAATATATTACAATTGTGTTAAAAAAGTATTACATTTATAAAAACTATTGACAACTTCAGAAAAAAAGTAGATACTTAGTACAAATGAATACAAAGGAAGTAATTTAGGAGGTTTTTTTATGTCAGGAGCATTAATGGATAAAGTTTGGGGATTATTTGGAATGGACTCAGCTGAACCAGAAGAATATGAAGATGAAGATATTTACGATTATGATAATGAAGAAGAAGTAGAAGAAGATAAAAAACTATTTAATAGAAAAAATAATAAAGTTGTTAATATGCAACAAGGACAACCAAACGCAATTAAAATGGTTATATCACAACCAACTACATTTGAACAATCAGACGAAATTTGTAGCTTTTTAAAAGAAAGAAAGTCTGTTATTGTTAATTTAGAATATGTAAATAAGGATGTTGCGAGAAGAATCGTTGACTTTATTAGTGGTGGTGTTTATGCATTAGATGGGTATATTCAAAAAGTATCAAATTCTATTTTCTTAGTTGCACCATCAAACTATGAAATTACAAATGAAATGGCTAGAGAAGAAATAAAAAGTAAATTATCAGTTTCTTGGTTAAAGAATAATGGATTAAACTAGTAAGATTTTATCAAAGGGACTTTGTGCCTTTTTATTAAGGAGGAAATATGATTACACCATTAGATATAGAAAATAAAAAATTCTCTAAACAAATGATGAATGGATACAATGTCGAAGAAGTAGATGATTTTTTAGATGATTTGACAGTAGATTATGGTAAAAACTATAAAGAAATTACAGAATTAAGAACAAAAGTTGAAGAATTAAATAAAAGTTTGGAACATTATAAAACAATTGAAAAAACATTGCAAGACACATTGGTAATGGCACAAACAACTGCTGAAGATATTAAAAATGTTGCCAAGCAACAAGCTGATCAAATCATAAATGAGGCAAAAGGTTCAGCAAAAAAACAAGCAGAAGATTTAGAAAATGAAATAACCTTAAAAACGAAAGAATTAGATGACATAAAAAAACAATTTGATATATATAAAGCAAAAATGGAGTCTCTTTTAATTTCACAATTAGAATTATTGAAAGATGTTAATAAAGAAGATTAAAATCAAAATTCACAAAAGACTATCTACTATGTTGGATAGTCTTTTTTTATTAAATAGGAAAAATTGCTTTTTCCTAT
>CALVUP010000039.1 GCA_944363635.1 uncultured Bacilli bacterium | reverse complement strand
TATATATCACTTTTCTTATTCCTGTTGGATAATCAAATAACTGGTATATCCATTCTATATTTTCCTTTACTTTCTTTTGTATATGATAAACTAAAATTGACCCCCGAATATAATTGAAAATTGACCCCTTGTACAAAAAATAATATAATTCCTTATGATAAATCAAGTGAATCATAAGGAGGACGAAAGGATGATGAAATTGGGTCAAAAAATAGAAATATTAAGAATGTATTTTGTGGAAGGTAAAGCTAAAAAGGAAATAGCTAGAAAGTTAAATATTTCCAAAAATACTGTAAAATCATATATAAATGATTTTCTAAATTCAAAAAGAGAATTAATTAATTCTGGTGTATCAAAGTATGAATTAATTGAAAATATGGTTGATAAACCAAAATATAAATCGGCTAATAGGCACCCTAGAGTTATGACTGATGAGGTAAAAGAAATTATTAGAATTTTTCTAAAAGATAATGAGGTTAAACGAAATACCGGTAAAGCAAAAATGTGTATGACTGCTCAAGATATGTATGAAGCTTTAATTGAAAAAGGTTTTTCTCTAAGCTATACTTCTGTTGCTCAGTATGTCCAAAAATATAAAGAGAATGAATACACTTTTGAGGCATTCATTAAACAAGTTTACGATTATGGTGATGTTTGTGAATTTGATTGGGGGGAAGTTAAACTTACCATTAATGGTATAGATATTAAATATAGAATGGCTGTTTTTACCATGGCTAAATCTAATTTTAGATTTGCATGCTTGTATAAAAATGAAAATTCCCAAAGCTTCGTTGATGCGCACATCAGATTTTTTGAGTACATTGGTGGTGTACCTAAGTGTATGGTTTATGATAATATGAAAGTCGCCGTTGCTAAGTTTGTTGGTAGAACTGAAAAAGAAGCAACTGAAGCTTTAAAGAAATTATCTGTATATTATGGCTTTAACTATAGATTTTGTAATATTCGTTCTGGAAATGAAAAGGGGCATGTCGAAAATAGTGTTGACTTTGTTAGAAGAAAAGCTTTCGCTGAAATGTCTTCATTCGATAATGAAGTTCTTGCTTTTGATAGATTAGCTCAAAGGCTTGAAAAATATAACAATATTAAAACTAAATATTTAAATAATAATTCTCCTACTGATTTATTAAATATTGAAAAATCATATTTATCTAAGTTGATGCCTACATATACTAATTGTATTGATTTAACTTTAAGAGTCGACAAGCTTTCTACTATTTCATATTTACAAAATCGTTACTCTGTTCCCGACTACTTAGTATTAAAAGCTGTTGATGTAAAAGTATTTATTGATAAATTAGAAATATTTTACAATAACAATCTAGTGGCCTCACATACTAGATTATACGGTAATCAAGAATGGAGCATTGATATTTTACATTACACTAAAACCCTTAGTAGAAAGCCTGGTGCTCTTTTGGGAAGTCTTGCTTTTGAGCAAATGAATTCCTCTTTGAAAGAAATTTATCATAATTTTTTTAAAGAACAGCCCAAATCATTTATTGCTTTACTTGGGATTATTGGAGATTATGATATAACTTCTGTTCAAAATACTATTGATATTTTAACACAAAAATCCGTTGAAGTAAATGTCGAAAATATAAAAATGATTTTAAATAGAAATAATGACTATTCTAATGTTACTGTTCCTAAGTCCAACTTGCAGGAAGAAATTGAAAATAACGCAAGGAGACATTTGGCCATGTATGATTCTGTTATAGGAACTTCTAATGTTAAAGGGGGTGTTGCTGTATGAATAAAGATACTGAATATGATAGTATTTTACAAAATATTAAAAACAATTCTAAATATTTAAGATTACCATATTCTTACCATAATTTTAAACAATTAATAGAAGAACACTCTAATTTAAACTCTTCTATTGCTCAATTTTACAATGATTTGCTTCAAAAAGAAGCTGATGTAAGAACTCAAAATAGTAAAGAAAATAGAATTAGGCATGCTAATTTCCCATACAAAAAATATTTATCCGACTTAGTTATTCCTTGTTTACCAGAAGATGCACAAACTAAATTACAACTACTAAAGACACTTGAATTTATTAAAAACGGACAAAATGTAATTTTAGCAGGGAATCCTGGTACAGGTAAAACTCACATTGCAATAGGTTTAGGTATTCAGGCTTGTAAAGAAGGTTTTAAAGTGCTTTTTACTAGTGCACCTACTTTAATAAATAAACTAAAAGAATGTAAGTCTAGTAGAACGTTGACATCAATACAAAAACAATTTGAACAATATGATTTAATAATACTAGATGAACTTCGGCTACATATCATTTGATAAAGAGGGAGGTGAGCTACTTTTTACGCATCTATCATTAAGAGCAGAGAGAAAAAGCACAATCATTACTACAAATTTATCTTTTGAAAAATGGGAAGAGATATTTAAAGATCCTGTTATGACTACTGCAATTATTGATAGAATTACACATAAAGCAATAGCTATTAATATGAATGGAAACTCATACAGATTAAAAGAAACACAAGAATGGTTACATAAGAGTATTTAAACTATATTTTTTTATCTTAAAGGGGTCAAAATTGATTTATAAAAGGGGTCAATTTTCACTTGACAAATACAGGAGAAATAACAATAGTACCACCCAGAGATAGAGAAGGAAAATTCGAACCTAAAATAGTAAAAAAGAGACAAAAAGT
>CALVUP010000038.1 GCA_944363635.1 uncultured Bacilli bacterium | reverse complement strand
AAATACCAAAGTTAAAATTTCATATACAGGAAAATTATTTCAAGATGCTTCTAATGAAGTATCTATTCACTATGGTTTTGGTGAAAATTGGGATAATATTAATGATGTTGTTATGGAAAAAACAGATTTGGGTTTTCAAGCTGAAATTACTTTAGGCGAAGGTAATACTTTTAATTTCTGCTTTAAAGATGAAAATGACAATTGGGATAATAATGATGGTCAAAATTATATATTTAATCTAGAAAAACTTCCAACAGAATTATTAGTTTTAGATGATGAACCTGTTTCTTTAGGTTCTGCTAAAAAATTAAGAAGAGCTTATTTATGGAGTAAAAAAATTCGTTTGGCAGTTTATAAAATCATTACTTATCTTCCAAAAATTATTTCTGGAAATTATAAGAAAAAATCAACAAATAATAATGAAAATTAATAGATTAAAAGAGTACAAGATGAAGTGAACCCAAATTATTAGACAAAAAAGTTTAATAAGGAGGGTTCATTTTCTATGTCAAAATATTCAAATGATTTTAAATTAGAGGTAGTTCAATACTATCTAAAAAATTATGGAGGTTATGGAACAACGGCTATGCATTTTAATATTCCATCACCAACAACAGTAAAAAAATGGGTAAAAAAATATGAACAGCATGGATTTAAGGGATTAATTAAAAATAAAATATCTTCATATGATGGAGAATTTAAAGAAAATGTGATAAGATATATGCATGAAAACCATTTATCTATACAAGAGACATCATATCATTTTAATTTAGGGTGTCCAGATGTTGTAGCAAAGTGGGAATATATATATTATGAGAAAGGTCCACAGGCTTTGTATGAAGAACACCGTGGAAAAAAGAAAAATATGAATCCTAAAAAACCAAAAAAGAAAAATAGAAAAACAGTTGAAAATAACGAAGATTTAATAGCCGAATTACAACAATTAAGAATGGAAAATGCATACTTAAAAAAATTGCAAGCCTTAGTTCAGGAAAGAACAAAGCCAAAACATCCGAAAAAGTAATGGTAATAGATGAATTAAGGCATGAATTTAAATTAGAGGCTTTGTTAAAATATGCAGAAGTAACAAGAAGTACATTTTACTATCAATTAAATAGAATGAAAGAACCAGATAAATATAAAGAAGTAAAAGAAGAAATTACAGCTATTTATCACGAAAATAAAGGAAGATATGGATATAGAAGAATGACTATGGAACTTCATAATAGAAGTTTTAATATTAATCATAAAACAGTTTCAAAACTTATGAAAGAATTAGGATTACAATGTTTCATAAGAGTGCAAAAATATAAATCATATAAAGGTGAAGTAGGAAAAATATGTGAAAATCTACTAAATAGAGAATTTGAAGCTGAAAAACCAAATCAAAAATGGGTTACAGATGTAACAGAATTTAAAGTACATAATGAAAAACTTTATCTGTCACCAATAGTAGATTTATTTAATGGAGAAGTAATTAGCTTTAATCTATCAAGGCATCCAGTATTTGCACAAGTAGTTGATATGTTAGAAAAAGCATTTAAAAGAATACCAAACAATACAAATTTAATATTACATTCAGATCAAGGATGGCAATATCAAATGAAACAATACCAAGCATTATTAAAAGAAAAAGGGATAAGGCAAAGCATGTCTAGGAAAGGAAACTGTTTAGATAATTCACTAGCAGAAAATTTCTTCGGATTACTAAAATCAGAATTATTTTATACAAAAGAATATGAAACAATAGAAGAATTAGAAAAGGATATAATAGAATATATAGATTATTATAATAATAAAAGGATAAAGGGTAAATTAAAAGGAATGAGCCCTGTACAATACAGAGTTCATTCCCAAGCTGCCTAGTACATAATCAAAAAATGTCCAATTTTTTGGGTTCAGTACAGGTCTTGCTCTGTTTTTCAGCATAAAAAAAGTATGTGTAGTTACGGTACACATACGAGTAAATGTTAACCTCAACCTGACCTAGGATACATTTTTATTATATTTGAATAATAACACATTGTTATTATTTTGTCAAATGCAATTTTAAACAGTATGTGCATTCGCAGATACACTTACAATCTACAAAATGTCCATCGGTAACAGACATATTTGTTTTGTAACTAAATAATAGTATATTAATTTATATTAGTCAAATGAAAACTTATAATTTCATACTGAAATTGCTAATTCTAATGCAATCTCAAAATGTGTAAAATCATGTTGTGTTCCAGTCAAATACTTTATAATATTCGAAAATGTAATAATGCAAGCATCACATTTGGATTTATTTTCTTTGGTTTTGGATTAATTTTGGCTTCTGAATGATTGTCAAAACTGTCGATTATCATATATATCACTTCTTATTAAATTCGAATTTATTCAACTATATAAACTATATCATAAACGCTAGAATTATGCTAGATTTATATAAATGTTTTAGATATTAAATTATTTGCTACTAGCACCAACCAGACCGCCTCAAGGAGAGGCGGTCTGGTTGGTTAAATCTCTTCATTTTGAAGTTCTAATTCAAGTTCCGATTCAAGTTCCAAAAAATTCTTGATACATGCAAATGCATATTTCATAAAGTAATCATGAAGCTTTCTGCAATTTGCTGGAAGAATATAAGTTCCTTTTTTTAGTTGTTCTTCAAAATCCAGCATCGCACTTTTGTAAAAGTACGTATCCCGAGACCCCATCTGATATTGGCGCCAGCATTC
>CALVUP010000037.1 GCA_944363635.1 uncultured Bacilli bacterium | reverse complement strand
CCTTGCCGGGATTTGGCTCCTTTATTGTATCAAAAAAGCCGCACCTTGTGGTGCGGTTGAAATTTTAATTTAGGAAATAAGATAATTTTTTATCTTATTTTTTATTACCTAGGTATATTTATAAAAAAAATACATATTTTAATTATGAAAAAGTGTTGACAAATAAAAAAAATAATTATAAACTAATGTTACATGCGGTGAAGAAGAGAAGTAATATTTAAACAGCGATCAAGCGAGTTAGGTATGGTGGAAGCTAACATTGTATGAAAATATGAATAACACTTTGGAGCAATTTGATTGAAAATAGAGTAGATTGAATCGGTTGTAATCCGTTATCTTATTACTAGATTTATAAGAATCGAAAGTGATCATAGCAATATGGTAAGTTGGGTGGCACCGCGCGTTTTTAAATTCGTCCCATGTGAGGGATGTTTGTGTAAATGCCTGATTAGCTCAGTCGGTAGAGCACTCGGCTGTTAACCGATAGGTCGTAGGTTCGAGTCCTACATCAGGCGCCATATAGTAAATAGAAGTCCTTCAGAAATGAAGGACTTTTTTATTTATAAAGGGAGGAAAGTATGAATAAATTTACAAAAGAAATGGTAGATGATTATGCCGATAAGTTGTTAATAGGATTAACAGCCGAAGAGAATCAGATGGTATTAGACGAATTTGAGATTATTGATGAAAACATTGATTTGATTAATAACATTGAAAATATCAAAGAAGTAGAACCAATGACTCATTGCTTAGATGATTTTGAATATGAATTAAGAGAAGATGTTGTAGAAGAATCGGTTCCAATTGATGAATTATTACAAAACTGTGATGATGCTTCTTATAACGAAGTAAGAGTTCCAAAGGTGGTGGAATAAATGACATACATGGATAAAAGTATTAAAGAAATACATGAGGCTTTAGTAAATAAAAAAGTAACTTCAAAAGAATTAATTGCGGAATCTTTACAAAAATCACATGAATTA
Organism: uncultured Bacilli bacterium; assembly: GCA_944363635.1. Lineage (GTDB taxonomy): Bacteria > Bacillota_I > Bacilli_A > RF39 > UBA660 > CALVUP01. The sequence goes on along the minus strand of CALVUP010000037.1, from coordinate 1,914 downwards.
CAGGATAAATGCAATGCTTTTGTTAGTATTTTAGATGATGCAAAGGAAACAGAAGTAACGGATAATTTCTTATCAGGAATTCCTTATGGATGTAAAGATAACTATAGTACAAAAGGAGTTCTAAGTACAGGATCATCGAATACGTTAAAGGACTATGTACCATTCTTCACAGCAACCGCCATCAAAAATTTAGAAAAAGCGGGAGCAGTTATGGTAAATAAGACTGTTTTGGATGAATTTGGTATGGGTGGTACTGGAACAACAGGACATACAGGAATTGTCAAGAATCCTTGGGATCAAACACGTATGTGTGCAGGATCTTCTGCCGGTTCTGCAGCAGCCGTAGCAGCTGGAGTTTATCCATATGCAACAGGATCAGATACAGGTGATTCTATTCGTAAGCCAGCAGCTTATTGTGGTATTGTAGGATATAAGCCAACGTATGGTATGATTTCTCGTTATGGGTTGTTTCCATTTGCATCAAGTCTAGATCATTGTGGTGTATTAACCCGTAGTGTAGAAGATGCAGCCCTTGTTGTAGATAACATGAAGGGTATTGATAAAAATGATATGACAAGTTGGGATTCAAGCCATATCCATTTATATGAATCACTAAATAAAGAGGTTAAAGGAAAGAAGCTTTGTTATATAAAAGAATTATGTAATAAAGAAATGTTTGAAGATGCTAGTGATGAACTTAAAGAACATTTGGATAACTTCAAAAAAACAATTGAAAAATGTAAAGAATTAGGAATGGAAGTAGAAGAAGTATCTGTTGATCAAACTTTATTACATGCTTCACCTTCTGTTTATGTGGTTATCTCTTGTGCAGAAGCTACTTCTAATATGTCAAATTTAACAGGTATTATTTTTGGACCACGTGCGGAAGGAAAAAATTATATTGAAATGATGAAAAACTATCGTACAAAAGGCTTTTCTCCTTTAATTAAAAGACGCTTTGTAATCGGATCTTATGTATTACAAGCACAAAATAAGGATCGTTACTTCCATAATGCGCAAAGAGTAAGAAGATTGCTTGTTGATACATGGAACAAATTGTTTGAAAAATACGATGCTGTTATTTTACCTGTTGGAACAGGCCCTGCTAAAAAGTTAGAAGGATCAAAAGATATTTTAGATCGTAAAACCCAAGTGTTAGATGAGCATCTACAAATTGGAAACTATGGAGGTTTCCCATCGATTACAATACCAAATGGTTTTGTTTCAAATTTACCTGTTGGAGTAAATATTACAGGGAAATGTTATGATGATTGTAATGTATTAAATATAGCTTATGCTTTAGAAGATGCCATGGGATATAAAAATCAAATTGCTAAGGAGGTAAAATAGTATGACGAAATATAAAGCTTGTATTGGTCTTGAGATGCATTGTGAAATCAGTGAAACAAACACAAAAGTATTTTCAAGTGCTGAAAATTCATACAAAGATACTCCAAATACAAACATAAGGCCTGTGGATATGGCTTTTCCTGGAACTTTACCTGTGGTAAATAAGGAAGCTGTAAAAAAAGCATTAATGGCGAGTCTTATTTTAAATTGTAAGCAACCTGAATATATGTATTTCGAAAGAAAAAACTATTATTATCCAGACCTTCCTAAAGGATTTCAAATTACACAAGAAACCAAACCAATCCCTGTGGGAATTTATGGAAGTTTGACTTTTGATTGTAAGGGTGAAGAAAAAACAGTAAGAATCAATAATTTGCATTTAGAAGAAGATGCAGCATCCCTAGATCACTATTCCACATATTCTACAATTGATTATAACCGCGCTGGCGTTCCTTTGTTAGAACTTGTTACTGAACCTGATTTTAGAAGTGCCGATGAAGCCGTTAGTTTTTTAGAAACGATGCGTTCGATTTATCAATATGCGGGTATTTCAGAAGCAGATAG
>CALVUP010000036.1 GCA_944363635.1 uncultured Bacilli bacterium | reverse complement strand
TAGGAGTAAGCTTTGGGCTGGAAGAATAAAGAGGATTTACTAAAAAAGTAAATCCTCTTAAAAAATAATATTATACTTTTAGTTTTTTAATAATTTTAATTTCGTGATATAAATTGTCAATAATCGATTTTCTTGTATTATATGCTTCGACATATTCCTGATAAATACCTTCTAAATTTTCTATTGTTTCACCTGTTTTAGCTAATACTTTAACACCCTCTGCATAATAATTTTTATCTTTTTCATTTTTTGCTTTTTCCATTTTTTCTTTATATTTCTTCATTTGTTTTAATCGTTTAATATCTTCAGATAAAGCATCTACGTAACTTTGTGTACAAGTAATTTCATAGCCAATATCATCAATAACAACTTTAAATAAAGTACGTACAATAACAGGATTACTCTTACCAAGTTTAGCTTCTTCTGCAAGGTGATTTAATGTTCCGGAATAGTCAGGTGTAATAGATGGTTTGGTTTCATCTATTAAAATTTTTAAAGTATCAGATATTCCGACGTGAGATTTATATTGTCTTTTACTTACAATTGCATCATATTCATCAGCAACACGAATAATTTGTCCTTCATAAGGAATATCTTTTTTTGTTAATCCTTGAGGATAACCAGATCCATTTAATGCTTCATGATGATATAAAGCTCCAGCTGCATAAGGTCTTAATTTTAAATCCTTCATACACATTTCATATCCTAAAGTAGTATGTGTTTTCATAACGGCAAATTCTTCCTCTGTCAAAGTAGAAGGTTTTTGTAAAATAGCTGGGGGAATAAAAAGCTTTCCAATATCATGTAAATAAGCACAAATTGTACAATATTCAGTAAAGCCCTTATTACAATGTAAATATTCACAAAGTCTACAAGTTAATGCTGCTACATTTTCACAATGCTTTCTTGTAAAAACATCTAATGTATCTAACATATCTAGCTGATATCTCATAGTTTTATCTAGGTTATATGACTTTAAACTAGTTTTGTCATAAAAATCAAATTCTGGTTGTTTCATATTTATTCACTCCTATCAAAAATATCATACCATTAAATAAAAAAAACTGCAATAAAAATATAAATTATTGTAATATGAGTAAATAAAAAAATAGTCAGTAGATAAATGCTAGAAGATAGGAAAATAAATTTGTGATTGACATAAAGCTAAAATCGATATATAATATTACAGTTGGTTGGAAATCCTAGATTCATAAGAAGGAGGTTAAAAATAATGAATAAAAGGGCCAGTTTTAATAGATTACATGATTTTATAAAAGAATATGCAGAAAGAAGAAATTTACGGAATACGATAGCAGCGTTATCACTTGCTATGAAATATCATGAAGGACAATTTAGAGATGACGGGGAGCCATATATCATGCATCCTATGCGGGTATGTGTAACATTAATTTTGCTAAGAGTTGATGAGGCTTTTAGAAAAACCTATCCTAAGAAGGGAAAAGAATGGATATGGCATGCATGTGATATTATGTATGCAACTGCACTACTACATGACGCAATTGAAGAGGCGCATTTACCTAGGAAGGGTAAAGAATTTACCCAAGTGTATCATCTGGATAGAGGGGTTAGGAAGAATGTGAGAATTCTTACAAAACCACCTAAAAAGAAAAGATGGATATGGAGTCAAGTCTATAATCCAGATAGGTACTACAGAAAAATAAGAAAATCATTAATTGCGGCAATCGTAAAAATATCAGATCGCAAAGATAATTGTACAACCTTTGGAGTGTTTCCAACTCAACGGAAGAAAAAGTATATCGTAGAAAACTACGAGTACATATATCCGTTAATCAAAGAAGTGAAAAAGAAACATTCTGAGTTTGTGCCAATAATAGAAGTACTTGAAGGCATCATCAAGAGAGAAGTTAGGCCATATGAGTATCTTCTTAAAAATAATGAAACTGGTTTAACCTCAAAGGGAGTCAACGCTTGTTGACTCCCTTTCTCGTTGAATAAGAAAATCGCTTTTACTTATTTTTCTATTTAAAAAGAACAAGAGTACATAAAATTTCACTTTTGTAAAAATTGGGATTTATAGTTTCTTAGATATAACCATTGAAAAATGAGGAATTTTATGGTAATATAAGTAAGATAAAAGTACAGGGGAAAGTTGAAAAGTAATTACAATTTTTGTACCTAAAGAAGGGAATGAGATAAAAAATGTATAGAACAAAAACTTGTGGAGAATTAAATATAAAAAACGTGAAAGAAGAAGTTGAACTTGCAGGATGGATTCAAAAAATAAGAGACTTAGGTGGAATGACATTTATTGATTTAAGAGATGAATTTGGAATTACACAAATTGTTATAAATGATGAAGAGTTAAAACAATTAGTAAAAGAATTGCATACAGAAAGTTGTATCCACATAGAAGGACAAGTTGTGGAAAGAGCAAGTAAAAATCCACATATGAAAACAGGAGAAATAGAAGTTGTTGCTAAAGAGATAGAAGTATTAGGAAAATGTAAAAATATACTTCCTTTTGAAGTAAATACAGACCAAGAAGTTAGAGAAGATTTAAGATTAGAATATAGATTTTTAGATTTAAGAAATGAAAAGTTACACAATAATATATTATTACGTTCAAAAATATTAAAGACAATAAGAGATAAAATGGATGAACTTGGTTTTACAGAAATACAAACACCAATTTTAGCAAATTCTTCACCAGAAGGTGCAAGAGATTATTTAGTACCAAGCAGATTAAATCCGGGAGAGTTTTATGCACTTCCACAAGCACCACAACAATTTAAGCAATTATTAATGGTTAGTGGATTTAATAAATATTATCAAATTGCACCATGTTTTAGAGATGAAGACCCAAGAGCAGATAGAGCGCCGGGAGAATTTTATCAATTAGATTTTGAAATGAGTTTTGCAACACAAGAAGATGTTTTTAAGGTGATTGAAAA
>CALVUP010000035.1 GCA_944363635.1 uncultured Bacilli bacterium | reverse complement strand
TGATAATGCTCTAATAGAATCAATTTTTAAATTTTTGAATGCAAATACAGGCATTTTATTGCCTTCTCCAAATGGTTCTAACTCTCTTAAACTTTCTACCATTTCTTTATTAATACTACTAAAGTCAATTTTAGCATCTATATTAATAATTGGAACAATTTCCTCTATATTTGCTTCTTTTGCAATTTCTTCAAATTCTTTTTTGAAAGCTTCAAACTTCTCTTTTTTGATAGTAATTCCAATCGCCATACTATGTCCACCAAATTTTTCAATGGTATCTGTACATTTTGATAAAGCCTCGTGTAAATCAAATCCGGGTATACTTCTTCCTGAACCTGTTCCAATTCCATCTTCTTCAAAACTTAATAAAATACTTGGTTTAAAATACATCTCTGTAATTTTAGAAGAAACAATACCAATCACTCCATGATGCCAATTATGTCCTCCTACTGTAATGGTTGCATTTTCTGCCAAATGTTCCTCTTCTATTTGTTTAACAGCACTTTCAAAAATTTTCTTTTCAGTATCTTGTCTTAATCTATTATATTCATTTAATTTATTCGTAAGCTGAGATACTTCATTCATATTTCTAGATAAAAATAGTTGCAGAGCATCTTCTGCTTTCCCCATTCTGCCACAAGCATTAATTCTTGGAGCAATCCCGAAAGAAATACTATTCGAATCAATTTTTGTATAACCTGATGATTGAATAATAGATCTTAATCCTATATTTTTAGTTTGTTTGATTAATAACAATCCTAATTTAGCAATGACTCTATTTTCATCTACTAATGGAACAATATCTGATATTGTTCCTATACATACAATATCTAGATATTTTAAATATTCTTCTTCTTTTAAACCTAATTTTATGCCCAAAGCTTGTATAACTTTGAAAACTACACCAACCCCTGCTAATTCTCTAAATGGATATGTACTATCTTTTCTTTTATTATCAATAACAGCTAATGCGTTTGGTAACATGCTTCCCGGCTCGTGATGGTCTGTCACAATCGTTTCAATCCCTAATTGATTTGCATATTCAATTTCTTCTATGGCTGATATACCACAATCTACTGTTATCATTAATTCACAACCACTTTTGTGGATTTTTTCAATTGCTTGTTTATTCAACCCATATCCTTCATCTAAACGATTAGGTATATATTGAGATACTTCTAGTCCTCTATCCTTTAAAAAACTCTTTAAAACTGTAATACTGGTTATTCCATCTACATCATAGTCACCATATATTGTAACTTTTTCTTGCTTTTCTATTGCTTCTACAATTCTATCAATTGCTTTTTCCATATCAGTAATCAAATATGGATTATGAAAATCATTCCTTGTTGGTCTTAAAAATAATCTAATTTGCTCTTCACTAACAATATTTCTATTAACAAGTATCGTTGCCAACAATTTATTTACATGATATGTTTTGGATATTTCTTCTATTTTTTCTTCGTCTATTTCATATATTTGCCATTTTTTATTCATATTCCTCTCCTAATTCTAATTTTTTTATTACGTAAGACATTTCTTCTTTATTCAAACTTCTGTAACAAAAAAATGAACCTTAGAAAAACTATGTTAGCTTTTCTCTATTTTTTCTTACATTTTTTTATATTGTATACTATTTTTTTTATTTTTAAAAGGGGGTAATGTTAATTTATATAAATTAAATATTCGGCATAATCTGCTAAATTGACTTATTAATGTTAGCAAGGCGGATTGTCTTCAAAGAAAAGGTCGTATAGGAAGATGTTCGCCGGGTACTTATATCTTATGTTCTGATATAAAATGGCAAAATAGAGAAGATTATAGTTTTCCCAAAATTCAATATGAGGATTTGAGTAAATTTCTACTGCTTTTCATAAAATATCATATTGATATTTCAAAATTAGACTTTTTGAATTCTCCAGCTTACTGTAATATAAAGAGTGGTTTAGAACTTCTCAAAACTCTCGGTGCACTTGATGAAACTGGACAAATCACAAGCATTGGACTTCAAATGTGTGACATTTCTTTATCACCACGATTTTCTAGAATTTTGGTAGAAGTAAAAAATACTTTAGATAACCAGCTTATGCTTGATACAGCAATATGTTGCTTATTGTTAGAGTTGAATTCTATAACTTCAGATTATAAAGTAAGTTCTTTATACAGTTTAAAATCAGACTTATTTTATCAGCTTGAATGTTTCAAACACTTAAATAAATACTGTATTAATCCTTACTCCATCGATTACAACAATCTAAAAAGGATTAAAAAATATCTTCCCAAGATATTAAGTCAAATTGGCTGTAAAGATGCCGATACAGGTAATACAGACTATGAATGTATTAGAAAATATTTAGCATATGGATTTCCGGATAACTTATTTATATTCGATCAAAATAAACGAGGATTTGTGAATGATGTAATTTCTACTCCCAGAATTCCATATAAGAATTCTACTTTAACCAGAGGGAATCATTTTTTAGTTGGTATACCATTAAATATCTCAAATACTATAGACACACCAACAAATAACTACAAACGGCTCATTCTGTCGACTAGTTACTCATTAGATGAAGTGTTGACCAATTTTGCTGACTTGCTCACAAAAAAGTGGTCTATAGATAATGATGTTATCATTGAACATGTTTATTATCATGATCTAGAAATCACTTCATACTCTCTTGGAACAGTCGATGAATTAAGGGCCTCACGTCCCGAAGAGTTTCATGTAGAGGAAAAGGATTATCCTAAATTTAATCAATCAATATCCTTTTTATACTTTCATGATCTAAAAATAAAATCTATATAATATCTCTTTTAAGAGGAGCAGGTTAATTAGTACCTGCTCCTCTTTCTTACACTCTTAAAAATAAAATTCCTATCTTTATATCAAGAGTAAACGATTCATTTACAGCTTTCAAGATAATCTCATTATGAGTTAAATACATATACTTCTCTTGTTTCTCAGTGGTAACGAATAAAAAAGAATAAACAAAAAAATAACTTTTTCGCACAAATAGATGATAAAATATAAGTGAAAAAATAC
>CALVUP010000034.1 GCA_944363635.1 uncultured Bacilli bacterium | reverse complement strand
GTATTTATCCACATTAGATAAACTTTCCAGTTCTTCTTGTCTTTTCTCTTCAAGTTCTAAATCATATCTGCTTCTTTTTTCTTCATCGCTCAATACTTCATATGCCTCATTTAACTTTTTCATCATCTCTTCTGCTTTAGTCTTATCTGCTCCCTGTTGTAAATCTGGATGATACTTCTTTACAAGAACTTTATATGCTTTTTCAATTATCTCATTTGAAGCATTTTCACTAACTTCAAGAATCTCATACAGTGTTTTTTCTTTCATTACTTTTCCTCATCATACACTTATATTGTCAAAGTTCACAACTAATTAAAAATTTTAAGTTGAAACCTTATACTACAAATTATATCATTTTAGGTTAATTAGAAAAGTAAAATCCATTTAATGTAAGAAATAGCTATGTCAAAGAAAGTTCCTAAAAATAGGGACTTTCTTTTAAAATAAACTTTAAAAATCATGAAAAATGTAGTATAATTTTAATAGATTAAAGAAAAATTTGCATGACAAACACACAACTGGAAAATTTTGTTTTAGACTAAATTCCACTTGTGTATCACAGTAAATTCAATTACTCATAGGATACCGTGTTTGGATTTATTGATAAAAAAATATTAAATTTTGTTAATTTTTCTTTAGTAATTTAGGATTAAGTTGAATCTCGTCTGGTTTGATTTTTTTGAGATTCAACTTTTTTAATACCTCTTTATCTAAAGTAAATTTAGCCACATCAATTGGAGCAAACCAGTTAAGGCTGTTTCTACCTAAGCTATTGATATGATTTATCATTAAATCAATATCCGTTTGTAGTAAATTATCAAAAGAAGAGCCTTTTGGAAAAACATATCTAATGAATTCATGGTTCTTTTCTATCATTCCTTTTTGATAAGAAGCTCTAGGGTTGCAGTAGAAAATGCGAGTTCTACCAATTCCATCTTCATTAAATTCTAAAGATAATGGATTACCGAATTCTGTTCCATTATCAGTAAGAATAATAGGAAATGTTTTTTCAAATAATTCATTACCTAATTCATGTTCAAGCATATTGAAAACTCTTAAAACCTCTTTCTGAGTTTTTTCAAATAAAATAAAAGCCAACATTAATCTTGAAGCTCTAAATAACAAAGTAAGTAAAACTTTTCCACCTTTAGTTCCTTCAACAGTATCCATTTCCACAATTGGAAGATCTGGATGTAATTCTATGTATTTTTGGAAATCTTCATAAGTACGATTTGTTCTAGCTTTAGTATCTTTAAGTTTTGTCCTTTTTTCCTTTCTTTTTTTCATTCTAACTTTTCTAGGCAAGTCGAGAGGGCCAACTGAAAAACAATTTTTAGCCAAGTAACGATATAAAGTCGAACGAGAACAAGGGATATCATGAGTTTGATAAATATGTGAAATAGACTGTCCTTGTTTAATTAAAGGAGAAATTAGCTTGTCCAAATTAGATAATTCTAATTCGGTCATGTTAATACCTTGTCTTGATTCAGATAGAATATCTTTGTATTTATTAAAAGAAGGTAAAGCTCTGTAATAATATTTAGTATTTCTGCAATTAAAACGATTAGAACAGCCATTGCAAACGAAAGGAGCACGTTTTAATCTAAGACAAATTCCGTCTTCAAAATCTGGACAAACACTATTGCAGTCTTTGCATTGTCTACACTCTTTTTTACATCTAGTGCTACAAATATTTTTTCTGTGACAGTTGTACCTTCTAGCACAATGATTAAATCCAATGTGAATTGATTGACCTTCTTTTTTTATTCTATGTTTTTTAATCTCTTTAGAAATAGTAGAAGGGTCTTTTCCTAAATAATGTGCAATTTCTTTAAAGCTAGTATTTTTCATAAGTTCCTGTTCTATATAATTTCTTTCGTCTAAAGTTAAATGCATGTTTTCACTCATAGGATACCTCCAAAACTCTCCAAACACAGTACCCTACTAACATTTTACCATTTTTTTGTCTAATTTTAAATTCCATATCTTTTAAAACTGGATTTTAAAATAAAAATTAAGGATAATTGGGAATACTATAAAAAATCATTGACATATAAGTAAAAAGATGATAAAATATTACCGTTAGTATAAAATGGTTATACTAGCGGTATTTTATTGTATTACAAACATAATTTAATTATGTTATATTACATTAAAATCGAAAAGTATATTATTTATGAAAAGAGGTGAAATTTAAGTGCCAACAATTAATCAATTAGTAAGAAAAGGAAGAAAAAGTTCTACAACAAAATCTACAGCACCAGCTTTACAACATGGATATAACTCTAGAAACAAAAAAACTACTAACCAAAGATCTCCACAAAAAAGAGGTGTTTGTACAGTTGTAAAAACAGTAACACCAAAGAAGCCAAACTCAGCATTAAGAAAAGTTGCCAGAGTTAGACTTTCAAACGGATATGAAGTAACTTCATATATCCCAGGTATTGGACACAACTTACAAGAGCACAGTGTTGTTCTAATAAGAGGGGGAAGGGTAAAAGACTTACCAGGTGTTAGATACCATATAATTAGAGGTACATTAGATACTGCCGGAGTTAAAGATAGAATGCAAGGTAGATCTAAGTATGGAGCTAAAAAACCTAAGAAATAGTAAAATAAATGAAAAGCGGCATCTTGCGTTGTCAAGCTGCATAAATTTTTTCTCGATATACACCACGTATTATCTCAAAAAAATTTATTTGCTTTCCTAGCAATATACCACTTTTGTTTTATTTTACAGAGTCTTAAATATAAAAAAGCAATTTTAGGTGAATGGTGCATATATGAAATTACTAATTTAATGCTAATATTTGGTACTTAAATTTATAATAGATTATATAGCACTATACGGAAAAGAATATATCTTTTCAGAGTAACTTAGGTGTTTTTTTAAACACCAAAAGATATTAAAAAATATCAAGAAAAGGAGTGAAGAATAGTGCCAAGAAGAGGATTTATAGCAAAAAGAGATGTTTTACCAGATCCAATATACAATAGCAAAGTTGTTACAAAGTTAATAAACAATGTAATGCTTGATGGTAAAAAGACAGTTGCTCAGGCAATAGTTTATGATG
>CALVUP010000033.1 GCA_944363635.1 uncultured Bacilli bacterium | reverse complement strand
GAAGCGGCAGCAGTAGCTACTGTAGATGCAGCAGTCGCATCATTTACAGTCAAATGAGAGATAGTTGCCTCCTCAGTTGAAGATGGTGCTGGATGAGAAGCAAGCGGATTAGCTTCAACTACAGGTTCTGTTACAGGTTCACTACTTCCACTAGAAGAAGAAACAGAAAAAGCAGAAAGATTAGGAACAATCTCCGTAATTGGTGTAAAAGCAGGAGATGCAACAACCTCATCCACTAATACGCCTTCTGCTCCTAAAGTAGCATTCTGTATCTGAATATTATTTTGTATATTAGTCTGTAAAGCCAAAGCAAAATCACTCAAATTATTTCCAATTAAACCAACAAAATTTATAAAATGAATTAAATTAGGCTGATAATTAACCATCTGAGTAACATATTGACTAGCATCAGTCCCTACCCAATTATTCAAAATTTGAAAAGCAACACCATAAATTTTTTGCACCGTATCGAGAACTCCAGAAACATCTGTATGTTTAATTGCATTAGCAGTATCCATTAATACTCTAACATTAGCTAAATAATCAACCATATACAATTACCTCCGTATTGAATAACATATTCTATTAAAAGTATAAAAGTAGCTATCTAAAAAGTCAATAAACTACTACCGAAACTGACACAGCAATCGTTTTTGGTGACTGGTCACTTGATAAAACAAAAGATCATCAGTTAAAATAACAACCTCTTTTAAGTAAATTGTTCGAGATAAAACTTCCATAATCGCAAGTAATAATAATAAAGAAAACTCTTCTAACAAAGAAGAAGAAATACCATTAATATAAATTGTCCCACTATATTCCATTTGTTTCTCCAAAGTCATAAAAACATCGTAAATTTCTTTTATAATCTTACTCTCATCAGCATTCATATAACTAATTTTAGAAAGCATGGAATAATCTGATAAAAGTGCTTTAAACTTCTCATTTGAAAATTTTTTCCTATTTATTTCACTTCCAATTACTACCCCAGTTATGGTATTTCCTAAACGAACCGAAACATTTTTTCGTAAAATCTTTTGTAAATCGAAAAAACGACACCCTAGGATAGAAACATCATAAAAAAGTTGAGCTAACTTCAAAAAAGAATAATTCATTGGAATATAATCATTATCAAAATAAAGATGACTACTACGACAATATGGACATAAACATAACCCCTTTTTATTAATCATCATAATCTTATCGATATAAAATACTTGTAGACAATGATAACAGGCAGCAACATTATTATGGTCTAATTTAGAAACATCACTACTATTTTCTCGTAAATTTCTTATTTCTACCAATATTTCTTTCAACGTATAATCACTAATTGGTAAATAAGTGTCAGCATAATCTAAAAGATGTTGAATTAATAAACGTAGTTGATTGTTTTTAACATTTTTGGTATTTGCGATTTTGTATAAAGAAATTAACATTTCTTCTTCTGTCAACTTAGCAATAGGTACATCAGAAAATTTTTCATAAAGTTGAAGATAATTTTTTGGTACCCGAAGAAAATAAGAGACATCTTCATATAATTGGGGTAAACGTTTAATTTCTAATTTCTGATATTTTTCTAACCACCAATATTTCTTCATGAATAATAAAACCTCACTATCTATTTACTACACTCATTATATAGCAAATCCAGAAAAAAACAAAGTCACTATACTGTACTTTGTTCTCGTTCAAATTCTAATACTTCTAATGTACCAGGTATAAATAAAATTAAATGATTATGATTATCTTTATCTAACTTCACCAAAAAGCCATTTTGAAAATAAGAACTTAGCGAAGTACTACCATCTAAATACTCGGTATTTAAAGATGTATCTATCCAATAATAATAGTAATCATCATCAGCAAATATCACATCTCCATCACGAGAAGTAGAATAACCACCTTCAACATCAATACTTCCAGTTAAATAGTTATTTGTCGTATCTTTACAATCCGAATAAAGATAATAGCGATTATCCTCATCCGATAAATACAATAAATGATGATCTTCATCTACCCAATATCCATAGATTTTATATTCTAAATACCCAGTCATAAAAGAATCTTTTAAATAGTCCCCTACCGTTGTCGAATAACCATTATCTAATACTAATCGAATAGAGGAAACAGCCAAAAAGATAGAAAGAACAGTCGTAATCACACCACCGAAAATACTAATCAACAGCGAAGTAATTTTCACTCCATTAGAAGCACGTTTTAAATTAATTAAACATACGACAAAAGCAATAACCGCTAACAAAAATCCAAGGCCCCAGTTAAAGAAACAAAGAGGTATCGCCAGAATGGAAAGAAAAATTGCAAGATAAGAAAAACGATTATCTTTTTGTGTCTGACGAGTATATCGAGGAGAATCAACATACTGAATTTTTTCTTTTTCCGCATTTGTTTTTTCTATTTTACTCTCCCACAAAGTAGTAGAACGGTAAGAAGCAAAAGGATCTTCATAAGAAGAAAGCTTCTTTCCGCAATACGGACAAAATTCAAAATCGTCAGTCATTTCCCGATCACACTTAGGACATCTCATAAATCCACCACCACTTACTATAAGTATAGCACACCAAAAAAAGAAGCAAAATAAAAAAACCAAAAGAATTTAAGTAAATTGCGGTATAATGAATATACAAGGATGTGAAAAAATGAAAGTAGCTATTATAGGAACAGGAGCTTACGGACTTGCTTTAGCACTTACCATAGCAGAAAATAACCATCAAGTAATGATGTGGACAAAATTTGAAGAAGAAAAAAGAATAATTGAAGAAAAACATAGTTATGATAAAGTTTTACCCAATATTATCATTCCAGATAAGATTGAAATCACTCTTGACATGAAAAACTGTCTCGATCAAGCTAAGCTGATTATTATCGCAGTACCTGCCGGATTTGTGAATGATATCTGTTTAGAAATGAAAAAATGGATAACCCCAGATCAACATATTTGTATTGCTTCTAAAGGAATTGAACAAGGAACATATTTATTTATCAATGACGTAGTCAAAAAACATATTAAAACATCACAAATTGCGGTTATCTCTGGACCAAGTTTCGCTATTGATATTGCTTCAAAAATGCCAATTGGATTAACACTTGCTACAGAAAATAATGAAACTGATTTAATCGTAAAAACCGCATTAGAAAACAGTCATTTTAAACT
>CALVUP010000032.1 GCA_944363635.1 uncultured Bacilli bacterium | reverse complement strand
GGCTATAACTTATATTTTGGTCTAGCATCTAATAATCACAAAGAATTAAGTAAACTAATAAATGGAAGGGAAGAAGTATTTAAAGAAAATTATCAGAATTTATTAGTACCCAATTCTGGTGTCTTCTTAGCATCCGTATCCGAAGAAGAATTAAATGGTATTTTGTATGCATATAATATGAAATATAGTGTAACGACATCTCCAACTCTAAGTACATATGAAAAAGAAGATTTTATTCGTTTTCGTACTCATCCAGGATTAGAAGTAAAAGCTCAAATATTTATATCACCAAGTAATGCTCCAGCATCTATTGAAGAACACATAAAAGGAACTAAAGACAAATTCTTTAAATTAGAAAGCTTAAAGACGGAAGAAAAATATCAAATGGTTAAACTAAATAGCACCAGAAATTATCAAGATTATATAACAATGTTAAAATTAATAAGCGCCAATGAACGAAAAAATCCTATCAGAAAAGCCTATAACTTTACACCAAACGAATTTTTAGAATATTCGTCATCAATTATCCAAAGAAAAATTCCTACCCAAAAGGATATAGAAGTAGATTTTGAAAATGCTCTAGATTTTATAAGGAGGTAACATGTTTCAAATCGGAGAAAATAAAACAACGTATATAATAGATAATAAAATAATGGGTGAAATAGATTATCCTAATATTGATGATAACACTGTAAATATTACACACACTTTTGTTGATCCATCTCTAAGAGGTCAAGGTATAGCGGATAAAATGATGCACGAGGTTTTTAATTATTTGCATGAGCATAATAAAAAGGTAATTTGTAGTTGTTCTTATGCCCAAAAGTGGGTAGAGCATCATTTGGAGGAAATATGTCAAGAGAAGAAAACGTTATAAAATATTATGTATTATGTAACAAATTAAAAAATGTCATTAGAAAAGGTTGGAAAGATTGGCATGTCCAAAAAGAAAGATTAGAAAGTGTAGCCGAGCATATATTTGGCGTTCAAATGCTTGCTATAGCTATGAAATCAGAATATCAATATGATGTTGATATCATGAAAGTAATATTTATGTTAGCAATTCATGAACTAGGAGAAACCATTATTGGTGATTTAACTCAATTTGAAATATCCAAAGAAGAAAAAGAAAAAATCGAGCATGCTGCTGTTCACAAAATATTAGGTAGTTTATTAGATGGAAAAATAATTGAAGAATTATTTTTAGAATTTGATTCTCACCGTACGAAAGAAGCCTTTTTTGCTTACCAATGCGATAAGTTAGAATGTGATTTACAAAGTAAATTATATGATGAAGAAGATTGTGTTGATTTAAATAAACAAGAGGGTAATAAAACGATGGAAGATGAAAGAGTAAAAGTACTTTTAAGTGAAAGCTCTTCTTGGTCTACAATGTGGTTAAAATTTGGCCAACAAGTTTATCCCTATGATGATAACTTTAAAGCTGTTTCTAATTACGCTATAAATAATAATATTGATGAAGAAAGAAAAAGAAGTAAATAGAGTTTAAATAAATTTTTCCTAAACAAAAAGGGTTAATTTAAGTTAGGATATCCCGTTTGGATATCCCGAATTATTTAATTGATAAGCAACAAAGTGAAACTTTGTTGAGTAAAATATTGTAATGATATGAAATAAAAAATCAAGAGTCAAGATGAACTCACATTGTTCGCTCTTGATTTTTTATTATCATATCTTTCATATTTAATTCTTCAATTGGAATGTGATGTAAATTTAAAATTTCTAATATCTCACTTCCTAATGTTTCTTCTAATAATTGTAATGGTGTCTTATAATTTTTAGTTGGTCTAGGATAATTATTTAGACGATTGATAACATTAAAAATATCATCGCTAGACAATTCAGTTATATCAAATCCTTTTTTTATTAACCATCTAAGTAAGATATGATTATTTTCTATATATGGTTTTTCGTAGGAAGCATAAGTGTGAGTATAATATACTTCCATTCTTTTTTCTAAATCATCAAGTATGGATTTTTCAAGAATGTGAAAATTAGTAAATTCAGGGCCATTATCAGGAATTACTTTTTTAAATAATATATAAAAATATCTTTTTAAATGCTTTTCTAATTCATCTAACTTTTTTCCTATTTCTTCCTGTGTTTTAAATGGTATTTTAAAACCTAACATGAAAGAAAAACAAGGGATCATAATAGTAAATATTAATTCTCCACCTTTAATGCCTTCTACTGTATCAAATTCAGCGATACCTAAAGGCCTATTTTCTTTTTCATCTATTGATAAATTTTCAATACTTCTTCCATTTAATTGATGACCCTTTACTGTATTTCTTTTTACTGTACTAGTTCCATATCTAATTCTAGAAACTTTGTTCCTTAAATCAAGATTACAACAGTCAAGAAGTCCTTTATCGATCCAACTATATAAAGTGGGAGTAGATATTTTAAACATTTTAAATTTATCAGGTAAAGTATTTAAAATAACATCAGGAGAAATGCCATTCTTAATTCTATCGGATATATAGTCTTTGAACTCTTGAGGAACTTTATCTGCTTTCGTATCAATTCTAGAAACTTTTTGAACAACATTATGCATTTTTATGGCAGTTTCAGCATGATACTTTATTTTAACTTTTTTACATTTTAAATAAAGTTCACAGCCATTACAAACATGAGGACTTTTCTTTAATAATTTACAATCATTTTCTACTTTATAATTAGGACAGACTTTAACGGCATTATGACAATATTTACAATTAGCACATCTAATTTGATCAGGAATTCTATCACATAAAAATTTTTGATGACAATTATTTTTATTTAGACAATTAGAACAGTTTCTTGCAACACCAAAATAAGAAGAATAATTTTTTATTTCTTTACGAATGCCAGAAGGATCACGATCTAATTTATTAGCAATATCCGCAGGACTTTTTCTTTCATTTAAATAAAATTCAATATTTCCTAATTCCAAATTAGTCAAATTTTTGTTAGAATAATTACGACTCATATATACCTCCAATACATAATTTTCTGAACAAAAATATTGTATCAAAGGATCATGTATATGAGTATTTTATTTCGGGATATCCAAATTTAAATTTATATCTAAACGGGATATCATTATTTTAATGAACAGATTAATTTTTTTTGTTGTTAATTTATTAACTTTTCTTTGACAGCAAAATTGAGCAAAGCCAGGTACATACTGAGTTTGCTCAATTTTTAATTGTTGTGTAATAAAG
>CALVUP010000031.1 GCA_944363635.1 uncultured Bacilli bacterium | reverse complement strand
AATAAAGATAAAAGTGAATGGATCAGAATAGAAAATACACATGAGGCTATCATTGATGAAGAAACATTTAATAAAGTTCAAATTGCTATGAAAGAAAGAACTAAACCAATGAAATCAACCGGTATTGTTCATATCTTTTCTGGTAAAGTATTTTGTCTTGAATGTAATCATTATATGCGAAAAAAGAATTCTTCTAAACATGAATATTTAGTATGTTCTAATAATCGTGATGGATATGATGATTGTATAAATAAATCTTCTATTAGATATGATGAATTAGCAAATCTAGTATTAGAGTCAATTAATAAGAAAATCGAAAAATTTTATGATGAAGAAGAATTAGAAAATTTGGATTCAAAAAAAATTGATAGTAGATTCAAGAAAAAAATTAAATCTTTAGAGAAACAAAGAGCTGATATTGAAAATAAAATATCTAAAACTAGAAATTACTTAAAAAATATTTATGAAGATAAAGTAAATGGTGTCATTACACCAGAACAATTTAAAGATTTAATTACCAATTATAATAAAGATGAAGACATTTATAAAGATCAAATTAAATCAATTAATAATGAAATATCCTATTATAGAATGAAAGAAGAATCTGCAAAAAATAATAAAGAAATTTTCAGTAAATACCAAAAATTAGAAGAATTAAATAGAGTTATTGTTGATGAATTTATTGATAAAATTTATATTGGAAAGTTGAGAGTTGAAACCAAAAGTAGAGATATTCAAATTAAATGGAATTTTGAATAGAGATACCCTTCTCTATTCTAATTCCTATTACATAGTAAAGGAGGCAATATATGAAGAATGAAATTATACTATTTGAAAACCAAGATGTAAAATTAGAAGTAAATATGAAAGATGAAACTGTTTGGCTTACTCAAGAGCAAATGGCTAGATTATTTGATAGAAACATTGGTGTTATATCACGACATATTAAAAATATTTTTACTGAAAATGAATTAGACATGGAAAGCAATTTGCAAAAAATGCAAATTCCTAATTCAGATAAACCTGTTTCTTTTTATAGTTTAGATGTTATCATAAGTGTTGGCTATCGTGTTAAATCTAAAAATGGTATTATTTTTAGAAAATGGGCTAATAAAATTTTAAAAGATTATTTGATTAAAGGTTATGCAGTTAATCAAAAGAGATTAGAATATCTTGAAAAAACAATTAAATTAATTGATATTGCAGGAAGAATTGATGAAAAATTAAATGGTAGTGAAGCACAAGAAATAATTAAGGTCATAAATAATTATTCAAATGCTTTAAATTTACTTGATGATTATGATCATAAAAGAATATCTAAACCTAATGGGACAATAAACAATAATAAAATAACTTATGAAGATTGTATGAATATTATAGGTAAATTGAAGTTTAATAGTGATAGTGAATTATTTGCTCTAGAAAGAAATAAAGGTTTACAAGCAATTATAGGCACTATATACGGGTCTTTTGATGGAAAAGACTTATACCCTACAATAGAAGAAAAAGCCGCAAATTTCTTGTATTTAATTACTAAAAATCATACATTTATAGATGGTAATAAAAGAATTGCTGCGACACTATTTATATATTTCCTAGAATTTTACAACATTCTTTATAACGAAAATGGACAAGTTATTGATAATAATACACTTGTTGCAATTACCCTACTTATAGCCCAATCTAATCCTAAAGAGAAAGATATACTAATTGATTTAGTAATGAATTTCTTAAATAATGAATTATAAATTAGCAAAAGAATTAAAGAATATGACACCAAATGATTTTTACCAAATAATTAATAACAATGGTAATAACGAAATAAAAGATTGGTTAGCTAAATTAGGTAGTGAAAGAATTGACGAATTATTTGATCCATCTTTAATAGTAGAAAGATCAATAAATGCTTGGAGAGCAATGGGATATTCTGAAGAATGGATTAAAAATAAAATATCAAAAATAATAAATAATTCTAATAAGAAATAACTAAAAAACATAGGTTGCATTAGAACACACACTTTAAACCTATATAAAATAAGACTTAAAAGTTAAACTTTAATAAAATTTGTTCCTTAAAGGTTAAAAAATATGCTTGAATCAGGTATCAAGCAATCCCTTACAAAATAAGAAAAAAAAGAAAAAGTGTCTTCACTACATTCAAAGAGTTGCTTTAATCAGAACACTTGCTACAAAACCGGATATCTTACTCCTCGATGAACCATTTTCCGCATTGGACTATCAATCTAGACTTGCTGTTTCAGATGATGTCTATCAAATCATAAAAAAAGAAAAAAAGAGTGCCATCATGGTGACCCACGATTTAGCAGAAGCGATCAGTATGGCAGATAGAATTATCGTTTTAACCAATCGTCCTTGTACAATTAAAAAAATTCATACAATTCACTTTGAACACCGTAGTACTCCAATTGAAAATAGAAAATGTAAAGAATTTTCAAAATATTATGATGAGATATGGAAGGAGATTGATTTCCATGTGTAGTCAAGAACATCAAATCTTTTTAAAAAAATTAAAAAGAAAAAACAGAAGTGTCAAATTTACACAAATTATCATTCTTGTCTTATTTCTCTTTATTTGGCAATTAGCAGCGAATTTAGGACTCATTAACACATTTATCTCATCAAGTCCAAAAGACGTCTTAGAAACCATATTAGGTCTCATTAAGGGAGGAGAATTATGGTATCACGTATGGGTTACCACATATGAAACAATCATTAGCTTTTTACTGGGTACTTTTCTTGGATTTCTTATTGCTACAATATTATGGTGGTTTCCATTTTTAGCAAAAGTATTAGATCCATACCTAACCATCTTAAATAGTTTACCAAAAGTCGCACTTGGTCCAATTATCATCATTTGGGCAGGAGCAGGAAAAGGTTCCATCATATTGATGGCACTATTCATCTCTGTTATCATTACTATTATTAATGTTTATCAGAGCTTTATTGAGACAGATATCCATAAGATTAAACTACTCGAATCTTGGAAAGCAACCAAATGGCAAATATATACTAAATTGATTATGCCAAGTAGCTTGCAGACCATGGTGAATGCATTAAAAATAAATGTTAGTATGTCTTTAATCGGGCTATAAGACATATGGAGAGAAAACACTATAATTTTTATGTTAGCTTTCACTAACATTCCAATATATTTTTAAAGTATTACCATCAACAACTATTTTATCTAGTAGTCCTTCAATGATGGTTCTTTTTTCTTTAAATTC
>CALVUP010000030.1 GCA_944363635.1 uncultured Bacilli bacterium | reverse complement strand
AACGCATAGCCTCTTCTCTGACTGAGCGAAATGCTTTCTCTATAAATGGATCTTTTAACTGTTTCGTTGTCTCTAACACAAAATCATAATATTCTCTCATCATATCTTCAGTAAACTCTAAATGACTAATTTTTTCTTCTAAAGAAAGCTTTTTCTTCTCTAATTGAACTTCTATTTCACGATAACTATCCATCTTCATTTGATTAATGGTATCGGTAACAAAACGATAACGTCCCGTATATTCTCCATCTTCATAAATAGATCGAATATTTTTTATTCCAACATCAAATTCATGATTAAAAATATTAATTATCGTTTCTAAAAGAGAAGTAATATTCTTTTCAATATCATATTTTAAACTATTAATGAGGATGTTTCGATTTTTTTCTTTAAACATATTTAAAATATCATGATCCATTTTTCTTCACCCTTATTGTATTCATCATAACAGGTTCTAAAAAAATAGTCAATTCATGACAAAAGAAAAATCGAACAAAAAAATACCCTTATACTAAAGGATATTTGTCTGAATGCATATATAAACGTTTCTTTTTTTGATAATCGCAAGCTGAATTTTCTGGTAAATGATACATAGAAGCAAAAGTCATCGGATAAGCAAGCAAATCCTCTTCTACTAAAGTATCAAAAATAGTTGGATCGATATATATACGAGAAACCATATTAGCTCTAGTTAAATCTTCTTGGTTTCTAAAATGAACTACTTGTTCAGTGTCTTTTAATTGTAATAAACAATCTGGTTGTAGAAATATTTTCTTAACATCTAAATGAAGAGATTCAGAATATAAGTAAAATTCATCGTTCTCTTGATCTTTCTTTAATTCAAAAATATAAGGAACCATATTAAAATCAAATAAAATCAACAGCGAAGTATCTTTTAAACTATTATTTAACAATGTACTTCTCCTTTCTTTATTATTTTGTGGCTTCCTGCAAATAAAAACACAGAAACCACCGATAGTGACTCCGTGTTATAAACGTGTAGGTTTCCCCTGTGCAGCTTTTCATACTTTTCATACTTTTCATACTTTTTTTCTGAATATGCACACTCACTTGGTAATTAATAATACTACCACAAAGAATCAATTATGTCAACTACCATCTTAGAAGAAGACACCTACATATGATTAATTTGTGATAATGTCTTAAGTGTTAACTTGCGAAAATGTCCTAGTAGTAATATTATATGTCACCGAGGTGACATGAATGAGAAAGGTAGAATTAAGAATGAAAGAACAAGAAAAATATGAAGTTATTAAAGAATTAGTAGATCACAAAGGAAATAAAAACAGAGCTTGTAAAAAGCTCGGTATATCTAGAAGACAAATTGATCGTCTTATTATCAAATATAAGGAGAAAGGTAAAGCAGGCTTTGTACATGGTAATAGATCCAGAAAACCTGTCAATGCCATAAATCACTCAATCTCCGAAGATATTATACTACTTTATAATAATAAATATCAAGGCTTTAATTTTAGGCACTTTAATGAGTATTTACAGGAAGAAGAAAACATTAAAGTATCATATGATTTTGTCTACAAAACATTAACTAAAGCTGGTGTATTATCTCCTAAAGCGAGAAGGAAAACTAAAAGAGAGTTTAAAAAGAAACAACTGCTAGAAGAAAAGAAAATTAATCTAGCTATGAGTGAAGAAACAATAGAAGCAGCTATTAATCATGAAATTGCTCTAGAAGATTCTCATCCTAGATTAGAAAAACCAAAGTTCTTTGGAGAAGTTATTGAACAAGATGGATCTATTCATCTATGGTTTGGCGGTATTAAATCTTGTTTACATTTAGCTATCGATAAAGCCACTTCTACTATTGTTGGAGCTTGGTTTGATAAGGAAGAAACACTAAACGGTTACTATCATGTTTTATTCCAAATATTAACGAATTATGGTATACCTTATAGCTTTTTAACCGACAACCGAACTGTATTTAATTATATGCTTTTAACCCCAGATAAAAGGACTAGTGAAAAGGATGTTTTAACTCAATATGGCTATGCTTGTAAACAATTAGGTATTGATTTAAAAACCACATCAGTTTCTCAAGCCAAAGGATTAATAGAAAGAACAAATGGTACTTTTCAAGGTAGACTAGTTAATGAATTAAAACTTAATGGTATTGCTACTATGGAGGAAGCAAACAAATATTTAACCGAGGTCTTTGTTCCCAAATTTAATAGTAAATTTGCCATGAATTACAAAAAATTTCCATCAGTATTTGAATCATCACCAACAGAAGAGAAAATCAATTACACATTAGCTGTTTTAACCCCTAGAAAAATCGACAATGGCAACTCTATTAAATACAAAAATAAATACTACCAGCCGTATTTAAATGGTGAATTAAAGTGTTTTATACCAAAAACTGAATGTCTAGTTATTAATGCCTTTAATGGAGATTTATTAGTTACTATTGATGATAAAATTTACGAGTTAAAAGAGCTTAACAGGAATGAAAGAGTTTCTAAAAACTTTGAACAAGTACCTGTTCAAAAAGAAAAGAAAAAATACATTCCACCTATGAACCATCCTTGGAGGTTATCTGCTTTTAAAGATCAGATACAAAAAGCACACACTAACCATGTATATGCTTAAACGGGTTTTATGCCGAGAAAACTTCTTGATCAATAGGCAGATAAAATTCTTAATGCTTATTAGCCAAGCAACAATATATTGTTGCGTAGCTTAATCATTAATAGAATTTTATCTGGGTCCCTATTGTCAAGAAGGAAATTGGAATAAATTTTCCCGCAAATGTTTAAAAAATTTTGAGACATTTTCCTAAATTATTGACACTACCATCTTAGAAGAAGACACCTACACCATTTTTTTCAATAAATCAATTAAATAATAGATATAATGTTTCTCTAGTTTAATAATATCTAAAATAACAATTAAATGACCAGATAATAATTTGAATCGGAACATTGGACTAATCTTGAAACTCTCACGAAAGAGCTTTTCACCGTCAATTTTCTTCGTCATCTCAGCGCTAAATACCAATTCAATAGAGTTCCGTGTCTTATTTACTTTCTCTATTTCTAATTTTTTAGCTAATTTTTCAAACCATTCTTCATACATGTAAATTAATACATCTTCATTTACTTTACCAAAACGGTCTTCAAGTTCAGTCTTAATTTCTTCTAACTTTTCATAAGAATCTATCTGATTAATCTTACGATGGATTTCAATTTTCAAATTATCATCATCCGTATACTGATCAGAAATATGAGTAGAAACATCTAATAATGGTT
>CALVUP010000029.1 GCA_944363635.1 uncultured Bacilli bacterium | reverse complement strand
TGTTAAAAATCAAAGAAATTATGATATAATTGACTATAGATTATTAATATAGTATTATATAAAGAAATATTTGGGAGGAATTATGAAATTATACAATACACTTAGTAAAAAGATAGAAGAATTTATTTCACATGAAGAAGGAATTGTTAAAATGTATACTTGTGGACCGACTGTATATCATTTTGCGCATATTGGGAATCTTCGTACTTATATTGCAGAGGATGTCTTAGAAAGATCTCTTCATTATTTAGGATATCAAGTTGAAAGAGTTATGAATATTACAGATGTTGGGCATTTAACGAGTGATTCGGATTCTGGAGAAGATAAAATGTTAAAAGGGGCGAAAAGAGAACATAAAAGTGTTTTAGAAATTGCAGATATGTATACGGAAGCTTTTAAACAAGACTGTGAAAAACTAAATATTTTATGGCCAGATACTGTTGTGAAAGCAACATCCCAAATTGATGCCTATATTCAAGTGATTCAAACTTTGTTAGAAAAAGGGTATGCTTATGTTTCAGGTGGAAATGTTTACTTTGATACTTCAAAATTAAAAGATTACTATAAACTTACCAATCATAAAGAAGATGATATGGTCGTTGGTGTAAGAGAAGGCGTTGAATATGATGAGGCAAAAAGAAATCAAGCGGATTTTGCTTTATGGTTTACAAAGTCTAAATTTGAAGATCAGGAATTAAAATGGGATTCTCCTTGGGGAGTAGGATATCCTGGATGGCATATTGAATGTTCTTGTATTTCAATGAAATATTTAGGAGAATATTTGGATATTCATTGTGGTGGCGTGGATAATATTTTTCCACATCATACCAATGAAATTGCCCAAAGCGAAGCTTATTTGGGACATGATTGGTGTAAGTATTGGTTCCATGTTGAGCACTTAAATGATATACATGGAAAAATGGCTAAATCCAGTGGTGAATTTAAAACGGTAAGTTTACTTGAAGAAAAAGGATATGACCCTCTAGCGTATCGTTACTTCTGCTTGGGAAGTCACTACCGAAAGACTTTAACTTTTACCTATGAATCTTTAGATACAGCGCAAAATGCTTATAAGAAATTAAAAAATAAAATTAAATCGCTTAGTCGTGAACCAGATTTACACGAATCAAAAATTGATTATTATCAAGAAAAATTTAAAGAGGCTATAAATGATGATTTAAATACATCTATGATGCTTACTGTTTTATATGACATGTTAAAAGATAAAGAATTAACGGATTTTACAAAATTATATTTAACAGAAGATTTTGATAAAGTATTGGCACTTAATTTAATTGATGAGGAAAAAGAAGTTAATATCGATGAGGAGTATATAAATAAAAAAATAGAAGAAAGAAATGAAGCAAAGAAAAACAAAGATTTTGCTCTAGCAGATCAAATTCGTGATGAACTTTTAAAAGACAACATTAAATTAATTGATACACGAGAAGGAACTAAATTTGAAGTGATTGAGTAGGAGAAAATATGAAAAATAAAAAAGATGATGAAAAAGTAACCGTTATGATTGGTGGAGGGGATCAATCCATATTCATAAAAGTAAAAAAGGGGACCAATGTTTATATAGGAGATGGACTTTGGCAAGAAGCTGGACTTACTCTTGAAGAATCAAAAAAAAGAGTTGATAAGAGAATGAAAAAAACTATTAATGAAATAAAAAAAGAGCAAAGAAGAGAAAATGTAAAACAAAAGGTATTGTCTTTGTTTAAAAGAAAAAATTAGGATGTGATAAAATGAAAGAAAATAATGCAATAACAAATCGTGATGTTGATTTTGCAAAATGGTATACGGATGTTGTAAGAGCTGCTCACTTGGCTGAATATACATCTGTAAAAGGGTGCGTTGCTATAGAACCAAATGGATATGCAATTTGGGAGCGAATGCAACAAACATTAGATAAAATGTTTAAAGATTTAGGACATGTTAATGTATGTTTACCACTTTTGATTCCAGAATCTTTATTACAAAAAGAAAAAGATCATGTAAAAGGTTTTGCGCCCGAAGTAGCTTGGGTTACTCGTCTTGGTAATAAAGATTTAGAGGAAAGATTATGTATTCGTCCAACGAGTGAAACAATGTTTTGTGAATATTGGAAAAATAAATTAAAAACCTATCGTGATTTGCCTTTTTTACATAATCAATGGGTAAATGTATTTCGAAACGAAAAAGAGACGAGACCTTTTCTTAGAAGTCGTGAATTTTTGTGGCAAGAAGGACATACTTTACATGAAACAAAAGAAGAAGCTATGCAGGAGACAGATCGTATGTTAAATGTTTATAAAACGTTCTTTGAAGAATATCTTGCTATTCCTGTTATTAGTGGTAAAAAAACAGAGAAAGAAAAATTCGCTGGAGCAGAATATACTTTAACAATTGAAGCTTTAATGCACAATGGGGTTTGTTTGCAATCCGCAACTTCTCATTTCTTTGGAAATGGCTTTGCCAAAGCTTTTGATATTACTTATTTATCAAGAGAAAATAAAAGAGAATACCCTTATCAAACTTCTTGGGGATCAACAACTCGTATGATCGCAGCGTTGATTATGGTTCATGGTGATAATAAAGGATTGGTACTTCCTCCTAAAATTGCTCCAAAGCAAGTAGTGATTATTCCAATTGGTAAAGAGGATTCTGTAAAAGAACAAGCTCAATTCCTAAATGAAAGATTAAATAAAATAGGTGTTATGAGTTATGTTGATGATAGTGAGAAATCACCAGGATTTCGATTTGCGGAAGCAGAAGTTAATGGAATTCCTGTTCGTGTTGAAATTGGGCCAAGAGATTTAGCCAATAATGAAATCACTCTAGCAAGACGTGATAAAGATGAAAAAATTACGGTTTCTATAGATGTTTTAGAGGATAAAGTTACTTCATTATTAGAAGATATTCAAAACAATCTTTATAATCAAGCGAAAAAGAGAATGGAATCTATGACTTATACAGCTAAAAATATGGATGAGTTTAAAGAAATTATTGAAAATCATCCAGGTTTTGTAAAAGCTATGTGGTGTGGAAATCAAGAATGTGAAGAGAAAATTAAAGAAATTAGAGGTTGTAAATCAAGATGTATTCCAGAAGAACAAGAACATATCTCTGATACATGTGTTTGCTGTGGAAAAGAAGCAAAACATATGGTATATTGGGGAATCCAATATTAATTTATAAGAGGTTTTTATAATACAAGGCATAAGAACATTAAAAATGTAGTGTTTTGTGTTACTAAATGTTTAATTCACCTAACTTGTATAGTTGGGTGATTTTTTCTTTTAAAATTGCAATATGACAAACGGTTATTTACAAAATGGAGTTATCGATGCGTTTAGAGAAATCTCGTTTTTATCTATTAAATTTTTGATGGAAGTTAAAGGGTTAAGTAATCAAGAGGCTAATGATTTTATTATTAAGTGTAAACACAGGAAGGGATGTACATTGACAAAATCCCTTTTTATGTTTATAATAAGTAACACAAAAGAGGGGGAG
>CALVUP010000028.1 GCA_944363635.1 uncultured Bacilli bacterium | reverse complement strand
TATTTTTATACTACCAGGATGGGGAGATACAAGAAATACATTCTATTATATTGTCAAATTTTTAAGTTCCTTTTTTTTTTTTTTTATTATTGACCTACCTGGATTCGGTCAAAGTCCATTTCCAAATAAAAACTTAACGATCTATGATTATGCCGATTTAATTCACAACTTTATAAAACAGCAAAAAGTCGAAAATCCTATACTTCTAGGGCATTCCTTTGGAGGACGTATTATTATTACGTTATGTGGCCATTATAAAATAAAAGCCGATAAAATCATACTCATCGATAGTGCTGGTATTAAACCTAAAAAAAGTCTATATCAAATATTAAAAACTTATTTATATAAATTTTTAAAAAAATTAAAAATCTTTCTACCTAAGAAAAAAAGAAAATCATATTTAAATCATTTAATAAAAATATTTGGATCTACCGATTATAAGAATTTAAATGAAAATATGCGAAAAACATTTATTAATATTGTCAACGAAGATTTAAGTTATGAAATTAAACATATTGCAAGCGAGGCTTTACTTATTTGGGGAAAACAAGACAAAGCCACGCCTCTAAAAGATGGGATCAAAATGAATAAATGGATTAAAAATAGTGCTTTGATTCAAGTAAAAGGAAAACATTTCTGCTATTTAGAAAATATTAACTTAATCAATAACATTCTCTACGAATTTTTAAAAGACGATATATAAACAAAAAGAGTATAGCCCTATAAAAAAGAAAATAGATGCAGTTGATCCTTATACTTTTACTGGAAGCGCTATAGCCATTGGTTTTTTACTTACGCATGATTTAACCCCTGAAGAACAAGATAGCATTGGAAATTGGCTTCAATTGGTAGGACTGGTCATGCAAACCTATGCCTCCCAAGTAATTACAAATCTTTCTTTGCAAGAGCAAAACACAAGCGATAAAGATAAAAATACGATAGACACGGTCTCTAAAGCAATTGAAAAGATACAGGCTCAATTAGACAAACTAAAAACAAAAGATGAATAATATATTAAAAAGGCAAGTATATATCTTGCCTTTTTATATAAACTGTTTTATATAATTTTTAATTTCTCTTTCAGATAATACACTTCCATGAGAAACAACTTTATTTTCAATAATAAGCGTAGGAATTACTTGAATTTGATATTTCTTACGGTCTTTGCCACTGATTTTTTGAATATGAAGTGGAATATCCAATTCACGTTCTACCTTATTTAAATTTTTTATAATTTTCATTCCATTACTACAATCGGCTCCTATCACCTTAACATCCAATTTATCACCTTCTTTCTATAATCATCTTACAAAAGAATTATGATTACACCATGAAAAGGAAATGAATAAATTATGAAGTTTTTTATTTTTATACAAGGTCATATAAAAAGAATCTTATTACAAATCACTTCATTTTTTAGAGACTCCCCCGAGAGGATTTGAACCTCCGACCCTTCGCTTAGGAGGCGAATGTGTTATCCGATTGTGCTACGAAAAGATAAGAAAGTATATTTTTTTCGTTAAATGTTTAATTTTATTCATTTTTATATAACGCATCTTCTAATCTTTTAGTTATCACTAACGCATTATTAAATAAAAATCTACATATGGTTGTACGTAAATAGCCAAAATTTAATAAATCTGTATTTTCATGATTATATATGTATTGTTTATATCCAAAGTTACTATTTAAAATTTGAATTAGATATAAATGAGTCATATATTTTAAATCATATTGATTTAATGGGATATATTGATTAAAGGTTTTTACATAATCAACAAATGTATCTAAATTGAATTCTCCATCTTTTGCATCTTTATCAATGTAACTATATGAACGTATTAATTCCCATGCAATTGGCATCTTACAAGCCGAAACAAAATCAATCACTGCATTTATTTTTCCATCTTTATAGATAAATTGTAAAAGGCTATAATCCCCATGAGTATTCATAACTGATAATTTTGACATTTCTTCAAAATTTGTATTCGAACTAATTAATTTAATCATTTCTATTTTATCTAAAATATCTTTTTTAATTTTTTTATCAATCTCATCGTTGTCGTTTAACATAGGTAATAAAGCCTCATGCTTTTTTATGCTTAAAGCAAAATTTTCTGTACTATACCAATTAGACAAGTTAGCATCAGGTAATTCTATTGGCAATGACTTTAAAGCACTGACAATTTTTCCGTAATAATCTGCACACTCTATTGTTTGCTTATAATCTCCCTCATTAACCTTAAGTGTGTATCCTTCAATAAAATATTGTATTATTATAGTTTTATTTTTATATAAGTTATTATATTTACCATTTATGGTTTTAATATATTCTGGAACTTTAATATCAAAGTTTTTTAAATGATTGATTACCTTAATTTCTTTATCAACTTCCGTTTTAGAATATTTTGATTGAAATTCTTTTAATATATATTTATCATCATTTAAGGAATAAATATTAGCACTCCCCCTATTAATTTTTCTTACACTATAAATATTTAACCCATAAACTTTTTTTACATATAATATAATTTCTTTGCTGTTTTTAAAAACAGTTTTTTCAATCATAAATATAGCCTCCACTACTTTTGTTGTACAATTAATAATGTTCTAAATATAAATTATATAATATAAAAATATGACATTCATCCATCTCTGATTGAGTGTCAATCCCCATTTTATTAGAGTGGCATTCTCGTGTAGAAACGAATGTTCCTCTTTTTTATTTCTTTAACATATGCACAATAACATAAAAACGACTTTTTGACAAGTCGTTCTACTATTATTTACTCAACATTTGAGTTTAATATCCATCTGGCGTCCCCGAGAGGATTTGAACCTCCGACCCTTCGCTTAGGAGGCGAATGCTCTATCCAACTGAGCTACGAGGACATAAAAAGATTATATCATAAAACAAGCAAAAAGGAAAATAGTTCAAAACTAATTTCCTTTTAGTATTAATTGTTTAGCTATATCATGATTTCGTAAATAAAACTTTTTATTATCCCTTACTTGATTTAGGAATTTTTTAACAGGTTCCGTTTTATTTTTAGATCTTTCCACCTTTTTAAGATATTGATCCCCTACTTTTTCCTGATTATCTAAATAACTATCACGAGCGCAAACTAAATTTATCAAACTATATTCTTCTAAAGATAAGTTTAGTTTCTTACAAGCTTCTTCTACAGGATACGCATTTTGTCGAACAAGAGAAGCTACCTCTTCAATTTTTTTTATCGTATTTGGATTAAATTCATTTCTATACTGATCCCTGTGCATCATAGATAGATCGCTCTGAATCTCATGAAAAACCTTAGAATAAGTCATTTTACTTTGATATGTTTTAAAAGAGGTTCCAATTCTTAAAAACTTTTCTGCTTTTTCATACTGTCCTTTTTGATCATAAGCCATTCCTAATTGATTAAAATCAAAAGGGTTTATCTTTTTATTTATGGTAATAATCTGCTTATATAATTCTATACAAGTATCATATCGTCTTTCCTTATATGCTTGATTTGCAGATTGTCGCATCTGTCTTAAA
>CALVUP010000027.1 GCA_944363635.1 uncultured Bacilli bacterium | reverse complement strand
AGAACTTATGATACTTCAACTAAGATTAGTTCTTTGGTTATGGTATCTTCTGGAGATATTTCGGATAGTCGCTACAAACAATTCGTTATGTACGACCCTGAGACTTCAGTAATGTATTTGTACTCTTGGGATTACATTAGTGGTGGCTCTACTGTTACTGCTATGTACAATGCTGATGGTTCTCTCAGAACTTATGATACTTCAACTAAGATTAGTTCTTTGGTTATGGTATCTTCTGGAGATATTTCGGATAGTCGCTACAAGCAATTCGTTATGTACGACCCTGAGACTTCAGTAATGTATATGTACTCTTGGAATTATATCAGTGGTGGCTCTACTGTTACTGCTATGTATAATGCTGACAATTCTCTTAAATTGCTTAAATAAGATTTATAGAGACACAAAAAGCACTCGAAAAACGAGTGCCTTTTGTGTTATTAAGCTTTGATTGTTATATTATTAAATAAATATAGTGCCTAAAATTTCGTAATCGATATTATTTTCTAAAAAATTCTGTTAAAAATCTCCAAACTTTTTTATACCATTTAATATCACTTGTTTCTATTAAGGCTAATTCTTCCTCTTTTTCAGTATTATCCATAATAATTCTTTTCTCATTTTTCTTAAAAAGATTATTTGAATTATATCTTGCTTTTTTTTCTTCCACTAATTTCATTCTATCATAATTTTGTTTGCTAATAATTTTTTCTTTTTGAATTTCAGTAGCCCAGTAATCTCTAAATAAAATTGCAATAATTGCTTTGGCTGTTTTAGATACATTTTGCTCATCTAAAGTTTTATTTGGATTATATTTAAATATATAATCTTTATTATAATTTGTTTCAAAAAGCTCGATTTTAGAATTTGGTATTTTTTCATAATCTTCTTTTGAAATGTATTTTAAAATTTCTAATACTTCACTATAAGCATTCGCATATTCAACACTTATCATTTTATCCTCCTATAGTTCTTGAATTCCCTTTGTTTTATCTAAATTTCTTTCTTGACTTTCAATTGTTCTTTCGGTTTCGTCTATCAAAATAGTATTAGATAATTCTTTAATAACTTGTTCGCCTAATTTTTGTCCATTTGTTAATTGGCTATCTTTAAATCTATCTTTACACATCTCTATAAATTCTGAATGAGTAAAAATCTTTTTATCGTCCATTCCAAACTCTTGTAACCACTTCTGGATTCTTTCTTTGTTTTCTTCTGTTGTAATTACTCCAACAAATCGTTCATCATCTTCTTTAAAATCAATTGATTGAACTCCTCCTGGTACTTCAGATCCAAAATTTTCTAAACCTTTATAAATTTCATCTTTTTTTGGGTAAAATGCGAATATAGCTCCATAAGGTCTGGCTGATTCAATTCCTGGGTCTGCAAATTCAATAGGTACATGAATATCATATTTATTAGCAACGTCAATTTGTGTAGCAAACGATTTAAAATCCACTCCTCTTTCCTCAGGCGTTTTTAGTCCACCAGACTTTAATATTTCATATATTGTTGCAATATCGTTATTACCATGAAATACCATAGGAACGCCATCTGGTATAATTTCAGCAACTTGCTGGCTAAATGATTGACGAATTTTTTTTCTTTCTTCTAAATCTTCAGGAATATCCTCTCTCATATATGAAAGTTGATTTTCTAGCTCATTTATTCTTCTCTTTATCTTTTCAACTCGACTAGCATATATCTCTGCTTTTCTTGTTTCATTATTCTTTATAGCTTCAGCATACATTGTTTGATATCTTATTAAACTAGTTTTTTGGCTTTCTATATTTTTTCTAACATACATTTTTTTATTTTCAAGTATCATTGTTTGTTTCCTTTCTAAACCAGAGTATAAGCCTGCATACCTTTTCTTAGCTATATCTCTTCGTAAACCTTGTTCATAAGTTTTTCTATTAGTTCTTTCTAAATTATGATCTAATGTATCACTTATAGACCAATATGTTATTCCATCTAACTGTATTCCAGTTCCTTCAATAGTTTTTGAAATTTCATTTATTCTCATTGATTTAAATTCTGCTATACTTCCAATAGTAATACCTCTTCTACTCATTTTACTATTAATAAGTTCCACCAATTCCTGCTCAGAAAGTATTCTTCCGTTTTCATCAAACATAAATCTTTCTGGTAAACACATATCAAATTCTGTTATTTGAGTTCCAATTCCTAATTGTTCTAATTTTTTTAAGTCTTCAAAACAGTGTCTAATATCATCTATATTTTGTGTCATCTCAATATGCATCTGAGTACCAATTGTATCAATTAATCCAGGATCTAGTTCGTGAATTCGAGATAATTGTTCTATTACAACTTGTCTTCTTTCATGATTTTCTAAAAACGGTTCATTATATACATATGTTACTCCATCTGGTTTGTTTTCTAATGCATACTGAAAAATACTAACTAATTCTTCGTTTGAGATTCCGTATAGTTCTTGCCACATATTTCTATATGGTTCATCAAAAGAAATTATCTCATTAAACAAATCTACAGAACATATTACTCCTTTTCCATTTATCTTATGCTCATCATTATATTTTGAAATAAAATCTATAGATTTTTTTACATATTCTTGAAGTTCTCCTAAAACATCTTTTTTTTGCTTACCAATTAAATGTTCTTCCATAGTTTGTTTATCTAATAATGTATGATATCTTGCATACATTCCATTTTTATAGCAAAAATCCAAACCTCTTTGAGCATAATAAAAATCATATTTTTTCATATCAGGTATTTGTTCGTCATACATCTTTTTTGTAACATCATAATATCTTCCTGATCCTATTAGTATAGTATTATAATTAGATAAAATATCATTTAATCCAGATAATTCTTCATAAGTTATTTTTGTCATTTGATCTCTTTCTGTTCCAATAAATCTATGAGCTTTTTCTGTAAAAATATCATAACTTTCAGGATGTTCTGCTTTTAATTTTTTCTTAATTCCTTCATAACCATAATCTTGAAATAGTGAAATGTATGTATCTACTTCATCAGCGGTAATTCCAGAATGCTTTAATGCTAATTCCAAAACACTTCTTCTATCTTCAATACTTTGTTCCATTGGTACTAATGTGCTCTTATATTGTTCGACAAGATTCCTTTTTATATGTTCTATATCATTATCATTCCAACTAGTTAAATCTTCTTCTGAAATACTTAGCTGTGAACAATTAATTGCAAAATCTTTTAATTCTTCTATATTTTTACATTGAATTATACTTAATAATTCAATAGTTTCTGTATTTAAATAAATTCCATTTATTGTACTTTCTAAATTTAATGGAAACTCTTGCATTTATTCACCTTCTCTTGTTTAATTCAAAAATATTATATCAATAACTTTGAATTTTTACAATGATTTAGACTATTTTTAAGTATAAATAATATTATTGAACAAATACAATGCAACTTTGTTTTGGTCTGTTGTTTCCATTTCCATAAGTTTAGCCATTGCAAACATTACAAGCTTGTACTTTCCAAAGTTTATTAAAGTAGTTCTATATTCTTCATCTATATCCTTTAACATTTCATCAAATTTTTCATAGTTTTTTGTATTGTTGTATATAAGACCTGACCATTTACTTTGGCTCATACATATTGCTA
>CALVUP010000026.1 GCA_944363635.1 uncultured Bacilli bacterium | reverse complement strand
ATACTTTTAATAATAAGATCAATCGTTCCGTATCTTTTGGATATACTAAAACTTTTGTATTACCCCCTACTTTATAAGTCGTTAATTTCTTAATACTATAGTTGGTTTCAAATTTTCCAATATTATGATCTTTTATATATTGAACTACTTCTTGCATGTAATCATTCCTCTACTAATTTTTTTATTTCTTCACAAATAAGAGTGGCACTATTTTCTTTACGCATTTTCTTTGCATTCGTTTTTAGTCGTAAAGAAATTTCTTTATGATTGAGAATTTCATCGATTGTACGTAGTAAAGTATCTTTGGTTAGATTTTCTTCTTCAAGAATATAGCAAGCTCCTTTCTTCTTTAAAGAAAGTGCATTTTTCATCTGATGATTATTGGTCACATAAGGACTAGGAATTAAAATGGAAGCAAGCCCTACCGCTGTTATTTCTGCAATCGTAGTTGCCCCAGCTCTAGAAACCAAAACATCACAATTTTTTAAAAGACCTAACCAATCTTCAATTAAATCACAAACCACAACATTCTTTGGCATTGTTTTTTCCTTTTTAAACTCTTCATAATAATTTTTACCACTCACATATAAAACTTGATAAGGCTTATCTTTAACTGCCTTTAAAATTTCCTTCATTTTTTGATTAATGGTATAACTTCCTAAAGATCCCATCGCAATAATAACCAGTTTTTTATCAGGATCTAAATGAAATTCTTTTTTATCTCTTTTTTTCGCCTCAATAATTTCTTCACTACGAGGATTTCCTGTATAAACCACTTTACTTTCATCAAAATACTTTTTAGATTCTTCAATCGATACAAATATTTTATCTACTTTCTTCGATAACAGTTTATTTGAAAGTCCCGCAATCGCATTTTGTTCATGAAGCGCACACTTTATTTTTAATTTAGAAGCCGCATACAATACAGGAACTGTAATATACCCTCCTACACCAAGAACAACATCAGGTTTAAATTTTTGTAATATATCTTTGGCTTTTTTTATTCCTTTAAATAAACAAAGAAGAGTTTTTATGTTTTTAAAAGGATTCTTTCGATTTAAACCAATCATCTTTATCCCTACATAATCAATTCCTAAATTAGGAATAATGTTCGCTTCCATACGATCCGTAGTCCCTATATAAAGGATTTCGACATCCTTATATAATTCTTTTAATTTTTTAATAATTGAGATAGCAGGAAAAATATGTCCCCCTGTACCCCCTGCAGTAACCACAATTTTCATATCGATCACATCCTTTTTCATTATAACATAATTATATGTCGAAATACTAATAAAAAGGATAAAATAAATATTTATCATTCGCCTAAAAAATTAGTTGACGTAAAAAAAGAGCAATTTTGCTCTCTTATTTCTTTTCTAAAACTTTATATCCTTCATTTGTATCAAATGTCTTAACAGTAGCATCACTACTAAGCACCCCATAAGCCACATCACTTGCCGTATAAGTATCCCCTTCTTGCATTAAGATTGTATTACTAATATCTGTTAATATATAACTTCCATCATCTAACTTAATTTGAACGGTATCATCATCTGCATAACTACACCATTGATCGATATCATAAATAACGACTGTATTGCCAGTCATAATAATAGCTTTATGATAAGTATAAACGGTATCAATCCAATCTCTATTTATGCGTTTATTTGATTCTTCAGAAATCTTTGTAATTTCTCCATCTTCAGTAATAAACGCTCTTGCATGTTCTTCCGATGAAATATCTCCTTCATTTCGAAACAGTTTCATGTTAAAACTAGAAGCAAGTAAAACACTACCATCATCCAATATAATTTGTTCTTGCTCACCACTATAAGTAGAATATGCATCAATGCCAACAAGTAAAGCAGAGTCTTTATCTTCTGTCATAATAACAGCAAAATTAAAACTTTTATTCATATCTAATTTGTCTTTATTCCCAAATCCTGTAAAAGCAGTAGTCATAACCAATGACACACCTCCTACAGCTAAAATTTTTAATAGGTTTTCATTTTTTATCTTGATTTTCATATTTACTCCTTATATGTGGCTTTATTTCATCAAAAGAAAAAGAGAAAAGCAACTTTTCTCTTGTTTTAATCCAATTTCTTCTGTAGTTCCTTTAAAACTGCTAAAAACTCATTGGTTTTTCTTAATTCTTCATCCAATTTTTCTAAATTGGCTGTTTGTTCCAATTTCAATTTTGTACTAGAACTGAAATCTTCAAAATTTTCCTCAGGCTCCTCTTTTATTGTACCATACACAGGAGAAATAATTGGAGAAATCTTAAATTTATGATCACCTGTTTTTACAGCAAAATCATCCAATTTTACCTTTGGTTTTTCTTCTATTTTTTCTTTTAATGGTGTATGTTCTAAAGATTCAATCGTTTCAATTAAATCACTTTTTTCTTCTTCCGTAGCAACAGAAACAGAAACAGGATCACTCACTTCTTTAAACTTTTCTCTTAACTGATTGATACTAATTGGTTCATCGCCTTCATCATATTGTGTCAATTCATTGCTATCGTATAACTCTTCACTCACTTTTTTCAATTCATTATAACTAATAATAGCATTTTCTTCTTGTTCAACTTCAAAATCAGTTAATTCAATATTTTCGTTCTTATCTTCTTTTAATTCTTGAACTAGCTCTTTTAACTCTTCTTTTGCCTCTTTTTTTTCTTCTTCTGCATCTTTCATCACGTATTTAATAGAACTGTTTTCTTCCTTTGGTGTAATAACTTCAATTGTCTCTTCTACTGGTTCTTCTTTCTCTACTTTTTCTTCTGTTTTTATTTCTTGTACAACCTGCTCATCGGGTATTTTTTCTTTAACTTCTTCTTTAGGCATTTCTTCTAAATTTTCTTTCACATGATCATACGTTTCGTATTTTTCAATTGGAGTCGATCCTTCAATAACAATTGGTGAAGAAGTATCTAAATTTTTCTTCTTACTTCTATAATCCATAATAAAGATAACAAGCAATAAGACAGCCATCAAACCAATTAATCCATAGATCATTAAAACATCACCACTTATATTTAGCATATTTATTAACTTTTCCATTATCCTCACCTCATAAAATTATAAGAAACTACACTTAATAAATAAAGTGGTGTGGTTTCAGTTCGTAAAACATTGGAGCCTAAAGATACTCTTACAAATCCATGTTGAATAAGGAGTTCTTCCTCGCTTGGTTCAAATCCACCTTCTGCTCCTACTACAAATAATATTTTATCACTTCTATCCAACTTATCCAAGACCTTTTTTATACTTGTTGACGATTCATTGACAGAACATAATATTTTTACATCATAATCCAACTGAATTAACTCTTGTAGTGTCGTAACCTTTTGAACAATAGGGATCCTAATTCTTTTGGATTGAGAAGAAGCTTCTCTTACAATCTTCTGCCATCTTTCAATCTTCTTATCTTGTTTTTGTTCTACTTTTACAATACTTCTTTTTGTAATGAGCGGAATAATTTCATCTACACCAAGTTCTGTCGCTTTTTGTAATACATAATCCATTTTTTTATCTTTAATTAAGGCTTGCGCAATACTTACAGAATAAGGAATATCGTTTGCTTCAGTTTCTTTTTCAATCTGTACAACTGTTGATTTATCTAGAGTTTGTGCTTTCCCAATATATACTCTTTCCCCACAAACAATTTCAACTTCTTCTCCTATTTTACCACGCATAACTACCGAGAAATGGTAAGAATCCTCTGGACTTAAATAAGCCCTATTGTCTTCAATTTTCCTTACAAAGTACCTTTG
This sequence comes from uncultured Bacilli bacterium, assembly GCA_944363635.1. GTDB lineage: Bacteria > Bacillota_I > Bacilli_A > RF39 > UBA660 > CALVUP01. The sequence goes on along the minus strand of CALVUP010000026.1, from coordinate 1,693 downwards.
CATAAACTCACCTAAAACAATTGTAAACCAATTATCAAAAAATGTAAACAAAAAGACAAGATTTTACATCATGCCTTTACAACACTTTTTAATCTACGAATCACTTTCTTTTCAATTCTAGAAATATAGGATTGTGAAATACCTAGTAAATCAGCTACCTCTTTTTGCGTCATTTCTTTATGATTGTACAAACCATATCTTAACACCATAATTTCTTTATCACGAACATCCAAACGTTCAATTTCAGCCATCATTATCTTTCGATCATCATCTTCTTCAATACCCTTTGTCACAATATCCGCATCCGTTCCTAACACATCTTCTAAATGCAGTTCATTGCCATCACTATCATAAGACAAGCTATCCTCAAAGCTAACCTCACTACGGCTTCTTTTGTTTTTCCTTAGAAACATTAAAATCTCATTGTCGATACATCTAGAAGCATATGTAGCAAGCTTAATATTCTTATCCGGTGAAAACGTATTGATTCCTTTAATCAGCCCAATTGTACCAATACTGACTAAATCTTCTAAATCGACCTTGGTATTTTCATATTTTTTCGCTAAGAAAACAACCAACCTTAAATTATGTTCAATCAACTTATCTTTCGCATAGGTATCATGATCTTGAGCAAGCGCTAAATAATAAGCTTCCTCTTCTTTACTTAATGGCTCTGGCAATATATCTGTTGCCCCAACATACAACAAACTTGGAATACTTGTAATTAAAAAACCTATAAATAATATTAAACTAATCATTTTTATCCTCCAGATCACTATGTAATATAAAATCCACTCCATCGATATGAAATGGTTCTTTTGATATACCAATCAACTGATTTTTATATTCTCTTGTACGATCTACTACAATCTTATCGGCTTTAAAGCACAAAATCATCCCCACAGTCTCAATCGTCTTATAAGGAACATAAACAGGCTTATCCACTCGAATTTCTTTGTTTTTATACAGTAAACAAATCGGCCGATGTTTATAAGGATCATACAGTTTATTTCCTGTATCCAAATAACCATTACACGAAAAAACCTGATGATGATAATAAATCATAACATGATGATAAGAAGAGACCCTCGTCTTTAAATCCTTACCTTGTTTAATATAAATATATAAAGCCACCCCAAAGAATATGACTAAAAGAATAAAATTCAAATGAAACCCATTATTTAAAAATAACAATCCTTCATGCTTATATCCCAATTGATTATATAAAAAATAAATTCCCCCGCCACAAAAAATAGAAATAATATATAAATACACTAAATTTTTAAAAAAAGATTTGAAATTTGTAAATGGAAAAGCAATCAAAATCATTCCCATACTCATAATTACCTTCAGTAAAAAAAGCTCAATATTTGTCATAGGAATAAATAAAGAAAGTAAAGTTATAGACCCAAAAAAAGCCCCCGAAAGCAACCTAAAAATTTTACATTTTCTTTTTAAAACAATCGAAACACCCAACAACAAAATAAAATCAAAAAGAAAATTTGTAAAAAAAATAACATCCAAATACAATTTCATATGATCACCATTACTAGAATATAAAATCAAGTTTTCTTTTTTTGTCAAAAAATAAAACAAACATAACTTTTTTATGTTTGTTTTTTATTATGGAAAACATCAGTTTTCCATTTAAAACCACCTGCTATGCAGGTGAGAAATTAAAAAAGCGAAAGCG
>CALVUP010000025.1 GCA_944363635.1 uncultured Bacilli bacterium | reverse complement strand
TAAAGAAATATTTTTGATACTCTTCACTCCAATTGGTCGGATCTCCAAGAATCCAGTTTAATTTTTTGGTATCATAATCAATATTAATGACAGCATCTTGATGACGACCAGAAAGAGTGATGGAGTTTGTTTTTTCATCGTACCAAACAGAGTTGTTGTGGAACCAGTCATATTCACTCCAATTTTCACTTTTTCCTTCGTCCATTGGTAATACGTCTTTGATATCAAATGTTTTTACAATATTACCAGTTTTTCGATCGAGTTCTACGACGTAATCTTCTACCGTTCCCGCTCCACTATCGAAGTTATCACTAGCGACAAGTAAGTTGCCATTTGGTAGTTCATCATAATCATGGTGATATCCTCCAGGTAAGCTGTATTCTACATAGATTTTTCCTAAGAGATCAATTTCATATAGGCCAGTCATATAATAAGGAGAATTGATAAGACGTTCGGTACTGATTAGCATGTGACCGTTTTCTAGTCTTGCGTTATCCCATAGAGCATAATTAGTAAGATACCATCTGACATCCCCATTTACATCATAAGCACAAGTGTACCCTTTGCTAGAGGGAGTAAAGAAATAAAGATCGTTGTTTAAAGAATCTTTTTCGGCTGTTACACTCGTAGGTAAGATAAAGTCATCTGGTAGAGGATCGGTTTGGATGGTAATTGTTTTTTCAATGGTTTCTCCATTTTCTTCATATTTGATTCTGACTTCATTTTCTTGATCCGGATAAAGACCATAGATTGGTAATTGATGAATTTTACTAGCTTCAAAAGTATGGGTATAAGTTGTTAAGTCATCTTTTCCTTCGATGGTCACCGTAGGAGTTACTTCTTCTTCTGTTTCAAAGAGAACTAAAGCGGTTAAGGGTGAGATATGGTAAGGATCTAAAATGACATTTGGATCATCGATCGTATACCCTTCTGTTTTAAAATCCTTTTCATATTCTCTTTGTAAAGTTACTAAACTTTTCGTAGTTGCTAGTGCTTTTTGATTTGTACTTTGCTTATTTAAAAAGAATAAGACCAAAGCTAAGATAATAAGAAATAGAATAATTCCTATTAAGATAAAACATTTTTTTCTTTTTTTCATAGAAAAACACTTCCTTCTTTTTACAATTTAGCAGAAAGTGCTTTTTTATACTATAAAGAGCAAGTTGTAAGGACTCAACTTAAGGTTGAATCCTTTTAACAGTTGTCTTCTATTGATAGGGGAATTTCATAAGAAGTTGTTTTATTGGCCTCATCCGTTGCTTTGATTTCTAAATAGAGGTTATTTTCCTCATACGTTTTACATATTTGAGGATAATCATCGACTTTAAAAGTGATCGTTTTCAAAAAATCATCTAGTTTGGTTGGTTGTTCTTCTTCATAATGATAGGTTTGAATGGCTGTTTTGGTATTATTTTCTTTTTCATATAGGGTACATTCGATTTTTTGATAATTGGTGTTATCTTCTGCGCCACAATAATTAATATCAGAAATATAAATAGAAGAGATATTGCTGTTGTAGGCGAGGCTGCCAGTAATCGTAAATTGATCACATTGACTAGAAATGGTTTTAAATTCGAAAGAATCATCGTGATGAAAGAGAATATAAGCAGTGAAAATAATTGCTAGGGCAATAATGATTCCTCCTAAAATGAAAATAATCTTTTTATGATTGTTTTTCTTCTTTTTGGTGTAGGTTCCGTTTAAAATATCTTCTATATTTATATTAAAATCTTGACTCATTTGTTTTAATAAGGCAATATCTGGAATGTTTTTTCCATTTTCCCATTTGCTTACCGCTTGATAGGTAACGCCATATTTTTCTGCTAGATCTTTTTGGGTTAGATTGTTTTTGATTCTAATTTCTTTGATGAATTTGCCAATTTTTTCTTGATCCATTTTCCCACTTCCTTTGGTCTATCAGTATTATTATACACTTTTTTTGGTTTTTTCGAAAAGAAAAGTTTTTTCAAGAAAAAAGCTGTTAACAAAAACTGTTAACAGCAAGAATGGTAATAATATGATTAGAAAATTTTAGAGATTGATACGCCAGCTGAGTATAAGTCATTTGGTACGAGACTAAAATCAACATCAGAAGTGTTTATTAAGCGATAGCTTGCACCAGGTTGAGCTTCAAAAATGGCATTTCCACTAATAGTTCCAGTGTCACAACAAGTAAGGCGATTATGAGTTGAGGAGTGAGCGATTAGGACATCATTTGGCCAGAATTGGTGAAGTTCAACACCTAATGCTTTTGGTTCACAACTGTCTTCTTTTTTGTTTGCATTTCTCACATTAATCCACCAATGAATTAGATAAATTCCGGCTTCTGGAATAGTAAAGTCACCAGTATTTGGATTATAAGTGATCTTGTTTGAAATATTTGTTGTTTGGAAAAGAACTGGTTGTTGTACTCCTACTGTGGAATTTGTTTCATCATGAACCATAGCATAGCTGTCCATAAGACTTCCTGGTCCTGTTGGACCTTGAGGACCCGTTGGCCCAGTAGGACCAGTTACACCTTGAGGACCAGTAGGTCCAGTAGGACCCGTTACTCCTTGAGGCCCAGTAGGTCCAGTAGGACCTGTTGGACCGGTAGGACCTGTGGCACCTTTTTTGCTAATGCAGTCAATTACCTTACAAAGGCAATCTTGTTGATCTGGATTTGATGGAAAATTTTGAAATTCTTCATTCATTTTGTTTTTTTCCTCCTTTTACCATATCTTATGAAGGAAAAGAGAAAACGTCGTGCACGAATAAACTAGAAAATGGAAATAAATTTAAAAATAATTTTTATTTTGATATTCTGCTTTTAAGATGTTATACATTTCTTTTGGACTTTCTTTACAACCATTTTGCAACCAAACTTTAATGATAGCATTCAGTCCATTTTTAAAGAAAATAATATGATAATTGATAAATTTATTATCAAAGATTTTTTTGGCTAAATTGATATCATATTGAAAGATTTGATAATCGTTATCATATCCTAATTTAAAATAAGTTTTATAGAAAATTTGATTTTCCTTAATATGTTGAAATAATTTTAAAAAATCCAATCTCCAAAGATGTTAATTTTGATAATTGGGAAGATAAAGATTTTAATAAACTATTTTTTTGGATTTCTGCTATTAAAAATAAAAAAGAAATTAATTTAAATAGTAACATTAGTTTAGTAGGTTCTATTAATATAAAGGATATAAGATTATCTGTTTTTGCAAGAATAAATAAAAATAAAAAGTTTGAAATAGAAAGCTTATGGAATAATAATATATCTAAAAAATATTATTTCAAATACAATGCAGATAAGGAAGAAATAGAAACAAATAATTTTTATCTTGTTTTAAATGAAGAAGCATATCAAGCGGATGATATTAATATCTTAGAAATGCAAAAATCATTTGAAGATATGAAGCTCAGTGATGGAGAATACTTTTTAATGAATATGCAAGTATTAGAGATTTTGAAAGCTTATGATATTACTAAAAACGACAATCTATTACAATATACCAAATTCTTAACAAATTTATTGTTAAATCATAATCAAAATAGTTCTATATATTATATAAACTATTGCCAAATTTTAAAAAGAGAAAATAAATTAACAGGAGAAAATATAGATAAAATTATTGATATAAGAAACAATTGTGATGCTTTAGAAATTAAATTAGGTTGTAATTTATTACTTGATAATAAAACTGAAGTAAATTCATTGTTAAAAAAATAGATTCACAAACATTAGAAGTATTTAAAAGTTATCCTATTTCCATTTATTTTTAAAGAAGCAAAAACATTTTCTATTAATAAATGGTATAATAGTAATTAAGGAGCTGATTATATGCAGAATTATTTTATTGATCTTGGTTCATCAACAATTAAAGTTTATTGTTATGAAAATGAATTAAAGCTTATAGATGAACACTCTATTTATTTTAAAAACGATTTTGATGCAGAAAAAGGAATAAGCGAAAGTAATTTAAAGGAACTATGTGATTACTTTGAAGAATTAAAGTCTAAATATAATTTAAAATATTATAATACACATGTTTTTGTTACTGGTATTTTTAGAAACTTAATACAAGAAAGAAAACAAGATTTAGTTAAATTATTTAATGATAAGTTTGATTTGAATTTTAATATTATCAGTCATGGTATTGAAAACTATTACTTAGCAAAAGCAATGGAAAATGATTACAATAATAAAAAAGTTTTAATAATTAATATGGGTGGTAAAACTACTGAATTGGTAACTTTTGTAGGAACTAAAATAACTGATACTAAAAATTTAACTATTGGAGTTGCTGATTTATTAAATAACTTTACTAAAGTTAACGAAAAATATAGTGGTGACACTGTCGAAGAAATGGAAAACTTTGTTACTGAAAGACTATCTAATATTGAATTAGATAAAGATTATGATTGTGCAATATTTACGGGTGGAGAAGAAAGATTTGAATTATTAACAGGATTTAATTTAGTAGATAATACTTTATTTAATGATAATATCCATAAATATATGTTAAGTTTAGAAGATTACATCAAAGGTACTGAAAAAGTATTTAATGATATTTCACTTGAGGAATTATATGCTTTAATGCCTTCAAATCCTAAATGGATGGATGGTGCAAGAAGTGGTGCTATTATACCTTTAGTTTTATTTAAGATGGCTAATGTAAAATGGATTATTCCATCTGATTTGAATTTAATAAATGGTGTAATTAATGATTTAAAATAGATTTATCTGAGGGGGTAAGGAATGATTAAAAATGTAATATCTGTAATAGATGGTGAAGCTGGTAGTTGTGGTAAAGCCAAAGTAATTGGTGAAATTGCAACAGACAAATCTATTAAGCTAGGAGCTTCAGTTACTAATTGTATGCCAAATGCAGGCCATACTTTTGTTGATGAAAAAGGTACTGTTACTATTTTTAGAAATATACCAGTATCATCGGTTAATCCAGATACTGAATTATTTATTGGACCAGGATCAGCAATTGATATGGAAATTTTTGAAGAAGAATATGAACAAGCTAAAAAATATTTAGGAGATAGAAAAATATATGTTCACGAAATGGTTCCTTTAATTGATGAAAGACATAAACAATACGAGAGAGAACATATTAAAAGCGGTTCAACATTTAAAGGGTGTGGAGCAGTTACTCAAGAAAAAGTTATTAGAGATAAAAAATTAGAATTTTTTAGGTCATTTAAAAATGCTGTTGTTTGTTCTAATAATCAATGGTTAGAAAGATTATATAGTCATCTTGATAATCCCTCTGAATATGTAATGTTAGAAGGTGCTCAAGGATGTGATTTAGACTTAAATCATAGTGGAAATTATCCTTTTGTTACAAGTAGAAATGTTTCAACTTCTCAATTACTTGCTGATTCAGGAATATCGCCAGAAAGATTACTTCAAACAATTATGGTAATTAGACCTTTTCCAATAAGAATAAGCAACATTACTAGAACAGGAGATTTTATTTATACAGGAGATTATGGTAAAGGCGAAGAACTAACATGGACACAAATTAATTTGGCATCTATGTATGGAAGTTATCCATTTAAAGGTGATGTAGAATGTCTGCCACATAATATTAATTTAAATCGTGTAAAAAAATTAATTAGTCAATGCCCTGAAATATATTTAAAACAGTTATTTGGTAATGATTTTAGAAATATAAAAATTGCTGATTTAAAAATATTACAAATATTAGAACTTGAAAGATTAGTGTATAAATCAAAAGGATTTAGTGATTATGAATCTCGTTTTTTAGATATGGGAATGTTTGATAAAGATTTTCCACCAAATACTATATTTGATCAATCTGAACAAACATCAGTAACGAGAATGGAAAGAAGAGTATTTGATTTAGATATTACTAAATTAAAAACAAATTGTCGTATTAATACTCCATCAAGTTTATATTTAAATTTTTTCCAACATTTAGGATTAGATTATAAAAGTGAAATTGGTAACTTTGATGATTATTATTTTAACAGATATTTAAGAGAATATTTAAATTGGCTTGAAAGTGAAACTGGTGTTGCGATATCTGCATTAGGAACTGGAGCTAGAAATGGCGAAAGAATTTTAAAAAAAACTTTAGTTAAAAATATACAAAAAAGATGATAAATCCCTATATTTCATTTTCAATTATTTTTAATATAGTTGAATCATACCAATTAGTTTTACCAAATATCTTTTCTTTGTTATA
>CALVUP010000024.1 GCA_944363635.1 uncultured Bacilli bacterium | reverse complement strand
ATTAAATATAAATATGGTGTGATACCAGATTGCACGTTTGAATATCAGAATTTAAACCAAGCTCGTAATCCTTATGGCAGAAAAGGTAAAAATCAATATAGTAAATAAGCAAGACCTCACTATTCATCTAGTGGGGTCTTTATTTTTTTGAAATAAAAAGATATAATAGTAAGCCAAGAAGGTGATGTATGTGAATATACTACAGTTATGTAATAATATTGAAGAATCTACTAATTTATGTGATGTAATTAATTATATGAATTATTTTAAGGTAGTAAATAAGTTTAAAATTGATAATATTTCTTTAGTATCATATGATGCTTTTATAATTTCAGTTGATTTTTTAACGAATAACTATGAAAATAATAGTTCATTTTTTGAAGAATTGAATAGGTTAAAGAAGCCTACAATATACGTTTATAATGCAAATAATGATATGGATGATTCTGGAATGAAGTTGTTAGCAGAAAAGTATAAAATAAAATTTAAATTATCTGATTGTTCAGTTTTGGAAACATCAAATTGGAATTATAAACCAGATATATATGATGATTATGAAGAAGCATTAAGTATGAATTCAACTGCATGTAAGGGGTATTGTAATATTAAAAATACAAATCAGTTTTATATACTGAAGAAAAATAATATTATAATTATGCATGATTTATATGTATATTATTATGGTCAAAATCAATTAGACGTATCTAGAATGCCTAATATGGTTAAATTTATTTTACAAATAGATGAAGAAGAAAGTGAAGAAGCTGTTGAATGGCTAAATAATATTACTATATTAGATGATGTAAAAATAAGGGAAAAACTTAATATTAATAATCAAAAAGTAGAAAAATTACTAAAAGAAAAAGAAAATTTAGAAAGTAAAATTGAAAAGAATGAATATTATAAATCAATACTATATTCAAGTGGTGATAAGTTAGTAGAAGTTGTAAAAGCTATATTAGAAGAAATGTTAAATATTATAGTTGATGATATCGATTTAAAAAAACAAGATTTGTATTTTAACTTAGATAAAAAGAGTATTTTAGTAGAAGTGAAAGGTGTTAATCATCCATTTCAAAGAGATAATATAAGTCAAGTAAAAAGACATGTTAAAGATTATGCAGAGGAAAATCAAATATATGGTGCCGATGTAGACAAAAATTGCAAAGGAGTTCTTATATTGAATCCGTATAGTAAACATGATCTAAAAGAAAAAATATCAAAAGACTTTTATAGTCAAGAAGTAATTGCGGATGCAGAATATGAAAAAGTATGTACTTTAGATACTTTAACATTATTAAATTACTATTCTAAATGGAAGAATGACTCAAAATCTATTGATATGAAAAATATTATTCTAAATACAAATTATAATAAACCAGATTATAATGAAATTATTAATTTTTAAATGCAGTAACCAATGAGAGAGCTAATCTTGTGGAGGAGAAGGTGCCGAGGTAATTTATGCGCTTAGAAATGATGATACATTTGCAAGTTCTATTTTAGAAAATATTGGACAACAAGGGCAAAAGACAAGAAGCGTTTATCAAAGAAGATTGCCTGAAAATCCTTCTAAGGATTACTATTATATTTTAAGACTTACTGAACCACTCGAATCTGTACTTATTGAATATGGTTTTATTGATAATGCAAGTGATGCAGCACGTTTAAAAAGCAATTTAAACAATTATGTAGAGGGTGTGGTAAAGGCAATTGCTTCTTACTTAGGTGTTCCATATACGCCACCAGGTATATCCGGAGGGAATACATATAGAGTACAAAGAGGAGATACATTATATTCGATTGCTCGAAAACTTGGTACGACTGTTGATGCATTACGATCAACAAACAATCTTACTAGTGATATTTTAACTATAGGGCAAGTGTTAAAAATACCAACGACGGCAAATGTTCCTGGCGATACGGTTACAGGAAATGTATATACAGTTGTTGCAGGAGATACTTTATATAGTATTGCTAGTCGATTTGGACTTTCTGTTGATGAGTTAAAAAGACTTAATAATTTAACAAATAATACTTTAACAATTGGCCAGCAGTTAATTATCAAAGCTGAAGATTCTAATGTACCAAGCAATCCAGAAAATTATATTACTTATACTGTACAAAAAGGCGATAGCTTGTGGAAAATTGCTAATAATTATGGCGTAAGTGTTCAGGAGCTTATTGAATTTAATAATTTAGGAAATACAACCTTGCAAATAGGGCAAACTTTATTCATTCCTATAGAAAATAACAATAGCTCAGGAAATGTAACCACTTATACTGTTGTAGCAGGTGATAGTCTGTATTCCATTGCTAAAAAATTTAATACAACGGTCAATGAATTAAAAACTTTAAATAATTTGTCTAGCAATTTATTAACCATAGGGCAAACTTTAAAAATTCCAAGTAATAATACATCTAGCAATGATTTTGTTTATACGGTACAAAAAGGTGATAGCCTATGGAATATTGCTTCAGAAAATGGGATTACGGTAGAAGATATTGTAAGTGCTAATAATTTAACTTCTACAACACTATCTATTGGTCAACAACTTATTATTCCTAGGAACTCATAGAGTTCTTTTTATATTTTTTAAAAAATTGGGCAATCTAATAATGGTGATCATATGAAAGTTTTAATAACAGGAGCAGGGAGTGGTATTGGATTGCTTACAGCCCTTACTTTAGCAGAACGTCATCATTTTGTATATTTAACGACACATACAAAAGAGGAAGCTAAAAGAATTAAAAAATTGGTAGAAAATTTAAATTATAGTAATGTAGAAGTTTTAAAAGCTGATATTACCTCAAAAGAAGATCATAAAAAACTTTTACAGTTAAACTATGATTGTCTTATTAATAATGCAGCTTTTACAACAGGAGGATCTGTTTTAGACGCAAATATTGAAAATATGAAGCAGGTCTATGAAGTGAATTTGTTTTCTTCGTTGTCTTTTTTACAAAAAACATATCAAAAATTTGAAAAAACAAAAAAAGGAAGAATCATTGTTATCTCTTCACTTACTGCTTTAGCACCTATTCCGTTTTTAGGAATTTATTCTTCTTCAAAGGCTGCTCTTTCTTCTTTAGCAACTTCTTTAAGAAATGAAAGTATATTGCTTGATAATTCTATTGAATTTGTACTTATCGAACCAGGTATGTATCATACTGGATTTAACCAATATATGCTTTCTCACATTTTGGATGATCAAATTTTTGCTGATTTAGGTGAGGATATTTATAAAATAGAGAGTGCTTTATTTCAAATTTTAGAGAAGAGTAATTTAACTTCTATTGTTACAAAGATTGTAAAATCGGTAGAGGACAGCAAGCCAAAAAGGGTGTATCGCGCTCCGATGTTGCATACTTTATTGTGTAGAGTATATAATTTATTTAGATAATTATTGATCTATAAACACATTTTTTTGTACTTAAAATATAAATTATATATACTTAAAAGATTATATACATTGAATATAATCTTTTTTTCATGTATGAATCGTGTTATAATAAGTTTGGTGATGTATATGACATACTTAGATTATTCAGCAACAACTCCAGTGGATGAAGAAGTACTTACAAGTTTTGTACAGGTAAATAAAGAATTTATTGGTAACCCAAATTCACTTCATAAGCTAGGGATGGCTTCTAATCAATTGATTGAAAGTGCTACTAAACAAATTCTTTCTCTTCTACATGCAGAAGAAAAGGAAATTGTTTATACTTCAGGATCTAGTGAATCGAATAATTTAGCAATTAAAGGGGTATGTTTGAAGTATCAAAATAGGGGAAAACATATTATAACGACGTCTTTTGAACATTCGAGTATTTATGGCCCCATTAGTTATTTACAAACATTGGGTTTTGAAGTGGATTTTGTCAATACTTTAGAAAATGGTCTTGTTGATATGGATCATTTAAAATCTTTGATGCGTGAAGATACAATTTTAGTAAGTGTTACAGCCGTTAATAGTGAAATTGGAATTAAAGAGCCCATTGAAGAAATTGGACAAATGTTAAAAGAATATCCAAAATGTTTTTTTCACGTTGATGCAACACAAGCGATTGGTAAAATTCCTATAAATTTAGAGAATATTGATTTATTGAGTTTTTCTGCTCATAAAATCTATGGGTTAAAAGGAATAGGATGCTTAATTAAAAAGAAAAAGATTGCTTTAGAACCTATTATTCATGGTGGGAAAAGTACAACGATTTATCGTAGTGGAACACCTGCGGTGGGATTGATTTCTTCTTTAGCAAAAGCCTTACGATTGGTTTTAGAACACGAAAAAGAAAATTATGCATATGTTCAATCTTTAAATAACAAATTACAAGATTTTTTTAAAACATTTGATAAGGTAAGAATTAATAGCAATCAAGAATGCGTTCCTCATATATTTAATATTAGTGTACTTGGAGTAAAGCCAGAGACATTCCTTCATGCTTTAGAAGAAAAAGATATTTATATTTCAACAAAAACGGCTTGCTCTTCTAACGGAGATGCATCAAAAGCAGTACTTGCTTTAACAAAAGATGCACAGAGAGCTTCAAGTAGTATTCGAATTAGTCTTTCTCATAAAACAACACGAGAAGAAATTGAATATTTTTGTATTTGTTTTAAACAGTGCTATAGACAGTTGGTTTTTTAGGTGATGTTATGAAGATAATTAAGATTAGTGCCATGTGGTGTCCTTCTTGTATTTTAATGAATAATGTATTTAATAGATTGAAAAAAGCTTATCCATCGATTGAATTTTTGGAATATGATTATGATTTTGATGAAGAAAAAGTGAAACCATATAATCCTGGCGATGTCTTGCCGGTGTTTATCTTTGAAGAGAATATGGAACTTGAAAGAATACAGGGAGAACATTCTTATGAAGAAATTGAAAAAATAATAAAGAGGTATGTACATGAAGAAAATAATTAAATTTATTTTATTATTTGTGTTTTTATTTGCTCCTTATCAGGTTTTGGCAGAGGAATCTATTAAGGAAGAGTATAAAGATGAAATTATTGATCTTACGCATGTAGAGAGTGATGGTAAGATTCATTTTTATCTTTTTTATAGTTCGACTTGTCCGCATTGTCATAGTGAAAGAAATTTTATTGAAGATGAATTAAAAAATCTTTATGGAGATAGAGTTGTTTTTTATGAATATGATGTTTCAGAGTATTCTACTTTGTATGATCAGGTTGTAAATTACTATGGTTATACAGGTGGAGGGGTTCCTTTTACTGTCATAGGAGATAAATATTATGTAGGGTTTGCGGATAGTTTTAAATCGATATTTATCAATAAACTGGATTCTTATATTGAGGGAAAAGAAACGAAAACAACTTTTGATTTACCTATTATAGGGGAAGTAGATGCATTTTCTTTATCGATTCCAATGGTTGGCGTTTTGTTGGGGCTATTGGATGGATTTAATCCATGTGCTTTATGGATTTTGTTATTTTTGATTAATATTATGATTGGCTTAAAAGATCGAAAAAAAATGTTTGTATTAGGATCTGTTTTCTTGTTTACTTCTGGTCTTGTTTATTTTTTGTCGATGCTTGGAATTAGTTTTGCTTTAGATCTTGCGACAGTCACATGGATTCAAAAGGGAATTGGAATTGTTGCGATTGTGGCGGGTATATTACAACTTAAAAAATGGTATGAAACGAGAGAAGATACAGGATGTCATGTTGTTGATACAAAAAAAAGAAAGAAAATATTAGGAAAAGTTCAAGGAATTATAAAAGAAAAAAATCTTTGGTTCGCATTAATTGGAATTGTTACTTTAGCAGTGTCTGTTAATCTTGTAGAATTGGCTTGTTCTTTAGGATTCCCTGCTATTTATTCGGAAATATTGTCTATTAATAATATTCATGGGGTTCTTCGTATTTTGTATCTTTTATTATATTGCTTTTGCTATATGTTGGATGATTTTATTATTTTTATCATTGCAGTTGCAACGTTTTCTGTTAAAGGAATCAGTAATAAATATAATAAGTATATAAGCATTATTTCAGGTGTTTTGATGTTACTCATGGGGCTTTTATTGGTCTTTAAACCAGAGTGGATTATGTTGAATTTTTAGAATGAAATCTTGCTTTTTTCATAGAATTATAGTATACTAGGTAAGCTGTCTTTGAAAGGAAGATATACATGTATACAGATGATGAAATTGAGCAGTTAAAAGAAAAATTAGAGATTGTTCAAAACGAAAAAGAATGTGCAGAAAATCAAAATGTTTTTAATGAATTACAAGCTATGGAGAAGGAATATTCTGCCACTTTAATTTCTAAGTATTATAGAATGGTTAATTATTCTCATTTTAATACAGAAGCCTTAATTGAATCCATTGCGGATCTAATATCTATAGTTGAAAAGAAAAAAATGGTTCCTGATATTATTTATGCTTCTAGAAAACTTGGATATCATAATCTAAATATTCATTATGCTATCTTGATTATTCATGAAAAAGAAATGACAGTACCTGCTTATTTTCACAATTTTGAACAGTTAAGAGAATATGCAAAAGATAAAAATATTTTAATTTTACAAGAAGCTGTGGGAAGTATTCCCAAAGAAATGAATCTATTTGAACTACTTCATGATTCTTTATTTATTACAAAAGATAATATGAATTTAACAAATATTAAAGGTATAAGATGTGCGATTGATTTGAATCAAAGGGAGTATTTGTCGGGATATGTTCAAGAGCTTCTCAAGTATAAATATGATCACTACCAAATGGAAATAGATCCCCTTGGATTTGAAAAGGTGAAAAAAGATTATGCACAGAAAGTTTTAAAACAGAAAAAAATTAAATCAAAGAGGAATGAGAAAAGATAATAATTTTCTCATTCCTTATATCATATAAAATGCTTGAATCTGATAGGATTCTATGCTATACTTATATGCATAGGGGATTAGTTAAATGGTATAATAATGGTCTCCAAAACCACTGTTGGGAGTTCGATTCTCTCATCCCCTGCCATTTAGAATTATAAGCAGCCTTGGTGCTACTTTTTTTGATGATATGCAAGTGCTTCTTTTAAAAATACTGTTGACCATTTGATTTTATCGTGCACGAATATAGACAAATGAGGTTTAATATTGATTTTTCATAAGTTTGGGGTGTTGATGATGGAGAAAATATATAATAAATTGGTTCGTGATAATATTCCTAATATCATTCGTGCTAATGGTGGTGAACCAATATATCGAATGTTGGATGAAAACGAGTATTGGGAATATTTATTAAAAAAAGATATAGAAGAATTGCAGGAAGTAAAAGAGGCAATTTCTCCTGAAGAAAGAAAAAAAGAAATTGCTGATAAGTTAGAAATTTTAAGAGCTATGGCTGAACGAGATGGATTTAGTTTACAAGATATTATTGATGAGGCTAATATTAAAAAGCAAAAAAATGGTGGCTTTCAAAAAAGACTATTATTAGAAAAAGTAATCGAAAAATAATTTAAATATTGATTGGCTTTTGTGTTTCAAAATAAAGAGTTTAGATTTTTCTAAGCTCTTTTGATTTTGGTTTCATACTATATTTTTTTGTTATTTTTTCTCTCTTTGTCAAGTATCTCTAAAATAAACAAATCAATTCTTCTTTATATTGCTTAAAATAGTATCCCCAATTTCCTTTAATCTTTTTTCATTTTTAATAATATTTAAAAATTCTTCATGTGTATTGTTCTCATATAAATACCTAATGGCTATATATGATAAATTATA
>CALVUP010000023.1 GCA_944363635.1 uncultured Bacilli bacterium | reverse complement strand
TGTCTTTTAGAGTAATACATATATCGTAAAGTATAATCTTTATTAAATGATGTATTTAATGTCGCATTTGCAAAATTGGATAAATCTTTATGTTCATTACTGCTATTGATAACACCATTATGTGTAACAGAACTTTTAAACTTTGTCATTTTCTCAAATTCATCACTATGGGGAGTAACTGGTCTAACATCATCATATTTTGTAGCATATACAAGGGTTTTATCTATTCCTAAATCATTTAGAATTATTGTATTTAATGCGTTATCAAAATTAGTATATTTCTGTGTCCTGCCGTATGATGTAGTATTTACGTTTGCCCACCTAATAAACCAATTATTATGTCTAAAAACTTTCTTCTCATAAGAAATATGAAATAATTTTTTATTATATGAATAAGATTGGTCGATACTTGCTGTTGCGTCTAATATTATATTGTTTTCTAATTTCCACATTTCAAGTGAATAGTTTGGTGTATATAAGACAATTTCGCTTTTATCCGAAAATTTCTCATAACAAACTATACATTGCTCTGTATAAAATTCTCTTAAATCCTTAATTCGCTCTAATATTGTTTGATAGCCATTTTCTTCATATTCTTTGTAAAAGATTCGTTTATCTTTTACATTTAAAGTAATCAATTCAATTAGTTTATCAATTAAAGAATCTATATGTTTTACATCTAAATTATCAAATCTATGTACCAACCCTTTATTAATTACTTCTTGAGGTGTTAAATATCTTATAAAAATTAGCATATAACTAACAATTTCATCATAAATTGTTACTCCTTTTTCTCCTACAAGTCGATAAATTTCCTCTCTTACAAGACTATTTTTAGATACACAAAAACTTATTGGTTTACACATTTCTAGTTTTTCATCTATTATCAACAAATGTCGATTATTTGTGAATAACTCTCTTTCATCTTCGTTGTCCGTCCTACATAAACGTCTGTAACGTTCGTGAGTGATGAAGATAATATCTGAATCTTGTACTATTTCTTCTCTTTGTTGTTTAGGAGTATTACCTATGATAGCACTTGCAACTTTTGAATCTTTACCATATAAACTATTTACATAGTCTGCGTTATCTGTGCATTGCTTTATTCTTTCTGATACATATAATACACGTTTGTCAGGATTTTTTTGTTTATAAAGTGGTAGAGTATTAAGAGCAAGTGTTGACTTGCCCCAACTAGATTCATAGTCCTCCACTTTAAAGAAATTAGAGTTATGACCGTTTATAATTAAATCTTGAAAATCTTTTTGTTGCTGTATATAAAGTTTTTCATCTATCACATCATCAGGAATTTTTCTATTATCCATTTAAAGCCCTCTTAACTTTCTCTCGATAACAAACTTGTCCCAACTCTTCCCACGTATTTTGATTAAGATTCACTTTAAATAATAGGTCAGGTTTTGCTCCTAATCTATTTTTGTTTACTCTACATATATAGTATGTATTATTAGTGTCTAATTCTTTGATTTTGTTTTTGGTTGGAATCCCTGCCCCCTCCCAATATATATAATGAGAATAAATTTTTTTATCTATAGGAGCAAACAAAAGCAATGTATCTAATAATTGATATATCTGCTTACTGCTAGTAATATCATTACTATTAATTTCAAGGGGTGCTTTTGATGTATCATTTAATTGAATATTCCCCCATATACAAATATCAAACGTTTTTGCTAATTCTGACAAAATAGTAGTTGTAATTTTTAATCCGTCCCAATTAGCCATATTATTTTTATCTGCTTTTAATGTATCATAAAAGAAATAATCAATATTATCAGCTATATAATGCTTTAATATTATTTCTGTTAATACTTCATCTGAATAGATGTCTGTATGAATAATAAGTATATTGTTCTCAAACTTTTCTTCAAGAATTTTTACTATATATGTGATTTTATCTGATTCAGTTGTATTCTGATAAATTCCATTTCTAATATCTCTTTCATTCTTTGTAATTTCTGTAGTTTCAAACATTTCTTTAAATTCAGGATTATTTATGACGGTTGTAATAAAACAATATCTAATATCATCTTTTGACATCTCGTTAGAGATAATTAGAACTTTCTCGTTATGCCTTAACACAAGGTTAGCAACATTACGTATCATAAGTCTTGTTTTACCATTATTTGAAAACATTCCTGTAGCAATTAATTGTCCTTTTCTCAAACCATTTATTGCTTTTGTGATTAATGGAAAAGCTAAATCTACACCCTTGTTAGTGTCTTCTGTTTCAGGATTTAGCAAAAAAGTTAAATCTTTAGTTAATGAAGTTGCACTATTTATAATGTCTGTTGTATCTACAATGTCAAGAGGTGTCAAAAATTTCTTTATCTGATGTATAGATAATGTTTCAAGTCTTGTGCTATTTATTAAAAGATTATAGCGATTATGAAAAAATTCTTCTTCTTTGCTTTCATATTCTGAATCAGTATGTACTTTATTATATATAGATTCACAAACTTCTCTAACATTATATAATTTTTTAATTTTTTCATAAATCCTTTGGAGTTCATCATCTGACGTGTCTTCTGCTAATTGTTTTACAGCATTTATAAAATCTAAAATGTGAATTTTTAACTCTCCACAATCATATTCAGGATAAAGTTCTGTTTCTTGTACATTAAAGTCATTTTCAAGTAATACTTTCCACATTCTATGTACATTCCTTGTTCCAAAAACTTCCGAATTTAATTTTTTTACATCTTTTCTATTTAAGGCTCTACCTAACAAAATTAATTCTTCTTTTATGGGTACAAGACTGTCTAAAAATGGATAATATAATACAGTTTCTTGATTATCTATTATTGTTTGTAATTTGATTTCTGTAATTTGATATTCTGCCATTTGTTTTGCTCCTTTCTACGAGCAAGAGCTAAAACTCTTGCTCGTCATTACAAGAAAATATTAAGTCTGCTACTCTCCATAAATCTTTTGAAGAATAGCACTCTAACACTCTAAAATCAACTATCGTTATTGTATTGTTAAATACTTCAAATTTTGGAATAATACACTCATATTCTGTTTTTAATGTAGTTTTACTTAACATATCTTTTACAAAATCCACTTCATTTTTAGGTAATAGTAAGCTATCTAGTACTATGCCGTTTTCACAAAGTATGTTGCACTCTCTTATAATATTGTTTACAATTTCGTATTTATATGTTTCTGAATTAGATAATTTTATTTGTGTAACAATATTATTCATAACAGATATTTCGTACTGTATTCGCTTTTTGTCGGACTTTAGCTGTTCTAATTCTTTTTTTGAAGATTCTTCTCCTAAATATCTTGAGAATGCTGAATCATAAGGAGATACACCACTTCTTATTCTATTTAGATTATTTTGAACTTCATCTATTTTAGTATCTAAATCTTGTAACACCTTTTTTTGATTTAAGTAACATTCCATTTCCTTTGAATGATTTTTTTTAGCTCTCACAAATATTTGCATAGTTTATCATCCTTTCTTTTTACTTGACAGAACTAGCAAAATCAATTACAATAAAATTGTTAGATATTTTGCAACTAGATTTTGCTAGTTGTCATTGATGAGTTTATTTAGTCAAGCTCATCTTTTTTTGTTTCTTTAATCTCACAAGTAAAAGGATAAACTACAAAATCTGTTATTAAGATTTTGTTAGTAATTTCAAAGTCAATAACAGGCTCAATAAAGAAATACATATTGCCATTTTCATTGCTAATATGAGCAGAATCATAACTTTTACAATTCATATTTTCTTCATCTATAATTTTATTTATTAATTGTTTATCTTGTTTTACATCTAAAACTTCTTGTTCTAGTCTTGTGATTATATTTTCAGTTATAGAAAGTAATTCTCTTTGTAGCTTGATTTTTTCTATTGTACTTTGAGATTCAGCTAAAACTTTTTCATATATAGATTTTTGTTGCAAGAATTCTAACATTACTTTACTGAACTTTGTTTTTATCTGTACAATAGTATCTTCAAAGTTTTCACTATCATTACTTAAATCTTGCGAATCTCTCATAAGTACTTGAAGTTGTGTAATATGTTCGTCTATTTGTTCTCTTATATTAGTAGCTTTTTTTTCGATTTTATTTATTATTCTTTTTTGCTCTTCATACATTATGTTATTATCAAGATATTTTGATATATTAAATTTATCTGCATTGTTTCCTATTTTAACTTCCACTTCCATATTTCTTTTCCTCTCTTTCTACATAATCTACCATTAAAAGTAACGATTTATATGTTTTATCATTACAGTTTTTTACTCCTCATTGTTTCCCCTCTCCAAAATGGGGAGGACGTTATTTCCTCTTTTTAAAGGAATTGTTTTAATCTGTGTTGTTACTACTGATATGTATTTCACTTCTTTATATAATGTAGATATTATTTTGAAGATAAGAAGTAAAATAATCTGTAGTAGAGTAATGTTACGTAACATTTTTTATTCCTCCTCTATTTCTTTCACTAGTTGTTTGTATGTTTCAAACAACACTTTTTCTATTTTGCTAACCATTGCTATTTCAAAAACGTGGTCAAACCCATTAAGTTCCCAAATAAAAAGGTTACTTTTATAATTTTTCAACATATTCATAAGTTCTTCAAAATCAATGCAATGTTGTTCAATAAGCTCTTTTGTAGCACTAACTAGCTGTTCATTTGGTATTTCTTGATTTTCTGCTAGTGCATTATCAATGTTTAAAGAAACATCTTCAATAAAGTCTTTTTCATTGTCGTCAAATAATGGTACAACTCTATATTCCATAATTCTTCTCCTTTCTTCAAAAAATGTTTTCCTGTGTTCATCCCACCAAATACTAACTTAATTAATAAATGATGAGGCTAATACCCTTGTAACGAGGCATTTTTCTTTTTTAGTAACAATTTTTCTTCTTATATAATGTAGACTTTCATCTTGGATAATTACTGTTTCTAATGTTGCTAACATTGTGCTATTCCTCCTTTTTATGCTATTTTTTCACGTCTACTTTGTAACCAAATATAAAATGCGTTTTGCTCAATAACATATTTTCTGCCAATTAATATTGCTGGAAAATCATCACGTTTAAATATGTCATAAGCTCGATTTCTTCCAATTTTAAGTATTTTCATTACATCTTCAACAGTAAAAATTTTGATTTCTTCATTATTTTCCAATTTTCTCTCCTTTCTACAATTACAACTGGATAGCTATGTCAAATTTAATATCCACTCGAAACTGTGATAACTATTTTATCACAAAATCTAAAATTTGTCAATATAAAATATCGTTTTTGTGATAAAATATTTTTCACAAAAACGATTGACAAATGATTTGAAATATGGTATACTATATATACACTTAACAAAGGAGGGATAATATGGGGATTGGAGAAAATATTCAAAAATATAGAAAAAAATTAGGTTGGAGTCAAGAAGAACTAGCAGGAAAATTGGGAGTTTCAGTTAGCACTATTGGAATGATTGAAACAGATAAGAGAAATGTAAAAGATACTATAAAATATCAATTATGTTCTTTGTTTAATATATCAATATCAGAATTAATGGGAGATACTGAAATAAATTTTAATATACTAAAGAATACCATTATTTCTATATTCTTACAATATAAGACAGAAAAACAAAAATTTAATGAAGTAAAGCAAGAAATATTGGATATAATTGAAAATAATAGATATTTTGAATACGTACAATTAAAATTACATAAAGAAACAAAAGATAGTTTAAAAAGTATTATACTTTTCTCAAGAGATAACTCTTTTACAAATATGAAAAATACAGTAGAACAAGAGGATACTTTTATAAAAGAGCATAAAGAAGAGATTATTGAAACTGTAAAGTCAATAAAATATGAAGATTTAAAATTTAACTCTTTTTTTAATGTATATCCTCAATATACACATAGTATGAAAGTAGAATTAAGTATTTTAAAAAATCCATTTGAAGACCAAGACAAATATATAGGAATTAAAATAGAAAGTGATAGAATGATTCCAAAGTATGAAAAAGGAAATATCGTAATTGTTCAAAAATCAAAAGTATTTGCTAATGGTCAAGATGTATGTTTTAAAAATAAATCAAGTTATGAAATAGGTAGAATATTTGTTAAAGATAATATAGTTGCTATCAAATACTTTAATACTAATTATAATATTCAGTTTTTTGAATTAGAGGAATTTAAGAAAATGTATATTGGAATTGTAGTTTCAACAAGGTTATATAATTAATCTAATTATAATAAACAAAGAGAATGTAAACTGTCGCCAAACAAATTTTACATTCCCTTTCCACCTTTAAAATACTTTTTGAAAGTATTTAGTAGGCTTTCGCCTATTATTATTGTATCAAAAAACGTTCCAAAAAGCAAGGAATTAATAAAACAATAAAAACTTTCTTAAAGTATTTGAGGAAATTTCAAATATAATAAGGAGGTTTTATTTATGGCAGGTCGTCCAAGAAAAGATGAAAAAACAAAAACGAAAGGAAGAAAAGGAACAGGAACTGTAACAATCAAGACACAAAAGATAGATAGAAAAGAAAATCGTTTGCCTAAAATGTGTAAAATATGTAGTGAATGTGAAGATAGAAGTATATGTGATAATAGAGTAGGAACAAAAAAATGTAAAAAGTGTTTAGAATGTAAAGGAAAAGATTGTGATAGATTTTACGTTTATTCTCCTCATACTGCATTATCATCATCTAAAGGAGGACAAAAAAGAAAATATTTAGGTAGGTTTGATAAACAGGAAGAAGCTCAAGATAGTATTGTACAGGCACAGAATGGTGGATTTGTAGAAACAAATAATATTACTTTATATGAAATATTAGAAAAGAAAAACACAAAGAATCTAAATGCTAATGCAATAACAACAAGTACAGATGATAGAAATAGAGCAATTAGGGATAAAATGCGAAAATATGGTTTAGCAGATAAAAAAATACAAAAAATATCAACAGATGAAATACAAGATTACTTAAATGATTTAAAAGATTCTTATTCTCAAAGTGAAATAGATAAACAAACAGATGAAATAAAGGCAGGATATAAATTTGCAATAATGAATCATCTTGTATTAACTAACCCTTGCAAAAATTTAGTTAAAGTTATTAGTACATTACCTACAAAAGAGGCACGTCCATTTGAAATAGACGAACAAAATCTTTTAATGAATTATATAAATACACACGACAACTTAACTGATATAAGGTCAAGTATGGATTCAATTACTTTTAGAAATGTTGTAAAACTTGCATTTGCTACAGGTCAAAGAATAGGGGAATTATTAGCTTTACAAATCGGATATGATAAAAAGCATTATACAAGCGATATAAACTTTGAAAAGAAATATTTTAGAATCTCAAAAACAATATCTACAGAAAAGAACAAACCTATTTTAAAAAATGGTACGAAGAACTCTAAAAAAAGAATTAGAAAAGGACTCTCTCCATATATAGATATAAGTTTTAATGTTGCTAATGATGATGTTATTGAGAATATACTAAAAGAACAAATTGAACATTCAAAAAATAATCCTAATAATAAACAGCATTTTCTATTTTGTAATGATGAGGGAAACTTTTTAACACATCAGAAAATAACAGAAACATTAAAAAGAATATGCAGACAATTACATATACAAGAAGATAATCCAACAGGTTGCCATATACATCAAGCTCGTCATTCCTTTGTTACAAGATGTTTAGAGGCACGGAATGAGTATAGAAACTATTGCTGATATTATAGGAGATAATATTGAACAGGTTTTAAATACTTATGCTCATATCTTAAAAAGGTTTAAAGATAAAGAATTAGATAAATTACACAATTATTATAAAAATAATAATATAATTTTTTAAAATAAAAATAGTAAAACACTTGATATAAGCTGATTTTACTATTTTTTATTTTAACTATTTTTTTAACCCAATTTTAACCCATTTTATTTTTCATTTTAACCCATTTTTAACCCAGATACTCTAATTTTATATAATACACAATAAAACGAAAAATTAAAAAATCCCCATTTTTAGGGAAAAAATAAAACCTATTAAAACGTTGTAACACGTAATAATAGGTGTATATTGGAGGCGA
>CALVUP010000022.1 GCA_944363635.1 uncultured Bacilli bacterium | reverse complement strand
TTAGATAATGAAACGGTTAATCATTGGCAAGAAAAACTACCTTTTGTTGCGGAACATTCTTCGAAGATGGAAAGAGCTTCTGTTGATTGTGAAAGAGAAGTAGAAGATATGAAGATGGCTGAATATATGGAGGATCATGTTGGTGAAGAATTTGAAGGTATGATATCGAGTGTTACAAATTTTGGTATGTTTGTAGAGTTGGATAATTTAATTGAAGGTTTAGTGCCCATTAAAGATATGAAGGGGTTCTATCATTTTGATGAGAATACAATGACTCTTACGAGTGAAAAGATAAAATATTCTTTAGGGGATCGATTGCTTGTCAAAGTGGTAAGAGCTTCTAAAGAAGAGAAGATTATTGATTTTGAAATTATAAAGAAGCTATAGGTGATTTAATGGAAATAGTAAATAGAAAAGCCCGCTTCGATTATTTTATAGAAGAAGAAATTGAATGTGGTATTGTTCTAAAAGGAACAGAAATTAAATCTCTTCGAGGGGGATCTTGTAATATTAAGGATTCTTATGCTATTATTAAAAAAGGAGAAGTATTTTTATTAAATGCTTTCATTGCTCCTTATAAAGAAGGGAATATTTTTAATCACGATGAACGAAGAACGAGAAAATTATTATTACATAAACATGAAATAAAAAAATTAAATGATAAAATCGAACTACAGGGTTATACTCTTATTCCATTAAAGATTTATTTAAAGGATGGAAAAGCAAAAGTATTATTAGGTCTTTGTAAAGGAAAAAAGAATTTTGACAAGAGAGAAACTTTAAAAGAACGTGATTTAAAAAGAGAAGCTAATAAAGCTATGAAAAATAAATATTAAAAAGTTGGAAGAGACAAATAAAGAATAAAGCAATATAAATTTTACGAAAAGCGACGAATAGTTGCTTTTTTTTTCGTTCTCTTGATGTTATAATGATAATAGGTGAGAAATATGTATAAGACAATTAAAGATTTAGATTTAGATAATAAGAAAGTAATTATTCGTTGTGATTTTAATGTTCCAATTCAAGATGGAAAAATTGTGGATGATAACCGAATTGTGCAAAGTTTACAAACGATTAATTATGCTATCTCTAAAAATGCTAAGGTAATTCTTATGTCGCATTTAGGAAGGATTAAGACAGAAGAGGATCTAAAGAAAAATAGTTTAGAAGTGGTGGCCAAAAGATTACAAGAATTATTAGATACAAAAGTGATTTTTGTGAGGCAAACACGGGGAAAAGAATTAGAAGATTGTATTCATGCTTTACAACCTAAAGAAGTGTTGTTAATGGAAAATACTCGTTTTGAAGATTTAAATGGTAAAAAAGAAAGTTCTAATGATGAAGGACTTGGAAAATATTGGGCAAGTCTTGGTGATGTGTTTGTAAATGATGCGTTTGGTACGATTCATAGAGAACATGCTTCTAATGTTGGAATTTCTGCTCATTTAGAGAGTGCTATTGGATTTTTAATTGAAAAAGAATTAGAAGAGCTTGGAAAATTAAATCATCCCAAAAGAGAATTTGTCGTGCTTCTTGGAGGATCAAAAGTATCTGATAAAATAGGCGTTATTAAAAATTTAGTAACAAAGGCTGATAAGATTTTAATAGGTGGAGGTATGAGTTATACTTTTTTAAAAGCAAAAGGGTATGAAATTGGACAATCTTTATTAGATGAAGAAAATATTTCTTTCTGTAAAGATGTACTTTCTCAATATGAAGAGAAGATTTATCTTCCTGTTGATACCGTCGTAACAGACAACATAGATGAAAAAAATATAGTGAAAAATGTCTCTATTGATCAAATTGATTCGGATTTGATGGGCGTAGATATTGGATCAAAAACAATTGAAGCTTATAGCAATCTAGTTAAACAAGCAGGTACTGTTTTATGGAATGGGCCTCTTGGTGTTTATGAAGTGGATGCGTTTGCTAAGGGAACGAAAGCTTTACTAAAAGCTGTTAGTGAAAGTTCTGCTGTTAGTATTTTAGGTGGCGGCGATATTGTAGCAGCTGCTACAGAGTTTGGATATAAAGATAAAGTAACACATGCTTCTACAGGTGGAGGAGCTACGCTTACTTATTTAGAAGGAGTTGCATTACCTGGTCTTAAGAATATAGCGGAAAAAGAGTAGATGCATTATGAAAAATTTTAAAAAGAATACTCTTCTCATCTTTTTTATTTCTGTTGTTGTTTTGTATTTTCTTTTAAAAGATGATTTTACAAGTATTGTAAAAGAGTTTGCTCATGTCAATCCTTTTTGGATTGTTATTGCTTTTTTATCTTTTTTGTGCTACGTTTTATGCAAAGGGCAATCACTTCGTCTTGTAACGACCAAAAATTATAAAAATTTTACTTATAAAAAGTCTTTTTTACAAACATTAATTGTATTGTTCTTTAATGGAGTAACTCCTTTTCAAGCGGGGGGACAACCTATGCAAGTTTATATGCTTACAAAAAACAAGATTCGATTATCGCAAGCTACAAATATTGTTATTCAAGAATTTATTTTTTATCAAGTTGCTTTGGTACTTTTTGGTTTATTGGCTGTTGGAATTAATGCATTTTGTCATTTCTTTACAAAAGTTCCTTTTTTACAAGTATTAGTGGTATGTGGTTTTTTATTTAATGTTGTGATTGTGTTAGGACTTATTTTAATTAGTTGTAACCGTAAGATTACAAATTTTATTTGTAAAGGGATCACACATTTACTTTTTAAGTTCAAATGGATTAAAAATAAAGAAAAAACACTAGAAAAAATTGAAGTCCGTTTAAATGACTTCCATAAAAATGCAAAGTTTTTGTTATTAAATAAAAATATGCTTATAAAAGGCATTGCCATTAATTTTCTTGGTTTATTCTTTTTCTATATTACTCCTTTATTTGTTGCTTATGGATTTTCTGTTTTTTCTATTCGTCCGATTGAAGCAATTACTTCTTCCGCCTATATTTATTTGGTAGGTTCTTTTATTCCTTTACCGGGTGCGGCAGGAGGTCTTGAATATTCTTTTATGCAGTTTTTTGGTCATTTCATTAATGGTTCTTCTTTACCAGCGATCTTAATTGTTTTTAGAACAATTACATATTATTTACCAATTGTTGTTGGTGCGCTTGTATTTAATTTTTATAAAGGAGATGAAAGAATATGCGAATAGGGTTATTTACAGATACATATCCTCCGTTTATTAATGGAGTTTCAACGAGTGTTTGTATGTTGAAAAGAGCACTTGAAAAATTAGGGCATACTGTATATATTGTCACTGTAAATCCAGATGCTATGAAATATAAATATGATAAAGAGGAACGTATCATTCGAATGGCAGGCATTCCTGTTAAAATTTACGATTATAGACTTACTGGTGCCATGTCTATTCGTGCTTTTAACGAAATAAAAAAATGGAAATTGGATGTGATTCACTCACATACGGAATTTGGTGTTGGTAGTTTTGCTAGAATTTGTGCTAATCAATTAAATATTCCTCTTGTGCATACGTATCATACGATGTATGAGGATTATGTACATTATATTACACATGGTTATTTTAACAATTCAAGTAAAGAAATTGTGAAATATTTAAGTCTTTTCTATTGTGATAAAACAGTCACGGAGTTAATTGTTCCTACAAAAAAAACGTATGCTTTGTTTAAAGATAAATATAAAGTGGAACGAAATATTCATATTGTTCCTACAGGAATTGAAATCGAAAGATTTTATACAGAAAATGTAAACGAAAATGATGTAAAGAAATTAAGAAAAGAGTTAAATTTAAAAAAACAGGACTTTGTTGTAGGTTATGTTGGAAGAATTGCGGAAGAAAAAAGCATTGATGTTTTATTAAAAGCGGTAGAAAAAGCTTATCAAAAAAATAAAAATATAAAGTTAATTGTTGTTGGTGATGGTCCTGATTTAGAAAGTTTAAAAAAGCTTTCTAAGAAATTACATATTGAAAAAATCACAACATTTACAGGCAAAGTACCATGGGAAAAAGTACCTATTTATTATAAGCTTTTTGATATTTTTGTAACAGCCTCTACTACAGAAACACAAGGATTAACTGTTATAGAAGCTATGGCAGCATCAATTCTTCCTGTATGTATAAATGATGAAAGTTTTTTAAATGTTGTGATTGATGGATTAAATGGAAGGATCTTTAAAGACTTGGAAGAATGTAGTCAAATTATTTTAGAATTATCAAATCATCCAAATAAGGTAAAAACAATAGCTTCTCAAGCTCGAAGAAATGCAGAGAAATATAGTGCAAAGTATTATGCAGAAAGTGTATTAGATGTGTATAAATATGCTTTAGAAAACCAAAAAGGACGATTTGGTTGGGTTTCAAAATTATATAAAAAGGTTGTGAAAAAGAAATGAAATATATTATGTTGAATCATAAGATGAATTTAGAGTATAAGACAATTAAAAAGTATATAAAACAACTTGCTACAATTGATACGAAAGGGCATTCTCTTATCGTGTTTCCAAGTGATATTTATTTAACAAATTTTATTGATTCAAAATTTATGGTGGGAAGTCAAAATGCTTCTTCCAATAAAGATGGAGCATATACGGGGGAGGTTTCTGCTTCTCAACTTCGTTCTTTAGGAGTGCAATATTCTTTAGTAGGGCATTCTGAAAGAAGAAAATATTTTAAAGAAACAAACCAAGATATTAATAAGAAAATTCGATTATTGCTTATTAATAAGATTATTCCTGTGTTATGCGTAGGGGAAAGTTTAAATGATAAGAATAGTGCTGCTACAAAAGAAGTAATCTTTCGTCAATTACAGGGGGCTTTGGATAAATTGTCTTCTAAAGATATTGAAAACTTAATCATTGCTTACGAACCTGTATGGGCTATTGGAAGTGGACAAATTCCAACAAATGAAGAAATCGAAGGAGTTATTTTCTATATTAAAGATTTGATTTATAAGAATTTTAAAGTTAAAGTACATGTGTTGTATGGAGGAAGCGTGAATGAGAATAATATTGATATTATAAAACAAACGAAAGGGATTGATGGTTATTTATTAGGAGGGGTTAGTTTGCACCTTGATAAAGTACAAGAGTTAATTTATAAACTGTAAACTTTTTGTATTCGACAAAATATGCTATTATTAGCTCTTTTTTTATGTAGAAATATATTATATAATGTTTATGCGTGGTAGTAAGAAAGGAGAAAATATGAAAGACAACGTAAGAGTTCTTATGATCGATGATAATAAAGAACTGGTAAAGATGATCAAGGAGTATTTTAAAGATCACGCTAATATAAAAGTAGTTATGGAAGCTAATGATGGAGTAGAAGGATTAAAACTAATAAAAGAAAAGCCTTCGGAATATGATGTTATTTTATTAGATTTAATTATGCCTAAAAAAGATGGAGTACAAGTATTAGAAGAATTAAAAGAAGAGGGAATTAATAAGAAAATTATTGTACTCACTTCTTATAATGCGCAAGAGATGATTCGTAGAGTTTCAGAACTTGGTATTAATTATTTTATATTAAAACCTTTTGAACTTACAGATTTAGAAAAAAGAATTATGGAGTGTGCAACAGATAATCAATACGATAATAAATCAATTGATATTTATCACAATAATCTAGAAATTTCTATTACAAAAATATTACATGAACTTGGTGTACCTTCGCATATAAAGGGATACCAATATATTCGAGAAGGAATATCTATTATTTATGAAAGACCAGAAGTTGTAGGAGGTATTACCAAAGAATTATATCCAGAAATTGCTTTAAAATTCGATACAACGGTTTCTCGTGTAGAAAGAGCAATAAGACATGCGATTGAGGTTAGTTGGAATAGAGGAAACTGGGATTTGATGGAAGATATCTTTGGACATAGTGTGGATATTGATAAAGCGAAACCAACCAATAGTGAATTTATTGTTACAGTTGCAGACAAGTTAAGGTTAGAATTTCATAAGACTAGTGTATAGTCTTTTTTTATGAAAATTTACGCTTATTGACTTTTTATTCATTAAGAGATATACTTTACTTAGGATTATAGTAAGGAGGCGTCAAATTATGGAACGAAAAATAACTTCTTTTTTACAAAGATGGAGAAAAGATAATGCAAGAAAACCATTATTAATTTATGGGACGAAACAGATTGGAAAAACATATAGTGTTTTAGAATTTGGTCGTACCTATTATAAAAATGTGGTTTATTTTAACAGTGAAAATTATAGTGAGTTTATTCAGGTTTTCAAAACAGAAAATACAACGGATAAAATTATCTTTAAATTATCTTTGTTATCTGGAGAAGAAATAAAAAAAGAAGATACCTTAGTTGTAATAGACAATGTAAATAATAATGATGTTGTAAAAGGAATCAAAAAATTTGGTTTAGAAAATTCAGATTATCATATTATTATGATTACCTCTTTAAAAGCAAATTTGGTTCGCTTCAAAGGCGAAGAATTACAATTTAAGCAGATGTTTGCTCTTGATTTTGAAGAATATTTGATGGCAACTGATAATTTACAATTGATTACGTTTATCAAGGATTCGTTTAAAAATAATAAGCCTATGCCTTTTCATAGTGTTGCTCTTGATTTATTTAATGAATATGTGATTACTGGTGGTATGCCGGAGGCCGTTCAAGCTCATTTAAGTGGAGCGGATTTATTAACAATTAAAACGATTCAAAGTAAGATTCGTGATACATATTATAAAGACTTCTATCGTATGAAAAATTTAATTGATACACCTCGAAGTGTTGAAGTTATGAATAGTGCGGTTTATCAATTGAAAAAAGAAAATAGAAAGTTTCAATATGGTTTAATGGGACATGGGAGTCGTGCGAAAGAATATGAATCAAGTATTAATTTTTTAAGTGTCAATAATTTTCTTTATAAAGTGCATAAAGTAAGTGATATTAAGTCTCCACTTAGTAGTTGTAAAGATAAAGACAGTTTTAAACTTTATTTTAATGATACAGGAATTTTGTTTAATAGCTTGAATATTAGTCGAATGCGTTTTCTAACGGATCAAAAAATGAAGGATTTGGTTTATGAAAATAGTGTCGCGATTACTTTATCTCAACAAAATATGAATGTATATTATTATCAATCAGAAGGAAAGAGTGGACTTAGTTTTGTGATTCAAAATAAAACTGGAAATATTGTTCCTATTGAACTGGTAAATAAAGATTTATCAAAGTCTAAATCTCTTGGCATTTTTATGAGAAAATATACTGTATTTGAAGCGATTCGTATTACGGAAGATAATTTTAGTAAAAAGAAGAATATTCGCTATATACCTATTTATGCAACGTTTTGTTTAAGTGATTTAAGAATATAGGAGATGATATTATGAAAAGACCCGTTGTACTTACTATTTTAGATGGTTATGGATTAAGAGAAGAAGAACATGGAAATGCAGTAAAACTTGCGGATAATAAAGTGTTTACTAAATTATGGAATACATATCCACATACACAATTAATTGCATCCGGAAGAGAAGTAGGCCTTCCCAAGGGGCAGATGGGAAATAGTGAAGTTGGTCATATGAATATAGGAGCAGGTCGCATAGTTTATCAGCCTTTAGAATTAATCAATACCAGTATTGAAGATAAAACCTTTTTTAAAAATGAAGAAATTAAAAAGCTATTGGAACATGTCAAAGAAAATCATTCTTCCCTTCATCTTATGGGGCTTATTAGTGATGGGGGAGTCCATTCTCATATCAATCATTTACTTGCGATTTTAGATTTTTGTAAACAAGAAAATGTGCATCATGTTTTTTTGCATCTATTTACGGATGGGCGTGATGTAGCGCCTAAGAGTGCCTATCAATATATAAAAATTGTAGAGGATAAGTTAGAAGAAATTGGTTTTGGTTCAATTGCCACAATTGGTGGACGATATTATGCGATGGATCGTGATAATAATTATGATAGACTAAAGAAAGCTTATGATGCGATTGTTTATGGACAGGCGGAAAAATATAGTAGTGCGAAAGAACTGATTGATGCGAGTTATCAAAATGGGATTACGGATGAATTTATTCTTCCAGCGATTCTTGATGAAAAAGGAGTGGTAAAAGAAGGCGATGCTATTTTTGGATTTAATTTTAGAAAAGATCGTTTACGTGAATTATTTACGGCTTTTACCAACCCATCTTTTGATTCTATGGAAGTGACGCGTTTTAAAAATGTAAAAGTATTGACGATGCTTCCAGTCGTAGAATCGGTAAAAGCACCTCATGCTTTTGATGATCCTTCTTTAAAAAATATTTTAGGAGAATACATTGAAGTCCAAGGTTTATCACAACTTCGTATCGCAGAGACTGAAAAATATGCACATGTTACGTTCTTCTTTGATGGAGGAAAAGAAGAAGAATATAAAAACGAAAAAAAGATTCTTATTCCTTCACCAAAGGTTGCAACTTATGATTTAAAACCAGAAATGAGTGCTTATGAAGTTACGGAGAGTTTATTAAAAGAGTTAGAAAATTTTGATCTTGTCATTTTAAATTTTGCGAATGGAGATATGGTAGGACACACAGGTGTATTAGATGCTGCGATTAAGGCTGTGGAAGCTGTAGATCAATGTTTGGAAAAAGTGTATGCTAAAGTCAAAGAATTAGGTGGAATTTTAATTGTTACTGCGGATCATGGCAATTGTGAGGAAATGTTAGACGATGATAATAATGTTATTACTTCACATACAACCAATCCAGTACCATTTATTATTACGAAAGAAAACTTAACTTTAAAAAGTGGAAAATTAGGAGATATTGCTCCAACCATATTAGAACTTATGCATCTTGACAAGCCTAGTGAAATGACGGGTGAAAGTTTGATTGTAAAATAAGATAGAAACTTCTATCTTTTTTTATTTGTTCGATTGTTTTATACAAACAAATATTCTATAATTAAGATGGTGGTTTTATGAGTCGTGTCATTTTTCATATTGATGTAAATAATGCTTTCTTATCTTGGACAGCAGTTGATTTATTAAACAAAGGGTATCGTATGGATATCCGAAAGATTCCTTCTATTATTGGCGGAGACGAATCCAAAAGACATGGTATTGTTTTAGCTAAAAGCCCAGTCGCAAAAAAGTATGGAATTAAAACCGCAGAAACGATCTATATGGCAAAAAAGAAATGTCAAAATTTAAAAATTTTTCCACCCAACTATTCTTTGTATAAAGAAAAAAGCAATCAATTATTTTCTTATTTAAAACAGTTTTCTCCTAATATGGAAATCTTTTCGATCGATGAATGTTTTTTAGATATGAGCAATACCACCTATCTTTATAAAGATTTAAAACAACTGGCTTATACCATGAAAGAGTATATAAAAACACATTTTGGTTTTACAGTTAATATTGGGATTGGTAATAATAAGTTATGCGCTAAAATGGCAAGTGATTTTGAAAAACCAGATAAAGTACATACTTTATTTCAAGAAGAGGTTGCTTCTAAAATGTGGCCGTTACCAGTAGAGGATTTATTTATGATTGGAAAAAGTTCTGCGAAAAAGCTCCATGAACTTGGAATAAAAACTATTTCTGATCTTGCTCATGTTGATTTAAGTAAATTACAAAAACATTTTAAAAATAATGCGATTGTCATGATAAGACATGCAAATGGGATTGATGATAGTGAGGTTACCGACGGAAAATATCAAACGAAAAACAAAAATATTAGTGTTTCGAAAACATTATCCACAGATACTGTGGATATCGAATTTATTAAAAAAGTATTGCTTCAAGAAGCAGAAGAAGTAGGGAGAAGTCTTCGCAAGCAAAACGAATATGCTAAGACGATCGCGATAACCATTCGTAATAAAGATTTTTTTGATTATTCGCATCAAACAAAATTAAAAAACCAAACCAACGAGACCAAAGTGATTTATGAAGTAGCCCTTGATTTGTTTTTAAAGACATGGAAAAGAGATTATATAAGAAATATTGGTATTCGTTTAAGTGATTTTGTAGAAGATAGTCATTATCAAATTAGTCTTTTTGAAAGTGAAGAGAAGATTCAAAGTAAAAGTGTGGATCAGACCATCGATAAGATTAAAGACAAATATGGATTTGATAGTATTATACCAGCAAGTTTATTAACAAGTTCTGTTGATAAAAGCAAAAACACACGATGAGTTGTTGATAAATAAAAGGATTTATGATATAATCTCCTCACGGGGATGTAAAGGTTTCGACGGGAATGTTTGAGCATAGGTGGCAAGTCGTAAGCGATACGTTACATGCACAAATTAAATAACTGGAAACAGAAATCAATTAGCTTTCGCTTAGTTATAGGAAGCACTGCTATTCTTTGATATCTACTAAAAGAAATAGTGGTTTATTTTTGTAGGTTATATTATCTAAGTGTCTATATTAGGTAATGAATTTTTATAGACTAGTTATGATTTTGGTTGTTCATTTCTTTAAATCATAGCGAACCCTACAAATGAACTAAACTTGTAGAAGCTTATGTGTTAATGTTTTCGGACGGCGGTTCGACTCCGCTCATCTCCACCAGATTGATAGGAAACTCGAACTTTTATAAATTCGAGAGTAATAAATTACTAACAGAAATGTTAGTTTTTTTGTTATTTAAGAAAGTGAGAGTGATTATATATGTTAACAATAGAAACTAAAGAATTAA
>CALVUP010000021.1 GCA_944363635.1 uncultured Bacilli bacterium | reverse complement strand
ATAATCAAAACTTTCTTCCGAAATTGTCTGATAATAATTTTTGTCTGATAAAACGTGTTATCAGACATGTCTGATAATACGTTTTGTTTGCTTTAGCGAATGAAAGTGGCGATAGTCTTTTTCTTTTTTATGAAACGCAAGTTGAAATAAAAAAGGCACTATATTACTACATACAATTAATACACATCTAGTAATATAGTGCTTAAATGGGGTTTCAAAAGGGCTCTCCCTTTGCACACTACGATATTGGCTCTGCCAATATCGTAGTGTGTTACTAACTCGCCTAAAGAGTTAGTTTCTTCTTAAATAAAATGGACTAAAACAAATTTAAAATACTCCTTTACAAATTGCAACTTATCTTTTATTATATTATTCTAGCATGAATGGTATTTACTAGTAATTAACGCAATAACTTCATATTTATCAATTCCTAATAATTTTAATGAGCGTATATCAGAATATATGCAAAAACTATCATAATCATTTTCCGTAATATTAAATCCTAAGTCTTCTATATAAGCATAAAAAGAGTTATCATTTTTAAACTTTGCTAACATTTTTTCTTCATCTAATATTTCACATATACTTAATAATTTGTCTTCAATAAATAAGTATTTTGATTTATCTTTCCTAAATAAATCTACAAATTCATTAGCATTATTAGGCACTTTAAAACCAATACTATTATGTATACTATTATAAATATTTTTAATCTTGTTGTTTGTCATAACATCACCATTCTTTTTAAAATTTTTAATAAAACCATTTTTCTTACTTCTTTATTTCATAAACATTTAAAAATTCCTCTACAACATCTAACTTTAATAACACTTGTAATATAGATTTAATCTTATCACGAGACATATTCTGAAAATACTTATCTTTAAATCGCATATTATCAATACTAGACCCATTATCATTTTTTAATAAGAATTCAAATGTTTTAAGTATTTCATACCATTCAGCTTTTTTTTGCAAATCATCATCAAAAAAACTATCAATTTTATTTTTTATATTTTTTAGACGAATGATATAATCAGAATTTTGACTAAAATATAAATTTATACATTTTTTCATTTGACATTTAATATAATCTTCGGTATTTGCCTGTTCCATTTTATATTGATTCTCTATTTCCTTTTGCCTATTATACAATTTTAAGTACCCTGAAGTATTTTTCAGATTATCAATAATTGTGTCAATGTATGCTAAACTATCATCTTGTTCATTTAATTTTTTTCTTAATTTCTCAATTCTATCCTTAATATGATTTCTTTTTGAAACTTGCCAAAAACTCAAACACTCTAATTGTTTATTTTCATTAGTAATTTGTTTTTTTAATATTTCCTTATTATCAGTAATTTCCAACATTTTATTTTGAATATTGCGTAAATATTTTATAGTAACATCTAACTCCTCATCATTAATAGAAGTTAGCAAATCAACCAAACTATTTACAAAATCACTCTCTAAAACATATATGTTCAAATTAGATTTTTTACCATAAATTTTATAAATCAAATCCAAACATTCCTCTTTTTTTCTTACTTGTTCACTTGTAAACTGCATTCTTTCTATTATAGCTTGATAATCACTTATAACCTCATTCAAGTCCGCACTTCGATTATAATATTTATGACTAATAGCTTCATTAAAATAAAAATTTTTGGTAGGTTCAATTTTTTTAGAACCATAGTTATATTCAAATAATTCAAATTCATAAGGTCTAGAAAAATTGGCATAAAGCTCTATCTTGTATTTTTCTACACAATAAGAATGTACTTTATTTTCATTTTTCATGGTAGCAGCTGCTCCAATAATAGCTCCAGTAGATCCAGCAATAACTCCTCCAGCAATTGCCCCCTTCACAACGTCACCTTGCTTTAAGCTACTTTCATAAGTCCCATTCATATTATTGTTTTTCAAAACAATTTCAACCTTATTAATTGGAATAACATAAACTGTTAAACTATCCTCTAAAAATTTGATTCTTGAAAATTTATTTTTTTCATTATCTACAAAAGTATGATTTACAAGAACATTAAATATGAAATTATCATCAAATAAAAACCAACCACAAGAGTATAAAACCATATGGAAATTCAAATCTCCTAATTTTTTCATAAATTCTTGATCAAAGTGTAAGTTAAAATTATATTCACCTTTAAAAAGCTCTTGTATTTTTCTTAATTTTACAAGTATGCTTTTATTAGCTTTTAACATATCAGTTGGCAATGCTAATTCACGTAATTTGATTTCTCTATTTGTCATATTTTTCTCACCTATTCTCTTTTGCTATATTATATCATTTAATTGCAATCTCCAATATAATGATAATTTGTCGTTTGCTTTCTCTAAATTATAATATTTTCCATCTTATTTGGAATTTTATCTACATTTTTACCTATAATTACAAAACAATTTTCTTATAAAAATTAATAGTCTTTAATTATTTCTTATTCTTATTCAACAATTGAAAATTTACTTGTTCTTTCATCTAAACAAATTAATTTTCCATCTCTTTCTTCACGTCTACACAATGCTCGAAGTTTAAAATGACTTATACTACTTAAAATTTTGCTTTTCTGCATCATTTCAGGCACGGTCATACTTCCATATTCTTTTAAGACATTATATATTTCTTGACATAGTTTCTGATTTTCTAATGAAATATCAGTTTTAGGTGTTTTGTTAATAGTGCTAGTAATTGTTTCATTTTTTCTTCTTGGTATTCCATTATAAACATTATCTATAATATCTTCGGGCTTTAACAATTTTTTATCCATTAATTGAATACAAAGAACTTGTATCTTTTGCGGCGATAACATTGCAATTCTTTCATCAGCTTCCATTAATTCAACAATATGCATAGGCTTATTATTATTCTTAACTATATTTAAAATTATTGTTTGCAATTTCTCATTTTCAGCCACTCTTCTTTTTTCTCTTTCAGGACGAGTGAATTTTGAATAAATAAGCCAGTTATGAGAGTTTAATGTTCTATTATCAATCAATTCTTTACTATCATAAAATTCATAATATAATGTATTATTTTCCAAACTTAATTTTAATTTATATTTATCATCACGCATTGTTTTTCTAACTATATCTTCAATTATTTCTGATTTATATCCTAATGCTTGCATATATTTAATTAGCTCTTCACTTGATGTTTTCCCATTAGATTTTATAAAACTCTGACATTCAAGCATTACATCATCATCACAACATAATTTAGAAGCTCTGCTATTCTTTTTAGCTTGATTAATTTTTTCTAAATTCCACCCAGCATTTGGATATTTATTCTTCATTCTATTAACTCTATCAATAAAATATGTATCTTCAGAATCTTGAGTGTTCAAAGCAAAATCTAATTCCATTTCCTCATATTGATGCATACATTTATTTAATGTATGTCCACAATCGCCACAATGATAATATATAGTTTCATTACCACTAGCTCCACCAACTATCGCACCAGTAGTACCAAATAACATTCCACCAAGCATTCCTTTTTTTTGATTAAAACCTTCTTTTTTTCTTTCCACTACAACTCTTGTACTTCCACATACTGCACATCTCATATTATTACACACTCACTTTACAATAATTATTTTGAATTTAACACTCATAATCTCATCGTTCTTTAATTAGTTCATTGATTATTTGTTGTTTAAATAATTATACCATAGATACTATGAATTAGACAGTTATAATGTCATTTCAAGGTCATCTTTATCTATTTCATTATCTTTTTTAGCTTTATAATAACTAGGTATATCAGCATACCCAAACAGTTCATCTTCTTTAGTAGTACCTTTAGAAATATCATAAACATCGTTACTATCAAAATCTTTATTGTCATAATATTCCTTTATTTCGCTTGTAGTGGCTTCTTTTGTGGGTTCATTACCAATTTGTAATAAATGTCTAAAAAAGTGCTTTATTGCCTCTAATATAGTCTTAATATAGGATTTTAAAGTATTATTCTCTTTGGTAAGATTCTGATTTCTAGTAGTTAATGATTTAATCCCCCTTTTCATATTTTGATTTTCTTTTTCTAAACTCTGATGACTTTTAGTAAAACTATCTACTTCATTAAATAAATTCCTAATTTTAGGCTCTAACTCTACTACCTTTTTTGTTTCTTTAATTACTTTATTCATACTATCAAAAGTTTCTTTTTCTACTAAAACATGAGTTTTACTAAAAGGAATATTTTTGGTAGTTTTTTGTTTCTCATTAAATTCTTTCATAGCTTCATCTATTTTAGAGTTTAAAACCTCTACTTTCTGTTCATAATATCTAGTAGTCTTTTTAAAATCTCTAACCTTTTGATGTTTCGCATCACTACCTTTAATACCACGTTCTAAATCATAACCTTTACTAGTTAATCTTTGATGGTATTTATCTTGTAATTCTGATAAATGAATTTTATCTTTAATATAGGCTTTTTTAGAAATAGTATATCTTTCTGTATTAGTTCTTTTATCAAACTTTTTAATCAAAGGTATAACTACACAATGTAAATGAGGTGTTTCCTCATCTAAATGGACTGTAGCATGTAACACTTGCTCTTTAGTATAACCTAAATCTTCATAAACAAACTCCATACAAGTATCAGCCCACTTTCTTATATCTTCCCTACTCATATTATCAAAAAACTTATGTGTTGCTGTAAAAAGCAATTCATCAGCTACCACATTTTTAGATTTATTAAGCATTTGATTAAAAGTTTTTCTTCTATCAGGTCTTTCATTTTTCATTCTCTCATCATGTTCTTTTTCATAATCTTTGACTTTATTTTTAAAACCTTTAACATATTTCTCTTGTAATGGTACTATCTCAATATTATCATTAGATAACTCTAATTTTATATTTGGATTAGAATTATAAGCTTTCTTTTCTCTTTTATTATGTGATCCAATTTGTGCCAAATCATTCAAAGTATAAACTGGTTCACTTCTAAATATTGCATAATTAATAATATCTACCTCCTTTTATGCAAAATAAAAAGATATGATTACTCATACCTTTCGTGGATATAACCTTAAACTATCAAATTTTTTGTTGCGTACTTTCGCGCGTTAGGACAAATAAACCATCATCATTTTTTAAAATGATTTGTTCATGATCGTTTGCCTGATTGGTTAAACTAATACGGTAATAATCTCCCTTTTGGTAAGCGGAGGAGACATCATAATTATAAACATCGTCGTTATTGACAATTTCTAATTCTCCAGTCATTAGATATCCTTTTCCATTTTCTACTTTTTTATTCCATTGATTAATGAGATCCGTTTCGCTTGTTTTTCCGCATCCTGTTAAAAATAAAAGACACATACACATCAGAATCATACTGATTTTTTTCAATTTCTTCACCTCATTTGTAATCTCATTTCATTATATTATTTCTTTTTTCCTATTATTCATGAATAATTTTAAAATCTTTGGGTTAACCTATCTAATGAATAAAAGGAGGAAGAAGAATGGATACATTGAAAAAGATTTGTCTTGTTCTTATTATCATTGGCGCCATTAACTGGGCTTTCGTCGGGCTATTTGAACTAGACTTAGTTGCTTCTCTTTTTGGGGGAGCTGATAGTATGATATCTCGAATTATATATGTTATCATCGGTATTGCAGGTATCATAGATATTTCGTATCTTTTTGATAGAGATTAATGGATCTACAATCAAAGGGAAAAATAATCAGTTTAAAATATAGAAAGCTAAAGTTTATTAACAAAAATTTATCTTAGTTTTCATAGGGCAAAGTTTATGAACTTTGTCTTTTCTTGTATTTTTTAAAGAAGAATGACATTTTTAATTTTTTGTAAAGACAGAATAAAAAAATTGCCAGTAGCCAAACATGATTAAATTCGTTATTCTATAAATAGAGGATTTCGCTTAATATTTAGTCCTCTAAAGATTATTTTACATTTGAAAGGAGATTCGATTATGATCAAAAACAAAACAGTTCTAGCTTGGAGTGAGCTTCTTCTTGGTATTCTTTTAATTTTACTAAGTATTTATACTTTTGCTTCTCCATCTACAGCCTTAGCTGGTGTTACTTTTGCTTATGGGGTTCTTGCTTTGATTACAGGTATTGTGGATATTATCTTTTATGTGAAACTGGAAAAACGCACAGGATTTAGTGCCTCTCTTTCCCTTCTTTGTGGCATTTTAAGTATTATCGTGGCAATTTTGATTATGTGTAATATTGCAGCAGGAGAATTCGTACTGATTGTTTTATTCCCAATTTGGTTTATTGCTCATTGTGTAGCACACCTTACTCATTTATCCTATATTCGCCGTTTTGCAGGCACTGGTTACTACTATTTCACCTTAATTGTTAATATATTAGGATTAATTCTTGGCTGTTTAATGATTTTCGATCCTTTTATTTCTTTTCTTTCCGTGAGTTATCTAATCGGTACTTACTTACTCTTTTTAGGCATTGACAGTCTTATCTTTGGTTTAAATTTATTAGATTAGGACAATAAGAGGATTATTATAAGAAAAAAGAAAAAAGCCACGACAAGTGGTTTTTTTATTGATAACTAGTTTTCAATTGCTTTCTTTTTTTATCCAAAGCTAACTTTCCATATAATATTTGTTCTAATTGAAAAGCCAATCGGTCTTGATCCAAACTTTCCTTTCCACCGTAAGCTAATAGCACTCCTACTAAGCCATAAGTACTATAGCGAATCCAAACCTCCCGATCAAGATAATTAAAAGAGCAATCTTGTTCTAAATTCCGAACTAACTCGCTTAAACAATTCTCGATCACCTCAATCATAATTCGTTCCATTTGAAAGCGTCGCTCTGAATTCATTAGTTTCTCAAATTGCTGAAAATGATCTACTACAAAAGAAATAAATATATGTAAAGCAGAGCGTATATTGTTGGCTTTCAAGCTTTCTTCGACTAGCTGTTTTGAGGTTTGACGGATAGACCATTCTAACATATCCATAAGATCTTGAAAATGATAGTAAAACGTCTGACGAGAAATATGACATTCTTTAATTAAGGCTTTTACAGTGATTTTATCTGTTTTTCCTGCTTCAACCATTTTAGTAAAGGTGTTTACAATTATATTTTTCATATCCATACTTTAACACACCCCTTCTATTTGTAAGGTTTGGTCTCGCTTTCTAGTTTATAGATATTTAGATTTTACCATATTTTTTAATGGGAAACTAGAGAACTCTTTTTAACAAAAAGAAGGCAACCCCTTTTTTAGATTGCCTTACTTTTTTTATTTTTCAGAAATAATAACTTTAACGGTCTTTACTTTTGAAGCATAGCTTAACTTCAAGTCATCTCCTGCTACTTGAACTTCAACATCATGTTCTCCAGGCCCTAGTCCATCGAGATCGACATAGGCGGTTAAAATTGATGGATCCAGGTTATCTACTAGAGATTTACTTCCTGTGACTACCACGGTTACTCTACTATCTGCTTCACTAGCGGCTTGAACACTGTAACGGCTTGTATCAAGATTCTCGGTTGCAATCGAAATGTTTTCAAACTCTCTTGATACGGAATCATCTACGGTTACTTTTACAGTAACTGTTTTGACACTAATATCTGTTACACCGGCTGGTTTTTCAAGTGTTACGGTAAAGTCTTTATTTTCTGATAAACCAGCGACATCAATCTTAACTGGTAAGGAATCAATATTAGCGAGAGCTTCCTCACTACCATAAATTTCTACGCTATTAACACTAGTACTTAACGATTGAATGGCTTTACCAAAGGCCATTTCTCCTTCTGGTACAATTTCAAGTGGTACACTCTTACTAGGAGAAGTAATCACTACTTTTGCGGTTACTGTTTTTGGAACAATTTCTACATCCACTACTTTTCCATCTGTATCATAAGCGACAAGGGAAACATCATTTAAAGTCATTTCGCCTGCTTCTTGGGAAGTGAACTGATCTACATCCACTAAAGCTCTTACACTTGCTACTTGTTTTAGCTTGTATTC
The DNA here is from genome assembly GCA_944363635.1 of uncultured Bacilli bacterium. Classification (GTDB taxonomy): domain Bacteria; phylum Bacillota_I; class Bacilli_A; order RF39; family UBA660; genus CALVUP01. The sequence continues at coordinate 2,765 of CALVUP010000021.1, read as the reverse complement.
TGCTCCTTTTACAATAACTTCACTACGATCTAGCTCTACACTTTCAATATTTAATTTACTATCAAGATTATCTTGATGTAGAATATCATAGGTCAATGTTTTGGTAGCACTTACTTTATCATAAATTGTTACGGTAACCGTTGATGGATCTAGACGGTAATCAAGTGATTTCAAACGTTGAGAATAGCGCAAGGTTACTTTATGTTGCCCTGGGCCCAAGCCCGTTAAATCAACCGTTACCCCTTCACTCGGAGACTGTTTTGCTAAAAAGATATGCCTTTTTTGACCTACCAAAGTAATATCTACCGTATCTGGTAGTCCTTCTACCACATAAGCTTCTTCGTTATAAATCGCTGTTACTGGTTGATCATATAATACTTCGGCATATTGATCGATCAAAGCACTACTTTCTCCATCAATGATAAAGAAAACACATAGTGCTAGGATTAAACTAATTACAATAAGGGTTTGTTTTTTTCCTATAAACCGTTCCAAATTTTTACTGTTCTTTTTGAAAAAGTCTTGAATTTTTAGAATGAGTTTGGTAATAGGAGTGATTAACCACTTATCAAAAAACGAACCAATATGGGCAAATAATTTTCCTATCCCTCTAATTATCTTCTTCATATATCTCTTCCTCTTCTAAATCTTCTTCGTAAGTTGTATCTGTTTTTGGTTTTAATTCATCAATAAGCATCATCCGAACATCATCAAGGGATAAATTGTAGAACAATTCTCCTTTTACAGCAATTGATAATCGACCGGTCTCTTCTGAAACAACAAGGGCAATGGCATCGGTTTCTTCGGCAATACCAAGAGCTGCCCGGTGCCTTGTTCCAAGTCGCTTATTAATTTTTGAACTACTACTGGTTGGAAAAACCGCTCCCGCACAAGTAATACGATCTCCTTGAATAATAACTCCTCCATCATGAAGAGGATTTCCTTCATAGAAAATAGCAATTAATAAATCACTCGATAAGTCAGCATAAAGCTTTTTGGCTTTATCAATATAATTTCCTAAGCTAACATCTCTCTCAATTACGATTAAAGCTCCAATTCTATGTTTTCTTAAGTAATCCATTGCTTGAACAATTTCATAAACCATATGTTCCCGCTCATCAACTGTTAATACTTTATGCCTTCCAAGTAGTTGGTTTCGTCCTAACTGCTCTAAGATATTTCTAATTTCCGGTTGAAAAATCACAATCAAAGCGAGTGGTCCATACATGATGATATATTCTAGTAAAATACCAACCGTTGTAAAGCCAAAGAAATCACTAATTACTTTTAGAATAATGACAATAATAACTCCTTTAAATAAAAGAGTTAATTTGACACTATTTCGAATATTTTTTAATATGATATAGAACATAATCCATACAAGGGATATGTCTATGATCTTTTTTATAATTGTCGTAACTGTCGTTACTGTAATAACCATAACATCTTCTCCTCACTTTTTATAGTATACTAAATTTTTCTCATTTTGGCAAAATTCTTTGCTAATTTTATTCTTCATTTCATTCCGCTTTGCATATAAATATCAATAGGAAAACACTGCAAAACTTTGGCTATGCTTCCCTATTCTTTTATATACCAAAAATTATCCTTTGCCAAAACTCAAATTATTGTTGTGATATATCCTGAGTTGCTACTGGAGTTTTTTCTGTTCCTTGCGACAATCCATCGATGGTTGGAATAACGGTTGAGGTTTCTTGTGATACTGGTTCTACCGGTGGTATTGTATTTGTTTCTTGTTGTTCTACATTAGGAGTAACAGAAGCCATGGTTGAAGTTTGTGGCGCACTTGTAGAGGCAAAAGGATCTTCTATAGAAGAGTTTGACTCTACCTTTTGTGAATTACCCATACCATTTGTTTCAACTTCCGCTGTTTGTGCTGGTTCAAAAATTGAAGTTGATCCGGTATCGCTTGGCGTTGGAATACTTGTTACTGGCTGTTGAACTGTCATTAAATCTTCCGCTGGGATAGATGCAGGTTGTGCTGGTACAGACTCTGGCATAGAAACATTACTAGATTCTGAAATTGTTTCTACAGGAGTTGTGGAAGTTGATACTATCGTTCTTTCCGTTTGACTTGGTTCTAGCTGTGGAGCAACTGCTTCTTGGGTTGGTGCACTAATTGTTTCAGGTTGCGGACTAGCTGAAACAGTAGATGATGGTGGTTCGTTTGATGTAGTATCCCCTGTTGGGATTGTAATCGTTGGAATAACAGGAGCCGCTGGTACTGCTTGGGGTTGCGGTGTTTCTGTTGACATCCCTTGCGAAGAAACAGGTTGTCCTACTGGTTGTTGTACCGAAGAAGCCACTTGAGTATTCACCTCTGGAATCGTTCCCACCGTTGGGGTAACTGGGGGAGTAGTAGACACGCTCTCTTTTTCTACTGGCTGTTCTGTCGTGATTTTTGTCTCCATAGAAGGTGCTGTACTATCCCCTTCTTTTTCCGCTTTCTTTCTTTTAATTGACTTCTCCGCTAAATACCCGATACATGCACACAATAAAACTCCAGCTACTATGGCCACTATAATATAGACTGGCCCATCTAAAGTGTCCCTAAAAAAATGAATAATTTGTTCCATAAATTTCACCCTCTATTCTTATGTTATCATAATAACATTAATAAACATTTTTTACAAGGAAGAATTCCAGGATGGGTGTAAAAATTTTTTGTGTAAGATGTAAAACTAAATGCAACCCTAAAAATAATAGAAGTTGCATTTAAGTGGGAAAATGACAAAGGTTGCATT
>CALVUP010000020.1 GCA_944363635.1 uncultured Bacilli bacterium | reverse complement strand
TAGGTAAATATTATTATAAGGAAACAGGATGTAAACCTATGATTATAACAGTTATCCAAGAGGTTTAATCCTTTTTTATAAAAGAGTAAGAAAGAGGTAAAAGGTGAGATTATGGTAAAAAAAACAAAGAAAAAAAGTAAAAAAATTTATATATTTTTAGCAATTATATTAATTGCTATTGGGGCTGCTTGTTTATTTAAGGATTTTTATGATCAAAAGAAAGCAGAAGAAAAAAAAGAACAAACATTTGAAGAAGTAAAACAACATTATAATGCATATGTAACAGTAACAAAGGATACAATCTTATATGATGAAGAAGAACAAGAAATAGGAAAAGTATACAAAGATACGGCTTTAGAATTAGAAGATACTAAATTAACAGAAGATACAAAATATTTTCAAATAAAAGAGCAAGATTGGTTGATTTCTTATCAAGATGTTACTCCAGTAGAGAATATGCCAAGTACATCTACACGTTATAAATCTTATGTTGTATTTAATGAAAATATTGTAACCAACGATGAAACAACATTTTATGATGAACAAGACAAGCCTGTATTTACTATAAATCAATCTTTTGATTTTCCGATTATTATTAAAGATAAAAACAAGTATGGAATTGAATATAATAATCAGTTACTTTATATCAAAAAAGAAGATGTAAAAGAAATCAAAGAACAAGAAAATACAACCGAACAAACGAGAAACAATATTCGAGCTTTGACATATCATACGATTTATGATACAAAGACAGAAACTTGTACCAATACAGTGATCTGTCATCCAATCGAACAATTCGATTCTCATATGAAATACATTAGTGAAAACAAGTATTTAACACTAACTATGGAAGAATTAGAAATGTTTTTGGATCAAAAAATAAGAATACCCATGAAAAGTATTGTGGTTACGCTTGATGATGGAAAATACGCAACCAATGCGGTAGAAATTGTTGAAAAATATAAAGTGAATGCTACATACTTTATTATTAGTTCTAGATATGATATCAAAAATATAAAAACAACTTATATGGATTTTCAATCCCATTCTTACAATTTACATAATAATTATAAATGTCCAGGTGGAGAACAAGGTGGACAATTGCTTTGCGAAAGCGAAGAAAACATTTTAAATGATTTATCTAAAAGTAAAGAAATGTTAGGAGGAGATGTATTTGCTTTTGCTTATCCATTCTTTGACTGGAATGAAAGAGCAAAAACCTTGCTAAAAGAAGCTGGTTTTCGTTTAGCGTTTATTGGACAATACGATAGTGATGGTTTTTCTACCTATGATACCGATCGTTTTATGATCAGAAGAAAGACAATTTTTAGTGATGATAGCGTTGACGTACTTGCTAGTTATTTAAAATAAGAAGAAGCGACAATAGTCGTTTTTTTATTGTCAAAAGCAATGTAAAATGAAATAGAAAAGAGTCTATGTTATTGACAGTAAAAATAGTTAATAATAAAATAAAAGAGAAGAATAGGTGAGAATATGGAAGAAAATATAAGAAAAAAATACGATCGTGCCGCTAAAATAATAGGTATAATTATTGGTATTCTTTTTGTATTAGGTATTAGTTATGCTGTATTTAGAACAGTAACAAAAGGAGAACAAGATAGTGTGATTAGTGCAGGAAAACTAGATGTAAGAATAGAAAATGAACAAGATGAAATTACTTTAGAAAATGCTTTTCCAATTACAGAAGAAGAAGGCAAAAAACAGACTCCTTATACTTTTGATGTAGTCAATGAAGGAACAATTAATGCAGAGTATGATCTATATATAGAAATCGATGAGAGTGTATCCACTTTACCAGTCGATGTCGTAAGATATTATTTAACGGTAGAAGAAGATGGAACAGAAAAAAATGTAACTTTATTTTCAAAAACAATTTCCGAAGAAGATGCAATCGAAAAGGACGGAAAGAAACTTTATAAAATCGATAATAAATATTTAGATACAACAAAATCCAATCATTATAAACTATACCTATGGATAGATGAAGAAGCAACAACAGAACAAGCTGTAAATAAGAGATTTGAAGCAAAAGTAAGTATTGAAGCGACACAGCTTTATGATCATAACCGATTGGTTTCAAAAATTGATGTTTCTGCAAATAACGATGAAAGTGCAATAGCTTACATGTATGCAGATGGTAGTGTAATCATTAAAGGAAAAGGAAATCTCAAAAATAATCTTTCAGATATATTGGTATATATGGATGAGGATCTATTATCATATTACCGAAGAGCGTTTATTGCTATAGGCTGTGATTCAAAAGAAGTTTATGCTCTTCAAACTCCTGAAGAAATCCAAATTTATATGGATAAATTATCTACAGAAGATTCCAATATCAATGAAAGACTTAGCAGTGCTTTAATGCTAATAGTCATGAAAGATGTATTAGAAGATTTAGGGTATGATACAAGTACACTTACAGAAGTTAATGATGATGCATTCAAGGCATATTTAGTAAAACAAGGTTTAATGGATGAAGAAGGACAATTTACTGAAGAAGGGCAAGATTTTTATACTAAATTTGAAGAAAAAATAAATGAATTATCCAATTCAACACTATTGCCTTTTAAAACAATTACATTAGATGAAGGAATTACAAACATTCCAGAAGGGTTATTTACTGGGAATGAGGATATAACCGAAGTAAGAATACCATCCACTGTTACAAGTATAGATGGTCGCGCTTTCTTTGGTTGTACAGGTTTAAAAGAAGTAAATATACCATCAAGTGTTACTCAAATAGGTAGTCAGGCATTTAACAATTGTTCAGGAGTAAAAAAATTAACTGTGGATGGCACAAAAGAATATTATACGTTTGGTATGAATAATATAGAGGAATTAGTTGTTATCGGAATAGGAGATATGCCAAATAGTAATTTTCGTTATCCAGTTGAGCCTTGGTACAATAGTAGGAGTACTATAAAAAAGATTACCATTAAAGAAGGTATTACCAGTATAGGAAGTTACATGTTTCAAGATTGTGTGAATGTAACTTCAATAGAAATTCCAAACAGTGTGACAACTATTCGTCAATATGCTTTTTACAACTGTTCGAATTTATCCACCGTTATAATTTCAAAAGGAGTAACATCAATGGATGCATCTGCGTTTTCTGGTTGTAGCAATTTGTTAGAATATAATGTTGCAAGTGATAATGCTACATATACATCTGTAGATGGGGTTATATATAATAAAGAAAGGACGCAATTAGTGCGATGCCCATATGCAAAGGGGAATATAGATATTTTAGGCAGTGTAACAAGTATAGGGAATTCTGCACTGGAAGGGTGTAATAAATTAACTAAAATTGATTTGCCAAATCATGTAACGATTATAGAGAATAATGCATTTTCACAATGTAGCAATCTAACTGAAATCAATTTACCTAATGGTCTAACTACTATTGGCAATTCTGCTTTTTTTGGATGTGGAATGACCTCAATTAAAATACCAAATCAAGTAATGACCATAGGCAGTAATGCATTTTATAATTGTAGAAGTTTAATTTCAATAGAATTACCAGATAGTGTAACTAGTCTTGGTGAATCTGCATTTTATAATTGTAGTAACTTAGAATCAGTAGTGTTATCTGAATCTTTAACTAAATTAGAGGATGCTACATTTTCTAATTGTCCTAAACTAGAATCTTTAAGTATTCCTGCTGCTGTATCATCAATTGCTTTTAATGCTTTTAATGGAAATTTTAATGTTTCAAAAGAAAATACAACCTATACATCTATAGATGGAGTTTTATATAATAAGGCTGTTACTCGATTGATTAAATGCCCACCAGCGAAAACTACAATAGATATTCCAAATAGTATTACCATTATTGGGGATCATGCCTTTTCTGGTTCTGCTATTACTTCAATCGCATTACCAAATAGTGTAACTACAATTGAAGCTTTTGCTTTTTTTGATTCTTCAATTACATCAATTACGTTGTCAAATAATTTAACGACAATAGGGGATCATGCCTTTTCTCATGCTGCTATCACTTCAATTACGTTACCAAATAGTGTAACTAGTTTAGGTATGAGCGCTTTTAGTAATAGCAATTTACAGTCTATTGTTTTATCTGAATCTTTGACCGAAATAAAGGATGAAACATTCTACTATTGTACTGATTTGCTTTCTGTTGAAATTCCAAATAGCGTACAAACTATTGGAAATGGAGTTTTCAAGTATTGTAGCAAATTGAAAACAATCGTTTTATCGGAATCTTTAACTAACATTGGTTCAGACGATTTTTCCAATTGTCGAAGTTTAGTTTCAATCGTTATTCCGGATAGTGTAACAAGCATAGGGAGTTTGGCGTTTTTCAATTGTACAAGTTTAACATCCATTACAATTCCAAATAGTGTTATAGAAGTTGGATCCTATGTATTTAATAGTTGGAAATCCACACAAACTATAAATATAGATAATACAAAGGTGTATGTAGATGACAATTGGGATAATTACTGGGATAGGAGTTGTAATGCCAAAGTAAATTATTTAAGATCATAAAAAGGAGTTCTTCATTTACGAACTCTTTTCTATTTTTATCTTTTCCTTTATTGTATAGGAAATATGATTGGTATTTAATTTGTTAAGTAGGTCTTGATTAGCTGTTACTAATAGTTTTATGTTTTCATTGTATTCTTTTTTTAGAATATGGGTACTTGGAATTAAATATTCTAACTTTTTTTGGTTACTATAGTCTGTTTTAATTTCTATTAAGTATCCGTCTTCTAATTCAATAATATTATTTACAAGTACTTCTTTACAACTTGAAGAATAAGCACGAATAAGACCACCTGCACCTAGTTTTATACCTCCAAAATAACGAATAACAACACAAAGAACATTATTTAAATGGTTTTTCTTTAATACTTCTAAAATGGGTGTTCCTGCGGTTTTACTAGGTTCATTATCATCACTTGCTTTCATTTCATTTTCATAGATATAAGCATAGCAACAATGATTTGCGTCTTTATATTCACTTTTAAGGGCGTCAAGAATGTTATTGATATCTTCTTTGTGATGAATTTGATAGATATAAGTAATAAATTTTGATTTTTTAATGATAAGTTCATTTTTTTTGTTTTCTTTAACTGAATACATGTCAATCACCAATTTAATTATAGCAAAAATATTGCTTTCGTTGGTAAAATTTTATATAATGAAAATAGATAATGGAGGAGAATATGACTGCGAAAAAAAAGAAAGATAAGAAGAAGGTAAAGAACAATAAATCAGTTTCAATTACAAAATCACAATTATTATTAAGTATTATAGCAATCGTGATTGGTATTATTACTTTAATTGGAGCTTCTTATGCTGTTCTTCGAATTTCAAATACTAGTGAAAGAAAAAATGTTTTGAACACAGGGTCTTTTCAAATTGATTTTACAACAGGAGAAGTCATTACAATAGACAATATGGGTCCTATGAGCAAAGCAGAAGGAATGAATACAAAGTCTTTTACATTTACCATTACAAATAATGGAACAATGGATGCAAATTATAAAGTCTATTTAGATGAAAATTTATCTGATAATACACATCCGATTAGTAACGTTCCAAGTACTGAATATTTAATGATTTCTTATCGAACAGGAGATTCAGATTTTACAGAACCTGTATCGATTCAATCATTATATAATAGTAATACACTTGTTTTAAATAAACAATTAGCATCACAAGAAAGTATAACCTATGAAATGAAGATTTGGTTAGATGAGGCAGCTGGCAATGAATACCAAAACACGACATATAGTGCAAGAATTGCTGTTGAATCTACACAAATCAATTATGCTATTGTAACCGATGAAATCATGACGAATTCAATTGTATTAACTTCTACAACAGGTGATGCTTTATTAGATTATAAGATTTATGGTAATACAGAAACAATTGATGGATCTTTAAAGAGTGTAGGGGATTTAGTAACGGATGGAGCCTATAAAGGAAAATATAAAATTGGTCTTACGTCATCAAGTACAGTAAATGGAAAATCTCTAGTAAAAAGTGCCGATATTTATTTGGATGAACCATTAAGAAGTTACGATGATACGCATGCGGATTATATTGATTTTGATCAATTAGAAGTCGTTCGCTATACAAAAGAAGAAAACAATACCATTGTTTTATTAGATGAACCAACGACGAAAAAAATTACATTGCCTTATATACAAACGTATACCGAAGATACTACAGTTGAATCAAAAACGGCCATTACACCAAGTAAGATGGAATTTAAATATTTTAAAAACGAATAAAAGCAGAGTTCTGCTTTTTTCTTTTTTAAATACATGATATAATTTTATTGGTGAGACTATGAAAGATAGAAAACAAGAATTAATTGAAAGATTAAAAGAGGAAAGTACGACCTCTAAAAATAGATATACACTTTTAGAAAATAAAATTGAATTTGGGCATGAATTTGCAATTGTGTTATCTTCCGCCGTAGAAGGAATCAAAAGATATTATCCGTCTAAAAAATATGAAGTTGTACTTGATACGGTTTGTTTTAAAGAAATCATTAATTATTTAGAAAAATTGACTTTAACGTATCAAGATATTTTATTCATTCAAAAAATACCTTTTGAAGATTTCACTTTATTAGATGCCTTTTTACTATATCATGATTATCGTCCTCAATTGGTACTGGATTATGCTTCTCGTATAGAACAGCAAAAAGTAAGTAAAACCATTGTGGACCGAATCAAAGAAGAAATAGACAAAGCTTCTTCTACTTATTCCTTAAAAGCTTTGGATGAACTCGTTTTAGGAAGTCATTTGGAAGAAATACAAGAATACGCAAAAGAAAAGAACATCGAAATTATATATAAATAAAAAATCTAGCCATTGACTAGATTTTATTTTTTTAGTGGCGTCCACGACAGGATTCGAACCTGTGACCGATCGCTTAGAAGTCAACTGCGTTTTCAAAATACCTATCAACTATTATTAACACCCATAAAACACAAACAGTCAATAAACACAGGAAAAACAATACTTTTCGTTTATTTGTATTAACAAATTAATTATAATTTAATTTTAAATTACTATCAACTATTTTTAATCATTTTAACTCATTTTAACAAAAGTGGGTACTAAAATGGGTACTAAAAAACAAAAAAAGTGGGAACTAACTAAAAAGTTGATCAACTTTAGTTAATTCCCTTTATTTTAAAGCTCTAAACCGTCCCACATTCCAATAATTTTATCGCCAATTTCTCTATTTGAGTGGGTATAATTATCGGTTGTTTTTTCGTCTGTATGTCCCATTAAATTCATGATTTCATTTATAGTAATTTCTGGATTAGTTCTCATATAAGTACAAAAGCTATGACGTAACCCATAAAGAGTTACATTTTTATTTGGTAGTAACCCTTTATTTCTTTCTCTGAATTTAGTCCAGTTATGGCTCAAAGTATCTGGGTGCATTAAGCCTCCAGTTTTGCCTAAAAATAAAATTGGAAATGAAATTAGACTTTTAACAAAAGATATTAAACATACTCTTTTTAATGATAGAGATATACAATTATCAGAAAAAGAAATCAATAACCAAATCGAAGAAATAAATAATATCTTTTTAAAAATCGATCAAGATAACTTAATTAGTAATATAGGTTTTGAAAATGCAAAAGATAGTAAACTCATTAAAGACAAGTTAGAAAAGTACGATAATTACGTTTTAAATGCTATTGTAAATAATTCTTTATATGTTTATCATAATCGTTTTGCTACTAATCAAAATATAAGTCTAAATGATTTATTAAACGAGGCTATTTTGCTAGTTTATCTAAACGAAAAGAAAACAAATAATGAAAATCAATACATATTAAAGAATAGTTTTCAGCAAAGTTATCCTATGAAAAAAGCAATATATCGTTCTTTTAAAAAATTAAAGTATGAACAAGATAAAATTGCCGAACAATTTTACGAAATGTTTTCAGAAAAAAATAATTTATCAAAGTGATTTTTTTCTACATCAAATAAAAGATATTTACTTTATAAACATCACTAATTATCAAAATACTTGGCATTATATGACATTTATTCAAATAGTCAATACTATAATCTTATTCAATATTGTATAAATTTTATAAATAAGATATAATATAGTTAAGATAGAGTATATAAGTGATTGTAGGAGGGAAAAATGAAATATTTAAAAGGAACACTGTTTCTATTTGTAGTAACATTATGTTTAAGTATGGCTGGAGTTAGTGCTAGACAATATACACAATTAATTAATATAAAAATTCCTATTTGGGAAGGAGAATTTGTTAGTAAACAAGTAGATAAAGGTGACGACTGGTCAATGACACAAAAAGTCAAAAAAACAGCAATTTCTGATGATTTATCAGGAGATGGCAGAGCTATTGAGGGTAAAATTCAAGGAATGTTTCATGGCATGATTACTACTGGATGGAAAAATCTTCCACAAGGAAGTAATGTTGACTTTGGCTCTGGTACCGAAACACAAGGTGGTTGGAAATTACACTTAAAATCTGCTAAATCATTTATAACCACTGCTACAGGCTCTTTCAATTGGGATTTAGGAACTATTGATAGCAGTCCATATCCAATAAAAGGCTCAAGATAAAACTTATAAAGTTATAAAGTTATAAAATTATAAAAATATATACTCTATCTTATTATCATTTTTTAAGGGGAAGATTTTATGTTAAAAAAGATAAAACATAATAAATATTTTTTACTTGGAAGCATTTTGATTTTAATATTAATTGGAATCTCCTTTTTTCAATTTTATCAAGAAAATTTCTCTTATGTAAGCGAATATAATAAAATCAAAGAATATTGCTATGAAGAAAAAATGCCAGAACATGAATATTGTAAGGTTTTTAAAAATAAAGAAAGCTTAAAATCTTATATAAAAAATTCCGATCCACATAAACTGTATAAAAAATATGATGCAATTACTTTAACATCTGAGATAGTTAGACATACCATCTTTAGTACATTACAATATTTTTCTCCACTTATAATTGCTTTAATTGTATTAGGAACAATTCACAATCATTTTAGTAGTGGTATGTTTGAAAATTATTTATTACGTATGAAATATAAAGATTATTTAAAAAAGAACTATAAAATAGCCATCAAATCAGCATTAATTATGCCAGTTTCTTTAATTATCATTTTTATAATTTCATCTATAATGAGTGGATTCAATTTTGATTTAAGTAATGTAGATACAAGTTTAAGTGTATATAACGAATGGAAATATAATCACTTTTTCTTATATGGATTTATTATTTGCTTAATACAATTTTTCATAAGTTTATTATATGCTAATATTGCTTTATATTGTTGTAAACAAAACAAAAATAAAATTGTAGCAATTATTATGTCTTTCATAATTTTTATTGTTATTGACATTTTTGTTTATATTGGAATTTACATTATATTTCTAAACAAATTTTTAGGTTTAAAAGAATTGAGTGATTATTTTAATATTGCAGGATACTGGTTTTTTGATGAAGGCAGTAATCTCATAATCCCATTAGCAATATCATTCTTATTACAGTTAATATCATTTATATTTGTAATAAACTCTTTCAAAAGCAAAGAAAAGGTGGTTTTAGCTTATGAAAAACAAATATCATAACGAGTTAAAAATACTTAATTATATTACTAGTACTGATAAATATAAAGCAATCTTTCTTCTAACCGTTATTTTATGCTTATATGGTGGATTTGCACTCGGAACATCCAAAAATAATTTTTTTGATTCTATTCTCGTTCCTTTACAGTTTCCTATATTCAATGTCTTTCTTTTTGCAATTATTTTTTTAAATAACATTAATACTTGTTCTATTTTTAAAAATAATTTCCCTGACTATGTTATAAGGTTAAAGTCGAAAAAAAGATATATAAAAACACTAATAAGATTATCAACAACTATGTTTTTATTTCATTTTGGACTAATATTATTATTTTTAATAATGCCACTGTTATTAACAACATTTAATGATTTAAGTATTCATGCATATCAAAATTATGAAATAAGCAATTTAGTTTTCCTTTTGTTTTATATTTTAAGATATGCTATTTATGGCACACTAATAACTATAATTTCTACTTTGATTTTTATTAATACTAATTCTAAAATCACAATCGTAATTAATGGTCTATTTTTACTATTATTATTCTATTTTGGTGGAATTATAGCTTATCAAACAAATGTTTCTCTATCTATATGGTCATATTTCACAATAACATTATATAGCACATTTAGTTTAGAAGTATTTTCTTCTGTTTGTACACTTTTGTTATTAGAAATTATAATTGGAATTTTATATATTTTGACCATAAAAAATAGAAAGTTGGCAATTACATGAAATATCTGATTTATAATGATATATCATACATATTTCATAAAAAAAAGAAAATATTATTATGTTCTTTCCTTTTACCATTACTTATCGTTTTTATTTATAGTCATGGTGAAGCTTCGTCTATAAATATAGTAAAAATTTGTGTTGGTGCAAACTTTGATTTGAAAAATTTTAGCATCATTTCATTATTAATGTTATTATTTAATGGTTTTACTTTTATCTATTTAATTTTAGATATATATACAAAAGATTTAGATCAATATCTAGAAAATATATTTTTAAGGATAAAACCTCAAAAATATATTATTAAAAAAAATATAACATTCTTATCGTTAAGTATTATTATAAAGGCTATACAATATAGTTTGATTATATTATTATTATTTATATTTCAAAAAAATATTCTTGATTTAAGAATATTGCAATTATTTGTTACTGACATATTGTACATTGCAGTACTTGAATATTTATTCTTATTTATATACTTTATCTATATACTTATGAAAAAGAATATATACATATTAATAATTATGTTATCAATATTATTATTTTTCTTTCCAAAAACTATTTGGAGCACAAACAAATACACCATTTTATTTGTTACGTTGTTAATGGTTGTACATCTTTTAATAATCTCAATTTTTTTGAAAGTACCTAAAAAACTTATTGAGGAGGTATATTTATGAAATTAGAAATTAAAAACTTAAGTAAAAAGTTTGGTGATAGTGTAGTTTTAAATGATATTAATCTTACTTTTAATAGTGGGAAAATCTATGGCTTTATAGGTAGAAATGGTTCCGGTAAAAGCGTTTTACTAAAAATAATATGTGGTTTTTATCCACCGACAGAGGGAACGATTCTATTAAATGGCAAAAATTATATTGAAAAAAATGAATTTCCAGATAATACTAGAGCTTTAATAGAAAAACCTAAATTTCTTCCAGATTTAACTGGCTTTGAAAATTTAGAACTTTTAGCCTCTATTCAAAATAAAATAGGAAAAAAAGAAATCGATGATATTTTAGAAAAATTAAATCTTACAAAAGAAGCAAACAAAAAATATAGTAAATATTCGTTGGGTACAAAACAAAAATTAGGAATTGCTCAAGTGTTAATGGAAAACCCTAAATTGATTATTTTAGATGAACCTTTTAATGGAGTAGAAAATGAAACTGCTCATAAAATCAGAAACATATTATTAGAAGAAAAGAAAAAGGACAAAATAATACTAATTGCTTCACACATTAAAGAAGATATTACAACATTAGCTGATATTGTTTATGAAGTAGACGGTGGAAAAATTCATAAATATAATAAAAAGTAAACTATCTTATCCACAGAAAGAATATATTTTGAAAAATATAAGATATATCCTTTTTTACCATAAATATAGCATACACATTTAAAATGATTTAAACAAATTAAAATTTATAAAGTTGATCAACTTAACAGTTGGTCTTTTTTTAATGCTCTAAAAAATGAAAGGATGTGATTTAATGAGCATATTACAAGAATATGAACAAATTAAAAAAGAATTAGGAACTGGTATTAATAAAGGTATTGAATTATACTTATCAGAAAATCCTAATTTATTTTTAAGTGATATATATTATAAAGAAAAAGAAAGGTTATTAGAAAAATATGATGAAACATTTAAAAAGTACCTTAATGAGTGTCAAGATCTCGAGGAGTTAATGAATTATGATTAAGCACACAAAAAATATTGTTGTAAATGACTGTTCGGATATTCCATTAGAGATTATAGAAGATATTAAAATTATTAATTTTATTGTAGTAATAGAGAATATAAAGACAATAGAAAAGAAATTAGAGATGATTAATAATCTTCATAAAAAATATAGCAATAAGATTTTTAACGTAATTATTTCCAGAAAATGTGAGAATTTACCAAGACTATAATTTTATTTATTAAACAACTGCTAGTACAGAGTTGTTTTTTTATGCACGAAAAAAGCCTTGAAATTCAAGACTTTTAATTACCTAAATGGCGTCCCAGAAGGGATTCGAACCCCTGACTCTCGCCTTAGAAGGGCGATGCTCTATCCAGCTGAGCTACTAGGACATAAGGATTTCTCACTAAAATTTAGTAAGAAATTTATTTTAAACTATTTAAAAATAGTTTAAATCAATTTTAATTAATTTAAGAAATGTGGGTACTAAAATGGGTACTAATTTCTTAATCAACACTAACGATTATATCACAAAACCGTAGTAATTACAATGCTTTTGTCAACTGATAACTCTTGATAGACCAAACGCTTAGAAGG
>CALVUP010000019.1 GCA_944363635.1 uncultured Bacilli bacterium | reverse complement strand
TATCACCTTAAAGGTGTTTAGGAAAAACCACTAGTTGAACTAGTGGTTTTTTATTTTTAGTCTTTTAAAAAAGGAATAAATCTTGTATAATATACTCGGTGTTTTATATGAAGTGGAATATTGGAAATGTTGAAATAAAAAATCAAGTTGTTTTAGCGCCTATGGCTGGAATTTGTAACTCTAGTTTTCGAAAGATTATTAAAGAGCAGGGATGTGGGCTTATCTATGCAGAGATGGTCAGTGATAAAGCTATTTTTTATAATAATAAGAAAACAGTGGATATGTTATATATGGAAGAGGAAGAACGCCCTATTGCGCAACAGATTTTTGGAAGTGATAAGGAATCCTTTGTAAAAGCGGCTAAATTTATAGAAGAATATATGAAACCAGATATTATTGATATTAATATGGGATGCCCTGTTCCTAAAGTAGCTCTTCGTTCTCAAGCAGGCGCAGCCTTATTAAAAAATCCAAATAAAATTTATGATATCATCTCTTCTGTGGTTGCGGCAGTATCTGTTCCTGTTACGGTTAAAATTCGTAGTGGTTGGGATCAAAATAGTATCAATGCAGTAGAAGTGGCTCGTGTTATTGAAAAAGCTGGAGCAAGTGCTATATGTATTCACCCTAGAACAAGAGCACAGGGTTATAGTGGACACGCGGATTGGTCGGTTATAAAACAAGTAAAAGAAGCTGTATCGATACCTGTGATTGGAAATGGAGATATAAAAACAAAGGAAGATGCTAAGAGAATGTTGGATGAAACTGGATGTGATGCGATTATGATTGGCAGAGGTGTTTTAGGAAATCCTTGGTTAATTAAAGAAGTGGTTGCTTATTTGGATTATGGTGTTGAAATAGCAAAGCCGACTCCTAATGAGAAAATAGAAATGTGTTTAAAACATTTAAGTTATTTAAAGGAGCTAAAGTGTGAGAAAGTTGCGGCTTTAGAAATCAGAAATCATATTGGTTGGTATTTAAAGGGTCTAAAAAATTCAGTGGATGTTAAAAATAAAATTTATAAAACAACAAAAATAGATGATATAATAAAATTATTAAAGGAGTATGAGAATAAAATCCGAGGTGATAAAGATGAAAAATAATTTATTTTTTAGGCGATTATTTGCTTATTTGTTGGATATATTGCTTATTAGTTTAGTTTTTGGACTTATTACGAGCTTCATTCCTCAAAGTGAAAACAGCAAAAAACTATCTCTTGAACAGCAAACCATTACTAGTGATTTTATAGAAGATCGTATGGAAGCGAAAGAGTTCGTGAATCGTTCTTTAGAGATTGGTTACGATCAAGCAAAAGAGGAAATACCATTGGTTCTTTTAAATATTGCGGGCATGATTTTATATTTTGTTGTTTTTCAAGCTTACAATCATGGTCAAACCATTGGGAAGAAGTTGGTTAAATTAAAGGTGGTAGGACACCATAAAAAGCAGCTTAATTTAAATGATTATTTAAAAAGGGCGATTATTGTTCCACCGATTTTATGTAATTTATTCGATCTTATATTATTAATGTTTGCAAGTAAAGAAATTTACTTAACAAGTAATTTATTATTGACAGCTGTACAAATTTTATTATTGCTTATTGCTGGATTTATGGTAATATATAGAAAAGACACAAGGGGATTGCATGATTTAATTGCGGATACAAGAGTTGTTTTAGAAAAAGGAGATGTTAAGAGTGAGAACGTTTAGTGAACAAGAACTTGTAAGAAGAGGAAAACTAGATAAGCTAGCTGAATTAGGAATTGATCCATTTGGACATGTATTTAAAAGAACGGCTTTTGCTAGTGAAATCAAGGAAAAGTATGGTGAAATTGATCATGATGCTTTTGATAGTATGACGGATGAGGCGATTGTTGCTGGTCGAATAATGTTTATTCGAAAAATGGGAAAAGCTTCTTTCTTTACCATTAAAGATAAAACAGGTTCTATTCAAATTTATATTTCGATTAATGATATAGGTGAAGAGGCTTATAGTTTGTTTAAAAGTGCAGATATTGGGGATATTGTTGGTGTTCGTGGAAAAATCATGAAAACAAGAACTGGTGAAGTTACAATTAAATGTTTAGAGTATACACATCTAGTTAAATCTTTACGTCCTTTACCTGAAAAGTTTCATGGGCTTACGGATATTGAAGAAAGATATAGAAGACGTTATGTTGATTTAATTATGAATGATGATTCTAGAAAAGTGGCTTTTACCAGACCAAAAATTATTCGCTGTATTCAAAACTTTATGGATCAACAAGGGTTTGTAGAAGTAGAAACACCAATTTTAACAACTTTACTTACTGGAGCATCTGCTCGACCATTTGTTACACATCATAATACACAAGATTTGGATATGTACTTACGTATTGCACTTGAACTTCCTTTAAAAAGATTGCTTGTGGGAGGAATGGAAGCTGTATATGAGATTGGTAGAACTTTTAGAAACGAAGGAATGGATACGAAACATAATCCAGAATTTACTTTAATGGAAGCTTATCTTGCTTATTCTGATTTAGAGGGAATGATGGATTTAACAGAGCAAATGTATCAAACGATTGCCAAAGAAGTTATTGGAAAAATGGTTTATAATTGGGGTGGACACGAAATCAATCTAGAAGGTCCATGGAAGAGAATTAGTATGGTTGATGCGATCAAAGAAGTTACTGGAATTGATTTTCAAAGAGAAATGACTGTCGAAGAAGCTTTACAATTAGCGCAAGAACATCATATTGAAGTACAAGAGCATGAACGTACCGTTGGACATATTATTAATTTGTTTTTTGAAAAGTATGTAGAGGAAACATTAATTCAGCCAACTTTCTTGTATGGACATCCTATTGAAATTTCCCCACTTACAAAGAAAAATCCAAAAGATCCTCGATTTGTTGATCGTTTCGAACTTTTTATTGGTGGTAAGGAATTTGCAAATGCTTATACTGAATTAAATGATCCAATTGATCAGTTGGACCGATTTGAAGAACAATTGAAAGAAAGAGATTTAGGAAATGAAGAGGCTAATGATATCGATATGGACTTTATCGAAGCGTTAGAATATGGAATGCCTCCAGCAGGAGGAATTGGTTATGGTATTGATCGATTGTGTATGTTGTTTTTAGAACAAGAATCTATTCGTGATGTATTATTATTCCCAACGATGAAACCGAATGATGAAAAATAGGCAAAATGCCTATTTTTTTTGTGTAATTTTAATGAAATTGTTTGTAAATAATTGGAATTGTTGTATAATGATAGTGGGAGGGTTAATATGAAAAAACATAATATTTTAAAAGTAGTACTAATCACTTTATTAATTGTTGTTTTATTAACTTGGATTTTTCCAACAGCAACATTTTCAACAACACTTAGTATAGGTGAAAGAGTTCAAATGGGAATCTTTGATATTTTTACTTACTTTGGGCAAAGCTTCCAATATTTCTATCAAATTTTAGTTTATGCACTAATTGTTGGTGGATTTTATGGTGTTTTATCTAAAGTTGAAGCCTACAGAAAATTATTGGATAAGATTGTAGATGCATTTAAAGGTAGAGAATGGTTATTTATTTCTACTGTAGTTATTGCTTTTGCACTTTTAGCAGGTGG
The DNA here is from genome assembly GCA_944363635.1 of uncultured Bacilli bacterium. Lineage (GTDB taxonomy): Bacteria > Bacillota_I > Bacilli_A > RF39 > UBA660 > CALVUP01. The sequence continues at coordinate 12,419 of CALVUP010000019.1, read as the reverse complement.
AGTAGGGCTTACATATTTATTAATATTTTTATTTCCATTTGTTATTTCTGTACTGTTATTAATGGGCTATGATAAGTTATTAGCTACTACAGTAGCAGTAGGATCTGTAATGGTTGGAATTATGGGTTCTTTATACACAACAGATGTTAACTATTATATTAATAACTATTTATCATTAGGAATACATGATGAAATCTTTACAAAAATTATTATTTTGGTTATTTCTGTTATTGTATTATTGTTTAATGTACTAAGATATGCAAAAAAGACGAAGGTGAAAAAGGTAAAGGCAGAAGAGATTAAGGAATATATTCCTGAATCTACAAAAACAAAGAAAAAAGTTTGGCCTTTGGTTTTAGTTATTGATTTGTTTTTATTAGTTGCATGTCTTGCTATGTTTAGTTGGGCAAGTATTTTCGGAGTATCTTTCTTTGATACCATTACAACAAAGATTACTGAATTTAGTATAGGTGGATTCCCTATTTTCGGAAAATTATTAGGATCAACTCTATATTCATTTGGTAACTGGGATATGATGAGTGTAGGTGCTTGTTTAGTTATTGCGACAATCATTATTGCTCTTTGCTATAAGGTTAAATTTGATGATTTCTTTAGTTCTTATGGTAAAGGAGTAAAACGTGCATTAACACCTGCATTTATTATGTATTTGATCTATCTTGTATTGATTATTGTTACTTATAACAATTTCCAACTAACGATTTATGATTGGATTTTGAATTTAAGCAAAGGATTTAATGTAATTACTACAACGATTACAGCTTTCTTATCTTCTGTATTTAATGTTGAATTATTATATTCTGTAAATAGTGTAGTACCTTATCTTACATCTATAGTAACAGATACAGGATCTTATCCATTAATCGGAATTATTTTCCAAACGATTTATGGTCTTGCTATGTTAGTAGCTCCTACGAGTATTATATTAATGGGAACATTAGCGTACTTAGATATTCCGTATGGAAAATGGTTAAAACATATTTGGAAACTATTTGTTGAATTATTAATTGTATTACTTATTATTTTTACAATAGTTGCCTTGTTATAATGTAAAAGTTGAAGACCGAATGGTCTTCTTTTTTTGTTTAAAAAATGTTTTTTAGTCAATAATAAGCATAGAATAGTGTGAAAGGAGAATTCTATGTTTTCTAAATTTACGGAAGAATGTCAAAAGGTACTTTTGAATGCAAAGAAAGAAATGCAAAAATTAAAACATCCTTATGTAGGAAGTGAACATTTACTATTATCTATGTTAAGTTATTCAAATAATGTGTCTAAGAAATTAAATAGTGTTGGTGTTGATTATAATCGTTTTCGAAATAAAATTATTGATATGATTGGTTATGGGACAGAAGAAAATGGATGGTTTTTATACACCCCATTGTTGAAGAGAGTTTTGGAGTCATCTATCTTGGATAGCAAAGATAATAACAATGCAATTATTACATTGGAGCACCTTTTTATTTCATTGTTAGAAGAAGGTGAAGGAATTGCCATTCGAGTTTTAATTTCTATGCATGTAAATATAGATGCTTTATATAATGAATTTTTTAATAAATGCCAAAATAAAAAGAATGATCGTAATAAAAAATTAAAAATTTATGATTATGGAAGTAATTTGGTTGCTCAAGCGAAGAAAGGATGTATTGATCCTGTAATTGGGCGAGATGAAGAAGTAAGTCGTATGATTGAAATTTTATGTCGTAGAAGAAAAAACAATCCTTTGTTGTTAGGAGAAGCTGGTGTTGGGAAGTCAGCTTTGGTAGAAGAACTTGCTAGAAGAATTGCTATCGATCAAGTTCCAGATTATCTGAAAAATAAAAAAATTGTATCGGTTGCTATGTCAAGTTTGGTATCTGGTACTAAATATCGAGGAGAATTTGAAGAAAGAATTAATAAAATGATTAAAGAACTAGAAAACAACCGAGATATTATTTTGTTTATTGATGAAATTCATACTTTAGTAGGTGCTGGTGGGGCAGAAGGAGCTATAGATGCTTCAAATATATTAAAACCCGCTCTAGCAAGAGGAAATATTCAAGTGATTGGAGCAACTACTACAACAGAGTATAAAAAGTTTATTGAATTTGATCGCGCTTTATCTAGAAGATTTCAAACTTTAACTTTAGAAGAACCAAGTCCAGAAAAAACAATGCAAATTTTAGAAGAATTAGCACCTATTTATGAAAACTATCATCATGTAAAAATCAGTAGGGACTTATTAGAATCTATTGTAACTCTTTCGAATAAGTATATAAAAGACCGCCTGCAGCCAGATAAAGCAATTGATATATTGGATGAAGCTTGTGTTAAAGTAAGCTTAAAAGAAAATCAATATGATAAAAAAATGCAAGAATTAAAAGAAAATATAAAAGATACAATAAAAAATAAAACGCAATTTATTAAGAAAAATAATTTTGTAGATGCTACTGCATTTTATATAAAACAAAAACAATTAGAAGAAAGGTTAAACAAATTAGAGGTACAAAAGGAAAAACATAAGAAAATAAATGTAGTTTCCAAGAAAGATATTATTGCTATTGTTGAGTCTAAAGGGAAAGTAAAAATATATGATCAAGTAAATAACCATATGTTATTACAAAGATTGTCAAAAAATTTAAGAAGATCAATCAAAGGACAAACTGAAGCGATTGATAAAATCATAAAGGGGACAAAAAAGATTTTGTATAATTACCGACAAAGTGAAAAGCCATTATCTTTCTTATTTGTAGGTCCTACTGGAGTAGGAAAAACTTATTTAGCTAAACAGTATAGTGATCTTTTATTTGGAAAAAAGAGAATGATTAAACTGGATATGAGCGAGTATAAAGATGAGGCGTCTATTAATAAATTAATAGGATCTCCTGCTGGATATGTGGGATATAATGATAAGAATAGCGTTTTTGAGGAAATCATTAATCATCCTCACTCTTTACTGTTGCTTGATGAAATTGAAAAGGCACATCCTGCTGTTTTAAATTTATTTTTACAAATCTTAGAAGAAGGAAAAATAAAAGATGCTACAGGTAAAAATATTTATTTTGATAATACAATTATTATTATGACTTCTAATGCTGGTTGTCATAAAGAAAAAATGGGTTTTTTAGATGATAAAGAGGAATTGATTGATAATTTAAAAGCACATTTTAATTTGGAATTTTTAAATCGTGTAGATGAGATTGTTTTGTTTAATCGGTTAAATGAAGAAACAATGAAAGAGATTGTTGGTCAAAAAATAAAACAACTTGTAAAAGATTATCAAAAGCATCAAGTTAAAATAAAGATCAGCCATTCATGTATTCATACAATTATAAAGAAAAGTGAGTTTGAAAAATTTGGAGCACGCAAAATAGATAAGCTTATTGAAGACTTAGTGGATGAAAAGATTATGGATCGTTTATGTGAAGGAAATGTGATAATTCAGGTATAGATGTTTTAATTTTACCTTATTTATGGTATAATACATTTATCTGAAAGGAAGATATTTATGGGTTATTATGAATTAGGAATATGGTGTATCTTATTAGGTATAATCATTACGATTGCGGCCCAAATAGGTGTTAGTGTTTCAACAAAAAAATACAAAGCTATTAAAAACGTGAAGGGTTTAACTGGTTTTGATGTTGCTCGAAAGATATTGGATTCGAACGGGTTAAATGATGTGCATGTTGTAGAAATTGGAGGTATATTAAGCGATCATTATGATCCAAGTCGTAAAGTAGTGCGTTTATCTCATGATATTTTTCATGGTGATAGCGTGGCTAGTATTGCGGTTGCATCTCATGAATGTGGGCATGCTCTACAAGATAAAGACAATTATTCTTTTATGCGATTTAGAAGTTTTTTAGTTCCGTTTGTGAATTTTTCTTCTAAATTTGGATATTTTGCAATTCTAATTGGTCTTATTTTTGGATTTACAGATTTAGCATGGATTGGTATTGCTTTGGAATTTGTTATCTTGTTATTTCAACTTATCACGTTGCCTGTTGAATTTAATGCAAGCAAACGTGCAGGTGTTGAAATTAAAAAATACAATTTGGTGAGTAAAGAAGAAGCTAAAGGTGCAAAAAATGTTTTAACAGCTGCTGCATTTACTTATGTAGCAAGTGTTGCTACGAACTTATTACAAATTTTAAGGTTGGTATTAATCGTTGCTGGAAACGATCGTGATTAAAAACGCGATATTTGTGTTAAGAGTTGAAGGGTAGAAAATTAAGTTATTAAACTTGATTTTCTTTTTTTTGATAAATAAAATTCTATAATTATACTTGTGGAAAATATTTGTTTTTGTAAAAGCTTATGTTGTAATAATGTTATCTTAATTTTAGGGGGATTTATAGATGAAAATTAATGATTTAGAAAATTTATTGCAAAAGATATCTGAGCAATTTGGTTTAGATCTTTTGAAAAGAATTCTTGCAATTTATGATGAAGAAGAGTTTACAGATCAAAAAAGTGCTTCTAGAACCTTTGAAGCATATCTAAATATTCTGACAAGTTCAAAGGATTATAATGACCAGGAGCGTATGATACAATCTATTAAAAATATTTTGAAGGAAGCAGGGAAATATGAATGTACAGATAAAAAAGTGGGTTCAATGATATTATCATTATCTAAGGCTTCCAATATATTCCTATCTGATAAAATCGAAGAGCTAACGGTTTCATATATTAATAAAACTGTTGCGAACCTAAGATCTATTAAAGGTGTGGATATATAAAGGGGATAGGCTAATATTTTTATGTTCTGCATTATCAAAATTAGAGGATATGGATTTGTTATTTTCTGCTGTACAGTGTTATAAAAAAAATCCATGGTCTTATAACGTGGATACTTTTCCGATTTTTCTAGGTACTAATAAAAATGGGACTCTTTTAGCAATCAATATATTAAAAAGTATATATGGTACGAAGAATAGGGATGCATTAACATTAAATAAGTTAGATCAAATAACAGGTAAATTAGAAAAAATAGCCAACAGTAAAGATGAATATATACCAATAGGACAGGCGGCTGAAAAAGATGCAGTTGCTGCTCTTGTAGGATTACGAGAGCTTAAGGAATGTTTTCCTGATTTAGATATGCCCTTTGACGAATATTATGTAAGATGGTCACAGAATAAGAGTAAAGCCCAAGCTGATGATAAAAATAAATCTATGGTTAAGGAAAATAGGGTAAGATCAAATTTATAATGAGAAATGTAAATAGACATTTCTTTTTTTCTTTTTTAAAGTATGGTAAAATGAATTTGGTGATATTATGGAAATTAAGGCGATGAATCCTTTAACGCTTGCCTATTTAGGGGATAGCATTTATGAAGTTTATATTCGAAAATATTTAATTCATAAGGGAATTATCTATGTAAAAGATTTGCAGGAAGAGGCAATTAAATATGTTTCAGCGAAAGCGCAGGCAGATTTTTTGAAGAAGTTGATTGATCATAATTTATTAACAGAAGAAGAACAAGCAGTGATGAGACGCGCTCGAAATTATAAAAGTACACATCATCCGAAGAATTGTGATATTCTTACTTATAAATACTCTACAGCCTTTGAAGCAATTATAGGATATTTAGATTTGCTTTTAAAAAAAGAAAGAATAAAAGAGTTAATGAACTATATATTGGAGGATGAATTATGATTGTATATGGGAGAAATGTAGCGAAAGAATTATTAGAAAATCATGAAAAGGTAGAAAAAATTTATTTACAAAAAAATTTCGATGATAAAAAGTTAAAATCCTTACTGGAAAAAAACAAAAGTAAGATTGTTTTTTGTGAAAAAAGACAAATGGACAAGTTGGCAGAAGGAAATCATCAGGGTATAATACTGGTAATTAAAGATTTTAAGTATTGTAATTTAGAGGATATTATTCAAAAAGAAGATGCTTTTATTGTTCTTTTAGATCATATTGAAGATCCTCATAATCTAGGAGCTATTATTCGAACTTGTGAAGCCAGTGGAGTTGATGGAATTATTCTTCCTAAAAACAGAAGTGTATCTGTAAATGCTACTGTTATGAAAACAAGTGCTGGAGCATTGGATCATGTTAAAATTGCTCTTGTAAGCAATTTAAAGAACGCGATTGATCGATTAAAAAAGAATGGTTTTTGGATTGTGGGAACGGACATGAAAGATAGTGTGGACTATAGAGAGATCGATTATTCAGGTAAGATTGTTCTTGTTATAGGAAGTGAAGGATTTGGAATGAGTCGTATTATTCGTGATTCTTGCGATTTTGTTGCTAAAATTCCTATGTATGGGAAGGTGAATAGTTTAAATGCTTCGGTAGCCTCTGGAATTATGATCTATGAAATTATAAGACAAAGAGGAAAGTAGGGATAATTTGGATTATAGGGAAATAAATGATAATGAACTTTTATATTTAATTTCAGATAATAATGATGAATATAAGGATGTTTTATTTGAAAAATATAAACCAATTGTTTTAGCTCTTGCTAAAAAATATAGTACAATCAATAAGGATATAGCGATCGATACTGATGATTTGGTACAAACGGGTTATATTGGATTAAACAATGCCATTCGTTTTTATAAATCAGATCATTGTTTATTTTATACTTATGCTTGTTTTTGTATAGAGCATGCTTTAAAAAAAGAAGTGTATAAAAGGAAGTATCGAAAGGGAAAGAATCATTATTCGTTTATTTCTTATGAAGATCATAAGAATCTGTTTTGTTATATACAAGAAAGTGAGATGACAAATATGCATTTTTTGGATTTGTTTGTGCAAGCAAAAAATGCTTTGGATTTTATTGATTCTTTAATTTTTGAACTTCGTTTAAATGGGTTTAAATATAAAGAGATTTCGATGCTGTTAGATATAAAAGAATCAAAAGTGGATTATAGTATTCAAAAAGCGAGAAGAAAGTTAAAAAAGTTTTTATGAAGATATTTTTTATGTTATAATGATAATGAGATATTATAAAATAGTGGATTGGTGATCATATGGCTAAGTGGAATAATAAGAAAAAATATACTTCGGAGGATATTAAAAATAAGAATATAAAAAAGGGGACTTATTTCTTTTCTAAGACAATGAAACATCAGGTGTTCATTATGATTCTATCTGTTATTACTGTTTCACTTGTTTTAGGAGGAAGTGCTTATGCTGTTTTTACCTCTTTATCTAAATCTGATTATAATACGATTACTATAGGGTCTTTAGAGCTTTCTTATGAGGAGGATGAAAGCAGTGTTATTAATTTGGAAAGTACGTATCCGATTACTGATGAGGAAGGAGAATCTTCTAAGGGATACCAATTTTCAATACAAAATACAGGTTCTTTAGCATCTTCTTATATAGTCTATATTGGAAGTGATGCTGCTGTTATAAATTCTGAAGATTGTCACGATAATTTAATTGATTATGAAAACATTAAAATAAATGTTAATAATGGGGAAACTTCCACTTTACAATCACATGCTACTGGAAAATATGATGCGGATGGATATGAGATTTATCAAATTGCTGAGGGTACTTTGCAACCAGGAGAGACAAAGAAGTTTAATGTGAAGATGTGGATCAATATTAATGCTGATAATAGTGTATTAGGAAAACATTTTCATGGAAAAGTATTAGTTAATGGTGAAAACTATAATACATATACAACCGATGCATTAAGGGTATGGTATGATGGTATTAGTAATACAGAAGATGGAAATAGTAGTACAGCTACTACATGGTATGATTTATCTGGTAACAAGAACAATTCTTCTAATTTTATTGGTAATTCAGTATGGAAAAATAATGGCTTGCAATTAAATGGTGTAGTTCCATTTGTTGGAAATATTAATGATGAATATACTCTATCTATGGTTGTAAAGCCAAATCATACAGGTGTAAATCCATATTTGTTGTATGGAGAGAATTTTCCAAGCATCTATTTAGATAGTAATGATGATTACGCTCTTGTTTTTGAGGGACAAGGTTTGAAAGAAAAAGTTACACCTAAAACTATTTTATCTACGGAAAAATCATCTTTAGTGACTGTTACTTATAAAGAAAATACATTAAGTGTTTATATCAATGCAGCATTGGTTGCAACATTAAATACGGATACCAAACCAACGTCTATTGCTACCGCTTATTTGGGTGGAAATAATGCTTCTAATAATCTATCAGGAACTATTTATAGTTTTATGTTATACGATAAGGCGTTAAGTATGGAAGAAATTCGATCTAATTATATCATTGATGCAACGCGATTTAATATGAAGTAGGTGAGTCTATGAATGAGAATTCTTTTGAATCTTTTGATGCTTTATTAAAAAGAATAACAAATAATGAAGAGCTTGCTTCGTTTTTCTATACAGCATCTACTTATATGGAACTTTTACATAATACAGGTTTATATATTACAAACTTTGACCCCAAACATATAAAAACGAATGGGAAAAGTGTTGTTTTTGAAAGAACAGATCGAAGGACAAATCGTATTATTGGTGATGAAGTACAATCAAATATAGAAGCTTTTACTTCATTAATGGTAGGAGCTTATATTCACTATACAAAGTCGTTACTTCCTTTTGAACAATTACAAAGAATTTATAAAGAAGTAAAGTATAGTTTTCCAGAAGAAGATGAGGGCTATTTTGATGCTGTTATTAATGAGAAACAAGTATTCTATTATCATCAATATGTAGATAACCGTAAAAATTTTATCGAAGGAAATACAAATTTGAATGTACGTGTTAAATCAAAATCGACCGCAGTCGGTAGAGCTATGAGTAATCGAGAAGGATATAATAGGCAGGCCGCTTTTGCAAATGTATTGGTCGTATCTGCTATTGTGTGTTTGATTGCTTTAGTTGCTGTTTTGACTTATGTCATTTTAAAATAGGAATGAAATAATGTTTGACATCTATATACTTTTGTGTTATTTTATATGTGACACGAAAGTGTTTTTATTTTGATAAAAAACATATAATTAAGGTGGGTGAAGTTATGGCATCTAAAAGTGAAGACAAAAAAGTAAAAACAACAACGAAGAATTCTTCAACAAAAAAAGCAACAACAACGAAAAGAAAAGAAACAAAAACTTCTAGTTCTAAAAAAACAGAAGCAAAAAAAGAAAAGAAAATTGTTGTTGAAGAAGAACAACAAAAAGATAACAATAAAAAAGAAAACAAGAAAGTAAACAGTAAAAAGAAAAAAAAGGATCAACCTAAAAAAGAAAATTTTATTAAATCAACAATTAAGGAAATGAAACTTGTTCATTTTCCAAACAAAAAAGAAATGATAAAATATTCTATTGCAACAATTGCATTTATAATCTTCTTTGGTATTTTATTTTATGTAGTAGAATTAATTCTTGCATGGTTGAAGATGGTGGTATAGTATGGAAAAACAATGGTATGTAGTAAACACGTATTCAGGACATGAATCTAAAGTAAAAGAGAAGCTTGAAATGAAAGCTGAATCTATGGGAATGAAAGATTATATTTGTAGAATTATTATTCCTGAAGAAACAGTAGTTGAAGAAAAAAACGGTGTCAAAAAAGAAAAAACAAGGAAACTATTTCCAGGTTATATTTTGGTTGAGATGGTTATGACCGATGAAGCTTGGTATGTGGTTCGTAATACCCCAGGGGTTACAGGATTTATTGGATCAAGTGGTAAAGGAGCAAAACCAACCCCATTACAACCTCAAGAAGTAGATAATGTACTTCGTAGTATGGGTATGAGTCGTTTAGAAATGGATAATGATTTAGAAGTAGGTACTAAAGTCAAAATTGTAGCAGGACCTTTTGCGGGAATGTTTGGTACAATTGAAACTTTAGATACAGAACATCAAACCTTAACAATCGTTATTGATTTGTTTGGACAAGAAACTTCTGTTGAAGCAGAACTTAGTCAAATTGAAAAAGCATAAAATAGTTGCAAAATCAATAAAAAAGTGTTATTATTTAATGGCTATATTGAATTAATATAGATTGAAGTGGGAAGTATATGTGTGTTTGGCGGATCACATAGCTATTTGAACCACTACCCGAAAACTAAAATTTTATAGGAGGTGTTTTTCGTGGCAAAGGAAGTCGTTAAGAAGATTAAATTACAAATTGCAGCTGGTAAAGCTACTCCTGCTCCACCTGTTGGAACGGTATTAGGACCTGCTGGTATAAATTTACAAGAGTTCTGTACAAAATATAATGATGCGACTCGTGACAAAATGGGTGATGTATTACCTGTTGAAATTTCTATTTATGATGATCGTTCATTTGATTTTGTTATTAAGACTCCACCTACAGCATTCTTACTTAAGAAATATGCTAAGATTAATAAAGGATCATCTAAGGGTGCAAACGAAACAGTTGCTACTTTAACGAAAGATCAAATTAGAGAAATTGCAGAAATTAAACTACCTGATTTAAATGCTTATGATGTAGAAGCTGCAATGAAGATTGTTGAAGGAACAGCTAAAAACATGGGAATCGCTATAGAAGGCGAATAAAAGAACTAATTTCATATAGAGATATCTATGTGGGAGGAAAAAAATCCGCAAAAAACCACACAGAGGAGGAAATAATGTGAAAAAAAGATCTAAAAAATACGTTGAAGCTATGAACAAAGTAGAAAAAAACAGAGCTTATTCTATTGAAGAAGCTGTGAAGTTAGCCAAAGAAACTTCAGTAAGTACTTTTGATGCTTCTGTTGAAGTTGCTATGAATCTTAACTTAGATACAAAAAAAGCCGATCAACAATTAAGAGGAGCTATGGTTCTTCCTAAAGGAACAGGTAAAACAAAAAAGGTTTTAGTTGTTGTTCGTGGAGAAAATGCTACAAAAGCAAAAGAAGCTGGAGCTGATTTTGTTGGAGATACAGATATCTTAGAAAAAATTGAAAAAGAAAATTGGTTTGATTTTGATGTTATGATTGCAACTCCAGATATGATGCCATTACTAGGTAAATTAGGTAGGGTCCTTGGCCCTAAAGGTTTAATGCCAAATCCTAAGACTGGAACAGTAACAACTGATGTAGTAAAGGCTGTTAATGATGTTAAAGCTGGACGTGTTGAATATAGAACCGATAGTTATGGAAATATTCATGGAATTATTGGAAAAGTATCTTTTAGTGATGAAGATTTAATTGAAAATTTTAAATCTTTTGTATCAACGATTGTAAAAGCAAAACCTACAACAGCTAAGGGAGAATACATTAAAAATATTTCTATTACTACAACAATGGGTCCTGGAATTAAAGTTGATATTAATTCATTTGACAAATAATAAAATGTAGTATATAATAATTGTAATTTGTGGTGCCATAGACAGTAGGTATACAAGTAAATCCTACCGAGGACGAAATTCTAAAAGAAAGTTCTTATGTCTATGATGTAAGAACTTTTTATATGGCTAGCAAAAAAACTACAAGGAGGTGCATGTATGGCAAGTGCTAAAAATTTAGAGAAAAAGCAACAAGTTGTAGAAGAAATCAAATCAAAAATTAAAGATAATACAACAGTTGTGTTGTTTGATTATCGTGGGTTAACTGATGAAGCAGCTAAAGCTTTAAGAAGTGAATTAAAAAACAATGATGCGGATTATAAAGTATATAAAAATACTTTAATGCGTCTTGCTTTTAAAGATTTAGATATTGATTTAGCTGATCATTTGACAGGACCAAGCGCTATGGCCTTTGGTCAAGATCAAGTTATGCCAATCAAAGTTTTAAGCAAATTTGCTAAAGATCATCCAGAAGTTATCTTAAAAGCTGGTGTTGTAGATCATGAAATTGCTGATAAAGAAATGTTAGACAAATTATCTGCTATTCCATCAAGAGATGCATTACTTACAATGCTTGCTGGTGGTATGATTGGTTTAGTAAAAGACTTAGCAATTTGTTTAGATTTATATGCTAAAGAAAAAGAAGAAAATTAATAAAAATAAGGAGGAAATAAAATGGCAAAATTAACAAAAGATGAATTCATTAGTGCTTTGAAAGAAATGAATCTTTTAGAAATTAAAGAATTAGTAGATGCAATGAAAGAGGAATTTGGTGTAGATCCAAGTGCTGTAGCTGTAGCTGCTGCACCTGCTGCTGGAGCTTCAGAAGAAGCTGCACCTGCTGCTGTTAATGTAGCAATCGCAGATGCTGGAGCTGGTAAAGTAAACGTAATCAAAGCTGTTAAAGAAATTACTGGTCTTGGATTAAAAGAATCTAAAGATATCGTTGATAGCTGTGGTGTTGTTAAAGAAAATGTATCTGCCGATGAAGCTAATGAAATTAAAGCTAAGCTTGAAGAAGCTGGAGCAACTGTTGAATTCAGATAAAATAGTAATAAAAAGTGATTGAAAAATCACTTTTTCTTTTTTAAAATCTCAACCGCACCACTTTAATTATATTTTAATTCTATATCATAAGAGCATTTATAGTCAAA
>CALVUP010000018.1 GCA_944363635.1 uncultured Bacilli bacterium | reverse complement strand
ATTTCATTTTACTATATTTTACCACTTGACCAATAGAAGTCAATGACTAAGCGATGCAAAAAAATGCTTTTTTGTGCTCAAACTAGCCTAATTTTTTAGTTTTGCTATTAGAAATTATTAATTTTGTTAATTTCATGTTATAATTTAATAGAGGTGAAATAACATGAGCAAATTATTTCGTACCAAAAAGAAAATTGAAAATCAGCAATATGATAAATATTGGTCGTTTACTCTTGAATATATTGATATCTTTGACTTAAGATTTAATAATACACTTAGAATAATTTTAGATTTTATTGATGAAAACAGAGAAATTTTAAGTGAAAATTGTAAACATGAAAAATTAAATAAAGAACTTCAAGAAAAAATAAATAGAATTTATCAAAAACGAGATCAAGCTTCTACAAGAAAATCAATAAATCAATTTATAAAGTTAGGATTTGTTAAGCCTTTTTATAATGGTTATCATAAACTTGCAAGGAAATTTTTATCTGCTGACGACCAGAATCAAAAAAGAAATATATTTTCAGAAATCTTTTACACTTCATCTAGTTTTTGTTCTTCTTATTCAAAAGATAATACTAATCGAAAAGAAATTGATTTTCTTTTAAAAACGTTAGTATATCACCCAGAAAAGAAATTATCAAAAATTGATGTAATTGCATTAATGGTTACTCCTATTGAACAAATCAGTAAGGGATATTTGACAAAAAATGAATTAGAAGAACAATATAAATATGCTTCTACAATTAAATTTGACAAAAAGAAATATAATCAAATTAATTATCTAATTTACTTTTTAAACCTTATGCCAAATATTTCTGCAAATAAAGATACGGGAGTTTGGTTCATTGATCCAAGCAATATAGTAGTTGATACAAAAAGAGATCCTATTCTTTATAGTATTTACAAAGATGGCTTAGATAAAGAGTCTATAAAATTTTTTGGAAAAAAAGTTTGTTATATTCAAAAAAAAGAGTTGAAAGGATTGGTACATTCACATATAAAAGACTCCAGTATATGTTTGTCTGAGGGAAACATTGATGAAGCATACGACTATAATAACGGGCTTTTACTATCTACTCAAGTAGATGCATATTTTGATAAATATGATATTTCATTTGATAATGATGGTATGGTACTGGTTAATGACTATGAAATCCATGATATTGATATATTACAGTGGATTAGTACTTTTAAACTAGATAAAAAATTACTTAATCCCGACAGATTAAAATATTTAGAATGGCATAGAAATAAATTCAAAGAAAAAGCATTAAAATGTAAAGAAGAAGTTGATAATCTTTATAAAGATGAAATTGATAAAGAAAACAAGTAATCAAGACTAGTGATTACTTGTTTTCTTTAACTTGCAAAATAATTAACACTTCAACAGTTTCATTTTTATTTTCCTTATTTGTAACTTTGTATTGATGCTTTTTTTCTTTTATTTCTACTTTACCATATTTACTTAACATATTATTAATCTCTGAAATTGATGGTTTTGTTTTATTGTTTTCACTAATGACTATATATTTAGTTTTAGGCAAACATTTCACAATTAATTTTTCTAAATTTTCCAAAAATTTATTGTTCTCTGAAAAATTTATATAATTAATCTCTTTATTAAAAATACTATCATACATTCCATAAAAATCTCCATATTTATTCATCGTAGCAGGATATGGTGGATCCATGTAAATAATATCAACCTTTTCAGTCAATTTATTTATCATTTCAAATGCATCTTTATTAAATGCTTTATTATCCTGATTATTATTAAACACAGAATCGTTATAATTATCTAAATTATCATAAATATGGTCTATAAAAGGCAGATTATGATACGCTCTTCTTCTTTTATATTTAGCATAACTATAATCTTCATCCCTTAATTTAACAATTTGATCCCAAGGAACATTCATCCTTGAATATGGTATTTTTCTAATCATCGATCTTCTAATTAAAGATAAAAATAAATATTTCTTATAGTTTTCTAATTTTTCTGATTTGCATACTAACTCAGCTAATTCTTCTACTTCATTTGGAAAATATAGTCTATTTTCTAAAAAACTAATTTCTTTATACTTTTTTAATATTTCTTTTTTCGGGATATCGAAATCAAAATCTTCAGTTTTTAAGATTACATTACTATTTTCTATAATAGCTTTTGCTAAAACAAAATTTGAATATAAAGCATCATTTGAATATACTCTATAACCTTTTTCCTTTAAAGCATAAGATACTGAGCAGCCACCACAAAAAAGATCTAAAACAGTCCCCTCTTTAAATGGAAAATTATCCACTATCCAATCAGTTAACTTATTTTTATTTCCAATATAATTAATCTTCGGATATTTGCTCATGATCTAACACCTCTTTTACTTGTAAAGCTATTTTATTGGCCAATAATACTGGAACTGCATTACCAATTTGCTGTTGAACTTTGCCGGCATTACCTACAAATATGAATGTATCTGGAAAAGTCTGCAGTCTAGCTAATTCTCTGCATGTTAAAGCTCTATTTTGACTATAATGAAATATCTTTCGCATATCTCCAGTAACACAAAAAGACGGTTTTTTACTATTATATCTTATATATTTTCTACTATCTCCCGACTTAGGTCTTAATTTTTCTGGTATATCATTTCTATTACCACCATCTGAAACGTAACTCATTTTTTCTAACATTTGGGCAGAGTGTTTCATTGCTGTATGATTAGGAATATTACTATTTTCTCCATTACCTAATTTAGGCAAATCATCAATTGCTTCCTTTATAGTTACAATCTTATTATCTTTATTAGGATATTCAAATCTATTTTCTCCAAGTGTACCAACAATAAATATTCTTCTTCTTTCTTGTGGAACACCATAATTAACAGCATTAAGAACTTTGTACTTTATATCATAACCAATTGCTGCAAAAGATGAAACTATCTCTTTTATAGTCCTTCCTTTATTGTGTCTTTCCATAGCAGCTACATTTTCTAAAACAAATATTTTAGGTTTAATAATTTTAACAAATCTTACAAACTCTTTAAATAACCTATTCCTATCATCATCAATAAAATTTCTACCAATATTTCCTGCAATTGAGAATCCTTGACAAGGTGGTCCACCTATTATAACATCTACCCTCTCATTTTTAATTATATCACGAATTTGTTTTTCAGTTACATTTTTTATATCGTCAATTAACAAATTATGTTTAGGAAAATTTTTTTTATAAGTTTCAGCAAAATCTTTATTACATTCAATTGCTAAAAGATTTTTAAAGCCAGCATTATTAAAACCTAATGACATTCCTCCCGCTCCTGCAAATAAATCTATATATGTATACTTTTTCATAATTGGCCCTCCTGATTAATTTCGTTTAACATTTTTTTCCATATACTATTATCTTTAATCTTTATTACATATCTAATACATTGTCGCAATTCATCATTATTCATTATATATTCTGCAATATCATAAGAAACCTTACCTTTATTATCATCAACTGCTAAATCAAATAATTGATAAACTTCTTTTTCATCCAACTTTAATTTCATAGCTATTCTTGTTAATACCTCAGAAGATGGGATTCTTTTACTTTTTTCTATATCATTCATATATGCTGGTGTTACTTCGCATGCTAAAGCTAATTGCCTAGACGACAATTTCATATTCTTTCTCTTTTTGACAATAAAATTTCCTAAAGTGATTTTAGCCATAAATTCCTCCATTATATTAACATATATGCTTATTAGCTTAATAGTTAATATAATTATACATTAAAATTAATTTATATTCAACAAATCTCATAAAAAAAGAGTGATTTTTCATCAACTCAAATTACTATAATTCTTTGGGAAAATTAAACTTATATTTAGTATCATTTAATTCACATTTTTAATACTTTAAACTATTTATATTATTTCATCATTGAAATATTAATTAATTATTAAGCCAAGTTAATCAATATATTATTTTTCTTTGTTTTGCAGTCTATAAAATGTAAATGCATTCTTCTATACCTTAATAAACTACTAAGAATTTATATTAAATAATAATAGATTATATCCTTTTTCTTTAAGTTTTTTACTAGCATCCAAAGTAATATACTTGGCATAATTTGATTCAGAGCTATCTGAAAGTCCTTCCATAAAACCTGCAATATAATATATGTTAGGCTTTTTAAATAAGTCAACAAATTCATCTTCTGTTAAAGTTTTAATTTTATTATTATTGGGATATTTTTTTATAATATCATGATAATATTTACCAAAAATTTCTCTTTTATCTTTTTCCATTAGATAGTGATTTATAAATTCTGCTGAAGTTAAAATCTGATTTAATACATCCCTAGCACCATTACCTTGAAATTTTGACTTGTTATGTATCAAATATAAATTATCATTATCAAAATAAATTAAATCAGCAAGTTCTATATTATTGCTTAAAACAGTATGTGCAACTATAAGATCATTAGATTGTGAAAATTCTTTATTATATGAATCTTCTGTTAATTCAGGATTTTTATTAGTAATAATATCAGCCAATTTTTTGTCTATTTTAATCAAATCAATATAGTTTTTCTTATACTCATTATCAAGGTTATCAATATAATTAGTATCAAACATTAACCAATTACCGTTAAAGAGAAAAAAAGGAATCTTTTCTTCATTTTCTATGTATCCTTGTATACTTTGTTTTAGTTTTATAGGGAACAAAATAGTATCTGTATCGTTGTAAACAGTTAAATTATATTTTAATAATTTTTCTATTGCTGACTTTGTAATATTGTCAGGCAGGCAATTTTCAAATAAGTCTTCTATTGTTATTGGACTTTCTTTTTCATATATAACCTTCTCATCCACATCTCTAATAACATATCTATTTCCACCTACGCAATAATCCGAATAGTCATCCCCTACTAAAATAAAATTATCAATCTTCTTTTCAATAAAAATTTTAATAAGAAGTTCATTTAATTTTTTGGAAGAATATCCGTGCTTTTTCACATCAACAAAATAACCTAAAGAAAAATTATCTTTATTTTTTTCAACCTTTATCAGTTGATCTAAAACCTTCATTAAATTCTCTATTGTTATAGATTTTCTTATAACGAAGGAATCCTTTGCAATAAGATTTAAATTCTTTGACTTTTTATTTTCATCTGTATTTATACCTAATTTATTTATTATTTCTTTATCAATTTCTAAAGAAAGTTCTCTAAATATTGAGCTCATATCATTTTCTGTATTAATTGTTGTTACGTTTCTATTTGAATGTTTACTAGACAGCCTATTGCCAGACATTTTATTTTCCAAAACCGATTTTATGACAGGACTATTTTCTTTCAACATTTTAGGCAATAAATATAAGCCGTAATTTTTTTGAGTAAATTCTGTAATATAATTACTTCCTAATCCTCCAGTTAGTAAAAACAGATTATCATCTTTTAAATAAGATAAGACATAAGAAATATGAGTATTTGATATATCAATTTTTTTATCTACGATGCTATTAATCACACTATACCAAGTTGGATAATGATAAGTTCTAAAAACTACACCTTTAAAGTAATCATTTCTTACATCAACTACTTCATTTCTTTCTTTTTTTAAAATCACGCCTTTAATTATATCTAAAATATTTTTTTCTAGTTCTTCATATGTTTTACTTTCAATTCCTTGATCCTCTTTTAAATATTTTACAGAGTGACTATAATCAACTTTGTATATACTGAATTGTGTTTCATATTTTTTCTTTGCCATTACTACACCTCACTTCAAAAAAATAAGCAGTATCCATCTTAAAAAAGAATGATACTGCTATTCTTAAATACATTATACAGCAAAATTTGGTAATTTTTAACATTTGAAGTGAAATATACTAAAAATTCTTTATTTTACAGCCTTTTTAAGTTTAAAAACTTAATTTTAGTATAGCTTTATTAACAAATTCTTTTTGTTTAAATATAGCCGTCTTAATACCCTTATAAATTTAATCGTTGTATGAGCTAAGTATGTCCACCAGCATTTATATGATTGGATATGAGTAAGACATCACTATTTTTGCCAAAAGCGCCTAAGGCATTATTAATTCTTTCATCACGAGTTAAAGTACTATCATCATTTCGAGTCAATACAACGGGTATCCCTAAATCTTTTAATCGGTCATACATATATAAAGATGCTTGCAAAGTAAAATCTTTTTCTCTTAAACCACCACTTACTGCTCCTGGATCACTTCCTCCATGACCAGGATCAATAACAACACCAGTAACTGCCCTGTTATTCATATTTTCACCTCTAATATAAAATATGTCTTACTGGGCAAAATGTCACAATTTCCTAAGTTATTGGTATAAAAAAATCCAATTCAAGATTTTTTGAATTAGATTTTATTTTTTCTTAGCACTTGTTTTACTTTTAGAAGTTGTATTTTTCTTTGTATCTGTTTTTTTCGTTGTTGTTTTTCTAGTCGTTCTTTTCTTTACAGTTTCCTTTTCTTCTTTGTTTTTCATACCTGTTTCTACTTCTGTTACTTCTTCCACAGTAGCATCTTTGCTTTCTTTGACTTCTTCATATTTGGCATCTTTTACATCTTCTTTTGTACTTTTTACCTCTTCATTTACGCCAACAACAACAGTTGATGCTAAATAATCATGTAATCCTCGACCATCTTGATTCATAGCAATCATAAATAAGATAATCCATTCAATAACATTTTGTAAAAGTCTAAAGACATAGAATACATTATAACTACTTCCTTTACTAACAAATAACACAATAAGGATATTAACTAAATAAAAGATTGTATTATAAAGAATTAAAGCACGAATGAAATATTGTATTGGTTTTACTTTACCATTATTTTTTGTACTCGCAACTTTTAATTTCATAATTTTCTTTCCAAGTGTTTGACCATTGGTCAACAATTGGAAACCAACAAAATATGCTAAAATGACAACAATGTAAATAATATTCGTCACAATAGAGTATTTTTTAATTTGATAATAATAATCTTCATACATAACATTATACTCATCTTGAACATCTTCTAAAATTTCATCATACTCTTTATCTGTAATCTTTTTATCATCATACTTTTTTTCTACAAATCCATAATAGGTTTCGTAATTTTTCTTTAATTTTTCTGTTTCTTCTTCCGTAATCTTTTCATCTTTGTAATATTTTTTAAAATCCTTTACAAAATCAGTATACTCCTCATTATCCTTTGCATAATCATTATAAACCTTGTTATAATCATCCAATTGAACATTGATAAATCCTATATTGGCAATACACGTAGCAAATATACTCACCACCAATATATCCACTACATACGCAATTACTCTTTGTAAAAATTTATTCATACTTTCCTCCTATACATATTATTATAACACAGAAACCAAATTATTACTTTTTCTTTTTAAAAATAAGTGAAAAAATACTTTGTTTTTCTCTAATTAAAGAATCAATTTGATAAGAACGATTTATATTTTTATAAATAGTTTTTGATAAATCATAAATCTCTCCAAAAGGATAAATCGATATTTTCTTTTTCATTTTATTAAGTTCATCATCAATAATAATAAGAGGAACACGTTCAGATAAATTTAGAAAAATCTCATTACCATAAGCATCCAACATTTTTCTTTTAATTCCATATAAAGAAGATACAAGTAAAGTGTATTGACGATCTTTACATAAACGATAAATATGACTTAACATTTCATCTATTTTTTGAAATTCATTTCGTATATCTTGAATATTGTTAAAAACATCAATATTATAGTTCAAAATCACCAATCCATATTTACTATTATTAATGACTTCAGAAAGAAGAGTCAAATTATAAAGAATACCATTACTCGAATCATAATAATCAATATTTTCACACAAGACATTCTTTAAACCTGCACAGCAATGATTAATAGCATTTAACCTGCTTTTTTCATCCACAATGGCCGCTTTGGAATAAATTTTTTTTAAATAATTATCCACACATATGTCAGAAGTTCTCTCTTTAAAAGCTGCTGGAATCTTGGGATATCCTGTTGGGAACAAAGAATATACATTATAATTCACATTTTCATATCTCCTGCGAATCTTCTCAGGTATATTCACCAAACGATCCATAAGTTTTGTATAAGATAATTTATCGTAATTAAATAATAAGATGTTATCATTATTCGCAATTTCATATCGACTATTAACACAAAAAGTTTTTATTTTATTAGGTAGTGTATTTGAAGCCATTAAATTTGAAATCTTTTGATCGGATTCTCTCCATAATTCACTATAACCATAAAATAAAGAAGTAACATAATCATCTACATCTTGATCTGTTGCCTCGTCATCAATATAGCTAGATCCCACAACACTTGCTACACGAACCCCAGGAACATATCCATATCCAAATTTAGCAAGAATTCCTTTAAGATCTTTATAACCCTTCATTGAATCCGAAGTACAAATTAAATGAACAAAAATTTCTTTTGTATTCAACTTTTTCATACTTTCAAAAAAATCTCTTAATACATCAACATTACTTTCTAAATCCGCAAAAAATAGGACATGTAATTTAGAATCCGGATTATTAATTTTTGATTTTAATCCCAATAATTCACTATTATTATCTAAAGCACCACTCATGGCTTCATTTTTTATAAAAGTATAATTTAAACTTCCTTTTGAACCAATACTAAATTCTCGGTATCCATCAATATAATTTAAAGCGTTTGTTGTAAGTTTTGTAAAAAAATTATGTTTTACATAAAGATCAAAATTAGGGGCAAGATTTTCATTATAAAGACTATAAGAACCTTTTTGTTCTATAGCATAACCATTGATTAAAAATAAAACATTTTTCTTCACAAAACCACCTCTATTCTAACTAAATCTAATTATAGCATAAATAAAAAAAATTTAATAGATTTTTAATAGTTGTTCCTTCTACAATTTTAACCATTTTTCTATTAAATTTTTTCGTCTATTGAATAACGACTTCCTCATACTCTTTTCTTGGTCTTTCCTTAGGTAAAAATTCTTTATACCCTAAAGCAACCGTTGAAATACATTCAAAAGGCACATGCACTACACTCGAAATTTCACTTGAAATACAATTGGTATTAGCAATCCATAAACTACCAAGTCCTAAATCCGTTGCCTTTAAACAGATATGTTCTATAAAAGATCCAATTGACAAAACATCAAAATCTCTCATCTTAGATAACGGTTCATAAAAAATTAATAACAACACATTTGCATTTAAAATTGTATTGGCCGTTGCAACTAAAGAAGGATCCTCACTCGTTTTACTCTTTTCAAGTAAAAGATGTGCCACTTGATCTTTTACATTTCCCTTGATAATCTTTACTTTCCAAGGTTGAAGATTATGCGCAGATGGTGATTTCATTGCACTTTTAATAATCTCTTCAATTAAGGAATCATCGACTTCTTTATCTATATATTTTCGAATACTTCTTCTAGTATTTACTACTTCATTATATTCCATAAATTCCTCCTAAAAAAGTAGATAACTACTTTTTGTCTGTGGAACCAAAGCCACCTGCTCTAACTCCACTCGCATTATCATTATCTACTATTAAATACTTCATAAATATGGCCTGCCCAATTGCTTCGCCTTTTTTAATAAAAACAGGTTCATCTTTAAAATTATAAAAACTAAACATAAAGTGTCCATCATTATCTACATTTCCATAATAATCCGCATCAATAATTCCTACACTATTTGCCATAACTAAACCTCTTTTACCAGGATTAGAACTTCTATTACATAACATCATATATTCATCATCTTGCATATATGCTTTCAATCCTGTCTTTACAAGCGTTGGCTTCATACCAGGTTGAAATGGTTCAATCACTGTATCTTCACAAGCTTCAATATCATATCCCGCAGAACGCGCTGTTTTTCGAACCGGAATGGTAATTTCCATATCTTCAAATCCTTTTGCAATCTCAAAACCTCTTAATTTATTCATACAATCCTCCTATAATTTCTCATTTAATTGTTTTTCGTGAATAACCACTTTTCCTTCTTTTAAAGATTGAACTACATCAATAATACGTTGATTCGAAGAACCTCTAAAAAGCAATTTTGGACTTTTTAATTCTTCTACAAATTTACCATCCACAAGTACATCAATATTTTCTAATAATTCCCTTGTAATATTATTTTTCTTACTTAAAGGAAGCAAATCCTTATCAAATAAATAACCAGAATAAGCCCAAATGGTTTTTTCAGGAAATAATTTTCGTACTTTTTTAACTAATGGCAATATTCCTTCTTGATTTACAAGTTCAAAGGGTTCTCCTCCAAGTAAGGATAACCCTTGAATATAGCTTTTACTCAAAGCATCTAAAATTTCTTGTTCAACTTCTTCCGTATATTCATTGCCATATTTAAAATCCCAAGCTTCCGAATTAAAACAATTTTTACAATGATGCGTACAACCACTAACAAATAAACTCACACGAACGCCGGGTCCATTGGCAATATCATATTTTTTTATTGTTGCATAATACATAAACTACCTCTTATAAATGTAGAACTCTACTAGCAATTTCTTTTGTTTTTCCTTCATTCCAGAAATGTTCTCCTAAATAGCCACAAGTTCTTCTTGTTACATTCATTTTATTTTTATCTTTGTTTCCACAGTTTGGACATTCCCATTCTAAATTATCATTAATAATAATTTCTCCATCCCAACCACAGACATGACAATAATCAGATTTTGTATTAAATTCTGCATATTGAATGTTATCGTAAATAAATTTAACCACTTCTTCCATAGCTTCTAAATTATGTGCCATATTTGGAACTTCAACATAAGAGATGGCGCCACCTGTAGATATGTTTTGGAATTCACTTTCAAATTCAAATTTTTGGAAAGCATCTATTTTTTGTCTTACATCAACATGATAAGAATTTGTGTAATATCCTTTATCCGTTACATCTTTAATAATTCCATATTTATCACGATCAATTCTCGCAAAACGGTAGCATAAAGATTCTGCAGGAGTACCATATAAAGCAAAACCTAATCCCGTTTCTTTTTTCCATTTTGCACACGCTTGATTCATATGTTTCATAACTTTTAAAGCAAATTTCTTACCTTCAGGATCTGTATGAGAAACTCCTTTAATTAATTTTGTTGTTTCAAAAATTCCAATATATCCTAAAGATAAAGTTGAATAACCATTCTTTAACAATTTATCAATCTTTTCACCTTTTGGGAGTCTAGCAATCGCACCATATTGCCAATGTACAGGAGAAGTATCGGATAACGTACCAAGTAATGAATGGTGTCTACACATCAAAGCTTCATAACATAAATCCAATCTCTCATCAAAGAGTTTCCAGAACTTTTCTTCATCTTGCTTAGCATCAAGAGCAATTCTAGGTAAGTTCAAACTAACGACACCTTGATTAAAACGTCCTTCAAATTTATAATTACCATTTTCATCTTTCCAAGGAGATAAGAAACTTCTACAACCCATTGGACTAAATACATTTCCCTCATAATTTTCACGCATCTTTTTTGCAGAAATATAATCTGGATACATTCTCTTAGAAGAACATTTAACAGCAAGCTTTGTTAAATAATCGTATTTACCACCTCTTAAACAGTTGTGTTCATCAAGAACATATACCAATTTAGGGAAAGCAGGAGTAATATAAACCCCTTTTTCATTTTTAATACCTTGATATCTTTGTTTTAGAATCTCTTCAATAATCATAGCATTTTCTTCTATATATGGATCATCTTTCTCTAAATTCAAGAACAAAGTCACGAAAGGAGCTTGACCATTGGTTGTCATTAATGTGTTGATTTGATATTGAATGGTTTGAACACCTGCTGCAAGTTCTTCTTTTACACGATCATTCACCATAGATTCAATAAGCTTTTCATCTACTTTTCCTTCATATTTATCAAGAATCTTTTTATAAAATTTATCACGAGATTTTCTTAAATATTTTCCTAAATGCTTTACTTCTACAGATTGTCCTCCATATTGATTCGAAGCAACAGCAGCTATAATTTGTGTTGTAACTGTACATGCAACTTGAAATGACTTAGGGCTTTCAATCATTTTACCATTCATTACTGTACCATTATCCAACATATCTCCAATATTAACTAAGCAACAGTTAAAAATAGGTTGAATAAAATAATCCATATCATGAAAATGAATTAAACCATCCTCATGTGCTTTTGTAATTTTTTCAGGAAGTAAAATTCTTTTTGTAATATCTTTAGATACTTCCCCAGCCATATAATCTCTTTGGGTAGAAGCCAAGCAAACATCTTTATTTGAATTTTCAGATTCTAATTCTTTATTTTCATTACGAATCAAACTTAATATAGATTCATCTGTCGTATTGGCCTTACGAACTAGAGCTCTATTATATCGATAAACAATATATGTTTTAGCTAATTCAAACTTTTTAAATTCCATCAATTTTTGTTCAATGATATCTTGAATATCTTCAACAAGAATTCTCTTTCTATTAAGGCTTTCAATATAATCAATAATTTTAGCAATCTGTGCTTTACTTGCCCTTTGTTTTGGCTCTACTTCTGCATTGGCTTTGGAAATTGCTGTTTCGATTTTTGATTTGTCATAGTAAACTTCTTTACCATTTCTTTTAATAACTTTCATATGTCTAACTCCTCTCTACTAAACCCATTATAATAAATTTAGTTTTAAAAAATTGTTGCAAATGCAACAAAATTAAAATATAATAAAATTAATTAGTTTTCTATTTTATTGGCATATGGAAAGGAGCCTTATTTTATGGGAAAAAACACAATTTTTGATAACATTGACGAACAAGATGTAAAGAAGTTGTTAAACTGTTTACAATGTCGACAAGTTTCTTACAAAAAAGAACGAACAATCGTTTCGAATTTAATCAATACAAAAATGGTATGTATTGTTTTAAAAGGAACCGTTGATTTAATTCGCTATGACTACAACGGTAATCGTACAATTTTAGAAGAATTACACGAAAATGATGTTTTTGGAGAAATCTTTTCAGCAAATTTAAGCAATGAAATCTCAGTAATGGCAAAAACGGATTGTGAAATTATGTTTTTAGATTATCAGTGCATTATTACGCGTTGTAAAAAAAACTGCCCATTTCATGATAAATTTATTGAAAATATGCTTGATCTGGTTTCTAAAAAAATCATTGAAAAAAACGAAAGAATTGAAGTTCTTACCCAACGTTCTATACGCGACAAACTATTAAGTTATTTTGAGAAACTAGCACGCCGAAAAATTTCTAAATCTTTTACTTTACCAGCCTCCTATACGGACTTAGCTGATTATTTATCTATTGATCGATCTGCTATGATGCGCGAAATAAAAAAATTAAAAGACGAAGGATTTATTGAGACCAAAGGAAAAAAAGTAACCATGCTTTATTAGTTACTTTTTTTATTTAAATAAACGATTTAAATTTTTATCTGGTAATAATAAACAAACTTTATATTTATTTTCAATGACAAAGGTATCACTATAGTCTTTTAATTCCTCACCATCAATACACCAAT
Source organism: uncultured Bacilli bacterium (assembly GCA_944363635.1). Classification (GTDB taxonomy): domain Bacteria; phylum Bacillota_I; class Bacilli_A; order RF39; family UBA660; genus CALVUP01. The sequence goes on along the minus strand of CALVUP010000018.1, from coordinate 4,905 downwards.
TTTTCGCTAATTTATTATTGAATTTTATAGTAATTTTATTAGCACGATAAAACTCAAATCCAGGAGCATGATCCAACTCTCTTTTCAATAAATATCGTATATTTTTTAATACTTGATATTTATTTGTTAATGTACAAAATAAAATTTCAAAACGATCATCATCTAATTTAATATCCTTATATACATTATTAATACCAGCAATACGATCAGCATTCGAAACAATTGCAAACGTATATTTCCCGCTATACTTCTTACCTTGAATTTCAAAATCAATATCATAAAGTCGAGCACTTTTAATAACACTTTTAATACCATAAAGAAGATAAGCTAAATATCCTACTTTTTTCTTTAACTTTATGGGAGTCTCATAAGGAATATCCGCAAACTTACCAAAGCAAGCAGAATAAGTAAATACTGTATCATTAATAGTACATATATCCACTTTTTTGATTTTACCATTTAGTACATTACGTAAATTTGTTAATAAATTATTGCCATAGCCATACATAGAAGCAACATCATTCGTAGTTCCCTGTGGTAAAAGGGCAAGTAAAATAGGCTTTTCTCTTTTTACATTGGCAGTAACAATTTCACTAAATGTACCATCTCCTCCAACCGATAACAACAAATCTACATGAGGAAGAGAAGCGACAATCTCTTTAGCATGGTTTTTATATTGTGTATAAATAATATCAGCATCATATCCATATTCCAACAATAAATCCATGATTTGTTCAATTTGTTTTTCTCTTAATCCCTTACCACTTTTCGGATTATAAATAATTGTACATTTTTTCATAGTATCACCTAATTATACTTAAGACAAAGTCATTATAACACAAACTACAAAAAAAAGGAATATTCTTCCTTTAATCCGTTTGTGCCGTTAATGTAATCGTTGTTGTTCTTTCCTTACCATTTCTTAGATAAGTAATGGTTACTTTATCTCCAACGTTATGTTTAAAAAGTTCGTACCTTAAATAAGCAATGGAAGAAACCTTTTCACCATCCAATTTTGTAATAATATCTCCCTTTTTTAAATCCGATTTACTAGCGCCTGTGTTTGCCGTAATATCAGCAACAACTACGCCTTCTGTAGCATCTCCAACATCAAATCCATATTGATATAAAGCCGTTGTATTTGAAACATTAATCAAAGAGATTCCTAACATTGGGCGAACAATTGCTTCTCCACTTTCAATCTCTTCGATATGAGCCATCGCATACTCAATAGGAATTGCAAAACCCATACCTTCAATTTCATCTTGTACCAACTTCATAGAATTAATACCAATTACTTCACCATTAATATTTAATAAAGGTCCTCCAGAATTACCAGGATTAATAGCTGCATCCGTTTGTAATACTTTCATTGCATAATCCTCTGTGGATGAATTGCCAACCGCAACTTCTACAATACGATCTTTGCCAGACAAAATACCACTAGTAACCGTTCCACGATAATCATATCCTAAAGGAGATCCAACCGTAAATACAGTATCTCCAATATTTGAATCTTCACTGCTTCCAATTTCTGCTACTTTTAAAACCTTATCCGCAGGAATCGTAACAACCGCTAAATCTAAGTATTGATCTCCTCCTACATAAGTAGCTTTTACTTCTTCATCATTTGATAATGTAATTCGAATATCAGAAGAATCAGCAACTACATGATAATTGGTTAAAATATAACCTTTGTCATTTTCTTTTTTATACACAAATCCCGTTCCACTACTAGACAATTGATTTTGATTATAATTTTGGATTAATACAACCGCATCATATACTTTATTTACAGCTGTACTAAGTCCATTTTTATCTATAACTGTATCTTGATAAACAATATTATCTTCAAACAACTTAGAAAATAGTGGACTCGTAAGTATAAAATACATAGCAACAGCCCCAAGAATCACTGCGCCTACAAAAATACCTATCCTTATTCTTTTTTCTCTCATTACAACCTCTCCATTTCTATATTTTTAATATCTTCCCAATTTTTAGGAAATCCCATTCGATCAAGTACCTTATCAATACCAATCGTATGTAAATTATATTCCAGATTCTTAATTGTTTTTTTGATCTCTTCGATCATATTTGAAAATTCGTAGTTACTCAGCATACGTTTTAAGATAATTATTAAAGCAAACAAATCATTCTTTCCATAAATATATTCCCCATCCATTTTATCAATATGCAACAACTTATGATAAATGCTATCTTCTATAGATACTTGGGTTCTATTTTCGTAAACAATATCTTCATGTGCACATAAATTTCGATAATTTGAAAGAATGGGTAAATAAGTAAGTAGTTCTTCTATTGTAACATTGTAAACATTTGCTAAAGCCTGTTGATCTTCTCTTTTTAAAATAGAAAACAATTCTGTTACAATTCCAAAAGAGAGTACTTTTACCAATACCCAAAGTGGAATATATCCATAATTATTGATATAGTGAAGTGTCGCAGAATGTTGTGCGCCATTCGCTCGGATTTGTTTTTTCATCTTTTTTATCAAATCATTAATTTGTTTTGTCTTAGTTGGATCTTTACTAAAATTCTTTGAATTTAAATAATCTTTTTCTTTATAACCGTATTTTTTTGATAATTGATAAGAAATCATAGATTTTAAATTATTCTCAATTACCAATAAGTTTTTAAATAAAATATATCGAAAATAGCGGTCAAACAAAAACAAACTATATAATTCCTCAAAAGTTGTACCAGCTAAGAAAGTTTTATCTTTACTCGATTTCATAAACAAATGTCTATAACCACTAATGAAAAAATAGTTTTCTCTAAATAAAATTTCTTTTGTTTCTTCTTCGTTATTAATAATTAATCCTTTATAACGTAAGATTTGTACCTGTTCATCTAAACTCTTGAATTGTTTAGCTCCCATTGCTCTCACCTATTATAGATTATACCATAAGTTATATGGAAAATATATGAATTTTTTATGAAAATATTGTATTATTTTGCCCAATCCATTCTTTCTATAAAACATAGATTACTATATCGGAGGTTAATATGTATAATTATTTGATTGCTTTACCATATGAATATCAAGCATTAGTAGCCGGAGTATTTACATGGGCTATAACTGCTCTTGGAGCTGCCATTATTTTCTTTTTCAAAAAATTAAATAAAACTTTTCTAGATGGCATGTTAGGATTTGCTGCTGGAGTTATGATTGCTGCATCTTTCTTCTCTCTTTTATCACCTGCTATTGAAAAATGTGAAGAATTAAACATGAACCCTTGGCTGATTACAACCATCGGTTTTATACTTGGAGGTTTATTGTTATTTATCGGTGACAAAGTCTATGATTTTTATGATAAAAAACACCCTAAAACAAAAAGAAGTTCTAAAAATGAAAGCATGAAAAGATGTATGATGTTACTTGCTGCCATCACCCTACACAACATTCCAGAAGGACTTGCAATTGGTGTAGCCTTTGGATCTATTCAATATCACATGAATACTCTGGCATCTGCTATTATATTAACAATAGGAATTGGAATTCAAAACTTTCCAGAAGGAAGTGCTATAAGTGTTCCATTAATACGTGAAAAGTTCTCTAAAAAAAAGGCCTTTTTCCTAGGACAATTAAGTGCAATAGTAGAGCCTATATCCGCATTTATAGGGGCTTTACTTATAACAAAAATCAATAATTTACTACCATTTATGCTCTCGTTTGCAGCGGGAGCAATGATCTATGTTGTTGTAGAAGAATTAATTCCAGAAAGCCAAACCAATAAACGAAAAGATATTATGGCTTTATTTACATTAATAGGTTTTTCTCTTATGATGATTTTAGATGTCGCTTTAGGATAAAAAAAAGAAACCAAGAAAAACTTGGTTTCTTTTTGTATGCAAATATTAACGTTTTGAGAATTGTGGAGCACGTCTTGCTTTCTTTAAACCTGGTTTCTTACGTTCTTTTACTCTTGAATCTCTTGTTACAAAACCAGAAGCCTTTAAAATATGTCTATAACTTGTTTCGCTTGTTGGATCTGTATCAGCATCCATTTGAAGTAAAGCTCTCGTAATTCCTAAACGGATTGCTCCTGTTTGACCTGAGAATCCGCCACCACGAACATCAACTTCTACATCAAATGTTTCGTTTGTGTTTGTAGCAACAAGAGGTTGAGATAAATCCATAACTAAAGTTTCATAAGGTAAATATTCATGAACATCTTTACCATTCACTGTAATTTTACCAGTTCCTGGAACTAATTTAACACGAGCAACACTTGCTTTTCTACGTCCTGTACCTGTATAAATATTCTTTTCTTTTGCCATAAATAAAACCTCCTATTATATATCCATTTCTTCTGGTTTTTGAGCCATATGTGGATGATTTTCTGTTTCATATACAAATAATTTTTTGTACATAGCTCTTCCTAAACGGTTGTGTGGAAGCATTCCTTTTACAGCTCTTTCTACCATTTCAATTGGATATTGTTCTCTCATCACTTTAGCATTTCTTTCTCTTAATCCGCCTGGATACATTGAGTGATTGTAATACATTTTATTCTGTAATTTATTACCAGTCAATTCCACTTCTTTAGCATTAACAATAATAACATAATCACCACAATCAATATGAGGTGTATACGTTGCTTTATGTTTACCACGAAGCAATACAGCGGCTTTTGACGCAACTCTACCTAATGGTTTTCCCTTTGCATCAATCACATACCATTTACGCTCTACAGTTTCTTTTTTTTGCATAAAACTCTTCATAATATTATCTCCTTCTTAATTCTAACTCGTCCGGACACAAGTTACTTAATATTGGGATTTCTAAATGTACCGATTAAGATTATACTAAATATATGCTTACTTGTCAACGATTTTTCCCATTTTACCAGAATAAATAAAATAGAATAAAAAAGAAAG
>CALVUP010000017.1 GCA_944363635.1 uncultured Bacilli bacterium | reverse complement strand
CGTAAAGTATCTGCTCCATATTCTTTTACAATATCATCTGGATTGATTACGTTTCCTTTTGATTTTGACATTTTTTCATTGTTTGAACCTAGAACCATACCATGACTCACTCTCGTATCAATCATTTCTTTGTGTGGAACTAATCCAATGTTATATAAAAATTGTACCCAGAATCGAGCATAAAGTAGATGTCTTGCGGTATGCTCCATTCCTCCATTATACCAATTGACTTTATCCCAATATTTCATAGCCTCCATACTTGCGAATTCTTGTGTGTTATGTGGATCCATAAATCTTAAAAAGTACCAACTAGATCCAGCCCAATTTGGCATAGTATCTGTTTCTCTTTTTGCAGGTTTTCCACATTTTGGGCAAGTTGTATTTACCCAACTTGTAATTTTGGCAAGTGGAGATTCTCCATTATCGGTAGGCTCATATTCCGCAACATCCGGAAGCAAAAGAGGCAAATCTTTTTCATCCATTGGTTGCCATCCACAATCCTCGCAATAAATCATTGGAATTGGTTCTCCCCAGAATCTTTGTCTTGAGAAAACCCAGTCACGCATTTTATAATTATTGACTTTTCGAGCTATATTTTGTTTTTCAAGTTTCTCCGTAATCGCTATTTTAGCTTCTTCTACTGTTAATCCAGTAAACTCTTCAGAATTGATCAACTTACAGCCTTTACCCAAATAATCTTGTTTTTCGAATGCTTTCTCACTTACATCTCTTCCATCAATTACTTGCATCATCTCTATGTTATGCTCTTTGGCATATTCAAAATCTCTTTGGTCATGCGAAGGGACAGCCATAACTGCTCCAGTTCCATAATCGCCTAATACAAAATCTCCTAAAAAGACAGGAACTTCTTTTCCGTTTACTGGATTGATCGCACGAATTCCTTTCACCTCTACTCCTGATTTTCCTTTATTTAATTCTGTACGATCCAAATCAGATTTTTTGGCTGTTTCTTCTATATAAGCCTGTACTTCTTCTTTATTTTCCACTCTTGGCATTAATTCTTTGATTAACTTACCATCGGGTGCAATAACAAAGAAAGTAATTCCATAAATTGTTTCAATACAAGTTGTAAAAATAGAAAACTTTCCGCCACCTACAATTTCAATATCTACTTCTACTCCGGTTGATTTACCAATCCAATTGATTTGTCCTAATTTTACTCGTTCTGCGAAATGCGTATCATCTAATCCTTTAAGTAAATCTTCTGCATAATCACTCATACGAAGCATCCATTGTGATTTTTCTTTTTGAACGACTTGGGTTCCACAACGTTCACATACACCACCTGCAGCATCTTCATTAGAAAGAACTGATTTACAGTTTGGACACCAATTTACTGGAATGGTATCTTTATAGGCCATCCCATGTTTATAGAATTGTAAAAATTGCCATTGCGTCCATTTATAATACTCAGGATCGGTCGTTGAAAATTCACGTGTCCAATCGAAAGAGAAGCCAAGAGACTGCATTTGTCCTTTAAATGTTTTAATATTCTCTTTTACGGCTTCTTTAGGATGAATATGATTTTTAATCGCATATTGTTCAGCTGGAGCTCCAAAAGCATCCCATCCCATTGGATAAAGAACATTATATCCTTGCATTCTTTTCATTCTCGCTAAAGCATCTTGAGCTGTATAACTACGAACATGTCCTACATGAAGTCCTGCTCCTGAAGGATAAGGGAATTCTACTAAAATATAATAGGGTTTTCTACTTTTATCCCCTGTTTTTGCTTCAAACGTATGATGTTCTTCCCAATACGTTTGCCATTTTTTTTCTATTTCTTTAAATGTTTTCATTTTTTCACAGTTCCTTTCTTTCTCATTTTTTTCTTTTTTGGTTTTGGTTTAAGATCTTTTGACAATCCTTGTTTTACTAAATAATTGCCAAAAAGTGAATAACTAATTAAAATAACAGGTATACATAAGAGTAATGCAATTAGTAATTGAATATTCATACGTTTAAAAAAAGTAATTATAAAAACGATTAAACCAATACCAAGGGCATTAATTCGACCAATTGATTTCATTAAATAATAATAATTTACTTTTTTCATATCAATATGATACTTCTTAATCAATAAAGTAACTTCTGTAGGTACTTTTTGAGGATTGTATTTCATATCTTTTCTCAGTACAAAAATTCGATAATAAATTTCTAAAATCAACAATGTGAATAAAAACGAAATAATACTTAACATAGCTTCCTCCTTTCAATAAAAAACGTCCTTAAACATAAGGACGAATCATCGCGGTACCACCTTAATTCATGTATAAATACATGCAGCTTACTCTTGATAACGGAACAATCCGATACGTCTTTTTTTGAAGTCAAGTTCATAGGAATATGAATCTAGTTTTCACCAACCACTAGTTCTCTTTTATTCATAAAATCTATTACTACTACTTCTTACGTATATTTAGTATTATATTAAATTGTGGTAATATATTCAAGCAATTTTAAGAATAATTTCATATAATTTTTATTTAATCCAAGTTTTTTCAATTTACGAATGGCAATTCGTTTTTTATTCATAGGTAAAGATCCAAACATAATATTTGATATTTGTTCTTTTAAAGTTGTTTCAATTTGAAGATCCATTAAAATACTATCAATGTCTTCATTAATAACACGAACAGCATCAATTTCAATATCTTGACCTTTACAATTGATTGTAAGTTGTCCAATACTTGGTACTTTTTCAACTTCTATAACAAAGTTATTATCGTCTACATAGCTTCTAAACGGCATATTGGTACTATTGAATTTTACTTCTATAAAATTCGTTCTTTTGGTATTTCGAAATTTAATTTTATAATCTCGATATTGAGGTACGATTCCACTTTTTCCCTCCAGTGAATTAATAATAACTGTATAATTGTTTTTCATATAATTGTATTCAATATTTGTTTTTAAAAAGTACCCCTCTTTATATAATGCAGTAATTCCATCGTCTTCATATAAAACATAGGAATTGCTTTGGCCTGGGAAAATATGAATTTCCAGTTCACTTGGATTTCCAATATTATTTACATTGCTTTTATTGGATAGTGGAATAATTGCACCTGCGTGCGCAAAAACAGGATAATCCTCTTCTTTAAAGAAAGCTACATAACGTCTATTTCCAGAAAATCTTTTTCCTGTTGAGAAATCATACCAAGTGCCATCAGGTACAAAGAACTTGTGAATGGTTCGCTTCATAACAGGATCCATTTTTTCAGTAATGGGTGCGACAAATAGCTGTGAACCAAAAAAATATTGATTTCTACAAACAACATCATCGTAAACCCAAGGATAATTATAATAAAATGGTTTAATTAGAAGTTGTAAATTTTTATAATAATTATAAGCTTCCGTATATAAATATGGAATTAAGCGATGTCTTAAATTCAAATATTGTGTCGCAATGGTTTCAGTTTGTATATCCCATCGCCAAGGCTCTCTTTTATAATATTTACCACCATTACTATTAAAACGAAGAATAGGAGAAAAAACTCCTAATTGGATAGAACGTATATAGAGTTCACTATCTTCAATTCCACCATAGTTTCCACATACATCATGACTCCACCAAGTCACTCCTAAATTAGATGCGGTTAAATTATAAAACGGAATGGTTTTTAGGTTTTCCCAACTTACAACCGTTTTTCCTGAATATAACACTGGATATCTATGTGCCGCAATTAACCCATTTCTAGCTAAAAGCATATTTCTTTTGGAAACATTTCTTCCAGAATCCAAATATTGATAATGGTTAATAGACCATAGGGCATTCACATTATTAAAAACATCATAATCATTCCAAATAAAATCCACTCCTATAGATTCTAATGGATGAATAAATAATTTTAAATAAACATCTAAAAATCTAGGATCATATACATTAAATGGGATTGTAGATCCTTCTTTTATATTTAAATATTTAATCGCTTCATAGTATTTATCTTCATTTGGAGAAATTCCGTTTTTAGGATTGATCTTTAAACCAATACGGATATTGTTATTATGAACAAAATTAATCATAGCACTTGGATTCGGAATATAATTTTTTTCAAAGGTATAAGAAGAAATCTGTCTTAATAAAGACCAATTGCTAAGTAATAGTACTGAAATAGGTACATTTTTTCTTTGAAATTGTCCAATTAATCTTTCGATATCATTCGAAGTATAATAAATATCTTTACTCCACCAGTTTCCAAGAGCATATCTAGGAATAAAAGAAGGACGTCCGGTAATTAAAAAATAATCCTTCATAGCAAGTTCATAATCACGATTATACATAAAAACATAAATATCAATATTGCCTTCTGGTCTTGTCATAAAGGTTCCATCTTCGGCAATTAATAAAGTATTAGAATCATCAAGGGATGCAAATCCATCTAAAGAATATAGACCTCTTCGATATAAAATTTTATTTGATTCATCAAAAGAAATTCCACTAGATAAATAATTTCTAATTTCGGGATGTTTATAATACCAATCCTTAGAAACTTCTCCTGCTGTAGCATTTGCACTTTTTAACGTAATTTTTAAGTTTGAAATAGGGTTTAATTTCGTTCCTAAGAACGATCTTCCTTTTGCATACTGTAGAACAAAATATTTTGTATTAATCTCTAAAAACTCGTCATCTTGTTTCACATTAAAATTTGGTTTCTTTACATTTCTAAGCAATACCATTTGACTAGGATAATCAACAAATGTATCTGTAGGACTATATTCTAAACGGATTAGTCTTTCCGTAATCACCGTAAATCGATAATGAGGCCCTTTCAATGTCGATTCTGGATTGGCTATGGCTTTATCTATATTAAATTCAAATTGATCTCCTAGCTTATACATAATATCACCCATTTTATCCTATATAAATAATATCACAAAACATCAAGTTTTCCAAGAAAAAAGAACACAAGTTGCGTTCTATTTTTCTGTATCAATGAATCTTGCATAATACTCATCAAAAGTTAAATCATTTTCATACATATAAGTTGCGATATCTTTTCCTACATATCTGTAATGCCATGCTTCATACTGAAATCCAGTAATATTCTCTTTTCCTTTTGGAAAACGTAATACAAATCCGTATTTATAGGCATTTTCAAACATCCAAGTAAATTCTTTCGATTCTTCAAAAATATTTGAGTTTGCAGACGCAACATCCAAAGAAAGTCCTGTTTGATGTTCGGAGTATCCTGGACGAGCCGCATATTTTTTTACGTAGTTTTCTCCATATAAATCATAATAAGTTTGATAAACTTCTTCTTGATCTTGATAAGATCGATAGGCAGAGTTTGCTAAAATAGTGTATCCTTCTGCTTTCGCAGCTTCTGCCATTTCTTCAAAAGCTGTTAAAGCTTCTTCAGATAAATATTGATCTTCTGTTTCGTCTTTACAATATTCATTTGGGATTTTCGTTAAATGATCTGGTTCAAAATTTTCACTGACCCCGTTATATTTATTAATAAGCATATCTGTACTATATTTATCGTTTATTTTCGTATCTGTATAATACTCTTGATCGAGTCCTATATTGACAAATGTAACAACATTCTCATAACTTTCTCTTGTTGTTCGGTAATATTCGATATAACGATCGATGTATCTTGTTTTAGCATAATCGAACTTTAAATAATTACTGATGTTTTCAATATATTCTTTTTTTACAAATGCATCGATTACTTCTGTAGTAGCATGAGAAAGAATCAAAGAAATCTCTGAAGTATTATATCCCTTATCTAATAATTGATTGATATTGGACGTTAGATGATCTTGATCAACATAAGTAATTTTAGCATACTTTTCTAATAAATCTTTATCAAATTCTTTATCTTTTACCACAGCATTAATAGTTTTATTTTCTCCAATATCTAAAACTTCACTATAAACTTTCTTTTCTAAAATATTCGAAATAGCTTCTTTATCATAATTTAATTTTTTTAAATTGGAACTTTTATAAATGTGGATCCCCGTAGGAATTAAAATGAGAATAAGTAAAATGATGCATAATTTAACAAATATTCTTCCTACTTTGGATAATTTTTTCTTTTTTACTTTCTTCATAACATCACCTTTATTATAAAACAATCATATCAAATTTTCGTTTCTTTTTAAAGTGTGTTATACTATTTTTATTAAAAAGTTGGTGAAAAAATGAAAGTGGTTTTTAAAAATAGTGATTCTAATAAAAGATATTATACTCTCGATTATTTTTACCGAAAAAAATTTGGGGGAAAAATCGCCAAGGTTAGTTTAAATGCTGGTTTTAGTTGTCCAAACAAAGATGGTACAAAAGGGTATGGAGGATGCATTTATTGTTCAAAACTAAGTAGTGGGGATTTTGCAGGAAAAAAAGAAAAACCGATTCATGAACAATTTGATGATATTAAAAAAGTTATGTTACATAAATGGCCAGAGGCTAAATTCATTGCTTATTTTCAAGCAGGAAGTAATACTTATGCTTCTACCAGCCAATTAAAAAAAATCTATGAACCTGTTTTAAAGTATGAAAATGTGGTTGGAATTTCACTTGCCACAAGATGTGATTGTATTAGTGAAGAATGTCTTAATTATTTAGAAGATTTAAGTAAAAGAACGTATTTAACCATTGAACTTGGTCTTCAAACCATCCATGAGGAAACATCTAAGTTAATCAATCGAGCCCATACTTTAGACGAATTTGATACTATGGTTAAAAAACTTAGAGAAAGAAATTTAAATGTTGTCGTTCATATTATCAATGGTTTGCCTTACGAAACAAAAGAGATGATGCGAAAAACAATCGAATATTTAAATACAATAGATATTCAAGGTGTTAAAATTCATATGCTTCATATTTTAAAAGATACTGCTTTAGAAAAACTTTATGAAAAAGAAAAATTTCATGTTTTAACTAAAGAAGAATATGTGGATATTGTTTGTGATCAACTCGAAATTTTAAATCCAGATATTGTAATACACCGTATTACAGGTGATCCAAAAGTAGAAGATTTAGTGGAGCCAAAATGGTTAATTAAGAAATTTGGTGTTTTAAACGATATCGATAAAGAACTGGTAAGAAGAAATACATACCAAGGAATTTATTATAAAAAGGATGTTTAATCTAAAAAACATCCTTTTTTTATTTCTTTTCCTTTATTTTTCCTTTTTCTTCGCCAAAGACGATTTGATAATATGCATTGTATGCCTCATGGTGCTTATGTTCATCTATGATTTCTACAATCTCTTCATTTTTGGTAAGATCATAATATGTAGAAAGCAGTAATAATTTTTTTACTGTATTTTCGTCTTGATCTGTTTCAAAAACTTCATCAGCTAAAAATAAATATTCATCCTGAAAAAATTCAAAAGAGTCTTCGTCTATTTCACTTAAATCCAAGTCTTCAAGTTCTTGCTTATAATTTTCTTCTTTAAAAATTTTTTTGTCCGGTCGATCAAGGGCATATAATAATCTTCTTTTGGCACTTAATAAAGACTCCTCTTTCCCATATTTAGCCATATATTTATTTAATTTATCCAAATATACTAAATGAAATATCCATTCCTCTTTTAAAGGATCAAAATCAAAAGTAAACGGAGTCTTTTCATCTCCAACTATATTTTGATCTAAATCCTCCGATAATTTTTTATTAGCTAATATATTGATAGGCTTTCCAAAAATGGCAAATTGATAGATATCATAGATTCGATCATCCAAATCCGACGTGAAATTTTCCTCATCATAATAATCGCTTTGTGTCCATAAAGTCATGTTTATAGGACTATGTTCATAATCTGGAGTGTCACAATCGCTATCAAGACTACTAATTCGAAAAGCATCCAGTGTTTGTAGTGGTAAAGTGGATAGCCTTATATAAAAAGTAGCTCTTATATTTAACAGTTTTTCAATGTTCTTTCTTAATTGATCGTTATCGTTTTTTGTATATAATTGGCTGTATTTTTCTTCCAACTGTTGTTCCATTTGTAAATAATCTTTTATTACTTTATCGATCGTATGAATATTTAATATTTTTTTTAATTCTGGGACGTATTCTGCAGAATCAACTATATATGGAATTTTTTGTTCTTTTTCCAAAGTGCTTTTTAATGAGAGTAATTCAGCATATGAGATATGATCCTTTAAAATAACTTGCTGGTTTTCCATATAAAAGAAGTCTTTATACTTATTTATAAATTTTATTAATTTTTTATTCTCATCAATCCCCTCAAAAGAAAGTTCGTCATCATCTAATTCATCATCAACATAAAGTTCATCATCATCAAATTCATCTTCATAAGAAAATCCATCATCATTAAATTCATCATCAAAATAAAGTTCGTCATCATCTTCTCGCTTTATCTTTGCCCTCATCCACCATGGCTGCTCTTTATAATGTTGAATAATATCTTTTATAAGCTCGCTTCTAAATTTATGTAAAGCTTCAATAGAAATACTTTTCTTGTTTTCATATTTATACAAATGTTTAAAAGCAAGTATATTTATATAATCATAATAATCAGGTAATACCATAAATTCACCTCAGTTATAAATATACAATAGAACATTTAAAAAGTCCAGTCTTATAAACCGGACTTTATGTATATATAACCATTCGAATGGTTGTTTTTAGTATATACAATTCTTCTTTTTTTATTCTAAAATCGTACGATTTCTTTCATTTTCTTCTTTTTTATAAATCATGATTTGTTCTTTTGAATCACAGGTGAGTAAAAGTATTTCTTCTAAACTGGCTTTATTATTTTTAATTCTAGTCATCAACCATTTCTTATCTTTATTGATTTGTCTTAGATTTTCCTCCATAATCTTTCCATCAATAACTAAATTCGCAACTAACCCTTTATAATCTACTTTTATTTTCATATCAGAAGGTGTTAAAGGTGCATATTTACTTTTTGGTAAAAAACTTATTTTCCCATTTGGTTCCATTAAGGCATATTCTAACTCGGAAATATCAAAATAACCACTGTTTCTTGCTTCTTGTAAAAAATCATTGACATCGTATTTAGCCTTTTTTAATCCGGATTCTAATAATTTTCCATTTTCCATTAAAACAACAGGAACTCCAGTAATTGATCTTCTTAACGTTATACTCTTTGTTGTTATATAAGATACCAGAAGGGAAATCGCCGTATAAACGGCCATGACAATAATTCCTTTATAAAACTCTGCTTCTAAATTGACAGCAATTTCTGCTGCGACAGATCCAATTGTGATTCCTAGTACATAATCAAACATATTCAATTGACTGACTTGTTTTTTTCCCATAATTTTTGTAAAAATAAATAATGCAACAATTGAACCAATTGATTTAATAAAAATAATAAAAGGTTCCATAATATCACCGTTATTATTATGAAACCTTTTTATTAAAATATTCCTACAATCTCTTCTTTGTCATTTAAGTCTATATTTTCATAATTTGGATGTTGTGACAAACCTGGCATCGTCATAATTTTTCCTAAATATACAGTTATAAACCCAGCACCATTGTATAATTTAACATCAGTTACAGTAATGGTTGTATTTTTAGGATATCCTAATTTATCTTTATCATCTGAAATAGAATAAGGCGTTTTTGCAACACAAATAGGCAAATGATCTCGCTTTATTTTTTCAATTTCTTTTATCTTTTCTAAAGCTTTATCGGTATACTCAATAGAATCAGCTCGATAAATTTCTGTAGCAAGTGTTTCTATTTTTTCTGAAATCGATTGATTTACATCATATAAATATTTAAATTGACTTTTTTCTTTTGTGCTTGCTACAATCATTCTGGAAAGTTCTAAAATACCTTTTGATCCCTTAGTATAAGCTTCGCTTACTGAAAACTTAACATTTTTGTCTTCTACAAATTTTTCCACAATATTAATTTCTTCTTCTATATCGGTATCAAATTTATTTAAACAAACAATAAGAGGCGGTCCGAACTTTTTCATATTTTCCATATGCACTTCTAAATTAGAAAGACCAGCTTCTAAAGAACCATAACCATTATATTTTAAGGCTTTAATTGTTGTTACTAACACAATACCATCTGGCTTGACATTGGCTTTTCGGCATTTAATATCCAAAAATTTTTCAGCTCCTAAATCTGAACCAAAACCAGCTTCTGTAATGGTATAATCACAAAGAGACATCGATGTATCTAAGGATTGAATACTACTACAGCCATGAGCAATATTTGCAAAAGGCCCACCATGAATAATCACAGGATTGTTTTCAAGTGTTTGAACTAGATTTGGTTTAAAAGCGTCTTTTAAAAGAACAAGTAAAGAGCCTACAATATGTAAATCCTTTGCATAAACAGTAGTACCAGAATATGTTTTTCCTATGATAATATTTTCCAAATTTTTCTTTAAATCATGTAAATCTGTACTTAAACATAAAATAGCCATAATTTCACTTGCGGCACTAATCGTAAAATGTTCTTCACGATTTTCTAATTTAATATTTCGTAAAGCCCGATCGTTCATATCAATGCAACGATAAAACTCAATCGTTTTTGGATCGATGTTTAGTTCATTCCCATGGTAAATATGATTATCAATTGCAGCGCATAATAAATTGTTTGCCGTTGTAATTGCATGAATATCTCCCGTAAAATGTAAATTAATATCTTCCATGGGTGCCACTTGAGAAAGTCCTCCTCCCGTTGCCCCTCCTTTTCTACCAAATACTGGTCCTAAAGAAGGTTCACGAAGTGTAGCAATGGCTTTATAGCCTAATTTATTTAATCCATCAACAAGCCCAATAGATACGGTGGTTTTTCCTTCCCCATATGGAGTAGGATTCGTTGCTGTTACTAAAATAAGTTTAGATGTTCTTTTTTTTTCTATATTTGTAAGCTTTGCTTTATATTTTCCGTAGCATTCAATTTGATCCTCTTCTAAATGAAGTTTAGAAGCAATATCTTTAATATTTTGCATTGTATATTCTTTTTCAATTTCAATATCTGTCATTTACATCACCACTATAATTATACTATAAATTTTTATTAAATAACATGGTTATGCTTTTTTTTCATAAACTTTACACTTTCTTTTTTTATGGTGTTTTTTCTTGAATTTTTTATATTTTATCATATATATTTTAAAAATTATATTTCTTTTTTCTTATAATATGTCAAAAGATTGATTTGTGGTTTCTATTTAAGTATGTTAATTTAGTCTCGCTAGCAAAAATTATGTAAAGGAGAGATTATGAAAAAGTTATGTAAATATTGTTTATTATTTATTGTTTTGGTATTAGGATTTACAGTAAAAGCTAACGCTGCTGTTAAATTCTATGAAGGAGAGTATGTAGGAACCATCTACATCAATAAAGTAAAAAATGGAGTAACGCATTATATGCGAGCTCAGTTTTTACAAAAAAGTGATGATGATACCATTGCCTATTGTTTAGATCCGTTCGAGCGATTTAATCCAAGTGACTCTTATACGAGTGGAACAACTTATTCTAAAATCACCCAACAAAATTTAAATAAAATTAAATTAGCGGCTTATTATGGTTATGGTTATTCAAATCATACTGCTAAAAAATGGTATGCAATTACACAATTGGTGATTTGGAAATATGCGGATCCAAGTGGGAAATACTATTTTACAGATTCCTTAAATGGAAATAAAATTACAACTTATGATGAAGAAATTCAAGAATTAGAAACACTAATCAATAACCACTATAAGGAACCAAGTTTTTCTAAAAAAACGTATACCATTCATAGTGGCGAAACGATTGTGTTAAAAGATACCAATGGTGTATTAAAACAATACAACTCCACTGTAACAGGAGGAATTGATGTTTCTAAGACCTCGAATCAATTAACGATTCGTGGCGAAAAAACAGGAGATTATAAAATTAGTTTAAAAAAAAGTGCACAACGTTTTGGAAAAAATCCAGTATTTTATCTTACAGGTGGATCACAAAATCTAATGACTGCAGGAAATATTGATACCATAAATACTTACTTAAATATTAAAGTCGTTGGAGGAAATCTTAAAGTCATTAAACACGATGAAGATAATAATAGTTGTAAGCCTAGTGGAAATGCAAGCTTAAAAGGAGCTGTTTATAATTTATATAAGGATGAACAACTGATCAAAACGATTACTATTGATGAAAATTGTGAAGCGAATGTAGAGAATTTAGAACTTGGAAGCTATATATTAAAAGAAGTATCGCCTGGAGAAGGATATACTCTTGATAAAAAAGAATATGCTTTTACCATTGATAAAGATCATTTAAATAAAACTTTAACTTTAACGAATAAGGTTATCAAAAGAAAAATTATTCTTACTAAGTTATATGGAAATAAAACATTAAGTAATTATAAAGTAGAACCAAATATAAAATTTGGTGTTTATAATGATAAAAATGAGCAAGTTCTGACAATTACTACTGGAAAAGATGGACAAGCTACTTTTGATTTAGCCTATGGGAGTTATATCATTAAACAGCTCACATCTACAAAAAATTATGAGTTTTCTGAAGATGTTCATGTAACCATTAACGAAAATTCGGATGAAGAAATAAATATCGTCTTAAAAAATAATATTATGACATCTAAAATTAAGGTCTATAAAATTGATGCAGATACTAAGGAAAAAATCACCTATAATCATGCCTCATTTATGATTAAAGATATAGAGAGTGGCAAATATATTTTCCAAACCATCGGAAATACCACTACGAATGTTTTTAAGACTAATGACGAAGGATATTTTTTATCCGCTATTGATTTACCTTTTGGAAAATATGAACTTATTGAAGTAAAGTCACCTTTTGGGTATATTCTTGGAAATCCATTTTACTTTGAGATCAATGAAGACAGTCATTTCAACTATGATGCAGAAGGAAATCGAATGTTTGAGGTTTACTTGGAGAACAAAAAAGAAATTGTGAAAGAAACCATTATTGAAGTTCCAGATACACAATCTGCTTTAACTACTTATTGTTGGTATCCTTTATTATTTCATACTTACTTATATGAAGATAAAAAATATTGTTAAATATGGATTGCTCATTTTGCTTTTTTGTTTATTTTGCATTTTTATATATCAAAGTTATACAGTAAAAGATTATCATTTATCTGTTAGCAAGCGCAATATTAAGGATTTGTATTATCAAATTCAAGAAAAACAGAAAAAAACAGATTTTATGGCTTATTTGGTAATACCAAAGTTGAATATAGCACAACCCTTATATGCATTTGATGATCACAGAAATGATGTAGAAAAGGAGGTGATGGTTTTAGAAACATCTAATTTTTCTAACGGAAACATTGCATTAGCGGCTCATTCTGGAGATGGATATAATGCTTATTTTAATCCTTTGGATCAATTGGATGAAACAATTTCTATATATATTCTATACAAAGAGTATATATACACTTATTATTTAATCGGTTCTGAAGAAATTACAAAAACGGGATATGTTTCCATTAAAACATATTCATACCCAACAATAAAACTAATTACTTGTAAAAAGAACGATAGTAAAAAACAAATTGTTTATACTGCCAAACTTTCAAAAAAAGAAAAAATAATACCAAGATAAATTGGTATTATTTTTATTTAATCACTAATTCATTATTTTTTAAATCAACATGAATCGTCTCGTTGTATTTCACATCTTCTGATAGTAACTTTTTAGCCAATAACGTTTCCAAAGTTCGATTTACAATTCGTTTTAATGGTCGAGCACCATAATGAATATCATAACCATTATCAATTAAATAATCTTTGGCTTTATCTGAAATATCTAATTTCATATTTTTAGGTAAACGTGTTTCAAGTTCTTTTATAATCTTATCTAAGATTTCGCGAATCACATCTTTTGATAAAGTGTTAAATACAATAATTTCATCGACACGATTAAGAAATTCTGGTCTAAAGTATTGTTTTAATTCTTTTTCAACAGCTTCTTTATTACCATCTAAAATATGTTCACTACCAATGTTCGAAGTCATAATAATAATTGTATTTTTAAAATCTACTGTTCTACCATTTGAATCCGTTACACGTCCATCATCTAATATTTGTAACAATAGGTTTAATACTTCTGGATGTGCTTTTTCAATTTCATCAAACAAAACAATACTATATGGATTGCGTCTTACCGCTTCTGTCAATTGTCCACCTTCTTCATATCCAACATATCCTGGAGGAGAACCAATTAATCTAGAAACACTAAATTTTTCCATATATTCACTCATATCAATTCGTACCATATGCTTTTCATCATCAAAAAGTTCATAAGCAAGGGCACGAGCGACTTCTGTTTTACCTACACCAGTTGGGCCAAGGAATATGAATGATCCAATAGGTCGATTTGGATCTTTGATTCCACTTCTTGATTTTAAAATAGCTTCACTCACTAATCTTAAAGCTTCTTCTTGACCTTTAACACGTTTTTCAAGATTTTCCTCTAGATGAAGTAATTTTTCTTTTTCTCCACTCATTAATTTCGTAATTGGAATATTGGTCCATTTTGAAATAATAGCCGCAATGGATTCATCATCTACAGTATCACTTAATAATTTATTATTGTTTGTTGTTCTTAATTCTTCTAACTCTTTTTCGAATTTAGGAATCGTACCGTGTTTTAATATTGCCGCTTTTTCTAAGTCATATTCATTTTCTGCCCTTTCTAAATTAAAGCGAGCTTCCTCTAATTCCTTTTTCTTGTTGTTGATTTTTTGACTAATATTTTTTTCAGCATTCCATGCGGTTTTTAATTCTTGTTCTTTGGCTTTTAATTCTTTTAAAGATTCATCAATTTCAATTACACGATGTTTTGATATATCATCTTTTTCTTTTTTTATCGCCTGTCTTTCAATTTCCAATCGCATGATTTTACGTGTTAAGCTATCTAGTTCTGTTGGTACAGAATCCATTTGTACTCGAATTGTAGCGCAGGCCTCATCGACCAAATCTATAGCTTTATCTGGTAAGTATCTGTCCGTTATATAACGGTTAGAAAGTGTGGCAGCAGCAATTAAAGCTTTATCACTAATGGTTACTCCATGATGAATTTCAAAACGTTCTTTTAAACCACGTAAAATAGTAATTGTATCTTCTACGGTTGGTTCATTAACTTTAATTTTTTGAAATCTTCGCTCTAATGCTCCATCCTTTTCAATATACTTTCTATATTCGTTTAAAGTCGTTGCACCAATGACATGAATTTCACCACGTGCAAGCATTGGCTTTAAAATATTCGAAGTATCCATAGCGCCTTCCATGTTTCCAGATCCAACAATAGTATGAATCTCATCAATAAACATGATAATATCGCCTTCACTTTTCTTAATTTCATTTAATACTTTCTTTAAACGTTCTTCAAATTCTCCTCGATATTTCGCACCAGCAATTAAACTAGCCATATCTAGTTCCCAAATTTTTTTACCCTTTAAACTAGTAGGTACATCACCTTTTATAATACGTAAAGCAAGTCCTTCTACAATAGCGGTTTTACCAACACCTGGCTCACCTATTAAAACAGGGTTGTTCTTTGTTTTTCTAGATAAAACTCTAGTAATACCTCTTATTTCTTCATCTCGTCCGATGACAGGATCAATTTTACCAGAGGCAGCAGCTTCTGTTATATCGCGACCATATTTTTCTAGAACATTTTCTTCTTGTTCATTATTATTATACATAGTATCACCCTCTTTTTTAATTTATTCATTACATAGTATATTATACTCAAAAATTAGCACTTGTCAATAGAGAGTGCTAAACATGTATAAAAAAATAATAGTAAAACACCATTAATTCTTTTATAATTTTTTTGATAATATTTTCCCTTTTTCTTTTCTCAGCTCAACTAAATCAATATTATATTTTTCTTTTAAATTCTTTTTAGTCGCATTTAATATGGGATTTAATTTATTATCTACAATTAAGTCTATTCCTTTTTCTTGCATATATTCGATAAGTAATTTTGTATCTCTTGGATCCTTTCGAATAACACTCGTTGTGATATAATTTTCTATTTCATATTCTTCAAATATTTTTATATTTTCTGTTATATTATTTTCTGAAATTGTAAATACGGTCGGAGTTAATAATGCATTATATTTATCCGTTTTAAAACATTCCATATTTAACTTTTTAATAATACTATCTCTGTTACTATTCCATATACTTGGAGTTAATAAACCTTGGTATTTCGCATCATTCCAATAGTCTAATTGTAAAATGGCTTCTACTTCTTGACTATTACTTTGCCATATACCTGGAGTTAATAAACCTTGAAACTTCGCATCATTCCAATAGTCTAATTGTAAAATGGCTTCTACTTCTTGACTATTACTTTGCCATATATTTGGAGTCAATAAGCCTTGAAATTTCTCATCATTCCAGTAGTCTAATTGTAAAATGGCCTTTACTTCTTTACTATTACTCTTCCATATACCTGGAGTTAATAAACCTTGAAATTTTGCATCGTTCCAATAGTCTAATTGTAAAATGGCTTCTACTTCTTGACTATTACTTTGCCATATACCTGGAGTTAATAAGCCTTGATATTTCGCATCATTCCAATAGTCTAATTGTAAAATGGCCTTTACTTCTTTACTATTACTATTCCATATACCTGGAGTTAATAAACCTTGGAATTTCGCATCATTCCAATAGTCTAATTGTAAAATGGCTTCTACTTCTTGACTATTACTATTCCATATACCTGGAGTTAATAAACCTTGGAATTTTGCATCATTCCAATAGTCTAATTGTAAAATGGCCTTTACCTCAGCATATGACCTTACATATAACGCCTCACAAGTTAAATCTTCTCGTTTGATTTCTTTTAAATAATTTTCAATTAATACTTTTTCTTGATTATTCATACTTTCCCCCTAAAAACATAGAAAACTTATAATATACTAATGATAATATCTGCTTAAATGCTTCTTATTTTAATACAAAATTTACTTTTTGTAAAGCTTCGTTTTATTGATAAAACTCTTCTAATATATTCATATCATTTCCTATTTTTTCTACAAGATTTTCTCCATATTTTTCTTCAAGTTTATTATATTTTTTTACAAACTCATTATATGGAATTAAAAAAAGGTCTAAATAATCTATAATCAATTCGTCAATAAAATCCATGTTTTTTCCTTTTAAAAATTCAACAATAGCATCCAAATTTTTCATATCTATATTTTTCAAAACGCTAGTTTCATATTTATCATAAGTATTTTCCATATACTCTCCTTAATCAAATTGTTTTATTGCTTCTTGTAATTGGTTGTCTTCTTTACTTTTGTCATCATTGTTAATTTTTATATCTGGTGTGATACCTACTTTATCAACCGTTTTTCCTTTACTTGTATTCCATTTTTCAATTGTATATTTATAGGAAGATCCATTGGAAAGTGTGTATACTTTTTGAACGCTTCCTTTTCCATAGGTTTTTTCTCCTACTACTATAGCACCATATTGTTCTTTTAAGGCCGAAGTTAGCACTTCTGCGGATGAAGCTGTATTCTTATTTACAAGAACAACTACTTTTATATCTTTGTGTTCGCTGGTTATATCCTTAACATTGCTCTTTAAACCTTTTTTCTCTAATTGATAAAGAACTTGCCCTTTTTTTAGAAAAATAGAAGCTATATCACCAGCGGAAGAAATATAACCTCCAATATTGTCTCTAAGATCTAGAACTAAGCCTTTTATGTTTTTCTTTTCTAAAGTTTCTAACTCATCTTTAAATTGTTGGGTTGTATTTTCAGTAAAGGCATCAATTCGAATAATACCAATATTCTTTTCAATTTTAGAACTGATTGTTTTATTTTCTACTTTTGTACGTTTAAATGTATATGTTTTTTCTTCTTTATCTCTTTTTACAGTGATTTTTACGTTTGTATTTTCTTTGCCACTCATAAGTAAGCTGACAGTGTTTAAATCTTTTCCTTCAATGTTTTGATCATCTATTTTTATCAATTGATCATTTGGTTTTAAATATCCATTCGCAGGTGAATCTTCATAAACTTCATAGATCAAGATTTTACCATCTTCTTCGATTATTGAACATCCTATTCCTATGTATTGATTTTCTAATGTTGTATTTAAATCCTCTGTTTCTTCGGTATCTAAAAATTCCGAATAATCATCATCTAATTCATCAATCATTCCTTTTACAGCTGCTTCTAATAAAGCATCATCGTCGATTCCTTTATAATAGTTACTTTTGATATTTTGATAGGTATCTATAATTTCCTCATAATTTGTAGAATATTTATCATAAGAAAAATTTATTTTAATGGTATATCCTAGAAATACTCCTATAAATATACCTAGTAAAATGGTAAATACCATAACTATAGATACTTCTTTAAATGAAAATGTTTTTGTTCTATCTTTCTTTTTTTTATTTTTCTTTTTCATAGAATTACCTCTCATTTATTTTATCATAAAAATGAAAAAAAGATTATTTTATTTTAAATAATCTTCTATTTTATCAACACCTTCTATATATGTATTTACTTTACCATCTTTTATATAAATTAGTGTAGAACCTTTAATCTTTAAATCCGTTGCTTTCGTTGGGTTTTTATTTGATGTTTGATCTGTAGTATAAACTTGATTTTGTTTTAATGAGAGATCAACTCTATATAAGGCTTTTGCAGAATCTGTACTATCATAATTTGTTATAGCAGTTTCTATTCTACTAGCATCTGTGCCTTCAAAATCATAATAAACCACAATATATTCTTTGTCATGTTGTTTAAAAGTAGAACCTGCGAGAATGTTTTCATATTGTATTGTTGCACTTGGGGTATCCTTCTTTAAAGAAATATCTCCCATGACTAAGGCTGCGACTAAATATACAATAGCTACAATAGCAATCACAATCAATAACATAGTTAATGCTTTTTTAGCACTTACATTGTTTTCTTTATCAAGACTTTTCATCACTTCTTGCCCTTTGGTTTTCGTATGTTTCTTTTTGTTTATATCCTTTTTATTTCTTTCTATCTTTTTTTGTTCTTTTTTTGCCATTTTATCACCTACTTGCTATTATACCATTAAAAAATAAAAAAATAAACATATACAATGTTTATTTCTATTTCATGGTTGGTACTAAACTAATTGATTTGGCAATTTCCAACATTTCTTCTTGGTTCATTGTAGTTGAAGTAATATAATAATCCACTCCACTAGAAGACCACGTGATTGATGTATCACTTAATGCTCCTACAGTATCTGAAAGCATATAAGGTTCACCCATTGTTGGGATAACAGTAAATTCATCTTCCTTAGAAACCGTTTCCTCTACTAAGATAAAGGATTTATCTCCCCCAAAGGTTAAAATAACTCTTTTTCCATTTTCTGTATCTATTGTTTCTTCATTCGTAAGTTTTGTTCCCTCTGGTAAATAAAGTGGATAAATAATATCATCTAAAGCTGTTGTTTGTTGCTCTTCAGTCGCATCTTCCTGACTATCTTGTTCTTCTTCTTTTTCTTGATCTTCTGTTTCCGTTGTATCTATCATTTGATCTAAATCGAATTTATCTTCATCAAAAGTTGCATTTAAATCTATATTTTTATAAGTTAATTTCATCATCACAATATCATTTTTATCAACAACTTCTACTTGTTTTAAATTAGCACTTTTGTCCATATATACTTTTTGTTTTTGTAAACTATCATTATTTGGATAATCTACATTCGATGTATATACATAATAATCATCTACCTTTTCCACTGCTTTCGTTTTATCATTATTTAAGTCTTTTACAATGGATTGTAATAAATAAATTTGTGAATTGTTATTTGGCCAATCGCTTTGAAACTTGAAACTTTTATTTAGTGATGGTGTAACGACATATACACCGTCGTTATTTCTTAATATGATCTGTTCTTTATTATTTGATTTGTTTACTAGACTTACTTTATAAAAATTATCTTTTTTATAGGATACCACGACATCATAAGTATATATATCCTCATTATTTACAAGTTCCAATTCTCCTTCAATTTCATATCCTTTTGATCCTTCCACTTTTTTTGTTAAATCTTTTAATATTTTTTCTTGCGTATTGCCTTTACATCCAGTTACCAAAAACACAATCGCTATTAAAAATATAAAAATTTTTTTCATAAATCACCTCAAATTAACTTTCATTTAATTATATTGTTAACTTTCTTGATTATTCATGAATAATTTTATTTTTTTTGGTCATGATAATACTGAAATGAAAAAGGAGGAAATAAAATGGAAACACTACAAAAGATTGCATTAGTATTTGTAATTATTGGAGCTTTAAACTGGGGTCTAGTTGGACTTTTTGAATTTGATTTAGTTGCTTCAATATTTGGAAGTGCTACTAATATTGTTTCTAAAATTGTATATATTTTAATAGCAATTTGTGGAATTATAAATATTGGTATTCTATTTAAACATATAGAAGATTAAAAATACACTTCAATTGGAAGTGTATTTTTCTTTTTTAAAATCTCAACCGCACCACTTTAATTATATTTTAATTCTATATCATAAGAGCATTTATAGTCAAA
>CALVUP010000016.1 GCA_944363635.1 uncultured Bacilli bacterium | reverse complement strand
CTTGCCGGGATTTGGCTCCTTTATTGTATCAAAAAAGCCGCACCTTGTGGTGCGGTTGAAATTTTAATTTAGGAAAAGTGATTGAAAAATCACTTTTTAAATTGTAAAAAATTGTACATTTTTTTAAAAAAACTTGCATTTTCGTTTTATCTATTATATAATTTTGTTACATTTTAATTGATTTTTTAAATAAAATGTAATACTATTAAAGAGGAAAGGAGATTGTTATATATAAATTATATATGACAATCTCTTCTTTTTTTGAAAGAAGGAACATATGGGTCAATATTTTGCAAATGAGTCTTTAAATAGTCATTTGGTAAAACATGAGGTGAAGATATTCAATCGTTTGTATTATTTTTATACGGATAATGGTGTTTTCTCGAAATCCAAAATGGATTATGGAAGTCGTTTTTTACT
Source organism: uncultured Bacilli bacterium (assembly GCA_944363635.1). Classification (GTDB taxonomy): domain Bacteria; phylum Bacillota_I; class Bacilli_A; order RF39; family UBA660; genus CALVUP01. The sequence continues at coordinate 21,800 of CALVUP010000016.1, read as the reverse complement.
TGAGACAGTATGCACGAAAATACATAGTGGAAAGGTTTTGGATGTTGGTTGCGGCTATGGCACACTTGGAATATGTATTGCTAAAGAGTGTGGTAGTGCTGTAGATATGATTGATATTAATAAAAGGGCTTTGCACTTGGCAAAAAGAAATGCCAAAGAAAATCATGCTACCTGTAATATTTATGAAAGTAATGTTTATGAAAATGTTCATGAAAAATACAATTATATTATTACTAATCCACCGATTCGAGCGGGCAAAAAGATCGTTTATGAGATCTTGTGTCATGCTAAAGATCATTTAGAAGTAGAGGGTGTTTTGTTTTTTGTAATTCGAAAGAATCATGGTGCAAAATCGATTCTTTCTGACTTGGAAAAAATATATGATTGTAATGTTTTAGATAAGAGTAATGGCTTTTTTGTCATTGAAGCAAAAAAACGTTGACTTCTTGATTAAAACATGTATATAATATAGATTGGCAATGTATTATATTTACTAATATGTTCTTTGACTAAAATTTAGGTATAGGGGTGAAATTTGTGGCATACAAAATTATAAAATGTGGTGACCATCGTGAGAGAAGAAGTTTCTCTAGAATTAAGAACACTTATGAATTGAAAGATTTACTAGAAATTCAAAAGAAAAGTTATCAATGGTTTATTGATACAGGAATTAAGGAAGTATTTGAAGATTTATTCCCCGTAGAAAACTTTTCAGGAACTTTGTCATTGGAATTTGGTGATTATCGTTTTGATGAACCTAGATATTCTATTAAACAATGCAAAGATCGTGAAACTACTTTTGCTGCGCCTTTAAAGGTGGATGTGCGTTTATTTAATCACGAAACAGGTGAAGTAAAAGAACAAGAAATTTTCTTGGGCGATATGCCTATAATGACTGATTCTGGTACTTTTGTAATCAATGGAGCAGAACGTGTTATCGTTTCTCAATTGGTAAGAAGTCCTAGTGTCTATTTTAATCGTGAAATTGACAAAAATGGTCGTGAGTTAATTACTTCACAAATTATACCAACGCGTGGAACTTGGTTAGAGTTTGAAGTGGATGCTCGGGATGTATTATATGTAAGAATTGATCGAACGAGAAAAGTAACTTTAACAACTTTACTTAGAGCTTTTGGTCTTTCTAGTGATGAAGATATTATAAAGGTCTTTGGCGATGATGATTATATTAAAAATACATTAGCTAAGGATTCTACGAAAAATACGGATGAAGCTTTAATTGAAATTTACGAAAAGTTAAGACCTGGAGAGCCTGCTACCCTTGATTCATCTAAGAATCAAATTATTACTCGTTTCTTTGATGAATTTAGATATGATTTAGCAAAAGTAGGTCGTTATAAGTTTAATCGTAAATTAAATGTAACAGATCGACTATTAAATCAAACAATTGCTGAAGATATTAAAGTAGATGGTAATGTTGTTTTAGAAAAGGGAACAGTGATTACCAAAGAAATTTTAGAAACTTTAAAACCTATATTTAAAGATGGATATGGTGTTAAAGAATTACTATATAATGATGAACTTGATCAATATGGTAAAGTTCAAATTGTTAAAATTTATGAACCAGGCAATAAAAAAGTTAAATTAAGTGTTATTGGAAATGATCAAACGATCGATGTAAAACGTTTAACGATTTCAGATGTTTATGCCTCTGTTTCTTATTACTTAAATTTATTGCATGGCGTTGGAAATTATGATGAAATTGATCACTTAGGCAATAGACGTATTCGTCAAGTTGGTGAATTGCTACAAAATCAATTTAGAATTGGTATTTCTAGAATGGAAAGAGTTATTCGTGAAAGAATGACAACCCAAGAAATGGATGATGTAACGCCTAAGACTTTAATTAATATTCGTCCAGTAACAGCTGCTATGAAAGAATTCTTTGGAAGTAGTCAGTTGTCTCAATTCATGGATCAGATGAACCCAATTGCAGAGCTTACAAACAAAAGACGTTTGTCTGCTTTAGGACCTGGAGGTTTATCAAGAGATCGTGCGGGTATGGAAGTGCGTGACGTTAATCCTTCACATTATGGTCGAATTTGTCCAATTGAATCTCCAGAAGGACAAAACATTGGACTTATTACTTCTCTTGCAAGTTATGCTAAAGTAGATGAATATGGATTTATTATGTCTCCATATAGAAAAGTTAATAATTGTGTCGTTACAGATCAAGTGGATTATTTAACAGCTGATGATGAAAATGATTATATTATTTCAGAAGCAACTGTTACAATAGATGATGATAATAAAATTGTTGATAAACAAGTAGCAGCGCGTTTTAGAGGAGAAAATTTACTTGTTAAACCTGAACAAGTGGATTATATTGATGTATCGCCACAGCAAGTCGTTTCTGTTACAACTAGTTGTATTCCATTCTTGGAACACGATGATGCAACTCGTGCTTTGATGGGAGCAAACATGCAACGTCAAGCCGTACCACTTTTAAAAGCGGAGGCTCCATATGTTGGAACTGGTGTTGAATATGTAGCAGCACGTGACAGTGGTGAAACTTTACTTGCGAAAGCCGATGGTATTGTTGAATATGTGGATGCAAGAAAAATTGTTATTAAAACAAAAAATGGTGAAGATACTTATCACTTAGCTAATTTTGAAGAATCGAATGCAGCAACTTGTTTCCATCATCGACCAATTGTAAATATTGGCGATAAAGTGAAGGCAGGACATGTTATTGCGGATGGTCCATCTACGGATATGGGTGAACTTGCTTTAGGTAAAAATGTTACAGTTGCTTTCATGACATTTGATGGATACAATTACGAAGATGCCGTTATTTTAAATGAAAAATTAGTTAAAGATGATGTTTATACATGTATTCATTTAGAAGATTTCCAAATGCAATGTAGGGAGACAAAATTAGGACCTGAAGAAATTACTAGAGATATTCCGAATGTAAGTGATGAAGCAAGAAGAAATCTTGATGAAAATGGTATTGTAATTATTGGTACAGAAGTTAAAGAAGGAGACATTCTTGTTGGTAAAGTTACTCCAAAAGGTATGGCTGAACTTACTTCAGAAGAAAAATTGTTACACGCTATTTTTGGAGAAAAGACAAGAGAAGTTCGTGATACTTCTTTACGAGTTCCTCATGGTGTAGAAGGAATTGTACATGATGTAAAAATTTATTCTAGAAAAGATAATGATGAATTACCTGCTGGTGTTAGTAAAGTCATTCGTGTCTATATTGCACAAAAGCGTAAGATTCAAGTTGGAGATAAGATGGCTGGACGTCATGGAAATAAAGGTGTTGTATCCTTAATTTTACCTCAAGAAGATATGCCATATTTACCTGATGGTACTCCTGTTGATATTATGTTAAATCCACAAGGTGTTCCATCTCGTATGAACCTTGGACAAATTCTTGAATTGCATTTAGGTATGGCTGCTAAAAAATTAGGTGTTTATGTAGCAACACCAGTATTTGATGGAGCTAAGACAGAAGATATCAATGCAATGTTAAAAGAAGCAGGAATTGATCCTGATGGAAAGACCGTTTTATATAATGGTAGAACTGGAGAACCATTTGATCATAGAATTGCTGTAGGTGTTATGTATATGATTAAATTGCATCATATGGTTGATGATAAATTACATGCACGTTCTACAGGACCTTATTCACTTGTTACACAACAACCACTTGGAGGAAAAGCTCAATTTGGTGGTCAAAGATTTGGAGAAATGGAAGTTTGGGCATTGTATGCTTATGGTGCTGCTTATACATTACAAGAAATGTTAACAGTTAAATCTGATGATGTTCTTGGACGTGTAAAGGTTTATGAATCCATTGTAAAAGGACAAGAAATTAATCAAGCTGGGGTTCCAGAGTCATTTAGAGTATTGATGAAAGAATTCCAGGCTTTAGGATTAGATATAGGTATTGTTGATGATAAGGGACAATTGTTAGATTTAAAACAAATTGAAGAAGAAGAATATAAAGAAGACGCCCCTATATCTACTAATGAAGTGGTTGAAAAGATAGATAATTCTGAAGATGATGAAGAACAATACAACGAAGAAGAAGAATTTGAAGATGAATTAGATGATGATGAAATGGACGAAAAGTTTGAACAAGATTTAAATAATGGAGTTTTGGAAGGAGATGAAGACTAATGATAGAAGTAAATAACTTTAAGGCTTTAAGAATTGGAATTGCTTCTCCTGAAAAAATTCGTGAATGGTCTTATGGTGAGGTAAAAAAACCAGAGACAATCAATTATAGAACTTTAAAACCAGAACGTGATGGATTATTTTGCGAAAAAATATTTGGACCAACCAAAGATTTTGAATGTGCTTGTGGTAAATACAAGAGAGTCAGATATAAAAATATTATTTGTGATCGATGCGGAGTAGAGGTTACACGTTCTAAAGTAAGACGTGAGCGAATGGGACATATTGAACTTGCTACTCCTGTGTCTCACATTTGGTTTTTTAAAGGCGTTCCATCTCGTATGGGATTAGTCCTTGATATGAGTCCAAGAGATTTAGAAGAAGTATTATATTTTGTAAGTTATGTTGTTATTGATAAAGGAAACACACCATTAGAAAACAAACAAACTTTATCTGAAAAAGAATACCGTGCTTATTATGAAAAGTATGGAAATAGCTTTACTGTAGGTATGGGTGCAGAAGCAATTAAAGAGTTGTTAAAGAAAGTTGATTTAGAAAAGGATATTGCAGAAATTACTGAAGAATTAAAAGATGCACAGGGACAAAAGAGAACAAGATTACTTAAGAGACTTGATGTACTTGATGCGTTTTATAAATCTGGAAATAAACCTGAATGGATGATTATGGATTGCATTCCAGTTATTCCACCAGAGCTTCGTCCAATGATTCAACTTGATGGTGGTCGTTTTGCAACGAGTGATTTAAATGATTTATATAGAAGAGTTATTAATCGTAACAATCGTTTAAAGAAATTAATTGATTTAGGTGCTCCTACAATTATTATTCAAAATGAAAAACGTATGTTACAAGAAGCAGTAGATGCACTATTTGACAATGGTAGACGTGGTAGAAGTGTCACAGGTGCTGGAAATCGTGCTTTGAAATCACTTTCTAGTATGTTAAAAGGTAAACAAGGACGTTTCCGTCAAAACTTATTAGGAAAACGTGTTGACTATTCTGGACGTAGTGTTATTGTGGTAGGACCAAGTTTAAAAATGTATCAATGTGGTCTTCCTAAAGAAATGGCTTTAGAATTATTTAAACCACATGTTATTCATGGCTTGGTTGAAAGAGATATTGCTCATAATATTAAAGCTGCAAAAAGATTAATTGATGGTAGAGATCCACAAGTATGGGATGTTGTGGAAGATGTTATTAAAGAGCATCCTGTGCTATTAAATCGTGCGCCAACATTACATAGACTTGGTATTCAAGCTTTCGAACCTAAGTTAGTTGGAGGAAAAGCAATTCGTCTTCATCCACTTGTTTGTCCAGCATTTAATGCGGACTTTGATGGAGATCAAATGGCTGTTCATGTTCCTTTATCTGAAGAAGCACAAGCAGAAGCACGTATTTTAATGCTAGGTGCAAATAATATTCTTCATCCAAAATCAGGAGATCCTATTGTTACTCCATCTCAAGATATGGTATTAGGTAATTACTATATTACGATGGAAAAAGCTGGCCTTGATGGAGAAGGAAGAGTATTTAAAGATCCAAATGAAGCATTAATGGCTTATGAAAGAAGAGAAATTACACTTCATACCAGAATTGTAATTCCGGTAGATTCATTCAAACATAAATTATTTGCGGAAAGTCAAAAAGGAAAATATTTAATTACGACTGCAGGTAAGATTAAATTTAATGAAATTTTACCAGACTCATTCCCTTATATTAATGAACCAACAGATGAAAATATTAATAACATTACACCAAATAAATATTTTGTTGAACAAGGAAAGGATCTTAAAGAAGAAATTAAGAATATGCCTTTAGTAAAACCTTTTGCTAAAGGTACTTTAGAAAAGATTATTGCTCAAGTATTTAAACGTTATAAAACTACTGAAACATCTATTATGTTAGATAAGCTTAAAGACTTAGGATTTAAATATTCTACAGTTGCTGGAGTTACTGTTTCAATTTATGATGTTGTTACGAGTGATAAGAAAGAAGAATTGGTAGAAGAAGCAAATAAGTTAGTAGAAAAAGTAAACAAACAATATAAACGTGGTTTGATTACTGAAGAAGAAAGATATTCTAAAGTCATTGAAACATGGCATAAAACAAAAGATATGGTTCAAGCTGAACTTGAGGAAAAAGCAAAAGCTGATTTAGATAATCCAATCTTTATGATGATGCATTCTAAAGCGCGTGGTAACATTTCAAACTTTACCCAAATTGCTGGTATGCGTGGGCTTATGCAAAAACCAAATGGGCAAGCTATTGAAATCCCAGTATTGTCATCATTTAGAGAAGGTTTAAGTGTATCTGAATTCTTCTTGTCTACACATAGTGCTCGTAAGGGTAGTGCAGATACAGCCTTAAAAACAGCTGACTCAGGATACTTGACCAGACGTTTAGTTGATGTATCACAAGATATTATTGTAAAAGAAGAAGATTGTGGTACTGAAAATGGTGTTGTGGTTCATGAATTCCTAAATGATAAGACTGGTGCTGTAATTGAAAGTTTATACGATCGTATTATTGGTCGTTATACAAATAAAAAAGTAATTCATCCAGAAACTGGAGAAGTTATTGCCGATAAATTAACTTATATTACTGAACCAATTGCTGAAAAAATTGTTGCGGCTGGAATTAAAGAGGTTGAAATTAGAACCATTCTTACTTGTGGAACCAAAAATGGTGTATGTCAAAAATGTTATGGTCGCAACTTAGCTACTGGTAATTTAGTTGAAATTGGAGAAGCAATTGGTGTTATGGCTGCTCAATCCATTGGTGAACCAGGTACCCAACTTACAATGCGTACCTTCCATACTGGTGGAGTTGCTGGTGGAGAAGATATTACACAAGGTCTTCCTCGTGTACAAGAGTTGTTTGAAGCTCGTAATCCAAAAGGAAAAGCTACAATTGCTGAAATCAATGGTAAAATTACGAAGATTACAGAAGATCATGGTAAATTTAAAATCAATATCAAAAATAAACTTGAAACCAAAGAACATGTTACTAATTATGGTTCTAAATTAAGAGTAGAAGTTGGCGATGAAGTTGTTGCAGGAGATAAATTAACGGAAGGTGCTATTAGTCCTAAAGAATTATTAGCGGTTACAGATCCTGTTACGACTCAAGAGTACATCTTAAAAGAAATTCAAAATACATATCGTTCTCAAGGTGTTGATATTTCAGATAAACATATTGAAGTTATTGCTAAGAGAATGATCTCTAAGATTCGTATTGTTGATGCAGGTGGTACGGACTTCTTACCTGGAGCTATGGTAAATTTCTATGATTTCACAGAGCAAAATAAAAATGCGATTATTCAAGGTAAAGTACCAGCCACTGGTAGACCTGTATTATTAGGTATTACTAAAGCATCACTAGAAACGGATTCCTTCTTATCTGCAGCATCTTTCCAAGAAACAACAAGAATTTTAACAGATGCAGCAATTAGAGGAAAGGTCGATCATTTGACTGGTCTAAAAGAAAATGTTATTATTGGTAAGTTAATTCCTGCAGGTACAGGTATTAAGAATTATCAAAAAGTAGATTATGATTTGGCTAGTGAACTTTTAGATGAAGAACCAATTGATGCTTTAGAAGAGAAATTTATGGAATAAGATTTTGTCTTATTCCTTTTTTTTATGAATTCGTGTATAATACATATAGGGTGATTTTATGAAATGGAAATTGGATAATAAAGGATGGGGATTTACTACATTTATTATATATTTAGCGATATTTATTGTGTTTATTATTGTTGTTACTGTTTTAGCAATAAATAATGCCGATGAAATTAAACCTCAGCAAAGTGAAAGCGAAAATGAAGTAGATACCGGAGCAAATGCAAATGCAAATGCAACGGAAGAAGAACAAACCGAAGGAATGGATTATAGTGCTATTGAAGAAGATTTAGAAAATGCGGCTTATCAATATCAAAAAGAATATTTACCAAATATGAATAATGGGGATGTTGAGTATGTAACTGCTACTAAATTAGAAGAATTAGAGTTATTAGATAATTTAACGAATGGCGATATTTTATGTACTGGATATGCTAAAATAACTTATGATAATGGAAAAAATGATGTTATGGCTTTTATTAATTGTGGAGATTATATTACAGAAGGCTATAATGAAGAATTGGATAAGTAGAGAACATAGAAGAAGGATTAGAATCTATTTATTATTTTTTTAAGAATGTTGGAATGTTTTTATTGACAAATGCATATCTTAATGATATATTATATGAGTTGATTAAATTAGTTTTGCCTTGGGCAAAATTTAATTTATTATAAAAAATGACACACCTGGATATGTGGAAAGAAAGGAGAACAGTTTTATGCCTACTATACAACAATTAGTAAGAAAAAATAGAAAGAGTAAAGTAAGAAAAAGTAAGGCGCCTGTATTACAACAAGGAATTAATACAATTAAGAGAAAATCAACTACTGTATATTCACCTCAAAAAAGAGGAGTTTGTACTCGTGTTGGTACAAAAACACCTAAGAAGCCAAACTCAGCATTACGTAAATATGCTCGTGTTCGTTTAAGTAATGGACGTGAAGTAGATACTTATATTCCTGGTATTGGACACAATTTACAAGAACACAGTGTTGTATTGATTCGTGGTGGACGTGTTAAAGACCTTATCGGTGTACGTTATCATGTAATTCGTGGTACCCTAGATACAGCTGGAGTTAAGGATAGAAAACAAGGCCGTAGTAAGTACGGAGCTAAAAAACCTAAAAAATAAGAATAAATAGATCTTGAAAGGAGGAAAAAAATATGCGTAAAAGACGTGCGGTAAAAAGAGATGTTTTACCAGATCCTATATATAAATCTAAAATCGTTACTAAATTAGTAAATAGTATTATGTTAGATGGTAAAAAAGGAAAAGCACAAACAATTATATATAATGCTTTTGATATGATTAAAGAAAAAACGGGTAGTGAACCTATGGAAATCTTTAATAAAGCGCTTGAAAATATTAAACCTCAACTAGAAGTTAAGACAAGACGTGTAGGAGGAGCAAATTATCAAGTTCCAATTGAAGTTACAGCGGAGAGAAGTCAAACTTTAGCGCTTCGTTGGTTAACAAAATATGCTAGATTAAGAGGCGGAAAAGGTATGGCTGAGAATTTAGCAAATGAACTTATTGATGCATCAAATGGAACTGGTGGATCAGTTAAGAAGAGAGAAGATACTCATAAGATGGCAGAAGCTAATAAGGCATTTGCTCATTATAGATGGTAGGAAAGGAGTCATTATATGGCAAGAGATACGTCGTTAGATAAGACAAGAAACTTTGGAATTATGGCTCATATTGATGCAGGAAAAACAACGACTACGGAACGTATTTTGTTCCTTGGTGGTAATATTCATAAAATTGGAGAAACTCATGATGGAGAATCTCAAATGGACTGGATGGCACAAGAAAAAGAACGTGGTATTACCATTACTTCTGCTGCTACGACTGTACATTGGAATGGATATCGTTATAATATTATCGATACACCAGGGCATGTAGATTTTACAATTGAAGTTAGTCGTTCTTTACGTGTTCTTGATGGTTCTGTAGCATTACTTGATGCGCAAGCTGGAGTTGAACCACAGATGGAGACAGTTTGGCGTCAAGCAGATGAGTTTATGGTTCCTAGAATTATTTTTGCAAATAAAATGGGTAAAATGGGTGCTGATTTTGCATATAGTATTCAATCAGTAAAAGACCGTTTAGGTGTTAATGTTTGCCCTATTGAGTGGCCAATCGGAGCGGAAGATGATTTCCGTGGTGTTGTTGATTTGGTTACTATGAAGGCCTTTGAATTTGATGGAAAACCAGAAGAAAATTCTAGTGAAATTGAAATTCCAGCAGATTTAAAGGATTTAGTTGAAGAAAAGCATGCTGAATTAATTGAGGCTGTTGCTGAATTTGATGATGAAATGATGGAAACATACTTAGAGGGTGGAGAAGTTACAGTAGATATGATTAAACGTGCTATCCGTAATGGATGTCTTTCTACGAAGTTCTTCCCAATGATGTGTGGAGATGCTTTAGGAAATAAGGGAATAAAACCATTAATGGATGCTGTAATTGATTATTTACCTAGTCCTTTGGATGTTGAGTCTATTAAAGGTACGGATTTAAATGGGAATGATGATGTTCGTCATCCAAGTGATTCAGAACCGTTTAGTGCATTGGCATTTAAAGTTATGACAGATCCATTTGTTGGACGTTTAACATTCTTTAGAGTATATTCTGGACATTTATCTAGTGGTTCTTATGTATTAAATTCTACAAAGAATTCAAAGGAAAGAATTGGTCGTATTCTTCAAATGCATGCAAATAATCGTAAGGAAATCAGTGATGTATATACTGGAGATATTGCTGCAGCTGTTGGACTTAAAAATACAACGACTGGTGATACATTGTGTGATGAAAAGAAACCAATTATTCTTGAAAGTTTAAGTATTCCGGATCCAGTTATTCAATTGGCTGTAGAACCTAAATCAAAAGCTGATCAAGATAAAATGGCTATTGCATTACAAAAGTTAGCTGAAGAAGATCCAACATTTAAAGTTAGTACTAATCATGAAACTGGTCAAACAATTATTGCTGGTATGGGTGAGTTACACTTAGATGTAATTGTAGATCGTATGAAAAGAGAATTCTCAGTAGAAGCCAATGTTGGTAGACCACAAGTTGCTTATCGTGAAACCATTCGTACGGCAGGAGAATGCGAAGGTAAATATATTAAGCAATCTGGTGGACGTGGACAATACGGACATGTATGGATTAAATTCGAACCAAATCCTGATAAGGGATATGAATTTGTTGATGAAGTTGTTGGTGGAGTTGTTCCACGTGAATACATTCCAGTTGTTGACAAAGGATTGCAAGAAGCATTGGAAACAGGTATTTTAGCTGGATATCCAATGATTGATATTAAAGCCACTCTATTTGATGGTTCATACCACGATGTAGACTCTAATGAAATGGCATTTAAGATTGCTGCAAGCATGGCTTTAAAGGCAGCTAAAACAAAATGTAATCCTGTTTTGTTAGAACCAATTATGAAAGTAGATGTAACAACTCCAGAAGAATATTTTGGAAATGTTATGGGTGATTTAACTTCAAGACGTGGTAAACCTTTAGGACAAGAATCTAGAGGAAATGCAATCCAATTATCTGCTATGGTACCACTTGCCGAAATGTTCGGTTATGCTACTAGCTTACGTTCAAATACACAAGGACGTGCAAATTATATAATGACTATGGATCACTATGAAGAAGTTCCTAAGAACATTGCAGATGAAATTATTAAAAAAAGTGGAAATTAATTGTTAATAACAAAGGCTTTTTGCCTTTGTTGTTATAAATATTGTCAGTTTATGATAAAATTTTATAAAACAGTTGAAAATTTCTCAATTGTTAGATAAAATATAATAGTAATTAAAAAAAGGAGGAAATAAAATGGCAAAGGAAAAATTTGATCGTTCAAAACCACATGTTAACATTGGTACAATTGGACACGTAGACCATGGTAAAACTACTTTAACTGCTGCTATTACAAAATGTTTAGCTGAAAAAGGATTAGCAAAATTCGAAGATTATGCTGACATTGATAAAGCACCAGAAGAAAGAGAACGTGGTATTACAATTAATACAGCTCACGTTGAGTATGAAACTGAAAAACGTCACTATGCTCATGTAGACTGTCCAGGACATGCTGACTATGTAAAAAATATGATTACTGGTGCTGCACAAATGGATGGAGCTATCTTAGTTATAGCTGCTACTGATGGACCTATGGCACAAACTCGTGAACATATCCTTTTATCTCGCCAAGTTGGTGTACCTAGAATGGTTGTTTTCTTGAATAAGTGCGATATGGTTGATGACGAAGAATTATTAGAGTTAGTTGAAATGGAAATCCGTGATTTATTAAATGAATACGGATATGAAGGAGACGACACTCCAATTATTCGTGGATCTGCTTTAAAGGCTTTAGAAGGAGACGAAAAATCAAAACAAGCTATTTACGATTTAATGGATGCTGTTGATGAATGGATCCCAACTCCTGAACGTGATACTGATAAACCATTCTTAATGAGTATTGAAGATGTATTCACAATCACAGGACGTGGAACTGTTGTTACAGGACGTGTTGAACGTGGACGTTTACAACTTAACGATGAAGTTGAAATTGTTGGTATCAAAGATACACAAAAAACAGTTGTTACTGGAATTGAAATGTTTAGAAAACAACTTGATTATGCAGAAGCTGGAGACAATGCTGGAGTATTACTTCGTGGTATTGCTAGAGAAGATGTAGAACGTGGTCAAGTACTTGCTAAACCAGGATCAGTTCATCCTCATAAAAAGTTCACTGCTGAAGTTTATGTACTTAGCAAAGAAGAAGGTGGACGTCATACTCCATTCTTCGCAAATTATCGTCCTCAATTCTATTTCAGAACTACAGATGTAACTGGTGTTATTGAGTTACCTGAAGGTGTTGAAATGGTTATGCCAGGAGATAATGTTAACATGACTGTTGAATTAATTCATCCAATTGCTATTGAAAAAGGTACTAAGTTCTCTATCCGTGAAGGTGGACGTACAGTTGGTGCCGGAGTTATTAGCGATATTGTTGAATAATTTAATAAAATGGAATAAAAAACTTGAGATTTACTCAAGTTTTTTTGTTTGCAAAAGGAAAAGTTCTATGTCATTATATAGACATTATTATGGTTTTGGGGGATTCTATGGAAAAAAAGAAATTAACTTATGAACAAAATATACGTAGTGCAATTGTCTTTTTAAATACTTTTGGTTTAACTCTAGAAGAAAAAGATTCTATTGTTGATGGAGATGTTTTAAAAGTATATAATGGGAGCAAAGAAGCAGGAAAGGTAAGTATTAATGGAGAAAAAACTCTTATAGAAACGGATTCTAATTTTGGACTTTTACAAGCCGATTATGATCGGGTAAAATATTTTTCTTCTATTGATCATGAAACAGATAGTGCTTTTTTTGCTCGCTGGAGCACTGATATTTCTTATACAATAAAAGATCAAGAAAAAATAAAAATGAAAGGTATCTTTACAGTTCTTTGCAATGTTGATACTACATTTGGTATGAAGTGTATATGCCAACCTTTACTTCAATATTATTCACAGGATGGTAGTGTTATTGAATTTAAAATGCAAAGAGATGGAAGAGTATTTTATTTTTCTTATGAAAATAAAGAAAATAAAGAAGACATACAAATTGCCCCTTATAATGAATCTATAGGATATTTTCGTCATCATATCACTAAAGGAGAGTTTAAAGATGACTGGCCTTATTTAGAAAGTTATCTTGTTACTGATAAAAGTGAAAGAGAAAATAATATTTTAGTGGCTGGAAACTATATAGTGGAAAATGGAAATCGAACGCAATATAATTGTATAGAAGAAAAAAAGATATCTAAAGTGGATGAAGATGCTTTGTTGATGCAGAAAATAGCACTAATACAGAAAGTGGGATCTAAAGCTTTTCATCGAATAAAGATAGTAAGAGATTTCTTTATAGTAGATGGTGTGTCATTGTTTGATCATTTTATTAATGTAAGTTTACCTTCTTATACCGATGAAGAAGTAAAAGGGTTACTTGGAATTGATAGAGAGGTTATGCATTTTCAAAACGGTGCGTATCATGTAAAAGATGCTTATTTTGGAGTTAAAGAAAATCAAGATTTTTTCTTACTAGGAAAAGAAGATACATCTCCAAAGAGATTAGAGAAAAAAAAGATATAAAAAGACAGCAAGATTAATTGCTGTCTTTATTTAATTGTTTTCTTTTTTTACACTGTTGTTCATTGGTTTAATATTGGCGTACATATTATAAATTAATGGATTGATAACATAATCAAATTCTCCGATGTATTCCGCTACGGTTGCATTAAATCCTAATTTCATTTCATTTAAACCAGCATATTTATTTTTCACATTTTTAAATTCACCAACAACTCCATTTAAATTAACAATTTGATATTCTTCTTCTTTGGCATTTTGTATTAATACCCATTTAAGAAGATAGTTGCAATTTAAATCTCTAAATCTTTCATCGAAACCTTCTATTAACAAATAGGTCGTATTAGCATATTTAATTACAAATGCACCACCTATATTAAACCCCTCTGGATATTGCTTTAATAGATTTGTAGATTCAATTAAGTTGTTTTTATAATGATTTAATAGCTTATCGGATTCCATTTTTTTATTGATTAGTTTTCGAATGTCTTTACCTTTAGATGCTGGATTTTGAATTTGGGCCGCTAAATCATCATTGACTTCTAATTCATTTTCATAACTGTTTTTACTATTAATTACATATTTTTCGGTATTTAATTTTGCATAATAAATTTCAAACATGTTTTGAGTATTGAATATAGTATAAAAGTCTTTATAGTATTCTAGTGGCCTAGAATGTTTTTTCTTTATAAAATCAAATACCCCTTCTACATTTCCGTTTTGATTTCTATAAATTTCTACTCCACTACGAATAGCTTTATTAATTTTATTTCTTGTATTTTTAGATAAGTTGGTATAAATTTCTTCGATGCTTGGTTGAAGTTTAACAATTGCCTCCCAGCGTGGTTTTACGGTTTCAAAGTATTTTGTTTCGCCTCTATATTTAAATCCAAGTTCTTCTAAATTGGATATAATTTGTTTAGCTTTTGGATTATAGGCAATAATGGTCCCGTCTTTATCTCTTTCAGTTAAAAAGATTTGAGGATCGATTTTTAAAAATATAAAATTTTGTTTATAAAGTATCTTCTTAAATTGTTCTATAAATTCTTTTAATAGTTCTTTACTACTATAATCAATTAAGAATCCTCTAGGAGCATAAGCATATTTATAATTCATAAATATTTCTTTATATAGTATTAAGGATGCAGCAACTAATTTTTTATTATCATCAATAAAACCAATATAATTTGAACTAAACTCATATTTATTCATTAATTCTCCATAAAGAGAAGTTTGAAAGTAATTGCTATAAAAGTGTTTATTGGCATATCGATCAAATTGTTCTTTTGTTAATGATACTATTTTCATATTTATTCTCCTTATAAAAATTATATCATAATAAAAAGTAAAAATAAATATATTATAGCGATTAAATTTGTAGTATAATTGTTATGGATAGGAGGAATAGAAATATGAAAATTACAGATGTAAAAGCAAGAGAAATATTAGATTCTAGAGGTAATCCTACAGTAGAAGTGGATGTAGTCCTTGAAGATGGATCTTTAGGTAGAGCTTGTGTACCAAGTGGGGCTTCTACTGGAGAAAGAGAAGCCTTAGAACTAAGAGATGGTGGTTCTAGATATTTAGGAAAAGGTGTATTAAAAGCTGTTAATAATGTAAATACAGAACTTAAAGATTTGGTTGTAGGTATGGATGCATATGATCAAAAAGCACTTGATTATGCAATGATTAAGCTTGATGGTACAGAAACAAAAAGTAGATTAGGTGCGAATGCTATTTTGGGTGTATCTATGGCTGCTATGAAAGCAGCTGCTATTTCTAAAAAGTTACCTTTATATCGTTATGTTGGAGATGGAACTTTGTTACCAAGACCAATGATGAATATTATTAATGGTGGAGCGCATGCGGATAATAAATTGGATTTTCAAGAATTTATGATTATTCCACAAGCTGATACGATTAAAGAAAGAGTTAGAATTGGTGCTGAGGTATTTCATAATTTAAAGAAAGTTTTAAATGAGAAAGGGCTTGCTACAGGAGTAGGTGATGAAGGTGGCTTTGCTCCTAACTTAGAGTCTAATAGTGAGGGATTTGAACTTATTATGGAGGCTATTAAAAGAGCAGGTTATGAACCAGGTAAAGATGTTTGTTTAGCAATTGATGTTGCGGCTTCTGAGTTTTATAAAGATGGTAAATATGAATTAGTAGGAGAAGGAAGAAGCTTAACGACTGAGGAATTGGTTGATTTCTATGTAGAACTTGTTAATAAGTATCCAATTATTTCTATAGAAGATCCAGTTGATGAGAATGATTGGGATGGATTTGAACTTGTAACCAAAAAGATTGGAGATAAAGTACAATTGGTAGGAGATGACTTGTTTGTAACGAATAAAAAGTGTTTACAAATGGGCATTGATCATCATGCCGGAAACGCTATTTTATTAAAAGTAAATCAAATTGGTACGATTACAGAAACATTAGAAACTATTGAGCTTGCAAGAGCAAATGGATATGCAACAATTATTTCACATAGAAGTGGTGAAACAGAAGATACAACCATTGCAGATTTAGCAGTAGGCCTTTCTTTAGGACAAATCAAAACAGGATCTATGTCTAGAACTGATCGTATTTGTAAATACAATCAATTGATGCGTATAGAGGAAGAATTAGAAGAACAATAAAATAAATCCTAATTTGAATATAATCAAATTAGGATTTTTATATCAAGTAAATAAAAAAGAATCCCATTACTATAAAAATAGTTGATTTTGGAGAGTCATATAGTATAATAAGAATATAGAGAGGAGAGTTAGAATGGAAGAAAAAAAGAAAGGAAAAACAATTGTTATTGTTGTATTAATCTTAATTATTTTAGGACTTGCTAGTTATATTGTCTATGATAAAAACTTACTAGGATTAAACAAAAAAGAGGCAACCAAAGAAGAAAAGAAAGAAGAGGTTGTAACGGAAGAGAATACTTCGGAAGATGTTAAGGAGGAAGTTACCACGAATTTAGATTTTGATTTTGATGTTATGGAACAGGATCTTATGGAAAAGATGGAAAATGAGCCAAATACGGAGGCTTATATTACAAGGTGTGAGGATCCAACCGGGGATTTAAGTCAAGTAAAACACACATATAAGAAAGTATCTAATGAGTCTATTCATACCATTATCAATAAATTGAAAACAGCCCAAAGTTATGAAGAGGCTACTGCGTCTTTCTTTTGCCCTGCGCATACTTACTCAATTACTCAAAATATAGGTGAAGAAAGTCAAAATAATTATTTTGTCCTTAATTATGCAAATGATGAAAAGGTATTGTTAGTTGGTTATGGTGAAAAAGGATACGCTTTTACTTTTTCTAGTGCGGATGAGATTACAAATTTTATTGAAAGTTTGCAATAAGTTTATGTATTAAAGGCAAGAAATTGCCTTTTTTTCTTTTTTATGTTATAATAGGCGATAATTAAAGGGGATGGTTGTGTGAAACTTTCAACACAAGAGAAAATTCGATTAACAGAATTACTAGCAGGTATTGGTGTTGCTATGGTATATCAGTATACGCAACTAGGTAACTTGCATGAGAATTTTGCGGACATTCAAGTTGTAAGTGGTCTTGCTTTAACTCCTTATATTTTAAATGCTTATACGTCTTTAAGACAAGAAATGCATAGCGAGGAATATAAGGAAATTAAGAGGTTGTACGATGATGTTGTTAATAGTACCATTTTATTGATGGATGAGATGCATGTAGAGGATCCTATTGCGATTTTTGCTACTTACATGTATATGTATCGCCATGGCTATTTGTCTTTGAATCATGATTTTGTTTATAAAAATGATATGAAAGACTTTGCAAAGCTTGGGGGAGTCGATGTGATTCGTGGAAAAGGTGTTTGTAGATCTGTTGCTAGTATGCTTACGGATATTTATAATAGTAAGGGATTAACGGCTACAAATTTAACGGTTAAAGCAAATAATGTTATTCCTAAAATTGAAACTTTATGTGATAAAGGAAAACCTCAAGTTGATGAGCAAACAAAGAAATTTGTAAAATATGTTGTTGCAATAACAAAACATATGCCTCTTGCCAATCATTTAATTACCTCGGTTGAAAAAGATGGAAAAAATTATATTTTAGATCCTATGAATGATGGATTTTTACAAAAAGGAAAGGGTGCAAAATTATTACTTGCAAATGATCCTAGTGTACATATGACTTTGTTTTATGGCCAACAAATGTTTTCTGGTCTTTTAGGCAACACATATACCCTTGGTACTCTTAAAACACAAAATCAACTTGCTATGCCAACTATTGATTACAAAGAGTATAAAGATATTTATTTAGAAACTTTACATTTTTGTCAAGATCATAAATTTTTATTTGAAGATTTTTATCATGCTAACCAAGAAAACTATGAAATGATTCATGATTTAAGCAACCAACAAGCAAACAATTTAATTCGAATGTTTGGTTTTGGACCAATTCAAAAGACATTAAAAAGAAATATACAAAAATAAACGGAGGAAGAAATCTATGCAAGAACTTGATCAATTAATTAATAATTATTTATATAGGTGTTATCAAAAAGTTATGAATGATGAACTTATTTGTATTCGTGAGCGAGAAGCCGCAGAAGAGTATGTTACAAGGCAAGTGTTTGAAGGACATCCTGAAAATGTTGATCTCTCTAAATTTCGTGAATTGTCTACTGTTCCTTCTGTATTATCAAATATGGACCCACAAGAGAGGTTTATAAATTTGTTTTTAAGATATTATCGTTTTGGAAAAATGAGCAATTCTTTATATAGTTCATCATTTTATACTTTTTTAAGAAAAAATCATTTAATGGAAAAATATAGACAAAGAGAAAAGTTGGATTATTATTCTTTTTCTTCTGATGAGCTAACATTTATAGATACTGCTTTTGATGTTATAGGAGATCATGAATCTTTGTATTTGGAAAAAATGAATTTTTTAGATATGTCCTTTAAATATTTTCAGTATATGGCAAAACAGGTAAAGGCTTTCAAAATACTTTATCCCTATCATGAGGTATCTATGAAACTTTTACCGAAAGATATTTATAAAAGTGTAGTTTCTTATTTTAAAAATGATAATATAGATTGTATGAAACTAGAAAAATTTATTGGTATTGATGAAAGGTTTAAAGAAGATTATAGAAAAGCCCAAGTTGTTAAAAGGATTTATCCAGAGAAAAAAGTTTTATATCTAGATTTGCCTAAAAATGTTATTCAATATGTTTTCCTTCATTATGGAGAAACTCATGATTTATCAGATACAAACCAATTACAAGAGACTTTTCCAATGATCAGTTTTCCACAAGAGATCATTGATAAAATACATTTATACAAAGAAATGTTTCCAAATACTGTTATCAGTTCTAAAATTGTTGGTGTGCCATTAATATATGCAACTATTAATTATATATTGGAAGATCATTCTTATGAGGAAATCACTGAAATGCTTGCAAAAACAGGTAAGGATATTGCTTTACTTAGAGGTGCGGTTCCTGATTATTTAATAGCTAATCATTATAAAGATGAACAATATGAAATACAAAGAGCAAAGATTAAAGAAAAATTAGATCAATATGTAAAGCAAAGACAGAAAATAAAAGAAGGAAAGAGGAAGGAACAAAAAAATAAACAATATCAAGCTCTTCAGGAACAAGCTCCTGATATTATTCGAGATTTTATTGCATCTGGAATGTCTCGTAGGGAATACACAAAAAAACATAACAACACCACTTTATTTGTTAAATGTAAAAATATTGTTCGTGATACGGAGCCTGAACTGTATAGAGAGTATACAGATATTACAACAGGCACTCGAAACTCTCAATATTCTGCTTTATCAAAGATTGCATATGATATTATTGCAAAAGTAAATCGTCCTATTGAACTTTCTGATGGAACAAAAAGACCATATGATATTTTAGATTTTTATGAAGAGCGCATTGATCATTTTCCAGCGGTGTATTCTGTTGCATCTCGTCTTGATCCAGTTGATCGTCAACAATTACAACATTTTAAGAGTTTTGTAACAAAGAATAAGCTTTTAAAAGAACCCCATTATTTTTCTAAGAATAAAATTTTGGAAGAAAAAGTTGTGATTCATGTGGCTTTTGATGCAAGTGGAAATGTAATTGAGGGTTCAGGTCATGTTGTGAGTGAGGCTGAGAAGCTAAGTATTATGGATTATCTTGTTCAACATAAAATTCCTCTTAATGATATTACCTATCAAGCAGCATTTAAAAGATTTAGGACTAATACATTATTTGATAACAAAAGTGATCCTAAAGTAAATAGGAAAAACTTTACATAATCTTTTATTTATGATATTATAATTACTAGTGATTGGAGGAAATCTTATGGAAACCGTACTTTTAATTATTTCCATTTTATTAATAACGATTGTATTACTACAAAGTAGTAAGGCTGAAGGAGCTACACAGATTTTATCAGGGAACAGTTCTGATTTGTTTAAAAATCGTAAGGAAAGAGGATCTGAACTTGTAATTACACGAATTACTTTTTTGCTTGGATGTGCTTTCTTTGTTATTAGTTTGGTTATGGAATTTATCTAATAGACTTCGGTCTATTTTTTTTTGTAAAGTTTTGTCTTTTCTTTTCATTTTTATCTTTATCGAGGTGGAGTATGCTATAATAAAATTGGTGAAGGTCATGAAGGAAAAAATAATGGAAATATTAGAAGACGAGAAAAAGGCTTTATCTTTGGAAGAAATTGTTGAAAAACTTACAATTTCTAGCGCTGAGGATATAAGAGCTTTGCAACAAACTTTAGACATGATGGAGAAGGAATTTCTTTTATATCGTTCGAATAAAGGAAAATATATGTTGCTTAAAAATAGTCCATTAAAAAAAGGAGTTGTTCGTGCCAATAAAAAAGGTTTTGCTTTTGTTGATGTTGATGATATGGATGGAGATGTATATATCAATAAAGACAATGTAAATGGTGCGATTCAAGATGATGTTGTTTTAGTCGAAATTACTTCTCCTAAAAATATTGATAAATTAGAAGGAAGAATTTTGAAAATTATCGAACGTACTAAAGATACTTATGTGGGGGAAATTAATTTTAAAAAGGACATGGGATATATTACTTTAGATGACAAAAAAGTAAATTTAAATATTGAGGTGTCTAGAAAGAATAGTTTAAATGCAGTTGATGGACATAAGGTATTAGTAAAGATTCTTTCTTATTATGGAAAAAATAATGCTCGTGGTGAAGTTATTAAAATTATAGGACATAAGAATGATCCGGGTACAGATATTTTATCCATCGCATATAAATATGAAATTAATGATGTTTTTTCGGATGAAGTGGTTGAACAGGTAAAAACGATTCCAAGTGAAGTGTCTGATGAGGATAAAAAAGGAAGAGTAGATTTAACAGATCAAGTGATATTTACGATTGATGGGGATGATACAAAAGATATTGATGATGCTGTTAGTATTGAAAAACTTTCGAATGGGAATTATAAGTTAGGCGTACATATTGCGGATGTTAGTTATTATGTAAAAGAGGGAGAGCCACTAGACAATGACGCGATGCAAAGGGGAACGAGTGTGTATTTAGTGGATCGTGTTATTCCCATGCTTCCTCATGAATTATCGAATGGAATTTGTTCTTTAAATCCAAATGTTGATCGTTTGGCAATTTCTTGTGTTATGGAAATTAATAAACAAGGAAAAGTGGAAAAATACGATATTTTTGAAAGTGTGATTCGCTCTAGAATTCAAATGACCTATAAAAAGGTAAACAAATTTTTAGAAGAAAATATAATTGTAGAGGGTTATGAAGAATTTGCACCTCATTTGGCTTTAATGCAAGA
>CALVUP010000015.1 GCA_944363635.1 uncultured Bacilli bacterium | reverse complement strand
TGACTATAAATGCTCTTATGATATAGAATTAAAATATAATTAAAGTGGTGCGGTTGAGATTTTAAAAAAGAAAAAAGAGTTTTACTCTTTTTTATTTTAGTAAAACCCTTTTTGTATCATTTTTTGTTTTATTTTATATTCCAATTCAGAACCGCTATATTTTTTAGATAATTTTGCATATAGTTTTTCCTGTTCTTTTTTTTTGATATTTTCATCGGATACATCTTCTAATAAGTAAAGACAACTTTGAATCACATCCATAGAATATCCTAAATTGAATAAATTATATATTATCTTTTGTTTTAAATTCTTTTTACTTTTATTTCTATTGGTTTTAATTGCTTTTTTGACGAATTTTTCTACTTTTTCTTTCTGTAATTCTATTGAAAAAGACTTAAGATGTTGATCAATTGTTTTTTTGTCTATATTATGTTGTTTTAAACTTTTTAAAATTTTATAAGGTCCATCATTTGTGAAATGCATTTTATCATTGATATAAGCTTGTACATATAAATCATCATCTAAATATTTTTGTTTTATAAGCATATGGATAACCGTATCAATGCTTTTTTTATCATATTCTTTTTTTTCTAAATATTGATACATTTCTTGTTTGCTTCTAAGTTTGGACTTTAAATATTTTAATGCTTCATCATAGATTAAATATTTTTTATTTTCATCTTCAAGGTGTCCAATTTGTTCTTCTGAAAGCTCTTTTGTTATTAACAGATTATTTTTTAATATTAAATCTTCATGTAAAACAAGTTCTCGATCGGATAATATGATTTTATATTGACCATTTTTTAATTTCTTATAAGAATTTATTTTCATTCTTTCACCCCTATCATAGGATATGAAAAAAAATTAAGAATTTCTTAATTTTCATCACTTGTATCTTTTAATATGATTTTTCTCTCCGCTAATTCTTCTAAAGCTCTTCCAATATTTTTACTGGATACATAATCTTTTTCGCCTAATTGATAATGATGTGTTCTAAACATTTCTTTACTTCTTCTAGCAGCAATGTGTACCAAACGATATTTAGAATCAACTATGTTTAGAAGTTTATCTATTGATGGATATATCATTTTATCACTCTCCTAATTTAAGAATATATTCTTTTAAATATTAAATCAAGTGTTTTACTTTAATTAGACAAATGTTGACAAGAATATTTACAACTTCTATATTTGCATTTTGATTTGTTGTATGCTAATATAAGAGACAATTTGATTGGGAGGAAAATATGAAAAAAGTAGAAGATGTAGACTTAATCTTTAATTTTCACAGAATCATAAATTCTAAAGAAGATATATATAAATATGTTGAAGAACCACTTATTCCGATTGTTAAATATTTATATGATCTAAATATTTTAACAACCATGACAAGTGCAAATACTAAAAACGGACATAAAGAAGCTTATGTAATTATCGACTATGATACTTTGAATGAACATAATAAAAAAGTGGTCAATGAGTTAATGGATACATTTCCAGATTTTTGTAGCAAACAACATTTTTCAATAGCAGGAGATAATATGGAGTTTTGCATGAATATGCCTATTGATGCAAACACTGATTTTCTAGAAGTA
The DNA here is from genome assembly GCA_944363635.1 of uncultured Bacilli bacterium. Lineage (GTDB taxonomy): Bacteria > Bacillota_I > Bacilli_A > RF39 > UBA660 > CALVUP01. The sequence goes on along the minus strand of CALVUP010000015.1, from coordinate 23,600 downwards.
TGGAATTTTTATTTTGATAAATTTAAGGACTTTGAAATACAGGAAATTCATAGTACTTGGGATTGCACGAATGGAGCAAAAAATATTTATTCTATTTATGATGCAATTTGGGTTTATCTTACTAAATTGTCTTATAAATTTATGCATAATATCAAAGATCATCAACAATGGGTACAATGTATTCAACAAGATAATCTAGATGAAAATTCAAAGGAACTCCTTTTTTTAGAAAAATTAGGGGCAAAACGATATTATCATGAATATAGTGGATTATACATATATAAATATGGTTATTATATGACTGACTCCTTTGCCATTAAAAAAGCTCTTAAAGAAACAAAAGATACTCTTTTTGTAAATAAAGAGTATAAAATAGGAGATGTAAATAGAAATGTTCTTACTCAGTTTCTTCAACATGAAATATCTGAAGATTTTTTCTTTAACGAAGAAGACCAACGCTTTTATGGAAATCAAGAATTATTAGAAAGACATCATAAATTTTTAAATTCTAAAGACAAATCACTGATCAAAAAGAAGTAATTTTTTGTTTATTACCTCTTTTTTTTCATAAGAAAAGTCCCTAAGGACTTATCTAAATTGATTGCATGATCCACATTGTACATTTGATACAACATTTTCTTCTTGACAAGAATAATCTGGTCTATATGTATGTTTGAAGATATGATGGTTTATGATTCTAGTTCTCATTGGGCATACATGTGGTACTTCGTGACATATTTCTCTATGAATACATCTTTCTCTCATTGGTTCAACAATTGGAGCTTGTGTTGTACTAAATTGCATATTTGTATTTGCCATTGGCATAGCAGGCATCGCTGATGTATTTACCTCCATATTCATTTCATTTGTTATTTCATTATTATTCCCAATAAAATTAGCAGTCATATCATTATCTCTTTCATAACAACGATTGTCAAACATAATTCATCCTCCTATCTAAAGTATAGTATTCATTGAATGAAGATTTTGTTATGTTGAATACCTAGAAAATAGGTATATTTATAACAAAAAAGGTTCATATATACGAACCTTTTAATCTTACATGATTCCCATTTTTTTAAAATGGCATTTTGAATTTTCCACTGGTCATTTGTTTCATCATTTTCTTCATTTGTTCAAATTGGGCTAATAATTTATTAACTTCCTGAACAGAAGTGCCACTTCCTTTGGCAATTCTTGTTTTTCTGCTTGCTTTAATAATTTCTGGGGTTCTTCTTTCTTGTTTTGTCATAGATAAAATAATTGCTTCAATACGGTCAATTTGTTTTTGATCGATTTGAATGTTTCCTAAGCCAAGTTTGCTTGCTCCTGGTATTAATTTTAATAATTTATCTAGAGGCCCTAGTTTTTTAATTTGTTTCATTTGAGATAAAAAGTCTTCTAAATCTAATTTTCCGCTTTTCATTTTCTTAGCGGTATTCATCGCCTCTTTTTCATCGATAGCTTCACTGGCTTTTTCTACTAGACTTACGATATCACCCATACCCAAAATTCTACCAGCCATTCTTTCTGGATCAAATTCTTCAAGTCCATCCATTTTTTCACTTACACCAATAAATTTTATAGGTACATGGGTTAAATGCCTTACAGAAAGAGCAACTCCACCTCTTGTATCACCATCTAATTTGGTTAGAATAACACCTGTTAATGGTAAAGCTTCATTAAATCCCTCAATAACATTGATTGCGTCTTGTCCCATCATAGAATCAATCACAAGCAAAATTTCTTCAGGATGCATCTTGTCATTGATGGTTTGTAGCTCTTGCATTAATTTTTCATCAATATGAAGACGTCCCGCGGTATCGATTAACATATAATCACAGCCATTTTCTTTGGCATAATCCAGTGCATTTTTACATATCTCTACTGGATCTTTTTTGCCTTCCTCATAAACCTCAATATTTAATTCTTTACCAATTTGTTTTAATTGATCAATAGCTGCGGGCCTATAAACATCACACGCTACAAGTAATGGTTTTTTCGCATGCTTTTTTCTAAGTACATTCGCAAGTTTACCAATTGTAGTTGTTTTACCACTACCTTGAAGACCAACCAACATTAATTTCGCAGGATTTCCTTTTAAATTTAAAGGCTTACTTTCGCCACCTAACAACTCCGTTAATTCATCTTGAACAATTTTAACAAATAAATCTCCTGGTTTAATACTTCTTGCTACTTCTTCTCCTAAAGCCTTTTCTTTTACATTGTTGGTAAACTCCTTTACAACTTTATAGTTTACATCTGCTTCTAATAAAGCCAAACGAATTTCTCTTAACATCTCTGAAATGTTATCTTCTGTTATTTTTCCATAGCCTTTTACTTTATGAATTACATTTTGTAATCGTTCTGATAATCCTTCAAACACTTTATCACCTTAATTCTGTTTTATTGCTTTTTTTAATTGTTTATAAGAAAAGTTTTCTATATTATTATGTTATTTGTACTTCTTGGTCACATATACATACTGGTTTTTCTAATCTTTCTATATTGTCCAAATATAATTTTGTAATACGAATGTCTTTGCGTGTTTCTCGAGCTTTTTTTGACTCTTCACGAAGTATCTCGATAGAACTAGCTGGGTGGATAAGAGTCATTCCTACAATAGCCGCCACACATAACGCATTGGTAAGTAGATTGCCAGGAACTTGTATCCATTTTGGCAAATCTTTATCATATTGACTTATTTTTTGTCGCTGTTTCATTTCTTCATAACGATTTATTTTTTCTTTCATTTGCTCTACTAAAACATTTGATAATACAGTTTCATATACTTTTTTTCTTCTTCACTTAATTTTTTTATAATTTTAGAAGCTCCATATTGATAATGAATAAGAATATTATCGCCTATCACTTCATAATTTTTAATATATTTGAACATGGTTGGATTTACCATTTTTATCACTCCTATATTTATTTTATAATTTATATATGCGTAAGTCAAACGTTTCAACTTATTTGCTTTTTTCTTTTCTTTCTTGCTTTCTTTTTACAATTGCTTTATGCAATACGTCATAAGAGATAAGTTCTACATTATTTGGAGTAACAAGAATCTCTTCTGTTTGATTTTGATCGTTTACAAGTTGAATTGGATTTTTTAATAAATCCATATTCTCTATATAGAGCGTATATATGGATACAAAGCTATTTATACAATGCGTATATGCAATTTCTTCTGTGATTTCTTTAGCTTTTTTAAAATTACAACATAATACACTTTTTAGTCTTAATACTTTTAACTCTTTGATGGTTAGATCAAAATCATAGTTCTGAAAACCATTAAGGTATATTTTCATTTGATTTAATTCAATATTTAACAATTCTTGCTCTTTTTCTTTGCTGTATGGAAAAGTTCTTATTGTCTCGTCTTGATAGTGCACTTTTATATAGTCATTTTCTATTTCATAATAATCAATACGATCTTTTCCATCATGAATTTCTATAAACTCCATTTGCACTCACCTGTAGAAATTATTCTAATCGATTTTTCTCTTTTGGTCAAACGAAATATTTATCGATTGTACTTTTGCTTCACTTCTTTGGCATATTTTAAATAATACTTGCCTAGTTTTCCATGATACTGTTTTTTCCATGGCTTATTTTTACCACAATAATGAATGATTTTTGTGTTTTCTTCCACCCACTCTAAAGAATGCTTTTTTAACATTTTTTCGGTAAAGTTATAAATTGTTGTATCAATCTTTAGAATTTTATTTTTATAAAGACTACTAATAATATCTTGATCGGGCAAGAATAATTTCTTTTTGTTTTTATCAATATAGGTATAAATCGTTTGCTCGTCAATGGAAGAACGTCTTAATTCTTTTAAATTCATTAATAAAACGCCAGAATTTACATAAATATTTTTATATTTAATCTTTAATCGGATATCATTAAAGACTTTTACAAAAAAACCAACATGAGTAGCCCCTGCGAAATCGTTCTTTTTTAAATCGAGTTGATATAAATCCATAATATCTCCACGAATTATAATATCGGGATCTAAATACAACACTTTATTGATCGTTTTAGGTAAATATTTCCACGCAAACAAACGATAATACATTGTAATGGGGAACTTTTTAGAAACAGGAGCGTTTTTTAACCTACGATCGTCTATCTTAATATCTACTAGCTTGATCGTTGATCCTAAGTGTTCCTTTATTGTGTTAAAGTCTCTTTCTTGCAAATCGGTATTCATAACGTATACGGTTGTTGGATATGGATTGTTTTTTGTGTAAGAACATAACATAACAATTAATGGATCAATATACCTTTTATTAATGGTTACTAAAATATTTATAGTCATCCCTTCTTTCTGGTACCTTGATCGATACGAAAAAATTAAAGATTTCTCTTTAATTTTAAGCTTTCCATCTATTTCTTACATCACAGTTGCTTGATGATGGAGATGGATCAGGCATTTTTAGTTTGATAATAAGTGGTATTTTAAAAGCCGCTCCAAAGCCAACACAAGTACCTGGTTGTAATGATTTTTGTTTTTCTACAATTTCTTCCGTGATGTTTGGAAGCATCTTTTGGATATAATCCACATCATATGGGTGTGTCATTTTAAAGATCAAGAAATTAGAACATTGCGAAATTACAGTATCTGAAAGTTCAACAGGTCTTTGCGAAATAATTCCTAAAATCGTTCCGTATTTTCTTCCTTCTTTTGCAATTCTTTCAAATATATTATATCCAATTAAATAAAGATCTTTGTCATCTTTTTGAATAAAACGATGTGCTTCTTCAATAATTAAATGAAATGGGACGGTACCTCTTTCTTTCATGTTCTTTGTAAAATCAAATATCAATCGACAAATGGTCTTTGTAATTGCTTTTGCTAAATCATCATCAATGCCATCTAAGTTGATATTGACAATTTGATATTTTTTGTTTTCTTTTATTAACAGGCTCGATATATATGTCCCCGCGTCTATATAATTGGTTGTATTAAAGAAGCGAGCATTTGAAGAACTAGCCAACTCATGCAAACGAACTTTTAATGTTACTGCATCCGAATACGTATTTTCATTGCGAAGGAATCCTTCAGAGATCAAAGCAAAATTCAAAGCTTTTTCTAAATCAGGAAGAGTATAATACCCTTGTGATGGCGCATGATATTTTTCATATTCTTTGCGAATAAAATTGCTAAGGTATTCTGTAAGTAAAACCATTTCTGCTAATTGTCCATTGGTTTCAATAACGAAACAATCTCTAAATTTTCTAGTATAGCCAATTCCTTGAATTTCCGCTTCTAAATTAAAATTTGGAGTATTGCAAGATTCTAATATGGAAAAAATTTCATCACGCTTTGCAGCAGAGGATGCACTACTATATAGAATTGTCATAATAGCACTGGCAATTAAGTAGTCTTTATAACCTTGAGCCTTATCTCCACCATCTGCAAAAGCACGGGCTAAATCTAGAGTCTTTTCTAAAATGGATATTTGTGAATGATTGTTACATTGAAGTAGAAGTGCTAAATCATCGACATTGAGTAAATAAATTGGTAATAAAAGAGCCTCTCCTTCTTGTAAATGATCTTGCGTCGTTAAAAGACGATAATGAAAGTTTTGATTTAATTTATTTAAATCTCTAAAAGCGTTTGCGTATTCTCCAGAAGTATCAAAAAATATCATATTGGCCCTGAAAGGAAATAAGGTTTGATTTTCAAATACATTTTGAACAATTCGACTGACACCACAACTTTTCCCACTACCAGAATTTCCGAATATTGCAAAATGATTACTAAAAAATTTATTTACATTTACATATATAGGGGCTTTATCGTAATAAGGACTTTCCCCAAGCAATAAACTATTCCCGTCATCATGTCCTAGTAATTCAGGGACTTCCGAAGGATCAATCACACGAACCGTTGAATCTAATGATGGTTTTCTCGTTAATCCTCCAACTAATTTTCCCTCTATAAATTCTCCTAATAATTTAATCTTTATAATCTCTTTATCTATGTCTTCAACTTCACCAAGAATCTTTGTTTCTCCTTTTTCAAAAATAACATGCATATTCATAATATCTGTTGTAACATTTTCTCCGATTTCAACATGGGCCATATTGTTTCCAACATAAATAATTTTACCAAACATCACAATCACCTAATCCCTTTTCTCTTTTCTACAAAATCGTATCTATTCTATCTAATAGTTTATCATCTATATTTCCTTTTAGCAATTCTTTTATTTCCGCTTTTTTACTCTTTAACTTTAATTTTTGCTCATAGGCATATAATTTTTTTTCTACTATTTTTAATTGATTGTACACTGCATTTCGACTCACTTGGTTATTTTCCGCTATCTCACTTAGGGATAAGTTTTTAAAATAATACGCCTCAAAATAAATTTGTTGTTTTTCCGTAAATAAATCTTTATAAAAATCATAAAGCTCGTTTAAATATAAATACTTATCCATTAAATCATCCTCACCACATTATAAATGCCTAAAATCATAAAAATTAAACCAACAAGGAAATAAAGTATTGTTAAATTGTTGCGATTATAAACCCATTTGTTGTTATAAGCCATAATTAAGAAATCAAGGCCCAATAGTATTTTTGTAATTTCAAGCATGATACCATCTTTAATTAGTCCTATAATTCCAACAATTAAAAGTACAATTGTTACGACAAATTGCGCAATAATCCAAACCATTGTATAAGGATTGGTTTTAAACTGCCCTTTTTTCTTTAAATTCTTTTTATCTTCTTTTGCAATTTTCATTTTATCACCCCATCATATCTTTAAATAAACCATAAATATATTTTTCAATATCAAAAACTTGCAAATCCTCTTTTCCTTCACCTAATCCAATGAATTTGACAGGTAATTTCACTTCTTCTTTGATTGCTAATACAATGCCACCTTTGGCCGTACCATCCAATTTGGTTAATACAATTCCTGTAACATCTGTAATTTCTTTGAATTTTTTAGCTTGAGAAATTCCATTCTGACCCGTTGTTGCATCAATAATAAGTAATGTTTCATGAGGAGCGTCAGCTATTTTGTTTTTAATAACACGATTTATTTTTTCAAGTTCTTTCATTAGATTTACTTTGTTTTGTAATCGACCGGCTGTATCAATGAAAACGACATCGTAATTTTCTTTTTGTGCTTTTTCAATTCCATCGTATACTACACTTGCTGGATCGGCGCCTTCTTCTTTCCCAACAAAACCGACACCTACTTTTTCACTCCATTCTTTTAATTGTGCAGTAGCTCCAGCGCGAAAAGTATCTCCCGCAACGAGCAATACCTTTTTTTCTTCCTGTTTCATCTTCCAAGCTAGTTTTCCAATCGTTGTAGTTTTTCCAACACCATTGACTCCTACCATTAAAATAACAGTAGGTCCTTTTTCACTATAATTGATTTTATTTACAATTACTTCATCATCTACATAGATAATAAACAATTCATCCACAATAATTTCTTTTAGTTTGTTTATATCTTCAATCTTTTCATATTTTACACGATCCTTTAATCGATCCATAAATTTCATCACGGTATTTACTCCAATATCAGCCATGATAAGTATTTCTTCCAACTCGTCAAAATATTCTTCTGTAATTTTATTATATTTTTTCGTTAAATTTGCTAATTTGGATACAAAGTTTTCTCTTGACTTTGTTAATCCTTTTTCATAAATTTTGATATCTTCTTTTTTTTCTGTTTTTTTATTTTCATTATTAAAAATATTTTTTATTTTATTAAATAATCCCATTATATCACCTATTTCATTGTACCATAAATGGATAGAATTTATCCATAGATATTGATAAATTCACAGAATAATGTTATAATATGAATATCTTTAAGACTTATATAAATTTAAATAGATTTTAAAAACGGTTTAATTTATTCTATAAACAAATAAAGACAGAAATTGTTTTCGTTTTTTGTGTCTTTATAGACAGACTATTTAATATTTTATATAATCTATAGGATGGTTCTTAAAAAGAAAGGAGAAATTATGAAACCAATTGAAACAAAGATTATTGTTTTAGGAGGTTTAGGAGAAATCGGTAAAAACATGTATTGTGTAATGCATGGGGATGAAATTGTTATTATTGATGCGGGTATTAGTTTCCCTGAGGGGGATTTATTAGGAATTGATTATGTCATTCCAGATTATTCTTTTTTAAAGCAAAATGAGGATAAAATTAAAGCGTTACTTATTACACATGGTCATGAAGATCATATTGGGGGCATTCCTTTTTTACTTCAAAATGTGAATATTCCTGCGATTTATGCACCCAATCAAGCAAAAGAACTCATTGCGATTAAATTAGAAGATCGAAATATTCGATATGACAATTTATATGTATATACCGAGGATACTAAACTAAAATATAAAAACATTACAGTAGAATTTTTTAGAACGACACACTCTATACCAGATTCTCATGGAATTTGTGTAACAACACCAAATGGAACAATTGTAACCACTGGGGATTTTAAATTTGATTTAACTCCAATTGGACCAATGGCAGATTTACATAAGATGGCAAGAATTGGGGAACGAGGAGTGGATTTATTAATCAGTGATAGCACCAATGCTTTAAATGAAGGTATGAGTGTTAGTGAATCAAAAGTAGATGATGCATTGTTTGAAATTTTTGATCAATATACTTATAATCGATTGATTATTGCGACTTTTGCTTCAAATATTTATCGATTAAAACATATTGTAGAGACTTGTTATAAACACAATCGTAAAATTTGTGTATTCGGACGTAGTATGGAAAATAATATTGATATTTCTATTAAAGGTGGGTATATCGATCATAAAGATATTTTTATTACTGCCGAGCAAGCAAATCAATTAAAACCACATGAAGTTTGTATCTTATGTACAGGATCTCAAGGAGAGCCTTTGGCCGCTTTATCTAGAATTGCAAATGGAACACATAAACAAATTCACTTAAGACCAGATGATGTTGTTATCTTTTCTTCAAGCCCAATCCCTGGAAATGCTATTAGTATTTCTAAAACGATTAATAAATTATATTTAAGAGGGGTTAAAGTATTTACAACAAGCTTATTTAGAGATCTACATACCTCTGGACATGCGAACCAAGAAGAATTAAAACTCATGATTCGTCTTATTAAGCCTAAGTATTTAATGCCTTTTCATGGAGAGTATCGTATGCTTAAAAATCATGCAACTCTTGGTATTGACTGTGATATTCCAAAAGAAAACACTTTTATTCTAAAAAACGGTGATATCTTATCTATGGTCAATCATGTTATTAAAAAGGATGGAGAAATTTCTGTAAATGATATATATGTAGATGGTAATCGTATTGGAGAAGTATCCACACAAGTAATTCGCGATCGAAGAATTATGAGTAATGATGGTATTTTAGTTGTCATTGCTAATATTGATATGAAAAACAGGAAATTATTAATTAAACCAAACATTACAACTAGAGGATTTATTTTGGTTAACGAAAATGAAGAATTGATTCATAAAATTGAAGAATTAGCTAGTAATGCGATTAACAGCAAACTTGCGGATAAAAATGCATCGTTTAATGATATCAAATCTCAAATTACTGCAGAACTTTTTCCGGCAATCTATGAACTTACAGGAAGAAAACCAATTATATTGCCTGTTATATTGGATATTAAAAAGAATGATTAACATGAATCATTCTTTTCTTTTATAAAAAAAGTTAGGCAACTTGTCTAACTTTTATCAATTTCTTCTCATTATTGTTCAAACCATGATAAACAGAAATCATATCATACGCTGTTGCTTCTCCATTTTCTCTAGGTAATTTCTTAAAAGCACTATCAGAAACAGGAGTTGGATTAATCAACACTCCTTCTTCTTGGGCTTGTGAAATATCTTCTACCGTTTTATTAAAGCTTTCTCTTGTAAAGACTTCTGTATATATTTTCCCTTGTTTTTCAAAAACAAAAGTTTTATTGCTTCTTCCAATAAATGTAGTGCCCCCAACATATGGAGGTTTATTTTTTACTGTTAGTTGTGCCTTATAGATTTGATTAATTTTATATTTAACCATATTACCCTCCTTTAAATAAGAGATTATGATATCATAAAATCAAAAAAAATGCAAGAAAAAAAGAAAAAAGAAGCTATTTTGCTTCTTCTTGCGCTCTTGTTTCTCGAATAACTGTTACTTTAATTGTACCAGGGTATTGCATTGTAGATTCTATCTTTTCTTTGATATCTCTTGCCATTTTATGGGCAGTTAAATCATCTACTTGTTCTGGTTTTACAATTACTCGTAATTCTCTTCCGGCTTGAACGGCATAAGATTTTTCAACACCATCCATTTCTTTTCCAATTTCTTCTAATTGTTCTAATCTCTTGATGTAATTTTCTAATGAGTCATTTCTAGCCCCTGGACGAGATGCAGATAAGGCATCTGCAATTGCTACTAAAACAGAAATAATGTTTGTTGCTTCTGTATCTCCATGATGAGAAGCAATCGCATTAATTACAATCTCATTTTCTTTATACTTTTTAGCTAGATCAACACCTATATCAACATGACTACCTTCTATTTCATGATCAATGGCCTTTCCAATATCATGGAGCAAACCTGCTCGTTTGGCTAAAGTTACATTTTCATTTAATTCAGCGGCCATAATTCCGGCAAGATGAGCGACTTCTATAGAATGTTGTAATGCATTTTGTCCATAACTTGTTCTAAAATGCAAACGGCCAATCACTGCAACTAACTCTGGATCTACTTTTGTGATTCCTAATTCAAATAAAGCATTGTTTCCATATTCGATAATTTTTTCTTTCATTTCTTTACAAACTTTATCATAAATTTCTTCAATTCTAGTTGGGTGGATTCTACCGTCTTTTATTAGTGTTTCTAAAGTAATTCGAGCAATTTCTCTTCTTAAAGGATCAAAACTAGACAACACAATAGTCTCTGGTGTATCATCAATAATTAAATCTACACCTGTAATGGATTCGATGGTTCGAATGTTTCGACCTTCTCTACCAATAATTCGTCCTTTCATTTCGTCGTTTGGTAAATTGACTACGGTAACGGTTTGTTCGTTGGCTAAATCAGCTGCATACTTTTGCATGCATAACACCAACATGTTTTTCGCTTTTTTATCCGATTCTAATTTTGCTTCATTTTCTCTGTCCTTAATATAGGCAGTTATTTCAGTAGACATTGCTTCTTCTACTTTTTCCATAACTAACTTTTTGGCTTTATCTTTACTAAAACCTGATATTTTTTCTAATAAATCTAGTTGTTGTTGTTTAATTTCTTCCACTTTTACTCGTTCGTTTTGGATTTCTTGTTGCTTTAAAGATAGTTTTTCATCTCTTTCATCTAACAAGTTCTCTCTTTTTTGATAAGCTTCATCACGCTTATCCATATTATTTTCACGTTGAATCAATCTTTGTTCTGATTCTTTTAGTTCATTTTTCTTTTCTTTGATTTCTTTATCTACATCTAATTTTAACTTGTGTGCTTCTTCTTTAGCTTCAAATAAACTTTGACGCTTTAATTTTTCAGCTTCTTTTTTTGCTTTTTCTATTATCTGTTCTGACTTTGCTTCTGCGTGATTTTCTTTTATTTTTCTTACAATAATACTTCCAACTGAACCAGTTGCTACTCCAATAACGATTAGTAAAATGGAGATTGATACTTCCATAATATACCTCCATTTCTATATATAAAAAATCAAATGATATCAACAATATAATCAATACCTAATTCTATTGTAATTTTTAAAACAATAAAAGTCAATAAAAATAACAAGCTTATGCTTGCTATTTTTTTATTGCTATTCCGTAAAAATCACGTACTTTTGCTTCTATTTCATCCCTTAAAGCAATATTGTCTCTTAACAGTAATTTTACATTTTCTTTACCCTGTCCTAGTTTTTCACCATTGTACGCAAACCAAGCTCCTGATTTTTCTATAATATTAGCATTTACACCTAGATCGATTAATTCTCCTTCTTTTGATACACCTTCTCCATACATAATATCAACAGAAGCTGTTTTAAATGGTGGCGCAACTTTATTTTTAACAACTTTAATATTTGTTTTATTTCCAATAACAGAATCTCCTACTTTAATTGCTTCTCCTCTTCGAACATCTAAACGAATCGTAGCATAAAATTTTAAAGCTCGTCCTCCAGTTGTGGTTTCTGGATTTCCAAACATAACGCCCACTTTTTCTCTTAATTGGTTAATGAAAATAGCTGTTGTTTTTGTTTTACTAATCGTTCCAGATAATTTTCTTAAAGCTTGTGACATCAATCGTGCTTGTAGGCCAACATGAGAATCACCCATTTCTCCATCAATTTCTGCTTGTGGAACTAAAGCAGCTACAGAATCAATTACAATAATATTAACTGCTTCACTTCTAACCAACGCTTCACAAATTTCTAATGCCTGCTCACCAGTATCTGGTTGTGATAATAACAATTCATTAATATCCACACCTAATTTTTTTGCGTAGACAGGATCAAGTGCGTGTTCCGCATCGATAAAAGCAGCTCTTCCTCCTTGTTTTTGAACCTCTGCAATGGCGTGTAAAGCAAACGTTGTCTTACCACTTGATTCCGGACCATAAATTTCAATAATTCTTCCTTTAGGGTAACCACCTACGCCTAATGCGACATCTAAAGCAATAGATCCACTTGGAGTCACATCAATTTCCATATGCTTGTTTTCACCTAATTTCATGATGGCTCCTTTACCAAATTGCTTTTCTATATCATTTAATACTTGTTTTAATTTATTATCTGTGCTTTCTTCTTTTTTTGTTGCCATTTTATTTCCTCCTAAATCTTGATTACAATTTAATTATATATGTATTTTTTATGCTTGTCAATCTTTTTTCGAATATTTGTTTGTATTTTGATTTTGGCATAAAAAAAGAAAATTCCTTGTAGAATTTTAGAATTTTCTATCTTTTTTATTACTTAATTATAAAATTTCAGGTTTCTCTTTAAAAAACTTTTTACACATATTATAATACTCAATCATAGATATAATAGACATTACACAAGCAAAATATAAACAGAAATCAGAAACATTAAAATTAAACATTTCAAATGGCAAGTTGCTGAACAAAGTTAATGCAACTCCCACCATTAAAAACGTTGTTTTAATTTTTCCAGACATAATTGCTGCGACTACTTTGCCTTTTGATGCAGCTTCCATTTTAAATGCATCCACTACAATATCTCTAATAATAATAATTACGGGGATAATAACAGGGATAATATCTTGCGCTGCTAAAATAATTAAAATAGAATCTACCAAGATTTTATCTGCTATAGCATCTAACATTTTTCCTGTATCAGACACTAAGTTTCTCTTTCTTGCAATATTTCCATCTAAAGCATCTGTAATACTTGCTAAGATAAACAAAACTCCAGCGATGATATATTCTAATTTAATATAGACACCACCTACTAAATATCTTGGAAGTTCAATTCCGACATTGTAAAATGGAAACAATAAAATAAAGATAACGAGTATTGCCATAATAATACGACTAACTGTTAATTTCGTTGGTAAATTCATAATTAACCTCCTCTTGAATTCCTTTTAATTCACTACTTCTTACCTCTTCTTTATCTTTAGGAATATTCACAACAATATAAATTAAAACAACTACTAATATTAAAACCAATACAGCTAATAATATTGGTCCAAAATCCTTTTTTTCTTTGATCTCTTTTGTATAAGGAGATTGAATTTTGTTTTTTTGTTCATGAGCTTCTCTTTTTTTCATGGCTTCCATGATATCTTCTAATGATATTTTAGAAGTATGTTCGAAAAGAAAATCATTAAACTCTTTATTTACTTTGTCTGGTTTTAATCCTAAATATTTTGCATATTTTTTAATTAAACTTCTAAGCTCATAAATATCTTTGAAAGCTCTTGTATTTCCTGCTTCGATATTTTCAATTTCATCTTTTGTTGTTTTTAAATCATCAGCTGCTTCTTCTACACTAATGCCATTTGCTTTTCTAGACTCTTTTAAATATTCTCCTAAGTCTTTCAAGTATAACACCTCTTTTATATAAAAATAAACAATGCTTTATAAGCCATGTTCTGTACCTATTCCTAGGTGGCAAATATCTATCTACCGTATAAACGGTTCCCATCTTGATTGTTATTCTCTCGATGGAACTCCCCTACCATAATTTGGGTTTCTCACTCGTGGGGTTTACCTCGTTTCACATTTAGATTTCTCTAAACGATCGTCACTGTGGCACTTTACATCTACTAAAATCTTATTTAAAAAAACTTAGATTTATTCAACGCCGTTAGATTTCTCTACCTTAGGTTATTTTTTCCCTAAGCACGAACACTAAAATCATTTCAGATTTTGTGAGCATGGACTTTCCTCTACATCATAACAGATGCAGCATTTGCCAAAGCATTATTCATCTTTACCATAAACAACTTTTTCCAGTTGTGATAGTCTTCTTAACAGATCAACATTCGTAACTTCTTTATCCGAGTTTTTAGCCATTCCAACACTCGCTCTTACATTTCGAAGTTCTTGCTTTAAACCCATAATTTCATTAAGCAATTCCTCTTTTTCTTCTTCTAAAGAACGAATCATCTTGATAAATTGTTCATAATCCGAAATGACAACATCTAAAAATTGATCCACTTCTTTTAAGCGATATCCTCTAGTATCAATTTTAAACTCCTTTTCTAAAATATCTTGTGGAGTTAAGTTTACTTTGTCTTGATACATCTCCATCACTCCTTATGATATAATATTAAAAGAAAAAAGTTTTTTTGTCAATACTAAGCACGTGGAAAGAAAAAGGACAATCACTTTAATTTTTGATTGATCCTTTCCATTCTACTTTTTAACTTAATATAATCAATTTCATTCAACATATTATTTAAGCATATCACCGCATCCATCCCTTGCATAAATGCCTCCTTCATACCAATCATAACAAATCTATTGAAATTGAAAAGTGTTTCGACAAAACTTTATCTTTTTTATACTTTTCATAATAAAATTTGTGAAACGCAAATAATCTATTTTCTTAATACTATAATTAAATTCAAACTTTTAAAAACAGTAATAAAACAATAAAGTCATTACATAAAATAAATCCCTTTTTATTTTTTCACTCTTTTTTCACTTAGAATTTTGAAAAATCTATAGTATTTTTTTTAAGAATATAGTATAATTTTAAGTAGGTGATTTGATGAATTATCCGAATGGAATAAAGCCTAAGAATATTCCAAAGACAAGTGCGAATATTAATTACGCCAATAGAGGGATGACTTTAGAAGCGGATCTTAATATTTCTAATAAATATTATAGAAATGAAGATAAAGCTTTTATTTATAAAAAACCAACGCCAATCAAGATTACGAAGGTTTCCTATCCATCAAGAAGCGAGGCTATTATTAAAGAAGGCTTTTTTGAAAAACCTTCTACTACAGATTATAATGGATTATACAAGGGAAAATATATTGATTTTGAAGCAAAAGAAACCAATTTAAGTACTTCGTTTCCTCTGAATAATATTCATCCTCACCAAATAGAACACATTAAAAATATTGTTATTCATGGGGGAATTTGTTTTTTAATTGTTCGATTTGTTAAAATCAATGAAACGTATTTATTAAAAGGTGAAGATTTTATTGACTTTATACATACGAACAAAAGAAAATCAATTCCTCTTCATTATTTTAAAGAAAATGCTTATTTGATTAAAGATGGTTATCTACCTCGAGTAGATTATTTAAAAATAGTGGATCAAATATACGGAGGTGTATTAAATGACAAATAATAAAAGGACAAGAAGTAGTCGATACGAAAATACAAAGAAAGGAAATACAAAAACAGCTATAACACACAGTCAAAAGGTTCGAAAACAAAATAATATGATTTTGGCGTGTATTATTGCAATTATTTTAATTTTGAGCCTTGTTTTTATGGGATGGTTTATCACTTTGATCTTGGCTCTTGGTTTTTCATGTATTTTACTATTTAAAACGCTTATTGAGCAGACAAAAAATAAAAAAGGTAAAAAAATGCTTTATTCTTTATTTATTGCCCTACTTTGTTTAAGTGTTATTGGCATGCTTGGGGTTTGTGGATTTATGTTATATATTGTTGAATCCGCTCCTAAATTCGATGTAAGTAAACTAGAAGAAAAAGAATCAACAATTATTTATGATAAAGATGGAAAAGAATTTGCAAGACTTGGTACGGAAATGCGTGAAAATGTCACATATGATCAGTTACCAGATGTCTTAGTAGATGCATTAATTTCTATTGAAGACTCTAGATTCTTTGAACACAATGGTGTAGATATTCCAAGATTTAGTAAAGCTGTGTTTGGTCAATTAACTGGAAAAAATGCTGGTGGAGCTTCTACACTATCAATGCAAGTTATAAAGAATAGCTTTACTTCTTCAGAGGCTGAAGGAATTAAAGGAATTATTCGTAAATTTACAGATATTTATTTAGCAGTGTTTAAATTAGAACGTCAATATTCAAAAGAAGAAATTATTGAATTCTATGTCAATAACCATTATTTAGGAAACAACGCTTATGGTGTGCAACAAGCCAGTCAAGTTTATTTCGGGAAAGATGTTTCCGAACTTAATTTAGCAGAAGCTTCTTTATTGGTTGGTATGTTCCAAGCTCCATCTACTTATGATCCTTATAAATATCCGGAAAATGCTACAGAGCGAAGAAAAACTGTATTGTATCAAATGAAAAATCATGGATATATCACTGAAGAAGAGGAGGAGCTTGCAAATAGTATACCTGTTGAAAGTTTATTAGAAACTGCTCCTACATCAACACAGAAATATCAAGGATTTATTGATACATTGGTAGAAGAAATTGAAGATAAATATAATGTAAATCCTTATTCAACTCCTATGGTGATCTATTCTACTTTAGATCAAGATAAGCAAAAAGCAGTAGAAAACATTTTAGATGGTGATGGTTATGATTGGGTCAATGACGTTATCCAATGTGGTGTTGCCGTATTGGATGCAGATACAGGTCGAATTTTAGCTATTGGAGCCGGACGAGGCCGCAATGGTTCGTTAGAATATAATTATGCAACACAAATCAAACGTCAACCAGGATCAACAGCGAAACCATTGTTTGATTATGGACCCGGTATTGAATATGACAACTGGTCTACTTATAAGTTGTTTGACGATGAACCATGGAGTTATTCAGATGGAACTCCAATGAATAACTGGGATGGTAGTTATTATGGAACAATTACTTTAAGAGAGGCACTATCTGCATCTAGAAACATACCAGCTCTAAAAGCTTTCCAACAAGTAGTAAGCGATGTTGGAAAACAAGATATTATTGATTTTGTTACCGGTTTAGGTATTGAACCAGAACTTTGTGAAAAAGGTTACAGTTATGATAAAGAGTCTAAAAAATGTGTAAGTAATGATAACAAAAGTAAAACTGCGAATGCTACATTGCATGAAGCACATTCTATAGGAGCATTTAATGGTGCTTCTCCTATTCAAATGGCTGCAGCCTATGCCGCATTTGCAAATGGTGGATATTATTATGAGCCTCATGCTTTTACTAAAATTGTATTTAGAGATACCGATGAAACCATTAAATCAGATGACTTAGAAGAAACGAGTGAAGAAAATCGAGTAATGTCAGATGCAACAGCTTATATGATTACAAGTGTTTTACAAGATGTTGTTGGAAGTTCAATGAAGGTTAGCAATGTCAATTATGCAGCAAAAACAGGTACTTCAAACTATGATGAACAAACCATTCAAGAATATGGTTTAGCAGCTGATGCCGTTAATGACGGATGGACAATTGCTTATGATACAGAAACAGTTTTTGCAGATTGGTTTGGTTATAAAGAAATTTCAAGTAAGTATTACAATCGTATGGCACAGCAAGCCAATATGCGTGATAGTTTAGCTAAAACATTAGCCAGTGCTCTATTCAAACACGATAATTCAAACTTTAAAATGCCTAGCAGTGTTGTAAAAGTAGGAATTGAAATGGGAACGGATCCAGCAGCACTTCCAAGTGCAACAACTCCAAAAAGTAGAATTGTTTATGAGTTATTTAAAAAAGGAACTGAACCTAAAGAAACTTCTGAAGCTTATAGTTCTTTAGCAAACCCTGGATATTTAAATGTTAGTTATGATGAAGCGAGCAATACAGTAAGCTTATCTTGGGGTAAAGTTGTTCCTGCTAATAAAAAAGATTCATATGGTACTTTTGGATATTATGTATTCTTTAACGGAACAAAACTTGGATTTACTGAGGATACAAAATATACCATAACAAATCCGACGACTCCATATGGTACTTATAAGGTCGTTGCTGCCTTTAGTAAATATTCTAAAAATCAAAGTTCTGGAATTTCAAAAACTTTAGAACAAGAAGAACCGGAGGAACCGGAGGCTGAATATAATGTTAGTACACAGCCGACTACAATTACTCTGTCTGAAGTCCCATCGTTTAATTATGATTCCGTTTATACCATCACATTGAATGGAGAAACCGTTACTCCAGATTCCGTAACGCATAATGACTTATCGGCAGAAATCGGTCCTCAAACCATTAATTATGTAGCGGTTTGTAATGGCAATGAAATTAAATTTAGTGTAGAAATTACAGTTACAGATTAAAAAAATTACTGAAATAAATCAGTAATTTTTTTTACAATATTTTTTCAATTTACAATGTTCGCATTCTGGGTTTTTTGCTTTGCAATAATAACGTCCAAAAAGCACCAATTGGTGATGTCTTCTCCCCCATGCTTCTCTTTTAAATTTTCGCATTAATTTTTTTTCTACAACATCAACAGCATCATTTTCTTTACTAAGCCCTAGTCTTGCTGAAACTCTTTTTACATGTGTATCAACAGCAAAAGCAGGTACATTATAAATATTATTTAAAACAAGATTTGCTGTTTTTCTTCCAACGCCTGGCATATTCTCCAATGCTTTTCTATCCTTTGGAACAACACCATTATATTCTTCATCTAATATTCTAGCAATTTCCTTTATATATGCACTTTTTCTTTCGTAAGTACCAATCGGCTTAATGATCTGTTTTAAATCCTGAATATCGGCATTTTTGAGTTTTTTTAAGTTATTATACTTCTTAAATAAAACGGCTGTTACTTTGTTTACGGATTTATCTGTTGCTTGAGCACTTAAAACCGTTGCAAGTAACAATTCGTAATCTTTATTGTAATTTAATTCACATTTTGGATTAGGAATTATTTCATCTAGAATTTTACCAATTTCTTCAATCTTCATTTTCATCCAACCAATCATACTCAAAAATCTCTACATTTTCTTTTTTCTTTTCTCTAAATTCTTTTTTGTTTTTTTGAATATCTTCTAATGTTTTAAAACCCTTTTTATTCCATTCATATAATATCTTATCTACATATCTTAAATTGGATACACCATTAATAGAAGCTTCTTTTACGGCTTCTTTTATAAATTCTTCGCTATTTCCATTTTCTAACCAAGCTTTAATGAATTCAAATTCACTTGGAGATAGCGTTCTAGAAAATTCATTCTCTACAAAAGAAAATATATCCGAATCCATTTCTTTATTATTAGCATCTTCTAACATAATTAAATTGACTTTATTATAAAAATTATCTAAATTAATATATTCTTCGCGTATTCCTTTATCATTCACTTCTACATCTACAGTAATTAAATCTTTATCTGTTAAAGCAGAAATCAACTTCATCACATCAACCAATTCCATATTTAAATCCTCTTTAAATAGATTCGGATTAAAAATAAGTTTATTTCCTTTATTATATAAATACATGAGAAATAGAAATTCTTCTAAGGTGATTTTTAACTCTTTTCTTCTTTTCAATAAATATAAAGGTACAACTATATTTCCGTCTTTGATTACATGTAGCAATTTATTTCCCTTCATAGGATCACCTTCTTAGTTTGTTATTATATCATTTTTTATAGTTTTTCACAATATATTTTAAAACGACTGATTTCTTATTTTTCAATTGATTTGTTAATATTTTGTCTTCTAAATCTTCAAAGATCTCTTTTAAATAGCCACCCGGTTCTTTGTTTAAAACCTTAATAATGGTATTGGCATCTATACAAAGATCTTTTCGGCTTTTAATGGGCATTTTATTATACATCTTTGTTACTTTTCTTTTATCCATACCCAATATACTTGCCACTACAATATTGGGATATAAATCATATCGATATAGACTTTTATTATTAATGTTTCCTTCCTTTAACAAATGTTGAATGTCTTCTATCAGTTCTTTTTCATTAGAGGTAAAAAGATAAATATCACATACATCTAATAACGCCCAAATACCTAATAAATCATTGCAGTCTTTCATGTTATTTAATTTATTTAAATCAATTTCCAACTCATCCTCTAAGTTTAAATCTTTTAGTAGTTGAATACCTCTTTTCCTATTTTGTGAAGAAAAAATTTTATCGAGTTCTTGTTTTTTTCTTTCATAGGAAAGTTGTTTCAATAAATGTTTTGTTCTTTTTATAGCATATTCAATTTCTTTTGTTAACGAAAAATTTAAAATAGCCGCAAAACGAACAGCTCTTAGAATTCTTAAACTATCCTGTTCAAATTTCATATAACTATCTCCAATAGTATTAATCATTCGCTTTTTTAAATCTTCTCGTCCATTTAATAAATCAATGATTTTTTCATTTTTATCCATACAAATACTATTAATTGTAAAATCTCGTCTTAAAACATCTTCTTTTAAATTATTAACATATTCGATTTCTTCTGGTTTGCGATGGTTGGAATATGATATTTCCTTTCGATAGGTTGTGATTTCAAAACGTACATTTGAAAACAAAATAACGACAGAACCATAATCTTCATCAGGAATGCAGGCTTCATTAAAAATGGCCTTGATTTCCTTAGGCTTCGCATTGGTACAAATATCAATATCATAGCTCTTTCTTTTTAATAAATAGTCACGAACAAAGCCTCCAACTATATAAGCCTCATATCCATGTTTATTTAATTCATTTAAAACTTTTTTTGCTTTTTTTAGCACATTATCACCATTTTTATTATAATATATTTACTCTTATTAAACAATTAAAAATAATGCTTATTTAAGCATTATTTGTCAATTTTACTACTATAAAAATAATATTGATTTCCCTCTAATTTAAAGGTATATGTCACCGTCGATGCTTCATTTAAATATTTGGAAAAAAAGTCATAATCTGTAGAAGTTGACACATCTTGTTCCTCTCCTATTTTATCTGTATGTTCATAATCTTTATAGATTGTATAATCACACGTTTCTTCTTTACAATTTTCTTCTAGAAATAAAAGTTTTTCTTCAAGTAAAATGTATCCGTTTTTATTGTCTTTATAGGCAGCATATAATTTTGTTTGATATGGAGATTGAAAGCCATCCATTCCACCTAGGGCATACAACTGACCCGTCCATTGCTTCAAAGAAGCATCATAAGTAAAAACAGCCATACTCCCACAAGAAGAATCCGTATTTAAAAAACTACTATATTCCTGATTCGTATCATAAGTGGCATCATTAAAAATTTGTTCCATCGATTGATCGATTGCTGTTTTAGAAATAGAGACAGAACAAGTATCTTCTTCTATCTTGATCTCTTTCTGCTCTAAATTTTTAAGTGCAACTAAAAACTTATAGGAAGGAGATATATTATCACTATTTACCGTATCATTGGTAAGGAGATATCCCCCTAATTGGGAATTATCTTCTCCGTGATCTATATATTGATATAACTTTTGTACTTGTTCTGAATTGATATCTAATTCTTCTAAATCCTCTAATGATCGATTTGAAAAATAGAAAATAATCCCCCCTACAATTATTAAAATTAATCCAATAATAAGAATAAGATATTTATAAATTTGCTTCATATATACCTCCTATTATGGTAATTATATCATACTTTACTTTCTTTTTTATAAGAAATTAAAAAAACATCCAAATGATGTTTTTTTGTTTATTAATTTACAGCGTCTTTTAAAGCAGATCCAGCTTTGAAAGTTACAGCAGTTCTAGCAGCGATTTCAACAACAGCACCAGTTTGAGGATTACGTCCTTGTCTTGCAGCTCTCTTAGAAGTTGCGAAAGTACCAAATCCAGCTACTGGAACTTTATCTCCAGCTTTTAATGCTCCTGTAATTGTTTCGAATGTTGCATCGATAGCTCTTGTAGCGTCTGCTTTTGTAATACCAGCTTTTGCAGCTACTGCTTCTACTAATTCAACTTTTTTCATTTTGTTACCTCCTATTGTTTATTAAGCACACTATGCTTATATATATAAATTACCATATTTTATCGGCTTAATCAATGGTTTTGACGCTTTTTTACTTATTTTTCTGTTTATTATTTAATTTTTGATCTATTTCGTTCAACAATTCAATCATTTTTCCTAAAGCACTAAGTAAAACCCCTAATATAAAAGCAATCGCCCAAACAACAATCATCAACCCAAAATTGAAAGATTGCTCTATACATACATTATTTACATAAGAATATGAATTGCATACTGAAAAATGATTTCCCATTATAATTCCTATCACAATTCCAACTACTACTACAAAAACTGCAATCATTTGGTAAATATTGTATTTTTTAGAAATATTTTGAAATTGTTTTTGAATTTCTTTCTTATTTGGTAATTTTTTATCATATTTTTCTATTTCTTCAAACATTATTTCATCTCCTTAAACTTCTTATATAAATAGATATAACGACTAAACAACAATAATACGAAAAGCTCTACTATATATCTTAAAATTTTAAGTACAGGAAGTACACTTACATATTTTATCAATAGCAATAAATAAAAGATCAATATTACTATACATAATATATAAAAGATTATTTTATTGTTCATGCCTTTTATCCATTCAATCTTATTTAAGTATTTCTTAAAGAAAGAAGATATAAAATAAATAAATAACAATAAATCAACAACCAAATTAAAAATCATAGTAAAATTAAATGTAGTTAAAATATTAAATAGCGATCCTATTAAATGAATTCCTAGCAAAGCTCCTAAAATTACATTCATATAAGAAAATCTTTCCTGTCCAAATTGAGTCTTTAAAAGCAGAAAATAAATTGTTAAATAGATATAGAAAAAAGAATTCCCAATTAAATCTAATAATCCGTTATTCGATACATAATTATCAGCAATAGAAAACAACATATAAATCAATAGACCAATAATTAAAGCATTCGTAATTTGACGTGGACTGTTTAAAAATGCAATTCCTTTTATTTCCTTATCCACTTGGTCAATGGCTTTAGTAGTATTCTTAACAACGGAATCCTTAATATTTTTTGCTTTGCAATAAGGACATACTTTTAAATTTTCTATTTCTCTTTTACATTTTTTACATTTCATAAACATCTACCTTTCTATTTGTAATTATAGCATTTTTTATTTTTTTAGTACAGAAACAAAATAAAATTTCATTGATTTATCATAAATAAAATGTATAATAGATAAACAAGGATGTGATCGAATGTTAAAAGAAGAACAAAAAGAAA
>CALVUP010000014.1 GCA_944363635.1 uncultured Bacilli bacterium | reverse complement strand
AATGGCAGTTAGTATTATCCAAATTTTAAAAGATTATAAGATGGTAGTGATCTCTCTTGCCTCTGGAATTTTATTCAAAGTTTTATTTAATGTGCCAAATCTTTATCTATTTAATAAATTAGGAATGGAAGCGTATTATGGATCTATATTCACAACCATAATGGGATACTTCATTGGACTTATTATCTTACTTATTTATTTAAAGAAAAAATATCAAGTAGAATTTAAAGAAACATATATCAGAGCAGGAAAAATATTATTTTCATCACTAATTATGTTAGGAGTAATTGTATTATTACAACAATTTTTACCAGTAGTCGTTGATAATCGCGCGATGAATGTACTTATTATTGCTTTCTATGCAATTCTTGGAATCGCTATCTACTTAGTACTTACCTCTAAATTTCATTTAATTGATTCTATTTTTGGCAAGGATACTGTAAACAACATTTTAAGAAAATTAAGATTGAAAAAATAATTTTGAAAGAAATAGATAAATAAAAAACAAGAGAAGATTTTAACCTTCTCTTATTTTTTTCAATATATATTTTTTTTAATCTACATAAAGTAAATTAAGTGTTTCGGTATTACAGTCTTCTTTTACACAGTTCTCTTGTGTACATACGTTATAGAAGCAGTAAGTTATTTCTATTTTTATACTTTCTTTAAAAGAGTCCTTTGTTGTTTCAAGAAAAGCATTGGATTCACCGATAATATCCCCATTTTTATCCGATTCACCTAAAATACCATGCTCAGAAATAACCGTATTTGTATATTCCTCATCAGATAGAGTACCTTCTTCATAGAACAATTGATCATTAAAATATAGATTTATATTGTAATTTGTATTCTCTATTTTTTCTTTTATGCCAAAATGACTAATTAATAAAAATCGTTCATTCCCATCATAATAAACCTTTCCTGTTTGAAAATAAAAATGTTCCGATTCGCCTACAAAACGATAAGTGGTATTATTCATAATTTCATGCTCCGGATCCTCTTTAAATTCAATCACAAAATCATTGTGGCATCCTGATATAAAGAATATAACAAATAAAATAGAAAATAAAACAAAGACTTTTTTCATAAACACTCCTTAAAAAGATTATTTCTATAGACAGTATATCAAATAAAAATCATCTAAGCAATTTTTCCACAAAAAAAGATTTTTTATAAATCTTTATTTTTTTAATTTATTTTTAACATGTTTTATCATTTTATAAGTCTTAAAAGCAATCTTATATAAATGATAATAGAAAGGTTGAATAATCAAATCAAATTCTCCTAATAATTCAATAACATATCCATTAAATCCTTTTTTAAACAAATAAACACCATACATTGGATCGTCTTTCTCAAAAACACCAGAGATACCATAGAAATTATATCTTTTATATTTATGCTTAATACCATATTTAATAATTTCCCATTGGATTAAATATTGAGGATTGTATTTCATAAACCAATCATAAGATCCACTAAATAAATAAATGATTTCATAACCACTTATAATAAACATAGATCCAGACATTACAATTTCTTCTCCATATTTTTTTCTTAACTCTTTAGCTTCTTCTTCTCTATTATGAATAAGAGAAAGTTCATTTTCCAATGTTTTCTTTTTAACTTTTGCTTTTTTTCCATCGTTTACTTTTAATGTTTCTATTATTTCATCTAATTCCTTTTGTAGTTGTTTTTCTTCTTGTTTTAATTTTTCTAAATATTCTTTCGTATTTAAAGAACAAAGCAAAATCTTTATATCTTTATCTAAATACTTAACCATATTTTCATAATAAGAGATAGGACGATCAATAAAACCTCGTCTTTTCGCCGTATGTTCCATAATTTTTTTATATTCATCTAAATTGTCTTTTGTAATTTCTTTAACGGTTAAACCATTTTTTTCACATCGATGAATGTATCGTTTCGTATCATTCGAAAAATAATTAAAAATGGTTTGTTCATCTCCATCTAAATCCAACGCGAACATCCATCTTGGTTGTAATTCTTTATCTGTGTTGCGATTGCGACCATAATATTTATAGCCTAAATCTTTTAAATTTTGTACCGCATCCTCATTATTTTCTCCATTTTCCACAACATTTCCATCAATATCTCTTTGTACATAAGAAAGATAGGGATCAATTTTAATAAAAAATCCACCATGTTTTTTTACATATTTTTTAATTTCACTCGTAAAGGCTTGTAATAACTTTTTATTTTTGTAATCGATTAAAAAACCACGAGGCGCATAGAACATTTTTTTATGAATAGGAGTTTCTTTTTCTAAAAGCATACTTGCCGCCACTAAAGTGTCTTTATCTTTATAGCCAACAAAATGAGTTTTCCATCCATTTACCTCTTTTAATTTTCCCCATGAAGAGTATTGATAAAAAGAAAATTGAGGATGAACTAACGCAAAATGATCAAATTCTTTTTCTTCTAAAATAACAAATTTCATTTTATACCTCCTATTTTTCGCTTTCATTTTTCTTTATACTACGAATCAATTTTCTATAAATAGGAATCAATTTTTTAAATAAGAAATATAGAAAGGGGTAGATCACGAAATCAAATTCACCAATAAATTCTATATATTCGCCACCTAAACGCTTTTTAAATGTATGCAGTCCTGCGATAGGATTCGTTTTATCTGGATTGGCAACGCCACAAGCACCAAAACAATCCATACGTTTATACCCATTCTCATAAGCATCTTTCATAATTGTATAATAGCATAGATAGTTGGCATTTAAATTCATAAGAAGAGAATGATTTCCTCCATGAACAGTCCATACACAATCTCCATATTTTACAGTAATAATAGAAGATAATACAATCTCTTTCTCTTTTATTTTTTTGATTTCAGCTTGTTCTTTATTTAATTTGTTCAATTGATTGGTCAATTCTTGTTTCTTATTTTTTACCTTTTCTTTATTTTTATACTTTGCATCTTGTAAAGCATCGATTTCTTTTTGTATATCTGCGATTTTCGTATTAAAAAGAGCAAGCAGATTTTTAATATTGGCTTTCACAATATAAAGATCACTAAGATCCTGTTCATGAAAAATAGAATAAAAAGTCTCATAATAAGAAATAGGAGCTTGTAAAATGCCTTCTCTTTTCGCTGTTTCAACCATAGTTATATAAAAATCTTTGATATCTTTTTTGTCCCCTTTATAAATAGAAAATTGATATTGATTTTTTTTATTCAAAATTTTTCTGGTTGTAGGATGCATAGCATTATAAATTTCTTCCCAAGGCTTGTCCAAATTAATTCGAAAAGTAAAACGAGGTTGTTGATTTTCAAAATTTAAATTGTAGCCTTGATGTCTATATCCTAATTGTTTTAAGTACTCTACTAAAGGTTTGTTGTCAACTCCATCAAGAATTTCTCCATTTGGTGTTAAGTTATGAAGTTTAACGGCAGGATCCATCTTAATAAAAAGAGCTTTTTTTTCTTTTGCATATTTTTTAAGAGCATCACTAAATTCTTTTACTAATTTTTTATCCGTATAATCAATCACGTATCCTCTAGGAGAATAAAAATAACAATAATGCATAATTAATTTTTTTTCTAATAAAAGTGCGGTACAAACTAACTTTCCTTTTTCTTTTAATCCTACATAATGAGGAATAAAATGTTTTTCTTTTTGAATTTGTCCAAAATAATAACTTTGCATAAAATGCCCATTTGGATTTTGACTTACAAACGCTTCATATTCTTCTTTTTTTAAATTGGTAACAAATTCCATACAAACACCTCTACTATTAGTATAAACAATATTTACAGAAAAATAAAGCGCAACCATCAAAAAAAGAAACAATTGTTTCTATACAATATAACCTTGTTTAAAACCATCATAATCATTTTTAAAACCACTAGATGGATTCTGTTTTGTGTTTTCAATATTTTTTACTTTTCGTTCCAACTCGTTTACTTTTCTTTCTAAGATTTGTATCTTTTCATTTAATTCTTTTAAAAAATTAAAAAAATCGAAATTTTGAGGTGGCATCATATTTGGATGAAAAAAAGGCATTTGATTGTTCATATTAACACATCCTTCCATTTATTTTATGAGATCTTTATTTTTTTGTTACTTTATTATATAATTAGATTGGTGAGATTATGCGTTTTAGAAATGTAAAAAACAAAGAAAACATCATTAACAACTCGACGTCTTTTATAAAAGAACCTCAAAAATACAGGGGAAAATGGCATACTCTTTTTTCGAATAACAATAAAATCTGTGTTGAAATTGGTATTGGGAAAGGAAAATTTATCATTGAGCATGCAAAAAAATATCCAGATATCAATTTTATAGGAATTGAAAAATTTGATAGTGTTTTAGCACGAGCATTAGAAAAATTAGAAAAAAAACAACCTAATTTGTATATTATTCGTCTGGATGCAAAAGACATAGAAGAAGTATTTGATCATGAAATCGAACAAATTTATTTAAACTTTTCTGATCCATGGCCAAAAAAAAGACATGCCAAAAGAAGATTAACGGCTCATGAATTTTTAAAAAGATATGATTCTATTTTCTGTGGAGAAAAAAAGATTTGTTTTCGAACTGATAACATGACTTTGTTTGAATTTTCTTTAGAATCACTGTCTACCTATGGTTACATATTAAAAGATATTAAATTGGATTTGCATAACGAAACCGAAGAAGATTTAATTACGACGGAATATGAAGATAAGTTTGTGAAATTAAAGAATAACATTTATGAAGTAAAAGCTTATAAAAAAGAATAGTAATTTATAAAATAATTTGGTATAATGTTACTAGAGTAGGTGAAATATGAAAAAATTAGGAATACTACTCTTTATAATGCTATTTGCAACAGGATGTTCGGTAATAAGAATAGACAATCAAAATTTAGAGCAGATAATCAATACAGTATTAAAGGAAGAAAATAAATTATACAATCAAGCCTTTGAAGGGTATAAGTATTATGTACCAAAAGGCATGCGTGTAACAGAAAAACATGATTACAATCAAATATTAAAGGCCAACAATAATATGTATTATCTATATATTGATGTTATTTCTTATTATTATAAATCAGATGTAAATTACATTATAGATAGTAGTAAATATTTATCGACAAAACTCGAAAATGATGATAAGAAAGGCTATATAGAAATCGAAAAAACAAAAGAAGACGAATATTTTGTTAAGAGTGTTTATAATTATGCGAAAATTGAAGTATATGTTCAACAAGAAGATTTAAAAGAAGCTGTTGTAAATACTTTAACAATCTTAAATTCGATTCAATATAATCAAAGTGTAATTAATAGCTTTATTGGAGAAAATAAATTGAACTTCACAGAAGAGAGTTTTAGCTTGTTTGAAAATAGTGATGATAATGATGATCAGTTTTTAGAATATATAGAAGAATATGATAAATATTACGATACGGAAGGAGAACTTCCAGAAGATAGTCAAATAGATATCGAAGAATCACAAAATCAATAGGAGGATGTAGATATGGGCTTTTTAAATAAATTAAAAAATATATTTTTTGAAGAAGAAGAAATCGAAGTAGAAGAAAAACCAAAAAAGGAAAAACCAATTGCTAAAAAAGTAGAACTTCCAAAAAAAGAAAAGAAAAGAATGAATGAAGAAGTAGAAACACAAGAAGAAAAAGAATTTGAAGAAGTCGAAGTGGCTTCTGGAGAGACTTATACGCCAAAAGAAAAAGAAAACGCTTTTAAATTTCCAGTTCTATTAGAAGATGATTTAATTGAAGAAGAAATTGAGGTAGAAGAAAAACCAAAAAGGAGAGTTGTAGAGGAAGAACCACCAAAACGATCAACCATGCAAGAAACCATTGAAGACCGTGATCTTCCATCTAACAATAGTTATACGAGAGATTTAAATGCCGCAGATTATAGTTTAGATGATCATAAAGCACCAACGAAGGGATTTAAACCTTCACCAATTATTTCTCCAATTTATGGTGTGTTGGATAAAAATTATAAGAAAGATGATATTCATGATAAAAAGGAAACACATCCAACTTCATTTAGTTTTTCAAACGATAAGATCGATTTAGATTCTGTTAGAAGAAAAGCTTTTGGAGGCGATATTGCTACTGATATTGAAAAAGATATTGAAGAAGACATCGTAGAAGATGTGAGTACTGATTATGAAGATGATGGCGATTTGGATATGACAGATACCAATATGACTCCTGTTGTAGATAAAGTCACTGTTGGGGATGCTGAGGAATATTTTACCGATTTAGGGTTAGAATATAATATAGATTATAAAGATAGCAGCAAAGAAAAAGCTTCAGGTAAAAGAGTCAGTAGAGCAAAGAAAAATGAAGAACACGAACATGATTCAAAAGATGCTACTGTGGAAGAAGTAACGGAAGTAGAAACAGGTATGAAAACAAAAGAAGAAACAAATAACGAAGAACCTGTAGTGGAAGAAAAGAAAAGAACAAGAAGTAAAAAAACGGAAGACAAAGAAAAAAGCAAAGAGGATGTTGAAATAGAGGACAACCTATTTGATTTAATTGATTCTATGTATGACGAAGGAGAATAAGTATGGAAACATTAATGTCGATATTGCCTATAATTTTGTATATTCTAGGAGGTATATTATTAGTTACTTTAATCATATTATCTATAAAGCTCATTAAAACCATCAATCGAATGAATAAAGTGGTAGATGATGTGGAAGTAAAAGTAAAATCTTTAAGTAAATTTTTCTCTGCTGTTGATTTTATTACGGATACATTATCTGGACTTAGTGATCGCATTGTAGAAGCAATCACAAATTCAATTACAAATTTCTTTACAAAAAAAAGAGCCAAAAAGAAAAAAGAAAAGGAGGAGTTGGAAGATGAAACAGGAGAATAAGAAAAAAAGCGGTTTTGGTAAATTTATTGCTGGTGCTTTAGTTGGTGGAGCTCTAGGTGTTTTATTTGCTCCTAAAAAAGGAAGCGAAACGAGAAAAGATCTTTCTAAAAAAATAAAAGAATTAATAGAACAAGTTAAAGAAATCGATATGGAAGAAGTAAAAGATGCTTTTTTTGAAAAAATAGAGAATATTGAAACAGAACTTAAAAGTTTAGATAAAGAAAAAGTATTGAAAATCGCAAAGCAAAAAGCTAAAGATCTAAAACAATTAAGTGAAGATTTGCTTAAATATGCAAAAGAAAAAGGAACGCCAGTTCTAGAAAAAGCTGCTAAAGACGTAAAAGAAAAAATAATTGAAGTAACAAGAGAAGCATTAGATAAATTAGAAGAGAAATAATTCTCTTTTTCTTTACATATTTTTAAGAATGTGTTAGTATTTTAAGTAGAAAAGCGAAGAAGCATAATAGAATTATAAAAATTGAAACATAGAGATTTAGTGGTTGGTGAAAACTAAACAAATTTATAAGGAAATTACATATGTGGAGCTTGTAAGTAAAACTGCTTTAAAGTTGAAGAGTGTATAAGATTTATCTTATAAAATAAGGTGGTACCACGGGAAGTCTCGTCCTTATAAGATAAATCTTTTTATTTTGAATTTAAGGAGGAAAATTATGACAAACTGGGAAGAATTAAAATGGAGAGGATTAATTAAAGATGTTGCAGGAGAAGGAATAGAAGACAAGATTAATAATGAAAGTATTACTTTTTATTGGGGAACAGATCCTACTGC
The DNA here is from genome assembly GCA_944363635.1 of uncultured Bacilli bacterium. Lineage (GTDB taxonomy): Bacteria > Bacillota_I > Bacilli_A > RF39 > UBA660 > CALVUP01. The sequence goes on along the minus strand of CALVUP010000014.1, from coordinate 17,608 downwards.
TGATAGTCTTCATTTAGGACATTATTCTTCATTAGTAACCGCGAAAAGATTAATGAAAATGGGACATAAACCAATCCTTTTATGTGGAGGGGCAACAGGAAGAATAGGAGATCCTCGTCCTACTGCTGAAAGAGAAATCATTTCGATTGATACGTTAAATCATAACATTGAATGTATTCGTAAGCAAATTGATAAAATTTTTGATGGTAAGGCACAACTTGTAAATAATTATGATTGGTTTAAAGGATATGAGTATTTAGATTTTTTAAGAGATGTTGGGAAATATATCAACGTCAACTATATGCTTAGTAAAGATATTATTAGTAGAAGATTAGAAACAGGAATTACCTATGCAGAGTTTTCGTATATGTTAATTCAAGGTTATGATTTTTTAAATATGTATGAAAAAATGGGATGTATTATGCAAGTAGAAGGATCTGATCAGTGGGGAAATATTACAACAGGAATCGACTTAATAAGAAAGATCAAAGGGAAAGAAGCTTATGCTTTTACAATGCCTTTAATCCTTGATAGTACAGGTAAAAAATTTGGAAAAAGTGAAGGGAACGCCTTATGGTTAGATGAAGAAAAAACCTCTAGTTATGAAATGTATCAATACTTAATTAATACAGATGATTCTATGGTATATCATTACTTAAAAGTATTTACATTTTTAACCCCAGAAGAAATCGATAGTATTATGGAAAAGCACAAAAAAGAACCACATTTAAGAATTGCACAAAAGGCGCTTGCTAAAGCCATTATTACAGATTTACATTCAGAAGAATCCTATAACCGTGCAGTAGCAATTAGTGAAGCTTTATTTAATGGGCAAATAAAAGATTTAACAGCAAAAGAAATCGAAATTGCATTTAAAGATGTCCCAAACTATACAATTCCAAAAGAAATGAATATTGTTGATCTATTAGTAGAAGCAAAAATCTGTAGTAGCAAAAGAGAAGCTAGAGAATTTCTGAATAATAAAAGTATTTCCGTAAATGGAGAAAAAATAGATTTAGACTTTGTCGTGTCTAAAGAAAATGCAATTCAAAAGAAATATATTGTAATAAGAAGAGGAAAAAAGAAATATTATTTGATACAATTTGACTAATATTTCTTTTTTTATGGAAAAACAATGATATAATAATACATATAAGGAGTATAAAGATGAAAAGGAAAGTACCAAAAACAAAACAAAAAAAAGAAACGAAGAAAACAAAGCATATACTTAAACTCATTATCATTACAATTCTTGTAACTCTTTTTCTTGAGTTTTGTTATGTTATATATAAATCAATTCGAGAATCCGTAACAGCAGAAGGACAAGAATTTAATGAAAAAATTATAAATAGTGAAAACGGTTATTTTGTAGTTGGTAGCAGTAATTTTAAATATAGTACTCAAAATAAAAAAACAGGAAAATATGAAAAACCTAGATTAGCGATTTATAATGAGAAAGATAAACTTGAAAAAGAATTTAAATATAACGATGGATATAATGGATTATTCTCAGATGCAATTGAAATAGAGAATGGTTACTTGGCTGTTGGATTTTATCAGAAAACAAGAAACGCCTATAACGATAACTCTATGGAAGCATTAATTGTTTCCTATGATCAGGATGGTAAGATTATATGGGAAAAGTCCTATGCAAAATTAACAAATACAAAATTTAAAAAAATTCTTGCAACAGAAGGAGGCTATATTGTTGTAGGAAGTAGCAATTACCAAAGTACTGAAGCAGGCGAAGAAGAAGCAGGAGCTCTGATCTTAAAATATGATGAAAATGGCAATCGATTATGGGAAGAATGTTATGGAGATAATAAAACGGGTTCCTATAATGATGTCATTGAAGTAGAAGATGGATATATTGCAGTTGGAAGTAAAGATGGTTCTACAGGATTAATTGCAAAATACGATAAAAATGGTTTATTTAAATGGAAGAAAGAATTTGAAAATGTTGGAGCAAATGGTTTATCAAAAATTATCAAACAAGATGATAAATTTGTAGTTATTGGTTCTTTTAAAAAGAGTACATATGTACAAAACCGTACCAATACTGCTTTAATTGCTTTACTAAATACAACAGGCGATTTAATCAAATATGTTGAGTTTGGTGAAGATCAATCCGTATCACAATGGAATGATTTTGTTATTTATAACAATATCATTTATGCAGTAGGAGTATCTTCTTATATAAATGAAGAACGTTCAAAAGAAGAGGTTACGTATTATAATAATAAAGCCATTTATGCAAAATATGATCTAAATTTAAACTTATTGGATCAAAAGGAAGTCGATAAAAAGGCAACATATCAATATACTTCTCTAATTATAAAAAATAACCAACTCTATATTACAGGCTATACCAATGCAAAATGTGATTTAGAACATGCGGATGGAAAGAATTATGTATCATTTATCGAAACACGACAAATCAAATAAAAATAAAAAAAGAGATTCTTAAAAATCTCTTTTTTATTATCTACTATAGAATTCAACGATCAATGCTTCATTGATATCAGCATTAAGTTCATTTCTTTCAGGCATTCTTACATAAGTTGCACATTTTTTATTTTCATCATAGTTAATGTATTCAACTCTTTTGATTACTTTTTCTAGTGCTTCATTTACACATTTTAAATCTTTGTCTTTTTCTTTTAATGCAATGACTTGTCCTGGTTTTACAATGAACGATGGAATATCTACTTTTTTACCATCTACTGTAATATGGCCATGGTTTACTAATTGTCTAGCACCACGTCTAGTATTAGCAAAACCAATTCTATAAACCAAGTTATCCAATCTAGATTCTAATAATTTTAAGAAGTTATCACCATGGATACCACTCATTTTACCAGCTTTTGCAAAAGTTAATCTAAATTGTTTTTCACTTAAACCATACATAAAACGAACTTTTTGTTTTTCATTTAATTGTTCTCCATAGTTAGAAACTTTTCCTCTACGATCATTTCCGTGTTGTCCAGGTCTGTATGGTCTTCTAGCTAAGTCTTTTCCAGTTTCTAATGTAGAAAAACCAACTCTTCTAGATTTTTTAAAACTAGGTCCAGTATATCTTGACATATTCTCTCTCCTTTCAATTATTTTACAATCAATTGAAGGTTGTTAGCCGTTTTTATAGGGAGTCTTATCTTCACATATCAGCGGTTCTGCTACTAAAAATGATAGACACATTATAAAACTCTAACAATGCTGCATCAGTTGATTTGCATTAATAATTATATATAAAAGTATGCTATTTGTCAAATAAAATGTGCAAATTTTAACTTTATGACTTATGTTTATGACTTATGATTTTGGATTTTCTAATTTTTTTTGTAATGTTTTTCCTTTTTTTTCGATGAAAAACTCTTTTACTTCTTCTTCTGTATATAAAATTAATTTTGCAGCTTCTTGCATATGCTTTATATATGTACTATATCGTTTATCTGGGTTTTGCATATAAGAAAGATAATTTTTTAAAAAAGCTTGGTAACGATCTGTATCAATGGTTTTAGACAAATAGCCTTTTGTTGTTCCTACAGTTGCATACGCAAATCCTTCGTAATCCAAATCAAAATCTACGATAGAATCACAAATCGTAGGTAAAATATTCATACCGTATTGATCACTATTTATATCTAGGTTAATGGCTCCTAGTTTCGGATCTATCGTTTCAATATAATAATTAAGATTAGTATCTATGTGACACTTGGAACGCTTATCACAAAATACAAACAAAACATTATTGTTGGTCATTTTCATATCATGATAAACCGTTGGAACAATAAGATCTACTTTTGTATCATTTACAGCTACTACACCATAGTGAAATAAGAATTTCTCGATATCTTCTTTTGTAAAATCATTTCCATATTGATCTGCCCATTGTTCAAAACCAAGATTGTACATAAAATCTAAATCACTAACCACATAATGAATATCATCTAATGATTCGATCGAATAAAAACTGGGTGATAATCTTCTGCCTATCTTATCTGCAAAATAGTACTTAACACTAAAATCTTGCTGGTTTATAAAACCAAATCGCTTATCAAGCAATTGCTTTTTTTCTTCTAATATAATGACATTATCATTTACCACTTCCACAATTTGATTTTCAAAATTCTTTTTTGAGTTTTCTAATTCTTGCTTTTCTTCCATACCAAAACCTCCGCACAAAATGTTATAATCGATTACAATTTGATATGCAATAACAAAAAAGAAATAAAATACTATAAAAAAATAGTAAAATATGATAGAATAAAAGTAGACTTAAAATAAAGAGGTGAAATTATGACGACAAGTGTATCTTTAGGCATCGTTACATTTGTAATTTTAGCCATGATAGCAATTATCATAGTTTTATCTTTAATGAATAAATCTAGAAAAAAGAAATTTGAACATAAATTAGAAGAACTAGAAAAAGAAAAGAATTTAATTGCAAGTACTCCAGTTATGTCCGAACTTGAAAAAGTAGAAGAAGTTATTAAAACGGAAAAAATGGAAGAAAAATATAAAAATTGGGAAGAACGATTTGAAAGCATTAAAGACAATGATATTGCAAAAATAACAGATATGATTGTAGATTTGGATGTTATTTCTTCATTGGATAAAAAAGAAGCCAAAATTAAAGTGGCGAAAACAGAACTTCAAATCTATACTGCAAAAGTAAAAGCCGATAATATATTAAAAGAAATACATGATATAACCGTGAGTGAAGAAAAATATCGTGGTATTGTTACTAAGTTAAAGAAAAAATATCGTGCTTTAGAAAAAACATTTACTGAGAATAAAGCAGATTACGAAGATAGTGCAGAAGCGATTGAGTTGCAGTTTGAAAATATTGAAAAACGTTTTTTATCTTTTGAAAAAGCAATGGAGGACAATGAATATAGCGAAGCCGTGCATCTAGTAAAAGCTTTGGATACGATGGTGGAGCATATATCAATTGTAGTCAAAGAAACGCCAAACATTATGTTAATGATTAATCATTTAATTCCACAAAGAATAGATGAAATTAGTGAAATTAATGCAAACTTAGTAAAAAAGGGTTATTGCTTGGACTATTTAAAAATTGATTATAACATACAGGAAACAAAAAAACGTACAAATAAAATTTTGGATCGCGTCAAGGTATTAAATTTAGAAGATTGTATGTTTGAATTAAAAACAATTTTAGACTATTTAGATTCCTTATTTAATGAATTTACGAAGGAAAAAGTTGCTCGAAAAGAATATGAAGACACAACCAAAATATTTAAAAAGAAATTAAAGCGCGTCAATGATGTTGTAAAAGATATTTACAATCAAATGGATGATATTAAAAAAATGTATGATTTGACGGATGAAGATATAAAACACCTAGGAGAAGTAAATAAAAAATTGTTAGAAATTAATGTCCGTTATAAAAAAATGCTTGATTCCATTAAAAATCAAAAAGAAGCTTATTCCAAAGCGGAAAAAGAAGTTTCTCTTTTGGCACTTGATTTAAAAAACTTAGAAGAAGAGTTAGATGTTTCTTTAAAGACTTTAGGAAGTATGTATGAAGATGAAGTAAGAGCAAGAGAACAATTAGAAGAAATTCAACAACTATTAAAAGAGTGTAAAAAAGTTATAAGAAGTTATAAATTACCAATTATAAGTAATAACTATTTTGTAGAGCTTGCAGAAGCAAATGAAGCTATTGGAGAAATTATTAAAGAATTAGAAAAAAAACCAATTACAATTAAAACTTTAAATATCCGTGTTGATACCGCTAGAGATTTAGTATTGAAGTTATATAATACAACAAATGAAATGATAAAAAATGCCCAATTAGCGGAAACAGCCATTGTATATGGAAATCGTTATCGATATGATTATGAAGAAATTAATCGAGGTTTAAATACAGCACAAATGTTATTTTATAAAGGAAAATACAAACAAGCACTAGATACTTCCATCAATACAATTCGTTTTATCGAACCAGCCATAGAAAGAAAGGTCTATGATTTGTATGAGGGAAAATAAAAAGAATAAGGGGTTTTCAGGGTTAGAATTTTTAATTATTTCCTGCTTGTGTGGTATTTTTGCTTGCATTGTTCTTGCTATTGCTTTTTCAACAGCCAATCATGAAAAAATAAAGACAATGCGTTATAAAGCACAACTGTTTAAAAATAATGCAGAAGCTTATACAATGATTACTCATATTGAAAATGATACGGTTTTTCTATGGGATTTAATTGATAAAGAAATATCAAAAGATATAACGAGTCCTTTTTCTAAAGGGAACAACTGTGATATAAGTAATTCTTATGTAACTTTTGAAGACGAACAAACATTAGTGACTTTACAATGCGATGATTACATCATTTATCAAACAGATTTAAAAGAAAATCCTATGACAATCTATTCTGTTTCTTCCTGGAAAGAAGAAGTACCCAATACAAAAGAAATTGTAGATAAAGAGATCCTTTACAATTATGTAAAAAATGGAAAAGAAATGTTAGAAGAACCTGTTACGGAATTATTGTTTTTAAAACAATTCAATGCTGGGGAAAATACAGATTATGAAAGTATATATGCCATTAAAGAGGACAATATACGTGTATATGGAAAAACATATTATCGAACGAGAAAAGCAATATTAGAGGTGTCTAATTAGCTTTTTTTTATGCTATAATAAAAAAGGTGAAAGTATGGAATTAAAAAAAGAATTATGGACAGAAAAGGATTATAAAGAATTTATTACATATCTAAAAAGTATAGGAGATCCAAAGTTTATAAGTTTTTCTAAAAAAATAATAAAAGAAGAAGTAGATATGCTAGGGATCAAGGTTCCTGTACTAAAAATAATTGCCAAGCAAATTGCTTGTGGTAATTACAAAAGTTTTTTAAAAATCAATCAAAATCATTATTATGAAGAAGTCATGATAGAAGGACTGGTGATTGGCTATATAAAAGAAGAAAAAGATTTTGATTCTTATTTAGATCCCTTTGTAAAAAAAATAAACAACTGGGCAGTTTGTGATACTTGTACAGCCAATATGAAAATAATAAAGAAAAATCCTAAAAAATATTTTCCAATTCTCAAAAAATATATAAAAAGTAAAGAAGAATATCAGGTGAGATTTGCTTTAGTATGTTTCCTCGATCATTATAAAGAATCTCAATATGTAGAAGAAATATTAAAAAGTATTCGTTCGATAAAAATACATACTTATTATATTGATATGGCCATTGCGTGGTTATTATGTGAATTGTTTATTCACCATAAAGAATTGCTTTTAAAACAACTCAATACTTTGCCTTTAAATACATTTACTTTTCATAAATTTGTAAGTAAATGTTGTGATTCTTATAGAGTTTCTAAAGAGGATAAAGAATATTTAAAAACATTAAAAAATAATTTTGAAAAAACAATATAAATATTGTATACTAGTGAATGAATTTTATTAGAAATGGTGGGAATACTAATGGAGAGAGTTTTATTAATTAAATATGGAGAAATGACGACCAAAAAAGGAAATCGAAATTTTTTTGTAAATACTCTATATAATAATATCAAAGAAAAATTAAAAAATTTTGATGTAAAAATCATAAAAGAAATTTCAAGAATGTATATTGAATTTCATGATGAAGATTTAGAAAGAATTAAAGAACAAATCAATCATATTTTTGGAATTCATACTTACCATATTGCCTATATCATCAATAGCAACATGGAAGAAATTATATCTAAAAGTATAGAAATTATGCATAAGTATGAAGGCAAGACATTTAAAGTCGAAACAAAAAGAAGCGATAAAAAGTTTCTTATAGAAAGTATGCAAGTAAGTCGTCAAGTTGGAGGAGCTATATTAAAAAATTGTATAGATATGAAAGTAGATGTAAAACATCCAGAGGTTTTATTAAATATTGAAATAAGACCTTACAAAAGCTTTATTTATACAAAAACATATTATGGTTTAGGAGGATATCCTGTAGGTACACAAGCCAAAGGAATGCTTATGCTAAGTGGTGGAATTGATTCTCCAGTTGCGGGATTTTTAACTTTAAAAAGAGGAGTTCGCTTAGACGCTGTTTATTTTGAAGCTATACCGCATACCAGCCTAGAAGCTCGAAATAAAGTCATCGAATTAACAAGAATTCTTGCTAGATATACTGATAAAATCAATTTGCATATTGTACCATTTACTGAAGTTCAAGAAGAAATTTATAAAACGATTGATCCAGCATACTGTATTACTATTATGCGTCGAATGATGTATCGTATAACACAGTTGTTAGCAAAAAAGCATAATGCTTTAATTTTAGTAAATGGAGAATCAATCGGACAAGTTGCATCTCAAACTTTGACAAGTATGTCTGTGATTAATCAAGTAACCAATATGCCTGTAATAAGGCCAGTTGCTTGTTTAGATAAGTTGGAAATTATTTCAATTGCACAAAAAATAGGATCTTATGAAACAAGCATTTTACCATATGAAGATTGTTGTACTCTTTTTGTACCTAAACATCCTGTTATCAACCCAACTTTAGAAAAGTGCTTGAAATATGAAAAAAATTTTGATTATAAACCTATGCTTGAAAAAGCTGTTGAAAAAACCTTTACAATTAAAGTAGAAGAACAAAAAGAAGAAAAATTCAAAGAATTTTTATAACCAAAAATTACCAAGTAAGAAAATGTATGTTTTGTTAAAAATTTCACATTCTATAAGTGTATAGGAGGTGAAACAAATGAACAACAATACAAATTCAATGAAAATGAGAGTTCCTGGTGCTAAACAAGCAATCGACAAAATGAAATACGAAATCGCTAACGAATTCGGTGTTAATTTAGGACCAGATGCAACTTCACGTGCTAACGGAACTGTTGGTGGTGAAATTACAAGACGTTTAGTTCAAAACGGATTAAACCAAATAAGTGGAAGTTATAATAATAAATAAGTAAATAGATGATTGTAACTTAATGGATAGGGAAACCTATCCCTTTTTATTTCTTTTTATTATAAATAAATATAGGCAAAATGCCATAATTATAGTATAATATATAAAGAAAGACGAGGTAATGTTATGAAAATAATATCAATTAACTGTGGAAGTAGTTCATTGAAATTTAGTTTATTTGAAATGCAAAACAAAGAAGTTTTGGCTTCTGGACTATTTGAAAGAATAGGGATTGAAGGAAGTTGTTATACAATTAAATACAATGGGAATAAATTAAAAGAAGAAGTTCTAATGGAAAACCATACTGATGCTGTTGGGATCTTATTAGAAAAATTAATTTCATTAGAAATTATTCATTCTTTAGAAGAAATTGATGGTATTGGTCATCGAGTAGTTCATGGTGGTACAAAGTACAAAGAAGCAGTATTAATCGATGATAAAGTTATTGAATATGTAGATGAAATGAAAGAATTTGCCCCTCTTCATAATCCAGCAGGATTACTTGGAATCAATGCATTTAAAGAAGTTTTACCAAAAGTACCTATGGTTGCGGTATTTGATACAGCTTTTCATCAAACGATGGATGAAGTAAGTTATTTATATGCTGTTCCATATGAATGGTATGAAAAACATGGCGTTCGCAAATATGGTTTTCATGGGACAAGTCATCGTTATATTACTAAAAAGATTAGTGAAGAGTTCGGTCGCGACGATTTAAAAATTATTAGTTGCCACTTAGGAAATGGAGGTTCTATTACTGCAATTAAAGATGGAAAATGTATAGATACTTCTATGGGATTTACACCACTTGCAGGCATTGTAATGGGAACACGTAGTGGTGATATTGATCCTTCTATTATTCCATATATTATGGAAAAAGAAGGATTAAATGCAAGTGAAGTGGTGGATGCTTTAAATAAAAAATCAGGATATTTAGGTTTGAGTGGCAAATATACAGATTCTAGAGATATTGAAGATGGTTATAAATCTGGAGATAAAAGATGTATATTAACTGAAGAAAAGTTTATTAAATCAGTAGTTGGTTATATTGCGAATTATTATGTTTTATTAGGAGGAGCTGATGTTATTTGCTTTGCTGGAGGAATTGGTGAGAACTCTCCAGAAGCACGAATGATGATTGCCGAAAAATTGGCTTGCCTTGGAATCAAATTAGATGTAGAAAAAAATAATGTTCGAGGAAAATTCCAAAAAATTTCAACCGAAGATTCTAAAACGGCATTATATATTGTACCAACTGATGAAGAATTAATGATTGCAATGGATACGGTTGCATTAATAAATAGATAGGATGATGTAAATGTTTGAAGAAATCTATAACCAAATAAAGGCCTATGATACCATTGTGTTAGCGAGACATATTGGTGTGGATCCAGATGCGATGAGTAGTCAAGTCGCGCTTCGTGATAGTATCCGATTAACTTTTCCTAATAAAAAAGTATATGCTTTAGGAAATGGTAGTCCAAAATTTGGTTATATTGGAACATTAGATAAATATGATGATTATAAAGATGCATTATTAATTGTTTTAGATACTCCTAATGTATCTCGTGTCGATATTCCAGATATCAATTTATATAAATATAAAATTAAAATGGATCATCATCAATTCATTGAGAAGTTTTGTGATATAGAATATATTGATACAAATGCCACTTCCGCATCACAAATTGTACTAGAACTTATTAATCAGACCAATTTAAAAATGGATGCAAATATTGCTAGAACAATATTTATTGGTATTATGTCTGATACCAATCGATTCTTGTATAATCCAAGTCCTAAAGCTTTTAAAGTAATTTCTGATATGGTAGGTACGTATGAATTTGATTTGGAGCAAGCTTTAAAAGATCTATATAGAAGACCAATGAATGAGGTAAGATTAGAAGGATATATTGCCCAAAATTTAATTCTAAATGAAAATAAATTTGGTTATATTATTTTGATGAATGAAGATATCGAACGACTTGGAGTAGATTCAGCATCGGCTGGAAATATTATTAATAACTTTAGTGGAATAGAAGAATTAGAAACTTGGGCTTTTGTTACCGAAGATATCAAAAACGATATCATTCGGATTTCGATTCGCTCAAGCGGTCCCATCATTAATAAAATTGCTGAAAAATACAATGGAGGGGGCCATAAATTAGCAAGTGGGGTTCGTGTAAAAACAATTGAAGAAGCAAAGGATATTATAAAAACATTTATAGAAATGATAAAAAGAGAAGCAACAATTGAAGAAGCAAAGCAAGTATTAAATGATTTAAATTTGGAATGCATAAAATATAATCAAGAAAAGAATAAGTAGAGGTGTTCTATGAAAATAACAAGTGTAGATTTAAAAATAAGTGCTGTAAGAATTAGCCAATATCCAGATGATAACAAACCAGAATTTTTACTTGTTGGACGAAGTAATGTAGGAAAAAGCAGTTTTATTAATACTATTGTTAATAGAAAAAATTTAGCAAGAACTTCTGCAAGACCAGGGAAAACCCAAACTCTAAATTTCTATGAAGTAAATCGAAGTTTTTATCTTGTAGATGTACCAGGATATGGCTATGCGGCTGTAAATAAAAAAACACAAGCCAAATTTGGAAAAATGATTGAAGATTATCTTCAAACTAGAGAAAATCTAAAAAGAGTATTTATGTTAATTGACTTTAGACATAAACCTACTGAAGACGACTTACTAATGTATAATTTCTTAAAATATTATAATGTTCCTGTAACGATCATTGCTACAAAGTATGATAAAGTGTCTCCAAGCAAAAGAGACAAATGTCTAAAACAAATACAATCCGTTATTGATTTAGTTATAGGTGATGAATTAATCTTGTTCTCATCTCATACAAAACTAGGTAGAGATCAAGTAATCAAAAGAATAGAAGACTTAACCATTGAGACTTTATAAGTCTTTTTTTTATTCCCTTTTTTATTCAATTACATATGATATTTTAGGTGGTATCTTGAAAATAAAATATAGAAATGAAGACTATTATATTTATATTTCGAAAGAACAAATTTCTTTTTCTTTACAAGATAAAGAGAAGTTAGTTGATTTTATTAAGAAAATTATTGTCAGGTTAAAAGTATTTTATAATATCTATTTGCAGGGATTTTATAAGATATATGCTTATCCAAATCAAAATTATGGTTTAATTTTAAGAATTATTTGTTTAGATGCAATGGATATTGATACGATTGATCTAAAAATTATTATTAAACATGATATTGATTTATATTTAAGAACAGAAGATTATTTTATTTTTAAAGACAAAAACTTGTTTTATACACCGTACTATTATAAAAATGTAAAAGAAATAGAAGATATTTATCCATATATTGAATTTTGCGAACTATATTTAGATGAAAATAATAAAATAAAAAGCGAATGTTAAGATTCGCTTTTATAATAGTATTCTTTAGATTTAACAAAACGTTTTTGAAATTGGCTGGTTTCTTTATTAAACGGGTCAAAAACTTCTTTTACTCTAGGATATTCTTCCCATTCTAATAAAGATTCTTCTATAGAAATTTTTTGTGGATAATGAAATCGCATAACTTCTTCTTTACTTGGAAAATGGGAAATAGATCCAAAGCTCTTTAAAATAGCTTGGGCTGTGTCCAACTGAATTATTTCTCCAGTTTTAATTAAAGAAATATTTAAAAGAAATTGAGCATCTTCAATATCAATCATGGAATAGACCGTAGAAGTAGAAGAAGAGTTATGAGATAAGATAAAACTACCATCAGTAAGACATTTCTTCATATAAGAAGGATCTCCAATAGAAGTAGAAATGTCATTTATAAGATTATCAATCGGATTTGGTCTTAAAGCAATCGTTTGAATGCCAAGTTCATCTAAAGCATAAATATTTTCATAAAAAACAGCTTTTTTCTTAGGAATCGATTCTTTTATATTATAAATCATTCGTAATAAAGTTTTAGGTGTTGCTTCATAGAGTTGATTTGAATTACCATGAATGTCAATGTCTAAATCCTCTAAAAACGACTCTAATAATTTTAAGTTCGCATTAAAAGTTGTCATTTCATAATTTTCTAAAATAAGTTCTTGTACTTTATTGGCAATCTCTTTCCATACTTCGATGGAAAGATTTTCATTTAGTGTTTTCATATAAACCTCCTGATATCCTTATTATAAAGAAAAAAGTATAAAAAAACAAGGTTAATCCTTGTTTCCTTTATAGAGTTTTAAAATGGTATTTCTTAATTTTTTATTGGCTTCTTCTAATGTCATATTTCCAACATAAAAAGGTTCTCCAAAAGTTACTTTTAAGTTTTTGGTAAATAATTTATAGTCTCCTGTAATTGCAAAAGGAATGATAGGGGAATTTGTTTTTTTTGCTAAAGAGACAGCACCAAATTTAAAATCCATTAAATCTTTGTTTGTTTTATTTCTTGTGCCTTCTGGAAATAGTCCTAAGGGCAAATCGTTATTTAGTACTTCTAGTGCTTCGTTTTTTGCTTTTTGATCATGTATTTTTCGGTCCACACGAATACAACCTACAGCTCTAAAAAACCAGCCGAACTTCCCTTCAAAATACTCTTTTTTTGCCATCCAATAAATGGTTCTTTTTGTGGATAGGCATACAGGGAATTGATCAAAGGCATGTCTATGATTGCCACAAAAAACAACTCTACCTTTTTTAGGGATTACTTCTTTATTATAGGCTTTGGGATGATAACAAAAGCAAAACCATAGTGTAACAAAAGGACGTGCAATAGGATATAACCAGGCCTTATTTTTCTTCATTTTGAATACTACCTTCTTTTTCTAATTGTCTATAGTTTACTTTTCCAATTAATGTTTTTGGAAGAGATTTTCTAAATTCAAAATCTTTTGGGACAGAGAATTTGGCTAAATTTTTTTCACATAATTCTTTAATTTCTTTTTTTACTTTTAAAGCCGAATAACCATTTTTAAGGACAATATAGGCTTTTGGTACTTGTACTTTATAAGGATGGGGAATACCGACTACTGTACATTTTAATACCGCTTCATGGGTTTCTATGACTTGTTCAATACGACTTGGATATACATTGTATCCAGATGAGATAATCATACGTTTTAATCTTTGCGTATAGAAAATAATTCCATCGCTTGTCATATAACCAATATCTCCAGTATGTAACCAAATTTTACCATCCTTATGTTTTTGTAATACTTCATTGGTTTCTTTTTCATTATCTAAATATCCTAACATGACTGTAGGACCACTTACACAAATTTCTCCTTCCGTTTCATAGGGGACTTCTTCTTGCGTTTGAGGGACTACAATTTTATAATAATCACCTGGGAATGGAATACCAATACTTCCAGGAACATTGGCATCACCCCATGCTAAAGCTGTCGCTGCTACACTTTCCGTCATTCCATACCCTTGCATAACTTGAATAGAAGCATTATGTTCTCTTAAAAAAACATTAATTTTTGAACATAGAGCTGCACTTAAACTATCTCCTCCAGATACGACATATTTTAATCCGGATAGATCGACATTTTTAAAATGATTGTTGGATAGCATAGCTTCCCATAATGTAGGGACACCAACCAATACAGTAGGTTTATATCTCGTAATCAATTTATCAAAACGTTTGGCATCAAATGTGGGAATTAAAGTAATTTTGGCTTGTGCATATAATGGCACATGAATACAAACTCCAAGACCAAATCCATGGAAAATAGGCATAATCGTTAGTATATTATCATTTGGTGTTAATTCTTTTAATACAGTTTTTGCCTGTATGGCCAGAGCGTTAAAATTTCCATTGGAAAGGATGATACCCTTTGGATTTCCAGTTGTTCCGCCACTATGTAGAATTACGGCTGGACTATCTTTTTTACTATGTACTTTATATTTTCCGTTGTAGTTAAATCCCATTAACATAAAGTCATTCCAACGAATAAACTCAGCACCACGTGCTTCCATTTTAAAATGAATGCCTTTAGAAAGCATATATCCAATACCAAGAAGAATAGGCATAGAGTCTTTCGCAGAGACAACAATCGTCTTATAAACATTAGTCTGATTAATAATATTTTTAACTTTATCATAACAAAGATCAATCATAACAAGCATAATACTTTTTGTAGAATTTAAATAGTCTTTGATTTCTTCTTCGGCGGATAAAGGGTGAATCATATTTGCAATGGCCCCGATTTTATTCAGAGCATAAAAAGCAATAATAGCCTCTGGGGTATTGGGCATACAAATGGTAACAACATCTCCCTCTCTTACCCCTTGACTTCTAAAACTTTTTGCACATTTATCAATAAGTTTCATGAAATATTTATAAGAAATATTTTTTCCAAAATAATGAAGTGCGATATGATTTGGTACTTCATTTGCCTTTTCTTCTATTAGATCATATATAGAAATATTTGGTACTTTAATATTTAATTCTTGTTTTGTATAAAACTTTTCCCATGGGGCATTGGTTTTATTTTTAAAAAGTCCCATTTTTACACCTCGTTCTCTTGTATTAATTTGCAAATTTTTTCTTTTAATATTTTATTTTCTTTTTCTAAGTTATCACTTAATATAGTATATGCTTTACCATATATGATTTTAATACGTCCCCATTTATATTTTCCGACAATAGCAAAAGGAACAATTTTACACTTTGTCTCATAAGCCATTTTGACAGCACCTATTTTAAAGGGAAGAAGTGTTCCTTTTTCTTTATGATAAGTACTCTCCGGAAAAATTCCAATCACTTTATTGTCTTCTAAAATGCTACAAGCATCTTCTAAAGCTTTCTTGTTTTTCTTTTTTCGATTCACAGGAATTAATCCTAAAGAACGAAAAATAAAACCGAAAGGGCCATGAAACAATTCGATTTTTGCTAGAAAATGAATTGGTCTTTTGGTAGAAGCTATTAAACACAAGCAATCAAAGTTATGGGTATGGTTTCCTGCTAGAACCACACCCCCATTTTTTGGTATATTTTCTTTATGAATAATTCTTGGATTATAGATGATACGTAATAAGAAACTTAAGACAGGACGTATCAAAATATAAAATTTTGATTCTTTCATATTGCCTCCAACAATATAATCATTATAGCATATTCCATAGCTTTGTTCCAATAAAAAAGATAACTATAAAACTATAGCTATCATATTGCTTGATCCTTTATTTACAATTTTGGCCAATGTTTGTTGTAGTTTATAACGAATATTATCTGGCATTAAAGCAATTTTTGATTGTATTCCTTCTTGAACAATGTTATCTAAACTACGACCAAAGATTTCACTCTTCCAAATACGAGTAGGATCTGTTTTAGAATCTTGCATCAAGTAATCAATCAATTCTTTACTTTGTGCTTCACTACCAATAATTGGTTCGAAAGTAGAGTTGACATCCACTCGAATCATATGAATCGAAGGAGCCACTGCTTTTAATTTAATACCATATCTAGATCCTTGTTTAATCACTTCTGGTGTATCTAACTTCATATCTTTTAAAGCCGGTGTTGCAACACCATAGCCAGTTTGTTTTACCATCTTTAAAGCATATTTAATTTGATCATATTCTGTTTTAGCTTCATTATAATCTTGAAATAAGGATAATAATTCAGCTTTGTTTGTTACATCAATTTTAATAATATCTTTAAGCACAGAATTATATAAATGATTTGGAGAGGTTAAAGAAATAGTAACTTCTCCTGTAGATGGATCCACATTAGATAAAAAGGCTTTTTCAATGACATCTACATCTTTAAAATGATCTGTAATTGTATCAATATCACGTAATTTATCAATATCACACACACTATTTCGAATAGCTTCTATATATTGTTGTTTGATTGGATTATCTGAATTTAAAATAGCAATCCATTCAGGCATATTCACATTAACTTCAAGAACAGGGAATTCATAAAGTGCTTCTCTTAGAATATTATATATATCCTTTTCACTCATAGCATCTACATTCATAGGCAAAACCACAACATCGTGTTCTTCGCGAATGGCTTCGGCCAATCTTTGCGTCTCAGGAAGCATAGGGTGTGTAGAATTTAAAACCACAATATAAGGTTTACCAATTTCTTTTAATTCATGAATCACTCTGTTTTCTGCCTCAACGTAATCTTTTCGATCAAACTCACCAATAGAACCATCCGTAGTCATGACAATTCCAATTGTCGAATGTTCTTTAATCACTTTTTCGGTTCCAAGTTCTGCAGCTTCTACAAAAGGAATTTCTTCGTCATACCAAGGCGTTCTTACCATACGTGGACCATTTTCATCCTCTGCTCCTTTAGCATTATCAATAACATATCCTACACAATCAATTAGGCGAATATTACAATCAAAGTCATCAATATGTATTTTGGCTGCATTATTTGGAACAAATTTAGGCTCTGTAGTCATAATTGTTTTTCCTTGTGCGCTTTGAGGAATTTCATCTAAACAACGTTTTCTTTCATATTCATCCTCAATGTTTGGTACGATTAACGTTTCCACCACTTTTTTAATAAAAGTACTTTTTCCACAACGAACAGCACCAACAACACCTAGATAAATATCACCCTTAGTACGGGCAGCAATGTTTTTTATAATTTCATTTTTTTCCATACACTCACTTACCTTTTCTTATGTTTTCATTTAATCATATGATAAAATAATTAGAATATG
>CALVUP010000013.1 GCA_944363635.1 uncultured Bacilli bacterium | reverse complement strand
TTTTTTATTATGGAAAACATCAGTTTTCCATTTAAAACCACCTGCTATGCAGGTGAGAAATTAAAAAAGCGAAAGCGTTCAGTAAAAACATAATAACCTCCTTCTGCTATAATGAAAGATGTTCCGTCAATCAAATAAACAGAAGGAGGTTATTATGTTTCAAAAACGAAAAACAAATATAGATGAGAGCCAATTATCTCATACTAAATATGATTGCCAATATCATATTGTTTTCATTCCGAAATTTAGAAGAAAGGCAATATATGGAAAACTCCGAAGAGATATTGGCGTTATACTCAGACGTCTATGCGAATATAAAGGCGTTGAGATAGTGGAGGCCAATGCTTGTATTGATCACATACATATGTTGGTAAAGATTCCACCTAAAATTAGTGTATCACAATTCATGGGATATTTAAAAGGAAAAAGTTGTCTAATGATCTTTGAAAATCATGCGAATTTAAAATATAAATACGGTCAAAGAAGTTTTTGGGCAAGGGGATATTATGTTAGCACTGTAGGACTAAATAAAAATACAATAAAAAAATATATAAGAGAACAAGAAACAGAGGATATGCTTCTAGATAAGAGAAGCGTTAAAGAATATAATGACCCTTTTCAAGGGTAGGTTAGAGTGACAAAGGCGATTGGCGGAATAAAAAAGCTCCCAAATGGGAGCAGCCAGTAATATCACCTTAAAGGTGTTTAGGAAAAACCACTAGTTGAACTAGTGGATTTTTATTATCTTTATATTACATTTTATTTATTATATATCATAATAATTACAATCCTCAAATAGCTTTACTATTTCCTTACAATTTTGATCTGCTTCTTTTATACAATCAGGTAATGTTAATAATGCTTTTTTTTGCTTCATTTTAGCAATAACCTTACTAACTGCTTCTTCAAAGGGTACATTTCTTAATCCTAATTCATGTAACCAAACCAAACTTCCTTTTACTGTAACAAATTTAAAGCATTCCGCATTTTTTACAACTTCTGCAATTTTGGAAGTTGCTGGTACTTTGTTATGATGTGCCTCAATAGAATTCAAAATAATTTCTTGATCCTTTTCTGCTACATTCCACTCATTTAAATATTTTAGGGCTAATTCTTTACTAAGTGTTGGATGATTTTTTTGAGTATCCGATTTCCATATTGGATCAAAAACAATATGACATAAATACAAAGATGTTAATACTAAATCCTCCCTAACATCATACTTTTTTGCTAATTCTTGACCTTTTTCTATAGCCATTTGTGTTAATATCCATGCTGGAGCTTTATTTCTTTTTGTTTGTTCATACATTAGTTCCTTAGCTTGTTCTACAACATTTATACTTATTCTTCCTTTTTCTTATGATTACTTCTTTCGTTTCTATTATACTATAATTTTTTAGTTTACATTATTAATTTTCAATTAATTTTTAAAAAAAATATTTCTATTAGTAAAAATTGCTTATTTTTTTATTATGAAGAGAAGCATTTAAAGCTTTACTTAATACTTCCACTAACTCTTTGATAATAAAATCGATTTCCTTTACGGTTACCATCAAATTGTATCCAATAGGCTCTAACACTTCATAAATTAACTGTCGAACATCTTCTTCTTCTAAAGATCCAACAAGACCTAATATTTTGGTCTTTTCTTCAACAGTTAATTCTTTACTTTCTTTTTCTAGATAATTAATATCTTTATCTCTTTTAAATTTATACACGGAATTGTTCATATTATCCTCTGTGTAAGAAAGTTTTTTATATAAGTATTTAATGGTATCACTGACAATAATAGAAGCATCTGTAATTGTAGGCACTCCAATGGCAATAACTGGAATTCCAATGGTTTCTTTTGAAATTTCTTTTCTTTTATTTCCAATTCCACTACCTGGAGCAATTCCCGCATCTGATATTTGTATCGTTTTGTTCACTCGATTTACATTCATAGCCTTTAAAGCATCAATCACGATCAAAAAATCCGGTTTTACAATCTCTGTAAGTTTACAAACAATATCTGAAGTTTCTACGCCACTCGTACCAAAAACACCTGGGGCGAATGCAGAAGTTACACGATACTCTTTATCAATTGGATGAATACTATTGATATAACGAGTGACTAAAATTCGATCAACGACCTTAGGCCCTAAAGAATCTGGCGTTGAAGCTTTATTTCCAAGTCCAATCAATAAACAAGATTTATCGATTGAAAGATCTTTCTTTTCTAAAAAATTTCGAAAAACGTTTATAAATTCTTGTTCCAGATTTTTTCGGTTCGTAGCATCCGTAACATCCTCAAATAAAAAAGAGATATAATTTCCTTGTTTCATTCCTGTCCTTTTGCTTGCTTCTTGATTCACAGATACTTCTTCCACTTCAATTCCATCTTTTTTATAATTATGAATCGTAACTCCAGTTTTATCTTCCAGTTTTTCTAAATTTTCATTAATTAAATCCGTACGTATTTCAAAGTTTTTTAAATCAATCGTATGCTTCATATTTCTCACCTATCTATAAAATAACCAAAAATCATTAATTTTATTTGCTTTTTTATAAAATATTTGTTAGAATTATAGATGTTTAAAAGCGAGGTGAAAAAATGCCAAATATTAAAAGTGCGAAAAAGCGTGTAAAAAGCAATGCAAAAAAAGAAGTAAACAATACAAATTATACTTCAAGTTTAAAAACGGCCATTAAAAATGTAGAAAAAGCCGTAAAAGCTGGAGATAAAGAAGCTGCACAAACAAAGTTAAAAACAGCGATAAAAAGAATCGATAAAGCAAAAAAAGTTGGATTAGTAAAAGATAACAAAGCAGCTAGAGAAAAATCAAGATTAACAAAGAAAACAAATAATATGGAATAAGGTTCTAGAAATAGAACCTTTTATTATTGCATAAACTGAATTTACAAGTATTTTTTTAAATGCTATAATGATACTAGGTGATAAGATGAAAAAATTTATACTATTTATTTGTTTAGCGGCTATTTTGGGATTGTGTTATTTTTATAGAGAAGATATTATGATGTTTTATTATGATAAATTTGTCTATGGGAATAAAGAAGTAGATCCTCCTGAAAAAAATAGTTACTACCGTGATTATGACTTTCAATTTGTAAAAAATACAACCGACTTTACACCAGAAAACTACCAAGACTTACTTAATATTTATTATACGATATTAAATAGTGGTGTCGATGAATTTAGCTTTTTCTGTCCGAAAGACTATAAGGATTGTATTACAGATGTTGATGCCCTAGCCAATGACAACACCACTTTATCCAATATAAATAACTTTGTTCATCCATATAATAGCTTTTCTGATATTAAAACCAAATACAACGATTTAGGAAAAATAACTGTAGAAATTAATAAAGTATATAGTGAAGATAAAATAAAAGAAATCAATACCAAAATAGAACAAATTTTAAATACGGTAACGTTCTCGGATGATACACTTGATAATATCAAATTAATTCACGATTATATCATTAACAACAGCAAATACGATACCGATCGTAGTGATAACAATATTGCGAATTATGATTCCGACACAGCCTATGGAAATTTAATTCAAGGATATGGATTATGTGGCGGATATGCCGATTCTATGGAACTATTTTTAGAACAGATGCATATTAAGAGTTTTAAAGTGGCCAGTGATAATCATATCTGGAATGCTGTAAATTTGAACAATAAATGGTATCACTTAGATCTAACTTGGGATGATCCTGTTTCATCCAATAAACAAGATATTTTAGAATACAATTTCTTTATGATTACAACCGATGAATTGATTGATCTAAAAACCGATCAACATACGTATGATAAGAATGTATATAAGGAACTATAACGTTCCTTTTTTTATGAAATAAACTAGCTTTTGCTAGTTTATTAAATGATTTATTTATTCTACTGTTCTATCTGCTTACTTTCATCTATATATTGATAACGTAAAGCATTCTTTTTTGTAACAACGGATTCTTGAAGTCTTTTTTCAATATCTTTACGCGTATTTTTAGCAACTTGGCCACCCGCTTGAGCGACTTTTCTATTTGCTTCTAATCCAATCGGTTTATGTTTTCTAGCAAGTTCTCTGGTAGTTAATTCTCCGATATCTGCAAGAGCAATTTCTATATCTGACATATTATCTCTTAACGATTCTTTTCTTAACCCTTTAAATTGCTTATATTGTTTAGCAGTCATACCTGCCCATTCTTTATAGATATCATTAGTTAATATTGCAAACTCTTTACCTTTAATTATACCATTTTCTTGCCAAACATCAGTTAATTCTTTTCTATCCAGAATTCCTTTTAATCTTTTAGCAATCCATTTTTCATCATAACCTTTAGCTCGATATATATCTATAGCTCTTTGTGTTGCGATTGACGGATCAAATACTTCATTAATCCTCTCACTGCCTAATTTTGCTAGCCATTGTTTAATTGGTTCTGCATTTTTACTAGGAATAGATTCAATAATCCTAAACATTCCTTCAATATCAACAACATCAGTATTATAATATTTACCATCTGAAGATTTTAATTTCAGTTGGTTACAATTTGTAACCGACTCATTTCCTTCTTTTTTTAATCTGTGTTTTAAAACTTTCCAATAGTTTCTAGGATTATTACTTTCCGAAACAACACCCACTATATCAACAACACTGATATAATATTTTTCTTCTTCTTTGTCCCATACAGTTCTTATTGTTTCATCATTAAATATTTTATTAATTAAATGCATATTATTTTGTTTCATTTATTCATCATCCTTTATTATGTATTTTTAAGATATATTTGGTAAAAGGTTATATAAAAATATAACCTTTTCTCTATATTATTATCCATTTTTTTAATTTTCCGTGCTTTTTAGAAACTTTTTAAGTTTAATACATTTAATATAACCCTATTCGTACTTCGAACATAACAATAAATTTCTTTTATATGTAAATATATTTATTTTATTTGTTTTTCCATCTCTTTCAGTTCATTTAATAGATTCAATGCCTCGATTGGAGTAATCGTTAATGGATCGATTTCTTTTAATCTTTCTTCAATGGCACTGGTTTCTTCTAATTTTTCTTCTTCCATTGTAGAAAATAAACTGGTCTGCATAAACGTCTGTTCTTTAACAGAAGAATTTTCATAAACATTCAAAATTTCTTCAGCCCTTTCAATGACACGTTTTGGTAAATTTGCAAGCGAAGCTACATGAATACCATAACTCTTATCCACCGCGCCATTTTTCACTTTATGTAAGAAAGTAATTTTTCCCTGTTCTTCGACTGCTGAAACATGTACGTTTCTTAAGTGAGGCAAATCGTTCGCAAGAGTCGTCAATTCATGATAATGGGTAGAAAATAACGTTTTTGCCTTAATCGTATCATGAATATACTCTAAAATAGCTTGTGCCAAACTCATACCATCATAAGTAGCAGTTCCTCTACCAAGTTCATCAAATAAAATTAAACTTTTTTCCGTAGCTTCTGTAATCGCTAAATTGGCTTCTTTCATTTCAACCATAAATGTCGACTGTCCACTAACCAAATCATCACTGGCACCAATACGTGTAAAGATTTTATCAAAAATAGGAATCTTACAACTCTTAGCGGGTACATAACAACCAATCTGAGCCATAATCACAAGAATAGCTAACTGCCTCATATATGTACTTTTTCCTGCCATGTTCGGTCCTGTAATCAATAAAATGTCGGTATCCTTATTCATTAAAATATCATTACTTACATAATCCACTTGATTTACTTTTTCAACAACTGGATGACGTCCATCAAGAATCTTAATACATTTTTCTTCAGTAAGCTCTGGCTTTACATAAGAGTTTTCTTCAGATACCAAAGCAAGAGATTGCATCATATCCACTTCTGCAATCGTTTTAGCCAGTACTTGAATACGATGAATATAAGTACGAACAATATCACGAATTTCAAGAAACAATTTATATTCCAATTGAATAATCTTTTCCTCAGCTCCTAAGATAATACTTTCTTTTTCTTTTAATACCGGAGTAATAAAACGTTCGCAATTGGCCAATGTTTGTTTTCTTTCGTAATGATACTCTTCTTTAATTAATGGAACATTTCCTTTACTTACTTCAATATAATAACCAAAGACCTTATTATAACCAATCTTTAAATTCTTAATCCCCGTTTTTTGTCTTTCTTCATTTTCAATAGATAAAATAAAATTCTTCGAATTCTTGCGAATATCTTTTAATTCATCCAACCCTTCATTATACCCTTCTTTAATCAAAGACCCTTCTTTGATTGTAACCGGAGCATCTTCTGAAATAGATCTTTCTAACAAGGTATACAAATCTTGTAAAGTTTCAATATTCTTATCGTAATGCAAATCCTCTAATATCTGATGAATTTTTGGAAGTACTTTTAATGAATTTTTTAATTGAATCAAATCTCGTGCATTTAAATTTCCATAACTAATGCGAGAAGACAATCTTTCTAAATCATATACTTCATCTAAAGCTTCTCTTAATTCATCTCTTAAAATAAACTCTGTTCTTAATTTTTCAATAATTGCATATCTTCTTTCTAATTCTTTTTTATCAACCAAAGGATTTTCAATATTAAACTTTAAAAGTCGAGATCCCATAGCCGTTTTATTTTTATCCAACAACCAAAACAAACTATATTGCTTATCATGGTTGCGAATCGTCTCAATAAGTTCTAAATTCTGTTTGGTATGAATATCAAACCATAAATAATCTTGTTCATTCACCTTCTTACATTTTTGTAAATGTTTTAGATTTCCCTTCTTCGTATCCATAAAATAAGACAATAAGTGTTTAACCGTCGTTTGCAAGCGAATATCATCTAACGCATCATAGACATAAGCATAATCTGTTCCTTCATACAAATCATCACGAAAAGACACCAATACATGATATTTTTTTCGAAGATCACTCACAATTTCACGATCAATTCTAGAATTGACAATGACTTCCTTGATGTTTTTATTCGCTATATATTTAATTAAAGCCTCTTTATCATAATCTAAAATTAAACAATAAAAATCCCCCGTAGAAATATCCGCATAACTTACACCATAACAATATTCAAAATCATAAATGTTTCCAATAAAATTAAAATCCTTACTATCAATAGCATCATCCAACCTGGTCCCTTTCGTCACCACTTGAATGACATCACGATCAACCATGCCCTTCGTTAGTTTTGGATCCGTTAATTGCTCACAAATAGCCACTTTATACCCACGATCAATCAGTTTATCTAAATAGCCTTTATAAGCATGATAAGGAACGCCACACATAGGAATTCTCTCCTCTAGTCCTGCGTTTTTCCCCGTCAAAGCCAATTCCAACTCTTTACTACAAAGAATAGCATCTTCAAAAAACATTTCATAAAAATCTCCTAAACGGAAAAATAAAATGGTATCTTCATATTTGGATTTAATATCCAAATATTGCCTCATCATAGGAGATACTTTTTCTAAATCAACTTCACTACGTTTCATACACTCACCTGCAATATTTATTATAACAATTTTAAGACAAAAGAAAAAGAGATTTTCAAAAAATCTCTAAATCACATCAAGTTCCAAAAGATTGACACCTAATCTTTCCAATTATAACAAACACCCGAATAATAAGTACAGCGGTTAAGTTCATCCTCAACCTCCTGTCCATATTCTTCAGTAATATTTTTATTATCGCGCATAATATCCAATGTTAAAAATAAAATCAAACTTGCTAAAGCCATCATACCATATACCATTGTAGTAACAGCAAATCCTTTATTATTAAGCATATACTCACCCCTAATTCATTCTTTTATAAATGAAAATCCACTTATTCCCATATTTTTTCCTTTTGATCTGTAAAAAAGCATCATACTTTTCTTTTAAGTTTGGAGTAGCCACTTCACAAATGATTAGACCCCCAACATGTAATAAATGATGGAAAAGAACAAAAGAAAGAATTTCTTCATAAACCTCATCTTTATAAGGAGGATCTAAAAAAATCACATCAAAGGTAATTTGGTTCTTTACAAAATATTCAAGTGCCTGCCTATAATCCATCGTTAAAACTTGTGATTGCGATTCAATAGAAAATTTATGAATGTTATTTAAAATATCTTTAGTACATAAAGAATTTTTATCTACAAAAAAACACTTTTTAGCACCACAAGAAATGGCTTCTATACCAATCGAACCACTACCTGCAAATAAATCTAAAAAAATACAGTCCTCTAAATAAGATTGAATCATAGCAAACAAACTTTCTTTTACACGATCCATCGTTGGCCTTGTACCTTCAATCTTATGATTTAAAAGAACCCTTCCTTTTAAAAAACCACTGATTACTCTCATAATTCACAACTCTTTTTACTAGAAATCGTTTTCAATTTTTGATTTATTGCTAAAGATAAAAAATAAAGTTCGTTCTCTATTTTTTTATATTGTTTTACCTGATCCATAGTTAAAATTGTTTTCTTAATCTCTAAATATTCTTCACAATACTTAGAATCTAAAGATTTTAACTTTACCAGTAGTTGATTTAATTCTTGATCTTGTTTTAAACTTTCTTTTAAAGATAGAAATTCCTGTATTTCTTTGTCCTTTTTTAATAAATCCAAAATCTCAAAAACTTTATCCATCATTTGCATACGCATCACTATTGTTATTATAATATGATTTTTCTTAGTAAGCAAGTAATCGCTTCAAAAACTTGTTTTTTATTTTCTTCTCGAGTACTGTGTTGCACATAGATCCTTTGTTCATAATATTGATCTTGCTTTTGATCATATAGACAAAAAAATACTTCATTATCTTTTCCAAATGGATTAGCCTCATCTACCTTATTTAATTTCCCAGTAATACCAATCCCATAATCGCTCTTTGCAAAAGCACTTATGGCTTTAGCCATACTTCTTGCCACTTCCATACTATAAACACTATACTGATCAATAGTATCTTTTTCTACTCCCATTTTTACTTTAAAATCATTACTATATGTCACCGCACTAAACTTTAATACTTTACTCGAATCTTCAATATTTGTAATTTGATTTACAATATATCCACCTGTACAAGATTCCATCAATGCAATCGTTTTCTTTAATGTAATTAACTTAAGAACAATTTCCTTCATTTATAACATCCCTTTCTTCTTAAAAATCCAAGCAAGCAATAAAGATAATAGTAAAGAAATACCAATAATAATGATAAAACTATAAGGATTCGATCCAATATCACCTAAAAATACATTCATACCAAGCATCGAAGAAATCATCGTTGGTACCGAAAATACAATCGTAATCGCTGCCAAAAATTTCATAACATCATTCAAATTGTTTGAAATAATCGTTGCATAAGTATCCGTCATACTCGTCAAAATTTCACGATAAATATTTGCCATTTCAATCGCTTGTTTATTTTCAATAATTGCATCTTCCAATAAATCAATATCATCTTCATACATAGTGACAAGACTTCCCTTACTTAGTTTTTCTAAAACCACATCATTGGCTTTTAAAGAAGTTGTAAAATAAGTTAAAGTCTTTTCAATATCCAAAAGCCCAACCAATTCTTGATTATGGGTTGATTTATATAAAGTTTTTTCTTTATTATTAATATCACTATTAATTGCTTTTAACTCTTTTTGATAAATACTTGCAATCCGAAGTAAAATTTGTATTACAAACTTCGTTTTTTTCTTAATATCAAAATCACGTATTTTTCCATCTTTAAAATCTTGAAAAAGACCTAATTCACGAAGAGAAATGGTAATAAAATATTGATCACTCAAAATAAGACCAATTGGATCTGTATTGTATTTATGTTTATATTTATTATTTGTTATATAAGGAGTATCGACTACAATTAAAGTAGAATTTCCCTCTATTTCTACACGTGGTAATTCTTCATCATCTAACAATTTATTTAACAAATGAATATCTGTTTTTGTTTTTGATGCAATCTCTTTAATTTCTTCTTCTGTAGGATTCGTCATTTCAATCCAACACAAATTCTCAATTTTTTCAATTTCTTCAACTTTATGTTGATTTTGCTTATCTGTACGATAAATATGAATCATTTTCTCACCTTCCTTATTTTTGTAAACGATTATATACTTTGGACTGTTCCATCAATTCTTTATGTTTTCCTCTTGCACATACTTCACCTCTATCCAGCACTATAATTTCATCTGCTTTTTTCATCATAGATGGCTTATGTGTAATCATCAGAATCGTATGATTTTTTTTCAATTCTTTCATAATTTTTAAAATCTTTTTACTCGTCGGGATATCTAAAGCGGACGTAACTTCATCAAATAATAAAATTTCAGCCTTAGAAAGCAAAGTTCTTGCCAAAGCCAACAGCTGTTTTTGCCCCACCGATAAATTGTTCGCATCCTGAGTCAGTTTCGTATTATATCCATCCGGCAGTTGCATAATAAAATCATGAATACCTACTCGTTTACAAACTTTCACTTGATTTTTAAAGTTTGAATCAACAAGACTAAAATTTTCTTTAATACTCATATCAAACAAAAATGGTTTTTGTGTAACAATAGATACATTGGAAGCATAAACCTCTTTAGAATAATCATAAATATTTACTCCATCTATATAAACATTCCCATTTTTAATTTTATATAGTCTTAAAAGAATACGAAAAATCGTCGATTTCCCAGAACCACTCCTACCAACAATGGCAGTAAAAGAATTAGCCTTCACCGTAAAAGATACATCTTTTAATATTGGTTTATTTTCATATTCAAAGTCCACATGATCAAAACAAATATCCCCAAAAATAGTGTCCGTATCATTATGACCAAAGCTAAGCATATGCTCATTCTTATAACTAAAAATTTTATGAATACGATTTAATCGAACGGTATTCGAAGAAAGAACATTCAATCGATCAAACAGTTCATAACAATAATTAATAATTGTATCTAAATACGAAATAATAAGTACTAATGTCCCAATATTATATTTTCCCTGCATAATCAAATAAATAACAAAAGCATAAATTGCCAATTTAAAAACAGTAATAATAACAGGATCTAAAATTTCTGCGTAATTTTCATAATTGGTCCTTGATAAATGCATTTTCGACCAGTTTTTGTTCACGTGATCTAAATACTGATGCAAATCCTCATTCATGTTAAAACTCTTGACTTCCTTACTTCCTTCAAAAACTTGACCGAGTAAATGTCCTGTCTTATCTTGATAAAGAGTTTCATTATCCAAATAATAATCTCTCTTGTCTAAATCTTTATTTAAAAAAAACAAATAAATAAGAACGGTTAAAATGGTACCAATCCCAATAAGCGTATTCGTATGAAGAATAATTCCTAAAGAAATGATAACCATAATAAAATAAGAAAGAGCATCAAAACATTGATCCGGGATTTGCAAAACTTCACCAATATCGGTTCGTGCTGTATTCACCAAAAAAGATTGCGATAATTCTTCTGAATAATTTCCATCAACATTGGATACTTTATCTAAGATCTTTTCTTGTAACTTATTATGCGTATATAAAGCATGCTTGGTATAAATCGCATAATTCAGATGTTGGACAAAATAATAGCATAAATAAATCAAGCCAAAAAACACAATCATATAAAAAGCCATTTCATAGTTTTCTTCTGTTGCATAAGAAACAATGAAAGATGCAAATAAAGGGAGTGATACTTTTAATAAAGCCGCAAACATAGAACTTAAAAACAGCATAAAAAAATACTTTTTATTATCTGCTTTTAATTTATTGTACTTTTTTAATAAGCGATAATATTTTCTAATCATGATCAAACACCCCCATTCGACTAACAGAACGGTAAGCATTTAAATTTTGATAAAGACCACTGGTCTTCATTAATTCTTGATGTGTCCCGCTAGCAACAATTTTGCCTTGATCCATAACAAAAATTTTATCAGAGCATTTCATCAATTCTGGTTTTTTCGTAATCATAAGAATCGTATGATCCGCTTTTAATTCCTTTAAAAGTTTAGGAAGAATCTTTGTAGTCTGAGAATCCAAAGAAGTCGTTATATCATCAAACAAAAGAACTTCCGCATTCGATAAAAGCATGCGAGCCATAGCAATCAATTGCTTTTGACCACCCGATATATTTGTTGCATTTTCTCTTAAAATCGTATGATAACCATTTGGTAACGATACAATAAAATCATGAATCCCCACCTTTTTACAAGCTTCAATTTGATGGGAAATATCCTTATCCACAAAATCCAAATTTTTACGAATACTCATATTAAAAATAAAAGGTTTTTGATTCGCCACCGTTACATTATTCGCATACACCCTCTTTGAATAATCATAAATCGATATACCATCAATTAAAATAGATCCCTTGGTTGGTTTATAAAGTCGTAGAAGTAAATTAAACAAAGTCGTCTTCCCTGCTCCAGAAGGTCCTACAATACTTACAATTTTATTTTCGCCCACCTTAAAGGAAACATTACGAACCACTTTGTGATTTTTAGGCGCAAAAGAAACGTTTTTAAACTCAACAATTCCTTTAATGTCATCCGTATCATTCTCTCCAGAAAAATCTTCCGTTTCATGTTTATAATTCAAAATTCGATTAATTCTTTTCAAAGAAGTAACCTCTTCACGCATTGTACTTGCAGCATATAAAAAATCATATAAATACTCTTCTAAGTATTCATGATACGAAATAATTAAAACCAAAACATCAATCGTAAATGTACCATGAATCAACCCCAAAAGCAACAACATATAAAGCAAAATACGAAAATAAACCGTTAAAAAATTTACATCATTTTCAAGAAGAACTTCATACTTTCTTTTTTGTTTATAATGTTTCGAGTACAAGTGCTGCCTATTTTTTAACTTACTTTTAATTTTATCCAACATATTAAAAGATTTAATTTCTTGTAACCCTGACGCCGTTTGAAATAAAAGATTGCTATAGGCATCATCATCTTTTAATACCTTTTGGTGATAAACATTTTTAAATTTATCTGATCGCATACTACTTCGTAAATAAACAAAGCAATAAAGTAAAATAAGAAGCCCAAGATATAAATTATAACAACTAACAATCACAACAACCACTAAAACTTGTACAAACGTTGTCAAAAACTCAGAAATAGGATCTAACATATCCCCAACCTTCACCACATCACGTGTAATCGTATTCACTAAGTTTCCCTTCGTCATTTTGTGATGAAAATCTTCATTCACCAATAACAATTTATTTAAAATACGATTCTGTAAATCCACATAACACTTTTCCATATTATACGTATAAATCTCATAATTGATCCACTCTGCCACCTTATAAAACAAATAAAGAAGTGCATACCCAAACACACTAAAATAAGCCAAAGTAAAATCCCCTGTCGCAATATATTTGATTATAAGAGATGCACAAATTGGTAGTAATAAATAAAAACCCTTATAAAAAAATGCAGAAAGAATCATATAAATCAAATGTTTCTTATTGGTATATGTACTTTTAAAATAGTTTTGTATAAAAAGAAAATACTCTCTCAACATCTTATCACGACCTTATTATCTACTTAATTATAGCAAAAGAAAAAAAGAAAATCTACTGATTTTCTTTAAGTCTTTATCAAAAAAGCGTATTAAAAAATACGTTTTTCTTTTAATCGCAATTGATTTGCTCGAATGGCTAAATAGATTTGCAATAAAATAAATATAAATGCAACTAAAAATAACCATCTTGCCCCCACATCAAAGAAAATACCACATAAGAAGATCCCAATCGATTGAGCAACATAAGAAGTCATATCACGAAGATTAGAAAAAGCAAATTGATAATCACTATCGATTCGGTTGATATAAGGAGCATCCGTAACATGCGAATAAGAATTCGCAAATAATAAAGCATAAGTAAGCGCTAGTAAATACCCATAGATATTATTTGCTAAAAAAGCAATCAAAAATACCAATCCTCTACCTCCAAATTTAACAAGTATATTATATAAATTGTTTTTAAAAGTATATTTCTTTAATATTAAAATACCAACGATATCTGAAATAATACTAATACAAAGCAAATAGGTAGAAGCTGTATTATCCGAAAAATGAATAATCTCAGTTAATAAAAGCATTTTTAACCCTGTTACAAGATTAAAAGCAATATTCATTGTAAAAACAAAAGATATATAATACTTAGAAATCTTATCTTTTTTAATAAATTGCATTAAGTTACATAAAATATCATTGCTATTCTTTCGTTTTTCTTTTTTCGTTTTAATATCCGTTTTCAAGATAATAAAGAAAGCAATCATACAAGAAACAATTGCAAGTAAAATAAAAATATTAAAATTAATTTCTATATTAAAAATTGTTTTGCCTAAAAAAATAGCTCCAACACAAATACCAATATCATAAAAAGAACTATTAATTAAATCTTTTTTTCCATACAATTTATCATCTTTATTAAAAAGAGTCAGCAACGGATATATACTCACCACAATCTCAGTATCTAAAACAATATCCAATAAAATTAAAAGTTTGATGGGTACATATAAATTAGATCCATTCATAAAAAACAAAGTAATCAAAGTTATGATTTTTAAACCCAACAAAACACATACAAACTTCTTAAGTCGACTTTTCGTAATAAAATCAAAAAATAAAATCATAGCGCATACACAGCCTAAAGCCGATAAAGAAGTAACTGTAGAAATTGTCGCTACAGAAAGGCCATTATCTCTAAGCCATAAAGATTGGTAATTGTACCATAGGCCTCTTGACAAAGCAAAGAAGCCTATAGCAATTAAAATCCACTTTAATTTGGTTTTCATTAGTGAATATTCTTCTCATATTCGATATCTTGAATATGATACTTTCTATTTTCAGATATTGTTTTCATAATTTTATTTACCGTATATCCAATGAAAGCTAAAATGAAGAAATATACAATACCAAAAAATGTAAAGGATGGTGCAGACTCAGTGAAAAGTTCAATTAAAGAAGCACCAACACCCATGGAAGTAACAATTGTTAAATTGCTGATGGATTTTTCGGTTACCTGTGATTCTAAATCTTGAAATAAAGATTTGGCAGAATTTACATAATTCTTAGTCATAGACCATAAATGTTGAATATAAACAAGCGTATCTTTTAGCGTTTCATAACGATAACCTTGTAAAGCCAAAAACTCAGAAAGTTCCGGATCTGATTTTGCAATTTTTTCACGAGTCGAAATATAAGTACTCATCTGATTGATACGTCCTTCAATTAAAGTAATCGTTTTATAATAATCATCGATTTTACCACTGAACTTAATAATATTTTTACCTTTAACATATGCATTTTCCTTAACAGCAGCAATTTTTTCCCATATAATTCGATGTAAATTTAAATAACGATGCAATTGTCCTTTAAACTCACGAATAAAAATTTGTTCTTCAATATAACGTTCAATACTATCTAAATCCTCTGTTTTATTATTGATAAAATAGTATTTATTCCCACGTACAACATCAAATTTCTTATTGTTAAACTCAAAATATTTTTGTTTTTCCGTTCGTACCATCAAATCAGAAATTTCTTCTTTTGTGGCTTTATTTAAAACAATAAAATAAGGATATATGTTTTCAATATCAGCAAGTTCTTTTGGTACTGGAGCCCCTAAAGAAAACAAATAATTTAAAGCCTTGGATAAATTTTGTTCATAATAATCCGTCACAGCTTCAATATCTGCAAAAAGAGTATCTTCACTCGTGGTACCATTTTCTAGGGTAATTAATCCATCTTCAAAAATTTTAACCGTTATATTTAAGGAAGTCGTAAATTCCAAATACTCTAACCCACGAACAAAATAATCAATTTTCCCCATATGAAGATTTTTACGAAGGGCTTGCAATTTTTTAGGGTCCAGTTTCAATTGCGATGTTCCATCTCTTAAAAAATCATAGATTTCAGAAAGTTGCAACATGGTTCTTTGAAACCACCCTCCTACATAAATCTTATCAATTCTCATCTTATCACCCCAAATTATATTGCTTTTGAAAAGAATTTGGCATCATTTACAACAAAGCCATAATGTTTATAACAAGCATGTGCTGGAACACGAGTGTTGTTTGACCATAGTTCCATAGCGACACAACCCATTTCTTTTGAAATCTTAGTACATTCATCCAACATTTTCGTTGCAATATTATGACGTCTATATTCTTCTTTTACACAAACATGATTTAAAATACTATAAGTATTCATCTTTTCATACATCGTTGGAATCACAGTAATTTTAACATGAGCAATAATCTTTCCATCCATAATACCAACTAAATAAATTTGATTTGGATCATTTTTGGTCTGTTCAAAACTTTTTTTTCGCATACTCCAAACTTGTGTTTTCAAAAAAACATTCATTACATAAATCTATAATTGCCTCTACATCTTCTGATGTAGCTCTTCTAAATAAAATATTCAAAATATCACTCCTTATTATCATACTATAATAAGTATAGTATCTTTACAAAGTACTTGCAATAGATTTACAACACCAGTTTACACTTTTATACAAATTAAAAAACCAATACAAAAGTATTGGTTTATACATAAAAACTTTTAAACTTTTTGTTTTGTTTTCTTATCCGTCAGAACAATATTTTCAATTTTCTTAATTTCAGCATCATTGAAATTGCTATTATAAAGAATAGACTGCAAAATTGTATGAGAATTGATTTGCTTTTGCTCATAAAAATGGGTTAAATTACGCATCACTTTAGGTCTAGAAATAACCAAATCATCAATGACATAAGCCATCTCATCTTCCCTTTTATACACTTCTAACTTTTTAAAAGAATCAATCATAGAAATATGACCATTGATGTGATCTCGTTTTGCATGATGCAAGCTCTTCATAATCTCTTGATCTTCTAAAGAACTATACAACATGTATGCATCAAGCTGTTTCGCATCACAATAAAAACCCTTTCCAAGTAAAAAACTACGATTGATATGCCCACTTTTCGTATAAATATCAATATCTAAAGAAGAACAAATTTGTACTCGTTTAATAAAAGCCTCCATTTGCTCTAAAGACAATTTACAATCATCCAATAAATTTAAATCTATATCCTGTTCAATAAAAAAGTCTAATAGATCAACATATCTAGAATCATAAAGATAATTAAAATTATTGGCTTTCTTTTCTTTCGGATACCAAGAAAGCAATTTTATATTAGTTTTTAATTCTTCAGGATGTAAAAATAAGATACTCTCCTCATAATTTGGTGATTTTGCAGAAACATTTTCATCTAAAAGACACTCTGCATTTTCTTTTAGAAGTTCTTGTTTTTTTTGTTCAATAGAATGAAGCAGAGTTTCTTTTTTCAAAAATCCCATATGAAGCAAATAAGTATAAAAATGCATTTGCTTTACAGACGTTTCCATTAAAAAGGCATAGAGCTTTTTAGAAAAAGAATCTGCATGATCAATATGTAAAGCCTTCATATTCTCATCCAATATCTTTAAATTTTTTTCTTGTAGTAATGATTTTTGTATATCTTCTGGTAATTGTTCAATAGCAATATTATATTTTCTAAGTAAAAGGCCTGCCGCACTATTTTCGATTTCTGCTTTACTTTTTATTGCTTGTGTTAAAGCTATTTTATATCGTTTTTCTTGGTTTTGTAATATAATCTTAAAAATATCCTGATAAGCATTACTATCTACTAGCTCTAGCATCTTATAATCGATATGATCCATATTTTGAATTAAAACCTCAGGATCTTTTAAATAAGTAAGGACTTGCTCTAAAGCAAAAATTTCATAGTGTAATTGATCTTTATTTTCTTGCTCTAAAGCTAAAATATTATGATATATTTTATACACCAAACCGATTGTTTCTACGATACGACTATTTTTGAATTGTACCATTTTATGTTGTCTAACTGCTCCTGGAGCGTTACGAAAAATCACATCTTTTGTTTGTTCAAAAAGTTTAATATCATAAATTTCTAAACAAATACTATAAAGCGTATGTTTAATTGATTCTATACTATCATAATTTAAATCAATCCCACACTGTTTTTCCAAAAGATCTTCTAAAAATCCCGATTGAAATAAAAAGCGAATATCCTCTAGATTTCGTCTTTTTAATTGCTGTAACAAAAGTTGGCTTTTATCATCCAAAGATAAATTGGCACTATAAAAATCCTCCATACCCATAGCAATAAAAGCCCTTTTCCCAGCGACCGTAATTTTAGAATGCGTACGATCAACTTTTACCAATTCCATAATTTCCACAGACGTTGGGGTATGGTGTTTTTCATATTCTTTATAAAAGAAAGAAAAATCCATATCTTGTAAAATTTGATATAATTTTTGATATTTATCCAAATCTTCTGCGATACAATACAATAAAATTGTGTTTCTAAACATACTATTTAAATCTACATTTTTTATATCATCATACTTTTTTACATGCACAGAACGATCAAGAGAATTTGCCTTATACTGATACTCCGGATCTTCTAAAGCGGCTTTTGCCTCTTCAATTTCTTCTTTAATTCTTTGTACAATGTCCATCCTATCTTTCCTTTCTAAGCAATTTATAAACTTGACTGGTAACTTGTTCTTGTTCTTTGATAAAATGAGGATCCTCAATATGTTTTTCAATATAATCTTTTTGCCTAGAATAATTGGCATCTATACTTTTAAAACGATTGCTAAATATACTGCTTCTTTGCGCATGTTTCAAAAAAGCGCTAGAAAGAACAATACAATTGTTCTTCATAATATGTAAAGTCATTCTTGCATAATTTAATCGAACTTGGCAAAAACTATTTTGAAACTTTTTCCCTGATCGATCGATTGTTTTAATTCTTCTTAATTTCCCCATATGAACAGAATCAAAAAGAGTTAAAAAATCATCATAATTTTCTCTAGGAATCTCTTTTAAATCATTAAGCAAACAAATATTCCCCGCCGGTGTCGTTGTATAAAACAATTTTGGCATTTCAATCGTTTCTTCTTGTGTTTCCATAATTTGATCTTCCATATAATCATAAAGAAAATCCTGCATTTTTTCTAACTTAATAAGGGCTTTTGTCTTTTCTTCTAATATAGGTGCATGATTAAATTGGTCTTGTCGGATTTCAAGTTCTTTTGCTACCAATTGTCTTCTTATTTCAAAAAGCATAGCGTTGATTATATTTTCATAATTTGGATCGTCTTTTTTAGGCATAAAAACTTCAAGATCTTCTAAACAATTGCAATAAGATAAAAGTTCCACCTGCATAGATACATCTGTTTGCTTCACCTTTGCTGTTGTATTGCTTTTTAATCCATTTGATCTATTTGGCTCTTGTCCCGAAGAAAAATGCTTCGTTTGATCAGATAAAACATAATTAGAATTTACACTTGCTTGTAACGCGTTTATCTCTTTTTCATTCTTTTTGACTGCTTCTTTTAATTGCCCTATGTTTTCTTTTGTTGTATGGTTTGGATCAATAATTTCTTCGATGTTAAAGTTTGCCATAAAGCCACTTCCTTTTTACTGTGCATATTATAGCAAAAAAATGCCAATTTTGCAAACTTAACAAATTCTAAAAAATATGATAATTTAATATTGGTGAATAAAATGAAAAAAATAAAACATGAATTAGAACCATTTTTTAATAAAAACAGTGTCGTATTAACATTAGGATCTCTCCCCTCTGTAAAGTCTAGAGAACTAGGATTTTATTATATGCATCCACAAAACCGTTTTTATAAAACACTAGCCAAAGTCTATAATGAAGAAACACCAAAAACAATTACCGAAAAGAAAGAATTTTTAAAGAAACATAAAATTGCTCTTTGGGATGTCATATCTTCTTGCAATATCAAAGGATCAAGTGATGCCTCTATATCCAACGCAAAAGCAAACAATATCAATCTTATTTTAAAACAAGCACCGATTTAACAAATTTTTACTACTGGAAAAAAAGCATATACTCTATATAATAAATATTGTTATAAAAAGACAAAAAAACAAGCCATCTATCTTTCCTCAACGTCACCTGCAAATTGTAGAAAAGGAATTGAGGAACAATTACTAAAAGAATATAGTCAAATTAAGGAAATAACAAAATAAGGGCACTTGAGTACCCTTTTATCTTTGTATAAGACGATTTCGAACCCGCCTTAAAATTTGTAGTTCATTTTGTAACATTCGAATAGTATTTTGTGCTTGGCTTCTTAATCTTGGATCAATTGGATAACGGATAACATTTTGATAAAGTTCTATGCCACCTTCATAAAGTGGAATCATCGCACTCACAAAATGAAGTGTAATATCATCGGTTCTAGGACTTCTACGCATTCTTGAAATCATATTCGATACAATTTGTCTATAAGTCCTAAAATAAGCAAAAACTTGTGGCTTTAAGTTACGAAATCCTCTTGTTGTCCTTAATATTTCATTTAACTGCGATAGCATTCTACGTTGCTGATTGATTTCTTGATTTGCCATTTGCATAAGTGACCAAGAGCTCGTAAACCTTAAAAAGTTTTGATAAAAAGAAATAGTTGCTTGATGATAAGAAAGCATAGGCCGAATAAAATCCTCCGCAATGTTATTCGTCATTCTGTAAGACGTCATCTGCCTGTTTAACGCATTTAAATTTTGATCAAAGCAACTTAAATATCGCATCACATCATATCTCAAAAAAAGATCACCCCTCTTTATATTTTAGATCAATGATAAAGAAAAGTGACACATAAAAGACAAATATTAATTTTTATCCGTATGGGAACAAGAAGAAAATTTCTTTTCCAATAATTTCACTGGATATGAACGATCTCTAAGAATACTCGATATCGATAAATCATTATGAATATTATAAATAACATCACTTACTAAAGGTGCACAATCACAAACATGCAACCACTTTTCTTGTTGATATTCGAAAGGAATATAAGAAAGATTGGTTGTATACAAACCATCAAATTTTTCTTGCTCATAATATTCTCTAAATTTATCAATACCCTTTGTAAATAATGCATATGTGGTCGCCAAATAAATCTTTTTTGTACCACGTTTTTTAAGTTCATCTATAACATCAAACATACTGTTTCCACTTGAAATCATATCATCACTTATAATCGCTGTTTTTCCTTTTAAATCTTCATTTCCACAATAATCATGGGATAGAATTGGATATTTTCCATCCACAAAATGATTGTAATCTCTTTGTTTTACAAACGAACCTGCTTCTCTATGAATAAAACTAGAATTAAACGAATTTAAATAAACATTTCTTCTTCCTGTCGCACCATTATCTGGAGCAACAAACACCAAATTCTCAAGAGTAGAACAATCTACGTCATGAATCAAATTTTCAAGGATAATATTGGTTGCAAAGAAATTATCAAATTCCATATTGTGTATAGAATGCTCTACCCCCTGATCATGAGCATCAAATGTAATAAAACTTTTCATTTTTCGATTTTGATCAAGCTCACGTAAAATCATACCACACATTAAATTTTCTCTAGATATTCTTCTGTGTTGTCTACCTGCATATAAAAGAGGCATTACAACATTAATATATTTTGCATGAGAATTACAAGCACCAATTCCATCTTTTAACTGCATCATTAAATCGTTTGGACTTGTATGATTTGTAAAACCATGCATATTATAAGTAAGCGAATAATTTCCAATATCCGTAAGTAAAAATAAATCCTTTCCTCTTACTGTCTCTTCAATTTCTACTTTTAAATGCCCATCTTCAAAGAAATTTTCT
The DNA here is from genome assembly GCA_944363635.1 of uncultured Bacilli bacterium. GTDB lineage: Bacteria > Bacillota_I > Bacilli_A > RF39 > UBA660 > CALVUP01. The sequence continues at coordinate 7,734 of CALVUP010000013.1, read as the reverse complement.
TTGATTGGAATTATAAAAGTATATTTTTGATCATCGTAACCATATCGTTTTAACAATAAATGATCAATATCATTGCCAAGATCAAAAGCACTTTCAAAAACCATTAATCGCAAGCGTTCACATTCAACCTGTTTTTTCAAATTACCACCTCACTACTCATCTCAATTTCATTATAAAAAAGAAAAAATTAAAAGTAAATAAAAGCATAGAAACTTTACAGTTCTATGCATTTTATTTTAATAAAATAATCGTTTTATACAAAGGATTGACATATTTTATATTTTATAACTCAACAAACAGATTCGCAATTGTTTTTATATCTTGTATATGTTCAAGTGGTGGAATATGTATAAATAACATCTTGGTTTTTTTATTTTTTTCTTTTATGTATTTAAGACCATAATAATAAATATGATTACATAAATAATTTCCTTCATTCTCTGAGATACTATAGTTAATCTTTTGCTTTTCAAGACGTTTTATAATTGTATTATAGTTATAATTCGTAGCAAGAGTTTCCTTATCACATCGACCTATACTCTCTATTTTTATATGATCCAAATTTTATCTCCTTGGCCAAAAGAAAGAATTAGATCATAATTATACTTTGCAAGATGTTCATAAAATTGATTCACACAAGTTGTAAAACTATTTCTTAAATACAATTTATCCTTCTCATTTACCTTTACATGATCAAGTAATACTTTGGAAGAATTCCTATTTCCATGAAAAGCTGTATATAAAATTTTCATATTAAAACGCCCCTATCTTGTCTATTTATTTCATTGTTTCTAACATTTCTATTTCTGCTTTTTTTACAAAATAATTATTATCTTTCATTGGAATATTATATTTTTTTATAACTTGTTGCATTTCTTCTATATCTTTATAAGTTCTATCAATAAAATGACACTTATCTTCTATTTCAATATAAATATGTTTACCATTTACTTCTTGCACTACTAATTCATCTTCACCATTTGAAAAAACAATGGATTTATCACTTAAGTGAATAAGTTCTTCAAAAGCAAGCCTTTTAAATAAGGCCACCGCATCATCAATTGAATCAATGTTACAATTTATTTTGCCTTGTTTTACAATGTCTCTATTCTCATTAAATTCTTTATATTTATAGGTAATCATTTTTTTCTCGTCTTCTTTATAAATTATGTGTCTAATTAAGACACAACTCTTTAAAACAGTTAAAGCATCCTGCTTCCTATCTATCATCCTTGGAACCATATAAATATCGTCTAGTTCATATTCTTCCATAATTTTAAAATTATATTTTTCTAATAATTTTTTTAATTGCTCAAATTTTAAGGTTACTTCAACCGTAATTTCATTTTCAAAATTCATAACGATCTCCCTTCTATAGCATAAACTTACTTTTGAAACAAATAAGAAACACTTTCCACATGATATGTATTTTTAAACATATCCACTAAATCCATTTTTTTGAGTTCATATTGGTCCTTTAATAACTCGATATCACGAGCCAAAGTCATCGGATCACAAGAAACATAAACAATAGCTTTGGGCCTTATTTCTTTTATAATAGAAACACTATGCTTATCTAGTCCACTTCGAGGAGGATCAACAATCACTAGATCAAATCTTCCTTTTACTCGTTCTAATTGATCTTCTACTTTTCCTTCTATGAACTCAATATTTACAATATGATTTCTTTTTTTTTTTTTATTTGCGGAAGAAACAGAAGCAGAATTACATTCAATTCCTACTACTTTTTTTACATAAGAACTCACACTAATTCCAATTGTACCTGTTCCACAATATAGATCAAGAACATTTTGATATGGTTCTTCTTTTACATAATCGATAATCAAACCATATAATTTTTCTACTTGTTTTTTATTTACCTGGTAAAAAGAATTTTCTTTGATAAGAAAAGTATTTCCGAATAAATCATCTTCTATAAAATTATGATTTAAAACCGTTTTCCCATTCGCAACAATATTTACATTTCCCATATAATCAATAAAATCCTGTGGAACATCTTGATCCATCCATAACAAGAGATCTTCATTGATACAACGAATTACAATTTCTTTTACATATAAAGGCTTCTTCTTTAAATATTGGTTTATTTTTTTTATAACTCTATTTATCTTGGGATGAACCAATAAACAATGATCAATGGCAATGACTTGATTGGTTTTTTTCTGATAATAACCAAGCTGTTGCTTTTTTATATGAAGGGTAATTTTATTACGATAATAAAGATTGCGACAACCAAAAATAGAATGAATAGAAAAATCTTTATAAGAAGTATATCGTCTTACAATATTTTCAACTTTTCTCTTTTTAAATTTAAGCTGTGCTTCATATGTCATATGGGCAATGTGACATCCTCCACAATTAAAAGAATAAGGACAAGCATACTCGACTCGATCTTTACTTTCCTTTTTCAAGTTTAAAACCTTAGCTTCTTGGTATTTCTTTTTTGATGCTATTATTTCTAAATCAACGATTTCCCCTTCTAAAGCATTTTCAACAAAAGTAATTTTGTCGTTAATAAAACAAATGCCACGGCCAAAATCATCCATTCCTGTTATCCTTATATCTTTATACATCATATCACCTAAACTTATTATAACGTAATAACAGAAATAAGTATATTCTTTCCTAAAAATTCCATATTAAAAATGGTGAATTATATGGAAAAATTACTTACAAAAATTAAAAAAGATATTGGACCTAGTCAAGATTTTATTTTTAAAGAAATGCGCTTTTTAGACAAAAAGATCACATTAATTTATTCTGAGGTGATTACTTCTACTAAACTCATTAACGATTTTATCTTAAAACCAATTTTAAATGCTGAGAGTGAAAAAGTATTGGTTCCTGATGTTTATGAAAAAATCTATAGTATTTTACCTGATAATAATATAAAAAAAGCAAAAGAATATAAAGAAATTTTAACTTATTTATACAATGGATTTTGTATTTTAATTGTTGATGAAAAAGCCTTAGCCATTGAAGTAAGGGAAGATCTATCAAGAGGAATCAATGATCCTACAAACGAACCTGCTTTACAAGGACCAAAAGATGGGTTTTGTGAAAATATTAATACAAATTTAGGAATTCTTCGAAAAAGGATTAAAACGCAGGATTTATATATCGAAACCGAAGAAGTTGGAAAATCTTCTAAAACCAAAGTAGGAATTTTATATATGAATCATATATGTGAGAAAAGCCTAGTAAAAGAAATTAAAGATAAAATAAAAAAAATTAATATTGATGGCATTATTGATAGTGGTTATATAAAAAGATACTTAGGCGATAAAAATAGTTTTTTCCCTACGATTATGTCTACCCAAAGATGTGATAATACAGCCATGGCTTTACTTGAAGGAAAAGTCATTCTTTTAGTAGATAATAGTTGTTATGCTTTAATTCTACCCACTTTTTTCATTGATTATTTTCATACTCCGGATGATTATTATCAAAAATATTTAAATGTTTCTTTTATTCGTATCATTCGAGTACTTGCTTTTATTATTTCCATATTTCTACCAGCTTATTATATTGCAGTAACCACCATCAATCACGATGCCATTCCTGTTAATATGCTCATTAATTTTACCACGCAAAGATTAACGGTTCCTTTTCCTGCTTTAATTGAAGCACTCCTTATGAGTGTATCTTTTGAAATCTTACGGGAAAGTGATATGCGGATGAGTAACAACATGGGAACAGCCGTAGCGATTCTTGGAGGTTTGGTTCTTGGGGATGCGGCCGTAGCAGCTGGTATTGTATCTCCGATCATGATTATTATTATTGCCATTAGTGCGATATCTGGACTTGCCTTTCCCTCTATTGAACTGACTTCTGCTATTCGATGGTGGCGTTATATTTTAATGTTTCTAGCGGCCTTTTTCGGTATATATGGAATTTTCCTAGGTATGCTTTTACTAGTTTTATCCCTAGCAAGAATCAACAATTATGGAAAACCATATCTCTATCCTTTCGCACCTTTTTATAAAAAAGATTTAGAAGACTCCATTGTTTTTGTTCATCAAAAAGAAAAAAGAAGAAATAAATATTTAACAAAAAATATCATAAGGGGGAAACAATGAAAAAACTAGGAATACTCTTTTTCATCTTTCTATTTGGTATCACCGGATGTATGAAATATACAGAATTAAATCATCTTTCTATTGTCAATACCATAGGAATTGAAAAAGAAAACAATCTTTATAAAGTAACGATTGCTGTTGTGGATCCAAACAATTATGAAAACGAAGATCATTATGAAAAAAACATATATGAAGCAATGGGAGATAATTTAACCGTAGCATTTAACCATTTATATCTATATTTAGATAAAGAAATATATATTGAACACTTAGAAACCTTAATTTTATCCAACACTTTAAATCATAAAGATATTGATAATATCAATGCCTATTTTAACAATAAAAACAACAATAGAAATTCATTTACCGTTGTCTATACCAATAGCAAAATCAAAGATATTGTATCTTCTACAACAAATATCAATCGCCTAATCCAAACCAACAGTGAAAATATCTCTTTAGTACACCCTTTAACCTATGAAAATTATTTAAAAGTATTATACGAAAAAAAATACAGTTTTATTCCAACAATCCGATGGGAAAATAATGAACTTGCTGTCGTTGGGTATAGTTATTTCTATAACAACAAACCAATCAATCTTTTAACCCAAGAAGAAAATATTAGCTATAACATTCTAAATAATGATATAGATAATCTCAATTTATCCATTGAAAATAAATACTATTCCATTAGCAGTTTAGATACAACCCTAACATATAACAATGATAAAACCGATATAACAATTACCTCTCTTATCTATTCAGAAGAAAAAGAATATATAAAAAAGTACAATAAATATATAAAAAACATAATCACCCACTTTATCGAGAAGTATAGTTATTTTGATGAATACACAATTAAAACCTATACGAAAGGAGAAACCAATGAAAAATAAAAACACAACGACTTTTCAAATCAGCATTCTATTTTTCCTTTTAATTCAATCTCTTTTTGCAATCACTGGATATAAAACATTTTTAAACTTATCCTTCCAAAATACAATCCTTTCTATTCTTCTAGGTACTCTTTTGGGATTATTGTTATTTAATGGATATTTCTATCTTTTTAAAAAAATAAACATTAAAAAAATAATAAAATACAAAACCATAAAAGGAATCATACTTCTTATTTGTAGTATTTTGGTAAGCTATTTTATTTACCGTTTTTCCTTTTATATTCATTACATTTATTTAAACAAAGATAATTTATTTTTAATTACAGGAACTTTACTGCTTTTATTTCTCTATATATGGAAATTTGATTCTGCGATATTAAGTCGAGCCATAGAAATTTTATTTTATATCTTTTTAATTTTCACTCTAATCAAAATCATTGGTCTTGTCCCTTATGTAGATGTTTCCTATCTTCTTCCGATCACAAATAACAATATACAAAGTTTACTTCTTTCATCTTGTCTCTTTGGTCTTCTTACGAGTGGTATACTTTGTTTACTCTATATTTTTTATAATAAAGAAATTAACTCTAAAAAAATTAAATACTACTTAACGGTTTCTTATTTAACTTCTTGTTTTTTTATTCTCATTGAATATATTTTAATTATTGGTATTTTAGGAAACCATTTAGCCGTTATTTATACCTATCCTGAAATTATGGTATTAAAAAACATCAACTTTTTTCATTTTATTGAACGAATTGATTACATTTTAGCAATGGAACATCTGATTTGTATTTTTACTTTACTTGCCGTTCTTTTACAGAATATAAAAAAAATAATGACAAGTTTTCATAATAAATATATAGATAAATATCAAATCTTGTTCATTATTTTCTTATTCATTCTAAGTTTTTTATTTAATTCGTGATAATATTACAAGTATAAGAACTACTTTCATAAGTAGCTTTCAAGTCATCAATCTTACCAAAATACTTACTTAAATTCGTATTATTACGGGTATCCGCATTATATTCAATGGTATAAAGAACTTTAGCATTTTCTATATCTTCACTTACTCCAGGAATAGTAATATAAGCTTTTTCTTCTAAAACCGTATCGGCTGGATAGTTTTCATAAGTTACATACACACGTGTAAGTTCTTTATTTTTATACTGCGTATTTATAATCTTGTTATATCCAGATTCATCGGAATAGATACAACGTAGGCTTTCTAACAAAATGGTATTGTCATAATCATCTCCATCAGGAAGGACAAGACGAAGAACAGGTGGCAAAACAATTAGCAAAACAAGGAAGAAGATGATCAAATAACATACAACATCAATCCATTTACTTTTATTATCCAACATTTTGTTCAACCTCTGTTTTCGAATGATCGATAAAATACTGATCTTGATGTTTCATAAATTTAAAATATTTTTTAAATACATAAAGAAAAAACAACAAAGTAAAGAATACCAAAAGAATAACGCCAACAATAAGCCAAGTATATTGTGCTTGCAAATTATACTCATAAACTTTTAAAACAACATTCACAGCATACCCTAAAGATAAAGAAAAAAGCACAGAGGAGTAAAATAAAGAAATGATATTTCCCCAAAAATCTCTTTTAAAACGATAAACTTGTAGATCCTTTTTCTTTTCTTTGCTTATAAAAATAAAATAAATCATTATAATAACCAATAATGGTATAACAATAAGTAAAGCCAAAATTGGAAACATGCTATTAAATTCTATCATGAGTCTCACCCTATTCTAATAGTAACACAGAATAGGGATTTTTTCAATGCAAAAAAAGAGAACATCTCTTATTTGACATTCTCCAATCGATCAAATGTAATTTCTCCTAAATAACCTTCTTTTAAATCACGAATAAGAATCAAATTTACCTTATCATAATCCACTTCTCCACCCTTCATAAGAGCGCCTCTTTTCCTACCAATGCAAGTATAAACTTCATCAAAATCATCAATACAGTCAATACCATACCTTTCTTTTAATCGATCTGGATAAAGTGCATACATTCTTTTCAATATGAATACCGCCAATTCTTCAGGATCAACAATTTCTTCTTTAATCGAAGATAAAGCACTTAACGTATAAGCTTGTTCTTGATTTTCAAACTTAGGCCATAATAAACCAGGAGTATCCAAAAGTTCAATATCTTTATTTATACGAATCCAAGATAACATTTTCGTTACACCAGGTTTATTGCCAACATTTGTTGCCTTTTTCCCTACCAAACGATTAATTAAAGTGGATTTCCCTACATTGGGAACCCCAATAAGCAATGCCCTGATACTTCTAGGTTTCATTCCTTTTTTTCTTCTCTCTTCATTCATAGACAAAAGTATTTCATTACTTTTGTTTAAAATTTCTTTTACATTTACGTTATGCATTAAATCAACTGGAAGAACAATATAACCTTGGCTTTGATAATAAGCAATAAATTTATCAGTTTCTTCTTTATCACAAAGATCATACTTGGTCATAATCATAATTCTTGGCTTTTGCTTTAAAATCGCATCCATATCCTGCATTTTTGAAGATAAAGGCATTCTGGCATCCACAAGTTCATATACCAAATCAACTAAATGAATTTTTTCTTTAATTTCTTTTTTTGTTTTAGCCATATGACCTGGATACCATTGAATCGGATTATTGTTCATTTTCATCACTTCTTTCATAAATCTATTATATTATATCATGTTTTTACT
>CALVUP010000012.1 GCA_944363635.1 uncultured Bacilli bacterium | reverse complement strand
CGATTATATCACAAAACCGTAGTAATTACAATGCTTTTGTCAACTGATAACTCTTGATAGACCAAACGCTTAGAAGGCGATTGCTCTATCCAGCTGAGCTACGCGGACACATTAACCAACTGCATGATTAATTATACACTAAAAAATTATATTATTCAAGTTCTTTTATTGATTTTTTCATAATTTCTTCTCCATTGACTTTATACATAACAGTTTCTATATTGTAATTATCATAGATGGAATAACCAATCGTATATAAAACTTCTTCTAAAATTTGATTTTGATCGGTAAAAATGGCATCACTAAAATTAAGAATGACCATATCACTATTGATCTCATAATCCAGTAGTTTTGTATTTTGATTCAACATACTCATTAGATTTGGTTCATAAATATAACTACTCGATAAACTATTAATAATAATTTCAATCTTATCTTCATTATTATTTAAATATCTTGTAACAGGTACATAGTAAGATTGATCATCTATTTTTGTTAAATAGTAAATAATTACTTTATCAATATTGTCTCGATTTTGAATATTATACGTTTTATTTAATCCGAAATCTTTCGTTAAAACAGCATCTAAAACAATTCCATTCATTTCTTCAACCACTTCATCATTTACCTTGATACAAATCCCACGAATCCCATCAATATCCGTAATACTAAAAATTAAAGCCTCAAGAACTTTTTCTGTAATTTCAGGATCTGTTTTTAAGAATTCTTCATTAAAATTTAAATGCACAATATCATCATAGATGATAACATCTTTTAACTTCACTTTTTCATCCAATAAAGAAGAAAGTCCATTTGGAATAAAATTGGTTTTATGGATTGTTAGAGTATCTACAATTTGTTTTACTTTTTCAACCGGATCATTACTATCAAGTAAAATTTTACTCTTAACAAGTAAATGGTCTTCATTTAATAAATAAATATTATTGGTATACATTCCTGTGGTGTATTCCACTTCTAATCCTACTTGTTCGGTTTTTTCGGTAGAGTAAGGAATCATATAAGCACAAACAAGGATAAAAACAGATAAAGTGGTTATAAATATTTTTTTTAAAGCTTTTTTCTTTAACATATACCTCACCACTTTATTATATGAAAAAGCGTACCTTTTTAGTACGCTTTTTAAAGTGAAATCTCCTTTAATTTTAAAAGCTCTATAACAGCTGCGGCTCTTCCTTTTACTCCTAATTTTTGAATGGTATTGGAAATATGATTTCTGACTGTTTTTTCACTTATATTTAATTGAGCGGCGATTTCTTTCGTTGTTTTATTGCGAGTTAATAAATCAAATACTTCTTTCTCTCTGGTTGTTAGTATTTTTTTCACTTTGGTACCCCCTTAATTTATACAATGATTACTACTTTATTTTATGCATCTATAAAATAAGGGTGTAGGTATATTCCTTATTCTGTAAAGGTGACTGTGATATATACTTTGTCTTCGTATTGTTCTTGAATGGTACGCATGATATTATTCGCTAAAGTTGTATCATGTTCTTTCTCGGTAGAGGTTACAGAAATATTATTGTTGTCTACTTTTACAAAACATGCAATATTATAATTTTTCTTTAAAATAGACTCTAGATTTTCTTCTGTTGAAGATAATTGTGTTAAATACTTAATTTGTTCATAAGCATTATTCTTTTCTTCAGCAGTTAACTCATTTCCTTCCAATTGTTTTTGTAACGTTTCAATTTCGCTTTGTCTTTCTTCATCTAATGTAACGCGCATCGCTGTTAATGTTTCACTTTCTTCTACTACTACTTTTGTTTCATCCTCTTCTTCATTATAATTACTATTATTAGAAAGCAAAAGTTCATTAGGCATTGTAATATAATAAATACTTAAAACTAAGATCAAACTAAATAGTGTTAAAAACCACAAACTTTTCTTATTAATCATAATTATCTTCCTCTTTTCTAATTAAATATATTTTGTGTTTGCACAAAATATGCTTAAATCCTTAAAAACAAAAATAGACAAATTTTTAATTTCTATTCTTTTTTTTAAACAATATATTTTATTATGAGAAAGATAAAGAAAATAAGTATTCTCCTTTTTCTTCTTTTTCTTGTTCTTTTAATTTTGTTTTATCAATTAAGACCAAAACAAAAACAAAACTACAGTCAAGTTTACGGAAGTTGGTATGAAGATTCCGGAATGTTATTTACTTTTTCAAACCACACTTTTTATTGGTACAAAGATTTTATGGATCTTGATAACAATTACTATACAGGAAATCTAGAAATTAAAAATTTATGTGATTTTAATTTGTCAAAAGAAGAAATAAAAGAAGAATATGGAGAGATTGAATGTAAGGATTATTATGAATTGTATTTATATCCAAAAAAGCTAAAAACAATAGATAAAAAGGAAACATATAGTGGGGAATATGCTTTAAAGTTTGCTCTTTATTTTGCTAGTAAAAAAGAAGTATATCTCTATGATTTTTCAAAAGAAAAATTTTATGAAGTCGCAAAAATAGAGAACTTTTAAAAAAACTTTTGCTTTTTCTAAGTTTTCTGATATAATACATATAGGAAATGAGGAGGGATATTATGGCAAAACAAGGAAACAGACAAGGAAAAACATTATTTTGCACTGTTTGTAAAAGTGAAAATTATAGAACAGATAAAAATGTAAAAAATACAACCGATCGTTTAGAAATAAATAAATATTGTCCTACATGCAATAAGCATACTGCACATAGAGAGAAAAAGTAATAAATAAAAGGAGATAAAAGTATGGAGTATATCAATGTAAATGATTTTAAAACGGGTGTAACAATTGCTTTAGAGGGAAATATTTATCAAGTAATTGAATTTCAACATGTAAAACCTGGAAAAGGAGCTGCTTTTGTAAAAGCAAAACTTAAAAATTTAAGAACGGGTGGTACTGTTGAACATACTTTTAATTCAGGTATTAAAGTAGATACAGCTAGAATTGAAAGAAAACCTATGCAATATTTATATACAATGGATAATAAATATTACTTTATGAATATGACAGATTTTGATCAAATCGAATTAGATGGATCTTCTGTAGGAGAAAATGCAAAATATCTAAAAGAAAATTTAGAAGTATCCATTACTTTCTATGAAGGGGAAGTATTAGGAATCGATTTACCAGATAAGATTGAACTAAAAGTAATTGAAACTGAACCTGCAGTTCGTGGAAATACAACCAATAATGCCTTAAAAGACGCTAAAGTCGAAACAGGATATAACGTAAGAGTTCCACTTTTCATAGAACAAGGAGAAAATATTATTGTTTCCACTAAAGATGGAAAATACGTGTCAAGAGCATAAGCATTATGCTTTTTTTTATTGTTTTTTTATGATAACATAGAATATATAGTAAAGGGGAATTGTTATGAAAGGTGCTAAAGGCGGACAAAGAGATAAAAAGGTTTCTAAAATCTATCAAACCTATAATAAAACATCCATACAAGAGGAACTAGAAGCTATAAAAGCGCATAGAAACCAGGATGGTTTAAATGTAAATAAAGATGAAAATGGAATTAATAATATTGAAAATTTGGAAATTAATCCAGAAGAGTTGACCATCATTCCAGAAGATATTGGAATAAAAGAAAATAAATCCATACCAATTCAAAAAACAGAAATTCCTTTCGATTTACAACAAGAACCTATTCTAGAAGAACTCTCTGACAAAAGAAAAGAAAACGAGTTTATACAAGAAGAATCTGAAGAAAAAAACGAAATGAATTTTGAGGATGAAAAGGAAGAGGAAGAATTCGTAGAAGATAAAAAAATAGTTGGCCTAGCACCAGAAGAGACGCTACAACAGATAAGTAAAGAAGAAAGTATTGAGCAAGAAGACGTTGTAGAACAAAAACAAAAAGAAGCAGAAGATATAGAAATAGAAGAACAAGAGGAATATACAAAAGAAACCGAGTTAGAACAAGAAATATTACTAGGCTTTGAAAAAATGCTTAAAGAAGATTACTATACAATTAAAGATTTAGAATATCAATTCCAAGTATTAACCCAAAAAGAAGAAGATGCTGTTTTACAAGACGAAATAGAAGATTTAAAAACAGAATTAGAAAAATTATTAGAAAAATTTGATGCTATTAAGAAAAAATATGAAGATTTAAAAAATTCTAAAGATTTTACGGATGTAGAATTATTTGATCAAAAATATTTATCCGATTTAGTGAATAATTATAAAAAAGAAGTACAAGATAATCTTGTGATTGATGATTTAATCAAACAAATCAAAGAAACCGAAGATTATATTGGTATTGTAGAAAAGATTATTTATGTAGAACATGAAAAAGACACTTTAGAAGAGAAAATCGATGAGAAGAAAGAAGAGTTTACTTCTAGAGATACAAGTTTTGAAGAATTAGAAGAACAGTACAACGATGTAGAGAAAATTAATGATGAAATCGAAGTGTTTCGTAATAGTCTAGATGATATGTTGCAAGATATTTCAAAAAAGATTGATACTATGGGAAATATCACAAGTAAAACAGAGACATATACAAGATTAGTTCCTGATATGAATCGTGTATTCCGTGCTATGGCTCAATTTATGGCATTTAGTACAATTCCAAGAACTAGAGTTGGAAATATTGTAAGAGCAGGACTTATGATAGGAGCCATTCGTGATTTAACCCATGCTTTTCATACAGAAAGAAAAACAGAAACAAAACAAGTCGCTGAATTTGTTAATTATGAAAAGGATATACTAGGAAATATGACTAATATTGATGAATTTGTCGGAAAATTAGACGATGCGACGGACACGATCAAAGATATGAAACAAACTTTTAAAGAGGAAATCGAAGAATATGCATCGTCGATTCCAGAATTTAAAGAATTATTAAAAAATATGGAAGCAATTGAAAAAGAATTAGAAGAGAAAAGATATTATTTATATAAATACAATGATGATATGAAAAAAGAACTCGATAGACATAATACGAAACTCATGGTTTATAAAAATGTTTAAAAAACTCTTGCAACCCACGAGCAGATTTGTTATAATTAATTTGCTTGTGTAAATGGCGATGTAGCTCAGCTGGCTAGAGCATTCGGTTCATACCCGAAAGGTCGTGGGTTCGATCCCCACTGTCGCTACCATATAAGTAAGTAACGAGTTCAATTTTGAATTCGTTTTTTTATGTATTTATTATTTACGTCAAGAAAAGAAAACAAAGGGCAAACAATTGACTTAAGAGAAAAGCAAATACTATAATAATCCTAGAGAGGTGTTTATAAAATGAAGAAAAAATCTTTAGCAATTGTACTAGGCATAGTAGGAATTGTATGCATTATTGCTGGATGCTCTTTAAATAAAAATGCAAGTGGTACAAATGGCTCTATAGATAAAGCTACTGCAAGTAGCCTTGATTATTTTGATATTTCTTATGATGGAAAATTATTGGGTTTAACCGAAGAAGGGCTAAAACAAAAGGTGCTAGTTATTCCAGAAAGTGTTTCGTCAATAGGCAATGGTGCATTTGCACCTAAATACTTTAATGAAGGAATTTCTAACGATGTCTTGGAAAAAGTTATATTTTTAAATCCAGATTGTGAGTTTTCAATTTATATATTTCAAGCTTGCACAGCATTGAAAGAAGTAATATTACCTGATAATTTAACTAAGATTCCTAATGGTACTTTTAGTGAATGTGAAGTTTTAGAAAGTATCGTTATTCCTGATACGGTTACTTCAATTGAAGAATTGGCGTTTAACGAATGCACTTCGTTGAAAACAGTAGAATTTGGAAGCTCATTGATATCGATTGATGATCTAGCTTTTGATGAATGTACATCTCTTACTACTCTGAAATTTAATGATGGACTTGAAACGATCGGTGAAAATGCATTTAGATGGTCTTACTCAATAAAAAGTGTAACAATACCAGAGAGTGTTAATTATATTGATCCAAGGGCTTTTAATAATGCTTTTGCTGAAAGTGGAACTGTTAAAGTTTATGTAAAAAAAGATAGTTGGGCTGATATTAATTTTGATAGCTATAAAACACTTAGTGAAAACGTTCAAAAAGTTTATTATTAATTTACAGGGTATTAAGTAAAGGAAAACAAAAAGATAGGGAGAAATCAAAATGAGAAAAAGTATTAAAACGACGGAAGCTATTTTTCCAATGCCAGTATTAATGATTGCAACCTATAATGAAGATGGGACAATTGATGTTATGAATGCGGCCTGGGGTATGATGTTAGAAAGAGATCAAGTGGTATTAAATTTAACAGAAACACATAAGACTGTAAAAAATATTAAAGCAAGAAAAGCATTTACAGTAAGTATTGCGGATGCAAAACATGTAGTGGAAGCTGATTATTTTGGTGTTGTATCTGGAAATAACACACCAAATAAATTTGAAAACAGTGGTTTAACTGCAGGAAAATCTGAGAATGTAGATGCACCAATTATTAATGAATTTCCCATTTGTATGGAATGTGAATTTATTGAATATCAGGATGGTCCATATGGTTGTGGCGTAGTTGGAAAAATTGTGAATGTGACTGCGGATGAGCGTGTTATGAAGGAAGATCATATTGATATTTCTCTTCTTGATGCCATTGCTTTTGATCCTTATACACATGGCTATTATAAAGTAGGAGAAAGAGTAGGAGATGCATTCAAGGATGGTTTGAAATTAAAAAAGTAAAGTTTTGTAGAAAATGTGTCAAATTATGAATAATTTTGAAAAAAAAGGACAAGGCTGTTTACTTGTCCTTTTTCATTTGTTACGATGTACATACAATAAAACAAAAAAGAGGTTTAAGAAGTATGAAGTATATTGAAAAGTTTATAATCAGTGATAATTTATCAATTATTATTAACCATGATGAAAGTCATGAAGAAAAAACAGTTTTGGTTGAAAAAAAAGTAAATGGACAAATTAGAGTCCCTTATCAAGGAAATTTTGATAATAAAATAAGAAGGCTTAAATTCAATACAGAATATTTGGTATTATGCAATCGTGGATTTTCTCTACAAGATGCCAATCTGATTATTATTTCTTTAAATACAGGAGAAGAAGTAAAAGAAAATAAAGCAAAAATATATAAAGAAGTAAATAAAGTAAATAAGTACGGAACTTTTGAAGTAAAAAGTTTTCCAAGACGATAAAAAAGATGATCAAGCTCATCTTTTTTGTTATAATCTTTTTAGAAAGGTAAAGATATTATAAAATAGGATAAAGAGTAGGAGTGAAAAAGAATGATAAAGAAAATTATATTTGATTTAGATAATACTTTAATTGATTTAGACCAAGAAGCATTAAAACAAATGGTTGAAAAAAACAATACAATTTCACAAGAAGAATACGAAAAAGTTCTAGAAGTTTTATTTACATATGAACAAAGACATGATAAATATTCGTACTTGGATTTATATGAAGAAATCAATGCGGTTTTAACGCATAAAATGACGAAAGAGGAATATGTCAAAACATTAAAGACATACGCGACAATGGTACCAAAAAAACAAAATAAAAAGCTAATAAAAACACTGGAATATTTATCCGAAAAGTATGAGCTTGTTGTTCTTACAAACTTTTTTACTGAAATTCAAAAAGCAAGACTTGAAAATTATGGAATATTAAAATATTTCTCAGAAGTTATAGGTGGAGATATTGAGAAGTGCAAACCTCATTTTCGAAGTTATGCTTTGGCGTGTGGTTTTAATAAGTTTGATGAATGTTTAATGGTTGGGGACGATTTAGAACTTGATGTTAAAACACCGCTTTCTTTTGGTATGGATGCGATTTGGTATAATAAGGAGAAAAAGGAAAGTACGTATAAGAACGTTGATTCTTTACATAAACTAAAAAATATGTTATAACAAGGAACATTTCATGAGGTAGATTATAAAAAGGGGGTTTATATATGAAAGGTTTAATGGAAATTTGTTTTGATTGGCAAGAATATGAAAATGAGGGTTATTTTGTGGATGGGACTTTAGATAAGAATTATGATTATAAGTTAAATATTAATACTTATCCAGACATCTCCTATGAAGAAATTTTAAAAAATAAAGATCGTTTATTACAGGATACAAAAGATAATAAAGACTTATTGTTTCTTCCATCCAAAGTACAACAGGCCATGGATCAAAATTATGATTTTTTTGATCATATTGAGTATATTTTAATTGGAAATAATCTAGAGGAATTTGTTGCATACGTTCAAAAAAATCCGGAGGTTAAAACGAAAAAACTTTTACTCCCTTCCACATATTTAGGTGGAGTATTTACTTTAGATCAAGAAAATTATAGGGAAATACTAGATAAAGTAAAAGATATAGAAAATTTGGATCTTTATGTTCAAACGAGTGGAAATGAAGATATAATTTCTTTACAAGAATATAAACGAACAATCGATAAAATTGATGCATATGTTGCTCATATCAAGTCTTATAATTATAGTCCTTTAGAATCTTTGATGCATGTATACGATTTAGTCCGTGACCATGTATATCAAAAAGAAGATGCAACGGAAAAACCCACCGCATCGAGAGATATTACAAAAATTCTGTTTAGTGATAAGCGTGTTTGTGTAGGATTCGCAAATCTCTTTAATGAAATTGTACGTAAGCTTGGATTTAAAGCCACTGTTTATCGTTTAATAGGAGAAAAAAGTGGACATATAAATAATTTGGTTTATGTTAAAGATGAAAAATATGGAATTGATGGACTTTATTATTTCGATTGTACGAATGGTTGTCAAAAGAAGGAGTGGGGGATAAGTCATTTTCTAAGTTATCGTTATTTTGTTAGGACAAAACAACAAATGGATTCTCTTTATAAAAATAAATATGAAGATGACCAAATTCGTACTTCTTTAGATGAGATTATGGATAATTTATTATGTGATCATCCATTTAATCTAAAGGATAAAAATATGCGTAGAACAATCAACTTCTTATCGAAATTTATAGAAGGGAAAGTGCTATTGTCTTTTCCAGAAGTTTTATATGATGAAAATTCTATAAATAAAGAAGAACTGTTCTCTCATATTTATACCTATAGTGAATTATTAAATCGTCCCATTGCTGCAGATGTTTTATTAAAAGCTTTATCTGTGGTTCGAAAAAATGAATATTATGAATCTCCAGAAAAATATCCATATGATTTTAATACGTTTTATCAAACATTGTGGTTTTCTCAGTTCCCACTTACATTAACGCATATGGATCAATTCCTATTTTTTATAAACCAAAAACCTTGCAAACCATTTACGCTAAGCCAAGCAAAACAAAAAGTACTACAACTTGATGAAAAAGAACAAATAAAGAAAGAAATAGAACAAACAAAAGTTGCTAAAGTTTTACAAAAAGTATATCAACAAAAAACCAATCAAAAATAATTGGTTTTTTCTTTTGTAAAAATTCGTAAAAGAAATGACATATCTTCTAGAAAAATAATAGGGAGTATGATATACTTAAAAATAGAATAGGAGGGTAAATATGGCAAAGAAAAAAAATACAACAAATGAAATTAAAGAAAAGAAACAAAAAATTAATACATTTTCGCCACTCTATATATTAAGATTTGTATATATAGGCTTCCTAGAAATCTTTGGATTAAATAAAAAACGTCGAGAAAAAGAAGGACTAATTACCATTGATAAAAACAACAAACCATTAGGAGATTATATTTATGCGGGAACGAATGAAAAAAAGACCACAGCACCAACACCTAAACCGCTAGATTCTTCAAGACTTAAAACATTCTCTTATACGATTCGTTTAAATAATCGAAAAAAATACACCAATACCTTGCAAGCATTAAGCAAAGAAGATGTACAATCTTTTTATGAAGATGAAGGATATGAAGTATTAAAAATTAAGGAAATCAAAGGAATTAATTTGAATATTGATATTGGTGGTACAAAATTAAAACCAAGTGAACTTTCTTTTATGTTAACGCAATTATCAACATATTTAAAAGCTGGAATTCCTCTAATTGATTCAGTAAAAATTTTATCGAAACAAGCAGAAAAAAAATATAAAAGAAGAATTTTTGATAAATTAACATATTCGCTTTTAATGGGACAAGAATTTTCAGAAGCTCTAAGCGAACAAGAAAAAGTATTTCCACCGATGTTGATTAATATGGTAAAAACGGCAGAAATGACAGGGGATTTACCAGCTACCTTGGATGATATGGCGGATTATTATACATCCATTAGTCAAACCCGAAAAGATATGAAAAGTGCTTTGACGTATCCAATTGTTATTTTAGTTGTTTCAGTAGCTGTTACAGCTTTCATGCTTATTTATTTAGTTCCACAATTTGTAAGTATGTATGAAGAACAAAATGCTACTTTGCCATGGATTACAGTAGCTATTATGAGCGCAAGTGATTTTTTAAAAAACAATTGGCTTATTATTGCAGGCATTTTACTTGTGATTTTAATTGTACATATATTCTTATATAAAAACATAACGGCTTATCGAAAAATAACCCAAAGCATCAATATGAGAGTACCTGTATTTGGGAAAATTATTGTTTATAATGAAGTAACGACATTTACGAAAACGTTTGCGTCCCTTTTAGATCATGGAGTAAGAATTAATGAATCGATGGGAATTTTAATGAAAATAACGAACAATGAAATTTATAAAGAATTGATTCACAAAACAATTGATAATATCAGTAAAGGAATTACGGTGTCAGAAGCATTTAAAGGACAGTGGGCTTTTCCTGTAGTTGCCTATGAAATGATTGTAACAGGAGAAAATACAGGGCAATTAGGAGCTATGATGGGGAAAGTAGCAAATCATTTTTCTTATTTGCATAAAAATTTGATTTCACAAATGAAAAGTTTAATTGAACCAATTATGATTATTTTCCTTGCCATTATTGTTGGTACAATTATTTTATCTATAATTATCCCAATGTTCAGTATTTATCAACAAATTAGTTAGGATGATGTATAATGACTGTTTTCTATATATTTTTGTTTTTTCTATTAGGCGTAGTATTAGGGTCTTTTTACAACGTAGTTGGTTTTCGCCTACCACAAGGAGAAGAAATTGTGTTTACAAGAAGTCATTGCCAATCTTGTAAGCATGAACTCAAGTGGTATGAATTGATTCCAATTGTTTCCTTTTTAATACAAGGGGGAAAATGTCGATATTGTAAACACAAGCTTTCTTTGTTTTATCCAATGATTGAATTATGTACAGGTCTATTATTCGCAGTTAGTTTTTATTCTTTTGGATTTAGTTATGATTTGATTATTGCTTTAACCTTGGTCTCCGTATTAATGATTATTTTAGTGAGTGACTTAAATTATTTAATTATACCAGATTCTGTTTTGGTAGTTGCTTCTATAATTATTATTGTTGTTCAATTTTTATCTGGAGGTATAAAAGGTGGTTTTTCTGCGATTGGTAGTGGAATATTACTTTTTGCTGTGATGTATTTTATTATGTTTTTAGGAAATTTAGCTTTTAAAAAGGAAAGTTTGGGTGGAGGAGATGTTAAGTTAATGTTTTTATCGGGACTTGTTCTTCATCCACTGGTTGGCATTTTTAGTATCTTTTTAGCGAGTGTTTTAGCTCTCCCAGTCTCTTTGGTTTTGCTTTATACAAATAAAGATCATATCATGCCTTTTGGTCCTTTTATAGCTATAGCAATACTCATTCTTTTTTACATGAAAATAGATATGAATCAAATCTTATCTTTGATTTGATCCATATCTTTTTTTAAAGATTCCAAAGAAAAATCGGGTATAAAACTTTCATCCGCTGTTTCATCCTCCTGAACAAAAGCTTGCTCAATCCCTAAAGAAAGAGCATATGCAAGGACTTCTTCGTATTCTTTTTTTGTAATCGTTCGATTTAGTTCTTTCATATCTTTTAGGGAAGATGTAGGTGTGTATTGATTCATAATACTAATCATAATATGATCTTGATAAGTATGATATAAATAAGAAAGGATCTTTTTAGAATCTTCTTTTAATCCTGGAAGAAGCAAGTGCCTTACTAAAACACCTTTTTCCATAATCCCATTTTTAATTTGTATAGGTCCTGTTTGTCTATACATTTCTTGGATTGCTTTTTTACAGATCTCAAAATAATGATTGGCCTTGGAATAACGAATGGCATATTGATCGTTAAAATATTTCATATCTACTAAATAAACATCGATAAGTCCATCCAATACTTTTAATCCTTCGACTGAGTCATAACCACTACTATTATATACAATAGGGAGAGTAAGCCCTTCTTTTTTTGCTTCTTTTAGAGCCTCTTTAATTTGTAGAATATAATGACTTGGTGTTACTAAATTAATATTTGTAGCTTTTTGTTTTTGCATATACAAAAAAATATTTTTTAAATCTTGAATTGTAATTTCGAGTCCTTTTCCACCAGTAGAAATTTCATAATTTTGACAATAAACACATTGTAAATTGCAATGTGAAAAAAAGATTGTTCCACTACCATTTTCTCCACTGATACATGGTTCTTCCCATTGATGTAAATAAAATTTAGCAATTTTAATGTGATTCGAAGCTTTACAAAAACCAAGTGTCTTTTCACGGTCAACCAGACATTTTCTAGGACAAATTTCACATAACATAAAAAGCACCTCTTTTGTATTATAGCATGTTTTTACGATTCATAGGAAAAATAAACTTTTTTCTCTTTTCTATAGGATTATTTATAAATTAGTGTTAAAATAGAAGTGGTGATAGGATATGAGATGTTTCAAATTAATAAAAAAATATAAAAAGCAAATTTTCTTTGCGACACTAATGCTTGTCCTTTTATGTGTCGTCTCTTATTTTATTTATCATAATTTTTCAACATCGACTATATCTTGTACTTTAAATAGAGAATATGAAAACTATAAAACACAGATTGTGGTTCATTTTAATAAAGATAATACATTATCAATTGAAGAAACGTTTGAAACAGGGGATAATGCGATTTTAAAGACGAAAAGAATCGAGGCTACTTTATTAGAATATGATTATAGTGTTTTAAAAAATAAAATCATTGTAAAACATAATCAAACATACAGTAAAGATGAAAAAGAAATGGTAAAAGAATATGTAGAAAGTGGTTATTCTTGTACCAATGAAGAAACTGTAGATAAAAATATAGAATATAATTTATCCAATTATTCTACTTATCAAGAAGTAGGTACTCCTTATGAAGAAGTAGAAATAAATGCTTTTAGTGATGATAAAGATTTAAGGGAAAAAGTACTGATTGACAATAACAATTTTGATCCAGAGGTTGCAGGTATATATGTAGTCACGTATCGCATGAGCCTTAGTGATGTAAGAGATGAATATTTATACCGTGTGATTCATGTTGAAGATACAACGCCTCCTACTTTAAAATTAAAAGGGCAAGAAGAGATTACTTTAAAAAAGGGAGATAAATATACCGAAGAAGGTGTTGACGTATCCGATAACTACGATAAAGAAATCAAAAACAAAGTAGAAACCGAAGGAGAAGTAGATACATCCAAATTAGGAGAATATGAAATTGTATATGAAGTAACAGATAGTGCGGGAAATACTTCAACAGTGAGTAGAAAAGTAAAAGTAACCAGTAAGGGTGGAATTATTCCAGAAATTAAAACAGAAAATGGTATCACTTACGTAAATGGTACTTTAATTGCAAATAAGCAGTATTCTTTACCCGAAAATTATGCACCTGGTTTAAGAGATGATGTATATAATGCTTTTAAAACACTACAACAAGATGCAAAAAAACAAAAATATTCCATTGAAATTCTATCTGGTTATCGAAGTTATTCTTATCAAGAAAAGTTGTATAACGATTATGTAAAAAAATATGGCAAAGAAAAAGCAGATACTTTTTCCGCTCAACCAGGGCATTCTGAACATCAGTCGGGATTGGCTTTAGATGTAGGAAAGCTAGATGAATCCTATGGAAATACAAACGAAGGCAAATGGTTAGCGGCTAATGCTTATAAATATGGGTTTATCATTCGTTATCCTAAAGGTAAAGAAAATATTACAGGGTATGCTTATGAACCATGGCACATTCGTTACTTAGGAAAAGAACTTGCACAGAAAGTTTACAAAAGTGGACTAACATTAGAAGAATATTTTGGAATTGAAGAATAAGTATTTATAAAATCCAAAAAATATGGTATATTATAATTGTCTGAAAGATACGATTTACACCATCAAGTATAAAACCGACTAAAGTTACGATACGGGAGTTGCAATGTATGCTGGTGTTGAAGACCTATTCATTTAGGGATCCTAAAGGTATACTAGCGACACCCACCTGTTTATAAGAGCAGGTTTTATCGTAGGTGGTAAGTTCTTTCGGATTTTTTTATTGGAAGTGATGTATATGGATTCAAGATTAGAACTTTTAATTGGCAAAGAAAAGATAGAACAATTAAAAGATACAACAATTTTAGTTTTAGGATTAGGTGGGGTAGGGAGTTATGCCGTAGAAGCCCTTGCACGCTGTTTTGTAGGTACTTTGATCCTTGTGGATTACGATACAGTTTCTCTTTCAAATATGAATAGGCAAATCATTGCTTTACATTCCAACATTGGAAAAAAGAAAACTGAGGTGTGTAAAGAAAGAATTTTAGATATTAATCCAAATTGCCATGTAATGGTTTATGATCTATTTTATAAAGAAGAAAATAAAGAAGTATTCTTTAATCAGAATATTGATTTTGTGATTGATGCTTGTGATACGATACAAAGTAAAAAAACGATTATAGAAGAATGTTTAAAGCGAAAAATTCCCATCATTTCTTCCATGGGGACAGGAAATAAATTAGATCCTACAAAGTTTGAAATTACCGACATCAGAAAAACCTCCTACGATCCAATTGCTAAAATCTTAAGAAAATGGGTCAAAGATAAGAAGATCAAAGATAAAATTCCTGTTGTATATTCTAAAGAAGAACCAATAAAAACAACGAACCATATGATTGGATCAATTTCCTTTGTACCGAGTTGTGCAGGACTTCTTCTTACTGGTTATACAATTCATACATTATTGAAGAAAAAAGAAAATACAAATGAATAAAATGCATTTGTATTTTTTATGGAAAGAATCTAAAATTTTTCTTTTAAAAAACATGGGTTTGTGATATAATACAGGCAAGGAAGTGGTGGTATGGCAGGTTTATCAGATATTAAAGGTATTGGAGCAAGAACAGAAGCGCTTCTTAAAAAAATAGGAATCAATACCATTGACGATTTGGTTTCCCATTATCCGTTTCGATATGATGTTTTAAAAAGAGACAATTTAAATGAAATTGGTGATAATGAACACATTACGATCGACGGAAAAATAGAAAGTGTTCCAATACTCCTTCGTTTTAAAGGTGGACTGACCAAAATGAATTTTCGTTTGGTTACAACATCAGGTGTCGTTGGTGTATCCATTTTTAATCGTGCTTTTTTAAAAAGTCAATTGCTTATTGGAACATCCGTAATTGTCATTGGAAAATTAGATAAAAAGAAAAATGTAATTACGGCTTCAGATATTAAAATCGGACTATTATCCAATAAAGAAAAGATAGAACCTGTTTATCATTCAACGAGTGGTCTTTCAAACAAAAATTTATCAAACTATATCAATATTGCTTTATTATCCTTTGGTCGATTTATAACCGATCATATTCCCACTTATTTACAAGAAAAATATCATTTCACAAATAAAAAGACGGCTTTAAATATTTTACACAATCCTCCATCTTTTGAAAAACTAGAAGAAGCCAAAAAGCGATTAAAATATGAAGAATTGTTTGAGTTCATGTTTAAGATTAATTATTTAAAATTAGAAAATAAAAAGAAAAGCAATGGCATTCAAAGAACAATAGATAAAAATAAAGTATATGATTTTATGAATCATTTACCTTTTGAATTAACCAGTGATCAAAAAAAAGTAGTTGAAGAAATTTTAGAAGATCTATCTTCAAGTGGGAAAATGAATCGTTTGTTACAAGGAGATGTAGGAAGTGGAAAAACCATTGTAAGTATTATAGCGATGTATGCGAATTTCTTAAGTGGTTATCAATCTGCTTTAATGGCTCCAACGGAAATTTTAGCTGTACAACACTACAATACCATTAAACAGATATTCAAAAATTACGATATTCATATTTGTTTGCTTACAGGTTCAGTTTTAAAAAAGGACAAATTAGTTATTTATGAAAAATTAAAAAACGGAGAAATTGATGTCATTGTTGGAACTCATGCTTTAATTCAAGATGAAGTGGAATATGCTTCTTTAGGCCTTGTTATTACAGATGAACAACATCGTTTTGGTGTTAATCAAAGATTAAGCTTGCAAAACAAAGGGACAAAACCAGATATTCTATATATGAGTGCAACACCAATTCCAAGAACATATGCTTTAACCATTTATGGCGATATGGATGTTTCTATTATTAAAGAACGTCCTAAGGGAAGAAAACCAATTCAAACGTATGTAAAAAAGAATTCTGAAATGACAGAAGTATTACAAATGATGTATGATGAGTTAAAACAAGAACATCAAATTTATGTCATTGCTCCTTTAATCGAGGAAAGTGAAAATAGTGATTTAACTACAGTAAATGAATTAAAAGATAAAATGACACTTGCTTTTGGTAAAAAATATAAGATCGATGTGATTCATGGTAAAATGACACCAGTGTTAAAGGATAATGTTATGAATAATTTTAAAGAACATAATATTGACATATTGATTTCAACCACTGTAATTGAAGTAGGAGTTGATGTTGAAAATGCTACCATGATGGTGATTTTTGATGCTTCCCGCTTTGGTTTATCTACACTTCATCAGTTGCGTGGTCGAGTGGGACGAAGTAGTTTTGATTCAAAATGCATTTTAATAAGTGATATCGATACAAAGCGTTTGCAAGTTTTAGAAAAAACCCAGGATGGCTTTGAAATTAGTGAAGAAGATTTCAAATTAAGAGGACATGGTGACTTATTTGGTACCAAACAAAGTGGAGATATGACTTTTAAACTTGCAAATCTAAGAGAAGATTATCAATTGCTTTTACAAACAAAGAAGGATTCATTAGAATATTTAAAAAAGAGTGAGGTGGATGATCCTTTAAAAAAGAGTCTGGTTTCTTCCATTAAAAGTAGTTAAATAATGTAAACTTTAAAAAAAGTAATCAAAAACGATTGCTTTTTTTTCAAAGGTATATTACTATTAAAATGCATGAAGCAATTCATGCCGAATACTCTTACGGACGAAGGTAAGAGAATATTCAACCAAACCCCCTGAAAGGAGCCATTTCGGCTCCGCTTTTTTTTATGGAATCTTATAATTAAAGCTAAAAAATGATGGCAATTTCTATAAGATATTTCGTGTCAATTGACATTTATAATATAAATATTCTTTTTTTATTCATTGAAAAGATTGATCTGTATTTTGTAACTGATATAATGAAAATGGTATTCCCTGGCAAACAGAAGGAATTGGTATAAGAGGTGAAATATGAAAAATTTAAAAAAGAAAATAAAACAACTTTATGCAGAAAACAGTAAAATATCTGTATTTATATATATTCTGTTAAGAACTTTAATCATTGTATGTTTAATTAGAGAACTTATGCTTGGCAATTTTGAACATGTTTTGTTGTGTGTATTATCTTTATTCCTTTTTGCACTTCCATTTTTTATTGAGAAAAAATTTAAGATTGAATTTTCAAGTATTATTGAAATACTTATATTTTTGTTTATCTTTTCCGCTGAAATACTAGGTGAAATCAATAACTTTTATGTAGCTATTCCATTTTGGGATACCATCCTTCATACGATTAATGGATTCTTATGTGGAAGTATTGGTTTTTCACTTATCTATTTATTAAATAAAAAGACCAATTTATTACAATTGTCCCCAATCTTTGTAGCTTTGGTATCCTTTTGTTTTTCTATGACAATAGGAGTTTGCTGGGAATTTTTTGAATATGGTATGGATCGATTTTTTGGAACAGATATGCAAAAAGATACTTATATAGATGTGATTAAATCAGTCACTCTTGATCCAGATACCAATCGTGTAATTACGATTGATGGTATTGATCATGTTCTTCTTTATGATAAAAACGATCAGGAATTGACAAAATTAAATAACTATTTAGATGTTGGTCTTTATGATACGATGAATGATTTATTCGTAAATTTTATTGGAGCAGCTGTATTTAGTGTCTTTGGATATTTATATATCATAAATAAAGAAAAATATAAAATTGCTGGTGATCTTATGACAAAAAGAAAAGCGGATTGCAACAGTTAAATAAAAAAATATAGAGTACTGCAGATACAAAGCATGATTATTAGCACTTTGTACTCATTTTAATGCGTTAAGTATTATTCAATGTTTATTTGAAGAAATTACTTTTATATATACTCATTTTAGAATGATAAGATTTAATAATAAATATTTTATGATTGTGTAAGAAATAATGAATAGAGTATGTCTGTTTTGGATAATATAAATGAAGCCATTGACTTAATTCAAAAGGGACAAGAAACCTATCCTACACATATCAATTTACGTAAAACAAAGGAGGATACTCTTTTTTTATTGACTAAGAAATTTTTAAATATTATAATAAAAAAGAAAGGTAGGATAATATGGAAGATAAAAATAGAATCAATGAAGAAAAAAAATTTGACCGTTATGGAAAAGTGGCCAAAATATTATTTGTTTTGGTACTTGTCGTAGCGTTAATTGGGGTAAGTTATGCCATTTTTAGGACAGTAGCTTATGGTGAAAAAAGTAATGAATTAACCGTTGGGGATGTTGGACTTGTTATTACTAATGAAAATACCAATGGAATTACGTTAGAAAATGCTGTTCCTGTAACAGAAGAAGAAGGTCTAACAGGAAACGCTTATACGTTTAGCTTAACCAATACAGGAGATTATACGATGAATTATCGATTGGGATTTGAACTTAGTGATGATACAACGATGCCAGCCTCTTCTGTAAGATATGTATTTACAAAAGGGGATGAAACGACAGGTGCATCTGCAATTATGGGAAGTATTTCTCCTGAATATATAGATGGAAAATATGTTTATTATGTAGAAGCTGGACAAATTGCACCCGATGGTACCAACAATTATTCATTAATGGTTTGGATTGATTATAATGCTTCTTTAGAAGCCAATGGAATGAAATTTAGTGTAAAAGCAAGAGCCGATGGCGAAGCCGTTTCAGATACAACAGAAGCCTGGACATTAGATAATAAACAAGCATTGCGTACTCCGATTGATGAACAAATAAGCACAATGCATACAAAGGATTTAATTGATGGCGCAGAGTATGCCTATACATTAACAGAATCCGCTCAACCAATTGAGTATTATATTGGACAAGAATTAGGAACAGTACTTATTGTTCCAAAAGACAATACATATTACGTATATGCATTTACAAAAAACAGTTATGGTATTGAAATTGGAAAATGGTATCAAAGCGATTCCTCTTTAGAAGTATTCTCTTTATATGAAGGTGCATCCCCAATTACAATAGGTGATTATACTTCCGTATATAATGAAGACTATTTAAATCAGATCATAGAAAGTTTTAATGATTAAGGAGGGTAAAAATGGATAATCATGTAATTGAACCACAAACCAATAATAAAAATTATAAAATGATGTTAAATATATTTGCCATTATTTTAGGAATGGGAATCATTCTAGGAGTAAGTTATGCTATTTTTAGAACAAGAGATGTTGCGGATAAGACCAATGTCATTCAAACAGGTGATTTTGGACTTGAAATTACAAATGAATCTGCGGATGGTATTTCTGTTACCAATGCATTACCAATGACATTTGAAGAAGGAATGAAAACCACGCCTTATACCTTTACACTAACCAATACTGGAGATTACGATGTAGCGTATAAATTAGGGTTAGAAGCTTTTAGTGATTCAACTATGCCATCAAGTGCAGTAAGATATTTACTAATAAAAGGAGATGCAACAGATATATCTGGTTTAACAAATGAAAATACAAAATTAGTAAGTCAAGCAGTTGAAGAGACAGTAACAGATGAAAACAATCAAACAAAAACTGTATATTACATTGAAACCGGTACAATTAAATCACAAGCTTCACAAAATTATACTCTATATATGTGGATTGATTATGATGCTACAACTGAAATTGTAGGAACAAAGTTTAAAGTAAGAGCAAGAGCTGATGGAGAAGCTACAAAAATAGAAGAAAATGTAAAAAAATTTATAGAGCCAACGGAAGAACAATTAGCAGAAATGCATTATGATAGTGGCACAGATCAATATTTTATCGCACATGGACAAAACAATGCTATTCAAATGGTATATATAAATAATGATGCTTCTTCAAATATAAGTGTTATTAATGTTTTAGCTAATGGGCCTCTTTATATTTTTGCAAGTGAAGATATTGAAAACTTCGTTGGCTATAGTATTGAGGGAGAAAAATGGTATTGTTTATCTGAGGGTACAAGTATGGAAGAATATACAGGAAGCGTACCATTTGCTAAAGAAGACTTAGATACTATTTATTCTGAAAGTTATGTAGATGATATTATGAGTTTGTTTGAATAAAGAAAAGTAATACCCTTTTGGAGTATTACTTTTTTAGTATTCCATAATTATGATTCATTGGATCATAGAAGAAATCAATTTGAATGGGATTGTAGGATAAAAACGTAAAGAGAAAATAAGTAAGAACGATAAGAAAAAGGCCAAGTAAATTATAATTTGCTTTTAATTTTTTGTTAAAAAAGCAATCCATAACCTTTTCCGTAATAAGTATAGAAATAAAATAAAGAATTAAAGTAACGATTAAATTTTCTCCAAATAAATAGTAGATGGGTAGATAAAAGATCAAGAAGAGTATGATATTAAATAAAGCACCTAAATAAGATTTTAAAATGTAATTGTTGGTGCTTTCTTTTTGCTTTTTTCGTATAAAATAAATAAGAATACGACCCAGTAAAATGCTGGTAAAAATCATTTTCACGTGTTCAAAAATACTTTCATTAACAGGGGCAAAGATACTGGAAAAAAAACAAGGTAATAGATCGTATAAGAAATGAATAGGAAAACTAATAAGAAAAATAAGAATTGTATTTATCCATATATTTTTTTTCATAAGAGACCTCCAGTATTATTTTAATCTTTTTTATTGTTTTTATTCCAAATGTTTTTTATAATAATAACAGGAATATTTAAAAAAAATATTGCGTAGTTTTATCAAAAGTAGGTGATAATATGTTTGTAGATGAGGTAATTATAAAAGTAATCGCAGGTAAAGGAGGAGATGGATGTACTGCCTTTCGCCGTGAGAAATATGTACCTATGGGTGGTCCTTATGGAGGCAATGGAGGTCGTGGTAGTAATATTGTTTTTAAAGTGGACGAAGGATTACGAACTTTGCTTGATTTAAGATACCAAAAATTAATTAAAGGAAAAAAAGGTGAAAATGGTAAAGGAAAAAATCAACATGGTCAAAATGCCCAAGATGTAGTCATTCGTGTTCCACAAGGGACAGTTGTTACGGATAATGAAACGGGGCTTATTCTTGCTGATTTAAAAGATAAAAACGATGAAGTAATTGTTGCACATGGAGGTCGTGGAGGACGAGGAAATACGGCTTTTAAAACGCAGACCAATCCAGCTCCTAATTTTTCTGAAAATGGAGAACCAGGAGAAGAAAAAGAATTAAAAGTGGAATTAAAGTTGCTTGCGGATGTTGGATTGGTAGGGATGCCAAGTGTTGGAAAAAGTACTATTATTTCTTGCGTTTCAGCATCGAAGCCGAAAATTGCAGCCTATCATTTTACAACTCTTTCTCCTAATTTAGGAGTGGTGAAAACCAAAGACAATCGCAGTTTTGTTATGGCTGATCTACCAGGGTTAATTGAAGGAGCATCAAAAGGAGAAGGATTAGGAGATAAGTTTTTAAAACACATTGAAAGAACAAAAGTAATTGCTCATGTGGTGGATATGAGTGCTACAGAAGGTAGAGATCCATACGAGGATTATGTAAAGATCAATAAAGAGTTGGAAGCCTTTAATCCAAAACTTCTTAAAAAGCCAATGATTATTATAGCGAATAAAATGGATATGCCTAGTGCCAAAGAAAATTTAAAAAAGTTTAAAGAAAAAGTCAAAGAAGAAGTGTTTGAAGTTTCTGCAATTACCAATAAAGGATTAGAACAAGTCCTAATAGCTCTTGCTGATAAATTAGATGCAATTCCAAATACACCGCTTTATGAAGATGAAGCTTTTGAGTCACACGTCTTATATAAGTTTCAAAAAGAAGAACCTTATACCATTGAAAAAGAAAACGGGGTATGGGTTATTAAAGGAGCTTATATTGAAAAGTTGCTTAAAATGACAAAGATGACTGACGAAGGCGTTCTTCGCTTTACAAAAAAATTAAGACGTTTGGGTATTGATGACAAATTAGAAGAACTAGGTATTCAAGAAGGGGATATTGTTCGAATATTAGATTTTGATTTTGAGTATAAACAGTAATTATACTCTTTTTTTTGACTTTATTTAGAAAAAGTGATAAAATAGGAAACATTTAAGGGGTGTTGATATGGATAATAAACAAAAAAAGTCTGCACAGGCTCTTTTGCTTCATCAATATTTAGAGCAATTTAAAGAGGGTGTAAAAACAGAAGACGATTACTTACAATTTTCATCAATTAACAAATATATAAAAAAAGCAGGCATTGATAGTCTACCAACAGAGATCCAGGCCAGATATGCTCGCTTATTACGTGAAAGAGGTACAACGAAGCGTAGTATAGAACTATTAGAAAATATATATAGAAACAGTCATCATCAATGTGGATGGGATATTCGATGGGAGTTGTTGTGTGATTATTTTTATGAAAACGATTATGATAAAGCAGAAGCCGTAATTGCAGATTGGTTTTATGTGAATGCTGAAAATAAAAATAAGCCTATGTACCAAACGATTGTAGATGGATATAAGCATCGTAATTTAGTACTCGCTTGCATGGTATTAGCAAAAGAAAAAAAGCATACAAGATTAAAAACAAATGATAAAATTATGAGTTATTATGAACAACAAATTGATTTCTATCAACTAGATAGAGCCAAAGCTTATAATAAATGTAACTTTCAACAAACAAGGGACAACAGTCAATTTGATGCCAAATGGACAGTAGATGGTATATTTGATTTGGCAAAAGAATTACTTCCTACAGCCACAAAATCAACAAATTCTTACCTTGTCGACTTTTATTATTTTGATTTTGATGAACCAATAGGAAAAGATATGCACAACAATCCATTAACAGGTATTAAAGTAACTACACTAAAAAATAGTCAAGATATTTTACTTGTAATCCCATACAATGTAAAAAACGATAAAAAATTTCGAGTAATTAATTCTGCAAAATTAGAAACCAAAGAAGCCAATCAAAAAGAAGTTGAAAAAGCACCTGTTAAAAGTAAACGCATGAGTCAAATTGAAAAATTTAACCGAAGATATCATAAAGATTAATCTTCGGTTTTTAAGTAGGTATTTATTTTTAAATCTGGAATAGTTCCTTTAGAAAGTTCAAACGTATAATAAACCTTTTTTTTCGGCCAAATGATTTTGTTTTTTTTAAGATTTTTATAAATATATAAAATCTTATAGTTTTTATCTGTCATTACAACATCAATATTTTGCCTCATAAAGAAAGTATGAATGCTATTGCAACGGACTAAAACAATTCCTTCTTGAATTTTCTTTTTACCCATTAGACCTAAAGCTTTAAGAAAGGGATTTTTATATTTTCTAATAGGTATTTTTTTTTGCTTGACATAAATTTTCATAACATCACCAATTAATATAAATATATCATGTAAAAATAGAATTGACAAATTATATTTAAAAGTATAAACTTAATATATAGTGAGGTGTTTTTGATGAATAGAAAGGGAAAAACCAGATTAAACAAAAACGGACAAGCTTTAGTAGAATATGTACTTATTATTGCCTTAGTATCCGTTGTTATTATTGGTTTAGTTGATTTTTTAGGTGGGTATATAAAAGATGCCGTTACAAGAACATCTTGTTCATTAGTTGATGAAGAATATGTCGCAGGGAAAAATCCTGGTGAAGGTACATGTAAGGAGAAATAAAAATATATGAATAATACAATTTTAGATTTATTAAAAGAAAAAATGGAAAAAACAATTGAGAATTTAGAAAAAAGGTTTACATCTGTAAGAGCTGGTAGAGCAAACCCTAATAGCCTAGATCCCGTTATGGTAAAATATTATGGGGTATTAACACCATTAAAGCAACTTGCTACCATTTCTGTTCCAGAAGCGAAACAAATGGTCATTAAACCTTTTGATCGAAGTTGTCTTTCTGATATTGAAAAAGCAATATTTGAAGCAGATTTAGGATATACACCAAATAATGATGGAGAGTCTATTCGTATTACGATTCCTCCATTAACGGAAGAACGAAGAATGGAACTTGTCAAACAAGTAAAAAAGATTGCGGAAGAAGCAAAAGTTTCCGTTCGTAACAATCGCCATGAAACTTTAGAAAAGATTGAAGCGGACGAATTGCCACAAGATGAAGCAAAAGCTTTGGAAAGTAAAGTGCAAGAACTGGTAAATACATATAATAAAAAGATTGAAGAAAAAACAAAAGAAAAAGAACAAGAATTAATGACTGTGTAGTAACTACACAGTTTTTATTTACTTTTAAATAAAGATATGATATAATATCCTCATCAAAAAGGGGGTGGGAAATATGGAAGAAAGAATCACCATCAACAACCAAGAAATATGCAATCAAATCGATCAGCTTCTAATAGAAGAGGGTCTACGTAGTCATAGTTTATTTAATACTCCGGCTGGTTATACAAAAGAAGAACTTAATAAAGTGACTATGATCTATTTAGGAAACAGTACTTCTATTGAGGAATTATTAAAGTTACCAAACTTAAAAAAGTTAAAAATTAAAAGTTCGTCTCAAGATACGGTTATTGAAGAAGATCCATTTGCTATAAACCATATTGCTGATTTTTCCCTTCTTTCCTATCTTACCAACTTAGAGGAATTAACGATTGTCAACGATCCAACCATTGAAAAAATTGTTTTAAGTCCTTTAAAAAATTTAAAAAAGATAAAACTATGTAACAATCCACATTTAAAAAGTATTATAGGCCTAGATCAACTTAAAAATTTAAAGAACATATTAATTTATGGCAATGCAAAAGAACCCCAAATTGATCCTTTAGCTTATTTAGAAAATACGAAAGAAGCCGAAAAAAATTACTTAGATATTACGATGTTTTATGATATGTGTGAAGAAAATTCCGAATTTGAAAAGTTATACTTAAAATATATAGACAATTATGAAACAAGTTTGAAATTTGTAGAAAAAGTAGGTATTTATAATTATTATGTCCCATTTCAACCAACGGCTACTATAAAACTATATCAGGAAGCCGAAGATATTATTCAAAAACCACGTGTTCGTTTTCGATTAAGTACGAAAGAAAAGATAAGAGCTTTATATTTAATTGCCAGAAATAAAATTAAATATGATTATGAAACATTAGATAAAAGAGATGTCAAGTCTTTAAAAGAAGCGATGCAAAGTGAACAAAAAAGTTATCGTTTAAGCTTACCAAATACGAGTTATTCAGCTTTAGTAGAGAAAAAATCGGTATGTGAAGGATATGCCAATATGTTGCATTTATTATTTCATATGTGTGGTATTAATAGTCGAGTGATTTATTGTAGTACTCCAGAAAACTATATGAATGGACTGGATCATGCGGCTTTAAAAGTGGAGTATCATGACCAGTGGTATTATTTAGATGCCGATCCAAATTGGGGAAAAGATGATGAAGAATTTTTTATGGTTGAAAAAGAAGAGTTTGAAAAAACACATGTTTTAGCAGCATCTGAAAAGGAAAGTGGTAAAAATGATGTTAAAAGATATTATAAATGAGAAATTTGTTTTAAATAGGAATGTAAATGAACAGGATGATTCGTATGATTTATATAGACTAGTAGAATTAACAAAAACGACGAATTATGAAAGATTTTGTGATGTTTTAAATCGTATACAGCTAAAACACCTATATAAAAGCAAAACAGGGAATTTAATTCATGGTCAAAATCATGTTGAAAGAGTATTGTTTTATTCCAATCTGTTGGCAATTTTTAATCATTTAAATGATACCGACTATAAAATATTGATGGACGCTGCTGCTTATCATGATAGTGGTAGAACCAATGATTATGATGATAATTTTCATGGCTATCAATCAGCTATTTTATTAGAGGCTATTTTAAAAAAAGATCTTTTTTATCAACAAGAAGAAAATATGAATTTAATTAAAGCTATAGTTGATTTTCATTGCAAGGAGGATTCTCAATTAGAATCCATTTTACAGTATTATAAAATTACAGATAAACAAAGAGCAAAAAAATTAGCGTTTCTTTTAAAAGATGCTGATGCTTTGGATCGTGTTCGCTTTTTATCTTCAGAAAAGTGGTACTTAGATGAGAAACTTTTAAGAAACACACAATCTAGATTTATGATTAATGCTGCTAAGGAACTTGTAGGAATCTATCAAAACCCAATTATCAATCATTACAAAAAGATAATTGAAGTTATTGATGATGATCATACAAAAATAAAAGTGGATCCTACAGTAGATGAAAAAAATGTTGAAGGATGTTTTCATGGAATTGGCTGGGATTTCTTTAAGTTGGATAGCATTTTAAAATATGGAATTTTATCTCCTAAAAAATGTAAAGGGAATGAAATACAAACTTGTAGGAATTTTCTATCTCCTATGAATAATTACATTTACGTTATTGCTGATTTTGCTTTGGGCAAAGAAACAAACTCTGCTTCAGCAATCGATAATTTTATTCATCAAGGAATTTCCTTTTATTCCATTGTTCCAAAACTAGTAGAAGGACTACCCTATACTCAAAAAGAAGAAGCTATAGAACAAGGATTGCCTTATACCAAAGGGGAATATGCGGATGAGTCTTTTGTAAAAGAAAATATTCCTATTCAGTGCATTGAATATGTGTTATTAGATGAAGACAAGGCAAAATTAAAATTAGATCAATTGGATTATTTTAATTGTAATCGTTCTTCAAAAATTATAAAAGAAAAAGCAGAATATTATTTGCAAAATTTAAAAGAAAAACTAGGATACGATGTGAACGATCAAGAAATTAAAACTCTAACAGCTATATATGACGATGTTGTAATTGCTAGTAATGAAAAGAAAGATGCAGAATCTTTAAATCGAAATACAACATTTATAAAAGACGCTATAAACCAAAGAATAGGCGAATATATGCAAGAGGCTTATAGCCATCAGTTAGGAGAAGAGGCAAACGTTGGAAAGGTTATAGAGTACATCGTAGGTAAAAGAAGAGAAAACTATAAAGTTATGCAAGCAGCAAACGCTGAAGTTTTAATAAAAGTCAAGTAACGATTTGACTTTTATTTTTTTGTATGTTATATTTACGGCATAAGGAGGAAAGACTATGCTTTATTTCAATTATGTAATCACATATGTAAAAGATAGTCATGCCTGTTAATATTAAATAGTAAAATTCTATTATAGTAAAGCAGGCATGATGTGTTTTTGTTGTGCCTGCATCCACCATATGGATGTAGCCATATGGTTTTTTAATATATAAAAGGAAGGATCACTATGATAGAAATTGGAATAAATAATGTAAATAAATCGTTTGGAGAAAACGAAATTTTAAAAAATATAAATTTTACAGTTTCAACAGGAGAAATTGTATCTTTTGTTGGTTCGAATGGGAGTGGGAAAAGCACCCTTTTAAAAATCATTGCCAAAGAAGAACCAATAGACGCAGGGAGTTTATCTATAAGAAATAGCGCAACTATTGGTTATTTAAAGCAAGAGTTGCCTACTTATGAAGGAAAAATTGTTGAAGATATTTTATATGAAAGCAAAACAGAAATCCTTGAAATGGAAAAGAAACTAAGAAAGTACGAAAGAAAAATGCAAAAAGCTACGAATGAAGAATTAGAACCTCTATTAAAAAAATATGGGGATTTACAAGAAAAATATTTTAGTAGTAACAGTTATAAAATAGCTATACATATTGAAAAAGTGATACAAGATTTTAAATTGAAAAAACTTTTAAAAACTCCGTTTTGTTCTTTATCTGGAGGAGAAAAAAGAATGGTATCCCTTGCGGCACTTATGATTTTAAATCCAGATAT
Organism: uncultured Bacilli bacterium; assembly: GCA_944363635.1. Classification (GTDB taxonomy): domain Bacteria; phylum Bacillota_I; class Bacilli_A; order RF39; family UBA660; genus CALVUP01. The sequence goes on along the minus strand of CALVUP010000012.1, from coordinate 3,139 downwards.
CTTACTTTTAGACGAACCGACCAATCATTTAGATATCGATACTTTAGAATGGTTGGAATCCTATTTAAAAGAGCAAAAGAAAACGATGATTCTTGTTTCCCATGATCGCTATTTTTTAGATCATATCGCAACCAAAACAATCCTATTCGAAAACAAAACAGCCCACATTTTCAATGGAAATTATACTTATGCACTGGAAAATTTTGAAAAACAAAAAAGCAAAGAACAAGAAGAATATAAAAATCAACAAAAACAAATCCAATCGATGCAAACCACCATAAAAAAACTAAGAGAATGGGGTAAGATAGGGGATAATGAATTGTTTTTCCGAAGAGCCAAAAATATAGAAAAAAGATTAGAAAAAATGGATAAAAAAGAAAAACCCCAGCAAATCCAAGACATACCTGTCTCTTTTGAAGTTAAAACGCGTTCAGGAAAAGATGTTCTTCGTATAGAAGGTTTGGATATTGATATAAAAGATCGGTCACTATTAAAAAAAGTATATTTGAATATAAAATATCAGGAGAAGGTTTGTTTAATTGGAAAAAACGGCACCGGAAAATCCACATTGATTCAAACAATTTTAGAGTGTATCAAGAAAGAAAACCCTAGAATAAGAATAGGAAGTAAAGTAAGTATTGGATATATTCCTCAAAACATTCAATTTTCAAATACCAAAGAAACACTCTTTTCCTTTACCAAAAGTTTTTATAACGGGGAAGAAAACCATTTGCGTTCCGCACTTGCCAAATTTCATTTTCCCAAAAATACAATATTTAAAAAAATAGAACAACTTTCTGGTGGCGAAAAAGTAAGATTAAAACTATTTGAGTTGATTGAAAAAAAAGCGAACTTTTTAATTTTAGACGAGGTAACCAATCATATAGATATTAAGACCAAAGAGATTTTAGAAGAAGCACTTCTACAATTTCAAGGAACAATTTTGTTTATCTCACATGATCGTTACTTTATAAATAAAATAGCGACAAAAATACTATCCATTGAAAAAGAAACGATAAAAGAATATTTAGGAAATTATGAAGATTATAAACAAAATACAAAGAATTAAAAAAAATCCATAAATATTTGACTTTTTACATAAGATATGATAGTATTTTAGATGTTTGAAGCCTCTAAACTTCAAACCGCATTGAATAGGTTTTAAAACATGAAGATGTACCTTTAAAGCGAGTCTAGAAATTTGTAAAGGAGGTAAAATATGAAAGCAGTTATTAAAACTGGTGGAAAACAATACGTTGTATCAGAAGGTGACGTTATCTATGTTGAAAAATTACCAGGTAAAGAAAAAGATAAAGTTACTTTTGATGAAGTATTAATGATTGATAGTAAAATAGGAAATCCAATCCTTGCTAATGCCAGTGTTGAGGGTGTCATTGTAAAACACGGAAAACAAAAAAAGATTCGTATCTTTACATATAAATCAAAAGATAGAAGCAATCGTAAAACACAAGGACATAGACAACCTTATACAAAAGTTGAAATTACAAAAATTAATGGGTAATTTGTATGATTAAAATAAAAAAATTATCGAACCAGATAATCATAGAAGGACATGCAATGTATGAAGATTATGGGAAAGATATCGTTTGTGCTGCTGTAAGTAGTATAGTGATTACCACTGTAAATGCTTGTTTATCAATTGATTCAGAAGCTACTTCTTATAACCAAGAAAACGATCGATTTACGATTACCATAAAAAAGCAAGATCCTATCATTGATAAATTAATTCAAAATATGATGAATTTATTAACCGAATTAGAACAGGATTATCCAAAAAATATTCGTATTAAGTAAGGAGGAGAAACGATGAAATTTTTAAAGTTAAATATTCAATTATTTGCACATAAAAAAGGACAAGGATCATCTACCAACGGACGTGACTCTGCAGGTAGAAGATTAGGTGCTAAAGCAAGTGATGGAGAATTTGTAAGCGCTGGATCTATTCTTTATAGACAAAGAGGAACAAAAATGTATCCAGGTGTAAATGTAAGACGTGGTAAAGACGATACTTTATATACAACTGTAGACGGTATTGTTAAATTCGAACGTTTAGGAAAAGATAAAAAACAAGTTAGTTGCTATGAATTAGCAGAGTAATAAAAAAATAAAAAAAGTATATAATGAAGCAGTACAAAGTTATAAAATATTTGTACTGCTTTTTTATATAAATACCTATAAAAATTTTTTAAGAAAGTCGTGAATAACCACTTGAAAATTAAGTTAACCTGATGTATAATATAAGTACAATAAGAGGTTGGCTTGATGAGTGATGAATTTACAAAAAAATAGGTATTAAAAATGAAAAAAGAAGGGAGGTTAAATCTATGTGGAGATGGTTAAGAAGATTCTTCTAATCAAGAGTAAATGTAGTGTCAAGAGGCTCATTTTTTGAGCCTTTTTACATGAGAAAAGTTGAAAACCATCCAACTTATGTTATAATATTTTTGAAAGTAGGGTGTGTTTATTATGAAAAAAGGAAATAACAGAAAAAAATCTTATAATAACTTAATAAAAACTATTTTAGTCTTTTTATGTTATTTTCTTTATTCACAAGCATTTACATCTTTGTTTGGTTCATCGATTGCCGTAAATTTTATTGCGGATATCATTTTTTTGATTGCGATAGTAATTGCGTATAAAGAAAATTTAAAAAGAGCATTTAAGAATTTAAAAAAGGAATATTCACTAGGGAAAATTATCAAGACCATCATTCTTTGGGTTGTGATTATTCTAGTGTTTAATATGGTTATGGGTATGCTAACGGATGTATTAGCACCAAATTCGAGCTTAACAGTTGATGATAATACAAAAGCGGTTGAAGGTTTGTTACAAATTTCCACTTTATATACAGTCTTTAAAACCATGATCTTTGCGATTGTTGCAGAAGAATTATTGTTTAGAGAATCTGTACATGATGTGGTATCGAACAAATGGTTATTTATTTTGGTAAGTAGTTTGATTTATACACTTGCAAATTTTGCTTATACAGGATTTGATGATCATTTCTTAGTTATTAGTTTATTATCATACTTTTTACCAGCGTTATTGTTTTCGTATGCTTATTGTAAAAATCATAACAATATTCTTGTATTAATGATGATTAAGTTTGTATATCAAT
>CALVUP010000011.1 GCA_944363635.1 uncultured Bacilli bacterium | reverse complement strand
TTATACTAAATATATGCTTACTTGTCAACGATTTTTCCCATTTTACCAGAATAAATAAAATAGAATAAAAAAGAAAGTAAGAATCTAACGATACCTCACTTCCACTAGTCTTAATCCACATCCATCCGCACAATAAATTAAATTTTTACCATTGCCATCAAACATATCTTTTATTTGCTCTGGTTTTATTTTTCTTTGCCCTACTTTTACTAAAGTACCAACCATATTTCGTATTTGATATTGCATAAATCCGTCCCCTATAAAAGTAAAAGATAAAATATCCCCTTCTTGTTCTATAAAAGCATCAAAAATCTCTCTTTCATAATTTGTTTTTTTAGTATCTCCACCAACAAACAATTTAAAATTGTGTTTTCCAATGAAATAAGAAATACCTTTTTTCATTAAATTGACATCTAGATTTCTACACAATTGATAAACAAAATCTTTTTCCAATGGATTAAATTCACCCATATTTAAAGAATACACATATTTTTTACTTATGGCATCATATCGAGCATGAAAATCATTGTTTACTTGTTCTATTTTTATTACATGAATGTCATCACTTATGTTACTATTAATCGCACGTTTTAATTTTTCTAAAGAAATATCCATATCTAAATCAAAATGGGCCGTTTGTCCTAAAGCATGAACCTTTTTATCTGTTCTTCCCGAAGAAAATATTTCAACCGTCTTTCCACCATTGATATAAGTTAAGGCGTTCTCAATTTCCCCTTGAATGGTTTTTAAATTGCCTGGTTGCTTTTGATATCCATTATATTTACTCCCATTATAAGAAAAAGTCATTAAATATCGCATACAACCACCTAAACATGTTTATAAATATCTTTTATTAAATCACGAATGTCTTTATGATAATGAAGTTTAGCACCTTTTTGATTTGCTTTATAAGTAAATTTAACTAATTTTGGAATCTCTACATCATGACTTAATAATAAATCAATATTTAAAAAAGCCTCTTCTGAACGATACAACTTAATCGCATTACAATCATCTGTAAATAAAACATAATCCGTATATTGATATAAAAAATTAGAATCTTCTGATACTAAAAGTATTGTTTTATGATACTTTTCTCTTAACAGACGAATTAATTTTAATACTTTTTTCTTATTACTTAGATCAAGATTTAAAACAGGTTCTTCTAAAATCAAAATTTTAGGATTAGTAATGAGTGCCGTAGCCATCATCATTAATTTTGTCTCACCAGAAGATAATGTTTTAATTTTTCGAGTTAAATAAGACTCATCAAGTCCAACCATTTTTAAAGCATCTTTCATTCTTGTCGTGATGCTATTATTCATATAGTTGCTTTGATCTAAAGTACGTGCAATATGATGCATAACACTATACTCTAAAAAATCTTTAGAAATTTCTTGGCGAACAAAACCAACATTTTTTAAAATTTTATCTTTATTTTCGTCACAGGATAAAACATTTCCAATATAAATACTTCCTACCATTGGATATAAAGTAGACAAAATCATATCAACAACCACTTCTTTATTTTTTCCGATAATACCTGTAATAGAAGGGCCAATTACAAAACTAGCATAACTTAAATTGCTCTTATATCCAACATTTTCAAACTTTATTTCCATAACTTATTCACCAGCTCATCTATATCATAATATATATCATCAAGTAATCCATACATACCAAGTTTTAAAGAAAGATCTACTTCAAAAGGAAGTTCAATTCCCAGTTTCAACAATAAACTATCTTGTCTAAAGACATCTTTTGTTTTTCCTGCTAGAGCAATAACTCCTTTATGAATCACATAAGTCGTATCCGCAATCAAAGCGTCCGTTGGATCATTGGTTGCAAATACAATTGCAATGTCTTCTTTTGCCAACAATTCATACAAAAAGCTGATCTGCTTTTTTAAGGCCTGACTCATATGAATATTAGTATAATCTATAAATAAAACATTTGGTTTTTTCACTAGATTCTTGCACATTTCTACACGAATAAAATCATCGACACCTAAAGTATTCACTCTTTGTTTTAAAAGTTCTTGAATACCAAACATTTCAATAATTTTACGATAAAAATTATTGTTTTTTCGTTTGGCATCAGAAGAAATATAATCACCAACCAAAGCATGGTTTTCTCTATTATTCTCGTTGCATACTAACCCTACTTTTTTATAAAAACCTTCTTTTGATTTTTCATTTAAAACGATATTACTTACAGCTATTTTATTTTCTGTAGGATAAAAACCGCTTAAAAGTTTTATTAATGTACTTTTGCCACATTTATTTGCACCTATTATAGAGACGATTTCTCCATGTTTTATTGATATATTAAAATTTTCAAAAATAGATTCACCATTTTGAGAAAAACATAAATTATTAGCTATAAAAACATAATCATTCATAATACCCCTCCAAATCAGAAGAGACTATTATACACCAAAACGAATCTTTTGACAAGTAACCCATAAAAAAAGAAGAATTTCTTCTTCTATACATTTCTACCCACAATCTTATATCTTTTACGAAATGTTTTAGGTTGCTCCGTTTGATCATGAACTGTTTGATTCATTGCATCAATACTTTTTGTGGTTTGATCGAACAAATCCGTATAATTGGTTTTTGTATCACTTTTTTGATTATGCCAATTTAAAAGATTTCTATAGAATATTAAATCATCTCGCTTTTTACACGTTTGTGATATGGTTTTATCCATTTCCTGTTGGCCTTTTACTAGAGGTCTTTTTTCCTCCAGTAATGCTTCATATTTTAATTCACTCTCATTTATTGATTTTTCAATAGATTTATTCATATCAGAATCTGTAATATCCGCAGAGCCAAAATGTTTCAATTTATATCCTTTTATTCTTCTTTTCTGCTTCTTATTACATATCACACGATAAATCCCATATCCCAAAGCCATAGGAATTAATGCAAATAGCATACTATAACTTATCAACACAGAAATAGCCGCATATACTACCAAAGTACCTACCATTGCTAAAGCATCTGTTTTTCTCATGCGTTTGTATTGTTCAATCCAATCATTATAACAATCTATAACATAATCATAATGATTCCTTTGTTGTATTAATTTTTTACATTTATGTGTAATATTGTCTAGTGGTTCATCGTAATTAATTCTACGTTGTTGTCTTAATTCTTCTTCTTCGTTATCCAAAACATGAATTTGAGCCGTAACCTCATCAATCATCTCATTATAACTTTTACCAGTCTTAATTTGTTGCTTTAAAAGTTCAAATTCTGCCCTTTGAATTGATTCGGATGTACGATTATACTTAAACTTACGAAAATCTTTTTTAGACGAACTTGGCTTCTCTTGCGTTAAATCATATATTTTAAAATCTACATCATTTACATCTATATAATTAAAACTCATATACTCTAACCTCCTATGTCTATATATTATATACAATCTATTTTCATTATACAAGAATTATTTTATTTTCTAGTCTCTTGGTAATAACTTCTTTCCGCTAAATCTTCTGATAACTGCATCAAGTCTTCTATATCTTCTCCATAACTTTCATGAATTAAAGTTTCAATAGCAAAAACCAAATCACTTAATTTCGAATAATTTTCATAACGGATTCCATATCTTTGTAAAATAGATACTTCATTGTCATTAAGCATTAATCCACCTTTTGTTTTTTTTAAGAATGAAAAGTGTTCTTTTTCTACCAGCTCATCAACACTATATTCTTTCCCGTTAATTTTCATGCTTTTCTCCTAAAAAACTCGTCGCATGAATTAAAGCAATTTTACCATATTCGTAAGTAAGAGAACCTTGTTGATAAGCAATAAACGGCTCGCGAATTGGACCATCACAAGAAAGTTCTATAGAAGATCCTTGCGTAAAAGAACCACTGGCCATAATGACTTGATCGCTATAACCAGGCATATCCCAAGGAAGAGGAAGTGCCATCGAATCAATCGGAGAAGAGCTTTGAATGCCTTGGGTATATTTAATTAATTTATCTTTATCGTGAAAGATAATGTTTTGGACAATATCCACTCGTTCTTCATCGTATTTTGGATCCACTTCATAGCCTAGTTCTCCTAATACTTTACTGGTTAAAATAGCTGTTTTTAAACTACTAAGTACAACACTTGGCGCTAAAAAAAGTCCTTGTAAAATACTTTTATTGATTCCAAGACTTGGTCCTACCTCAGCTCCTTCACCAGGCAAAGTAAGACGCTCTGCACATAAGTGAATTAAATCTTTTCTACCAACAATATATGCCCCATTTGGTGCGATGCCTCCACCTAAATTTTTAATTAAAGATCCAACTGCCAAATCACATCCTACTTCTATAGGTTCTTTTTTACTAACAAATTCACAATAACAATTATCAACCATGATAATAATCTCTTGATTAATCTTTTTAATAAAATTTACTACTTTCTCTACTTTTTCTATAGATATACTTTTTCTTGTAGAATATCCTTTGGAACGCTGTATTTCAATGACTTTTACTGAATGATTTTTTAAATACTCTTCTATTTTTTGATAATCAAAATCATTCTCTTTTAAATCAATTTCATCATATAAAACACCAAACGATTTTAAACTTGAAGAATTTTCTTTAATACCAATGACCTCGTGCAAAGTATCATAAGGAGTCCCTGTAATACTTAAAAGGAAGTCACCAGGTCTTAAAAGGGCAAATAAAGCAACTGTTAAAGCATGAGATCCAGATATAAATTGACTTCGAACCAAAGCAGCTTCACTTTTAAAAATATCCGCATAAACTTGTTCAATTGCATCTCTTCCTAGATCATTATATCCATAACCAGTCGTTGCATTAAAATGAGCCTCATTAATCTTATTTTTATGAAAAGCACTTAGAACCTTTAAGCTATTATAAGTACAAATCTCCTCTTGCCTTTTAAAAGTAGACTGGACTTCTTTTTCACAACCATTTACCAAAGAAATCATTTTTTCATCCAATAAAAATGTATCATTCATTTTCATCACCTCGTAGTACAATAATAGATCCACTTTTCTTTTTTCCATCTGTTAAACATAGAACCGTCTTAGCTACTTCTATCGGTTTAATTAAATGTGTTTGTCCCACTCTTTGTAACTCCTCTTTTAAAAATATAGGATTCATCTCTCGAATAGGTTCTGTATCCACAAAATTAGGCGCTACAGCATAAAACTTTATACTAGGAAGTGCATAAGCCAAAGCTTTTGTCATATGAATAAGAGCAGCCTTAGAAACCGAATAATCGATATCATACTCATTATATGTATCAATACCATCTGTAGAAGCAATATGAATAACCACTCCTCCATCTAAATAATTTAAAGCATGTTTAACAACTAAAAAAGGACCTACAACATTGGTATCTAATACTTGTAAAAATTCCTGTTTTGTTTTTTCAGAAATTAAATGATCAAGAGCAACTCCAACATTATTGACAAGCAAATCGATTTTACCAAACTTTTGAATCGTTACATCAATTAAACGAACAATATCTTCTTCTTTTGTTATGTCACATTTTGTAACAAGAATAGAAGCAGAAGACAACTTTTTCACTCTCTCATCCCGTTTATAATAAGTAATTGATAAATCATACTCTTTTTTTATAAGTTCTTCCACAATTGCATATCCAATCGCAGAAGAAGCTCCCAGTACTAAAGCCACTTTTCTCATAATACCAACATCCTTATAAATCGTGCCTATCATATCATAGATATTTAAAAAAGTAAATAACATAGGAAATAAAAAAAACATCTCAAAAATGAAATATTCTTTTATTTTTTCTTTATAAATTCCGAAGTAATTAACAAAAAATTATAACTAATAATAATTAAAAAAAGAATTGTACTTGTTAAATTAAAATCATAAGAAATACTACACAATATCATTAAAACAAGCAGAAAAGATTCAATCAATAATTTATCTTTTCTATACTTTTTAGTCTTTAAGCGATATAAATCATCTACAATCAAACAAGTAAGAAGAATGGGAACAACTTTCAACACGCAACTCATAAATACATGAAAGCTATATTGATCCGCATCTACTAAAGAATTCACTATAATTCCAAAAGATAAAAGAATGGCGAAAAACACAGTCAATTTTAATGTACTTTTCATCTCAATATTCAATCGCTTTTCCATACAATCTCCCTTCTAATGAAAAAGTTGTTATAAATAACAACTTCTATTCTACATTATTATCATTTAAGAAATTTACAAATTCATCGTAATCGACATAACCAACCATGCCATCAACATACTTTCCATCTTTAGCTATGACAACAAGTGGTGTAGATCCATAATTTGTTTCTAAGAAATCATTTATGCCCATAATCGTATTCGCATCTTCTTCATCAACAGTCGTAATATCTAAATACTTTGTTGTATACCCAAGATCATTTTGCGCTTGTTGTAATACAGGTAAGAATTCTAAACAGAAACTACATCCTTCTCTTCCTAAATAAATAATACTCGTTCCACTACCATCTCCGCTTAATAAATTAATAAAATCATCTCCAGAAATAGCATCAAACATACTAACATCATAATCCCCACTTGTAGAAGATTCTGTCGAATCATCACTACTAAGATTTGTTGTGCTACCTGGTTCTCCTACTGCAACTAGTAAAAGAATTGTATTGATTACTGCAAAAACAATTAACACTTTTAGATAAATTGAAATTTTTTTTAAAGTTTCTTCTTTATTCATAATAACCCTCCTGTTAACAGGATAGCACTAAAAAAATCATAAATCAAGAAATCAGGCAAAAAAACACAAAATTATCATATTTCTTATAATTCCACTTTTTTTAATTGATCCTCCAAAATAGAATATAAATAGGTTTCAATTGGTTTATCAGTTTTTTGAGATAAAAAATGTTTATAAACCCCTAATTGTTTTTCGTAATTCGGATCATCAATATTTTTTAATTTATAATCTACAATGACAAAACGATCTTTATACTCAATAAACAAATCAATAATTCCAGAATACACCGTATTCTCTTCTTCATAAGTAAATGCATATTCTTTATAAATGTTCGCAGTAGACAAATCTTCCAAATGCTTTACGAAACGTTCTATATAAGAAAAATAAGGATAGTCTTTATAAGAAGAAAGATCTTTAAAATCAATAATTTCAAATAAATAATGAATTTGTGTTCCCATATCTAAATTTTTAGAATCTTCATAATTAATAAGTATTTGAATTGTCTTTGAAGCGTGCTTTTGACTCATCTTTTCATAAGACAATGAAAATTCTTTTAAAGAAAGTTTAGGTAAATCTTCATGATAGAAAGAAGTAAGAGCAACGTTTTTACTAAAATCATATGCCTTTGTTAAAGGAACATCTTCTAAGGAAATATTTTTAATATATTTTTGCAAAGGAATTTTAATGGACTCTAAAATATCTAAAAAACTGCGATAATCCTCTTTTATGTCAAAAGACACCTCATAGATTTCTTTTTCAGCATCTAAAGAAGTAACCATGATCATTTTTTCTCGAGCTCGAGTAAGTGCGACATAAAACAATCTTATTTTTTCACTAATCTCTTCCCGATAATATTTACGAGCTGCTAAAGTATGAAGAATCGTTTTTCCAATTCCCCCTTTATAATAAGGAGTAATAATTCCATATTGGTTATCAAACAAAAAGCGAGCTTGTACATCTTTAAAATTAAATTTTTTATGAAATCCTGAAAAATAACAAACAGGAAACTCAAGTCCTTTGGACTTATGAATATTCATAATTTTTACATTATCTCCAATTTTATTATTTAACGAATATTTTATATCATTATCCCCTTGATTCATTTTGTTAAGATAATCACAAAAATCAAGAGGCGTATATCCCAACCCCGCGAGATTAGAAGCCAAAGTTTTTAAAGAATCAATTCGAACAAAACTATCTTCCAGTCCTCCTGTAGTAATTGTCTTTTCATAAACATGAAAATCATCCAAAATAAGATCTAAAAGTTCTACACTAGAAATGGTATCTAGCCTTCTAGCAATATGTTCACATTTGCTATAGATTTCTGTTTCCTTAAAACGATTCTCTTTAAAAATTAAGAAAATTTCTTGATCCGATAAACGGCATAAATAACTTCGTGCAATAGAAGTAAAATAGTATTTAAACTCTTGATCGTATTCTTTATTTTTTATTTTTACAATGAAATTAATCAAGTTTTTTAAAACCAATATATCCTCTTCATCATTTAACTTCTGATCCATATAAAGAACTAAAGGAATCTCCAAATATTCAAATATTTTTTTATAAGTCGAAAAAGCCGTTCCTCGGTCCATAATAATACAAAAATCTTTATAACTCGCTTTTCGAAGTTTTGAAGTATCTTTATCAAAAACTAAGTATCCATTTTTTATTTTTTCTTTAATATCTTGGCCAATAATAAAAGTTTCTATTTCTTCTTTAGTGTATTTTTTATCCGTATAAGCATAATTATAAATTTCTAAATTATTATCATGTCCAACGGATTCTTCTTGATACAAAGAAAGGCCATATTGCATCTGGTGAGAAGCTTTATAATTGGCCCCACCAATACGATCATCCATAATGAAATTAAAGATTTGATTGATATTGTTTAAAACCTCTTCACGAGACCTAAAATTTTTAACTAAATCAATTTTAATTCCATGTTGTCCCTTACTATAAGCATCATATTTATTTTTAAAAATAAGAGGGTTGGCATTACGGAAACGATAAATCGATTGTTTAACATCACCAACCATATATAAATTGTCATCCGCAATTAAAGACATAAACTTTTCTTGCACATCGGATGTATCTTGATATTCATCCAATAAAATTTCATTATATTGTTTTTTTATTTCCTTTTGAATGTCTTCGTGTTCTTCAACCAGCTTTATCGCCATTAAAGCAATATCATTAAATGTATAACTATCATTTTCCTTTTTATATTGCCATAATTTTTGATCTAATTTGGTAATGATCGAAAGCAATACTTCAACTGTATCTTTAGTAGCTAAGATCGTATTTTTAATTTCTTTTATAGAATCATAACAAGTAAGTTCTTTAAGCTCTTTTAAATATTCTTTGATTCTTTTTGCTTTTTCTTTAAAAGAAGAAGACAACTTTCCCGTTAATTTAAAATCCGGAATACCTAAATATTTAATTTCCTCATAATTCTTAGAACCAAGCAATGGTTCAAATACACTGAACATTTCTTGGTATTTTTCTTCATCTTTTTCACTTTCTATAACATCCGTTAAAGAAAAGAAAGCCGTTTCTATATTTTGAATGACCTTTGTAATTTCTTCTTGATATTTTACAAGAATAGAGTCCAGATAAGCATCACTAAAATGTTTATCCACATATCCTGTTAGTAATTCTTCTTTATTCATTTGTTTATCAAGATCGTTATATAAATTATACACAACCTCTTTCATGTTCTGATCATCTTTTACACAGAAATCTGTGATTAATTTTAAAAATTTAGGATCTTTAACAGCATACAGATGATCAAAAATCTCATCAATAAATTCTCTTTTTTTAATATTCACAATCGAAGCATCTAAAATGGAAATGTTTCGACTGACATTTAAAAGATAATGATATTTTCTTACCATGGATAATGAAAAGGAATCAAACGTCGTAATATAAGCAGAATCTAACAAATCAAGTTGAGAAACCAAAGTTTTTTCTTCCCCGATTTTTTTACGAATACGTTCTTTCATCTCATTTGCCGCTTCATTTGTAAATGTTAAAATCAATAATTTATTAATAGGAACATTTGCTCTTAGCTTACGAAGTACCCTTTCTGAAAGAACGGCGGTCTTCCCTGATCCAGCTCCTGCTGAAACAATAATATTACTTCCTTCTAAATCAATAGCTTTTTGTTGATCAACAGTAAACGTAGGCATACAATCCCCTCATTTCTCTAAGTATTTAAAAATAACATCCGTAAGTTCTTTTTCTTTTTGTCTAAAATTATGATTCGCACCACTTATCACAAAATAAGAACCACACTGAACCTGAGAAGCTAATTTTTTCATATACAGTTCACTCTTTTCTAAAGTAGCATCCCGATCTCCAATAATAAAACACATTGGAACTTTTATTGCCTGTAACACATGAAAATCTCCATGTTCCTCCATATAAGGCAAATTATATAAGTTCTCATTTTCTTTAAAATCAATTAATGTTTCACTAGACATATAAAAACGATTTAATAATTTTTGACTCAGAATTTTATCCTTTAATCCCATCTCGATATTTTTTTGTGCTTCTTCAAGCATTTCTAAATGAAGAGGAACATGCTTTAACATAGAAATATCCTGAGGTGCTAGAAAAATAAGTTTTGAAATTTTTGGAACAACATTCTCAGATAAATAATAAATAAGCTTATTGCATCCAAGAGAATGCGCAATAACGATAATTTCATCATATAAAGCACTTGCATACTGAAACCATGCTTTTAAATCCGATAAACAAGAATCAAATCGATCATACACAGAACCTCTTGTTACCGTTCGAGTGATAACATTATTTTCTACATAGGGAAAATGCATAATCGAGAAGGAACCCTGATTGTGTGTAAATAAGAAATCATAACCAAAAGATGCACTTTCCTTCATCATAAATTTCGTAAAAACATTTTCAAAAAAATCATCTCCCATACCTGGAATAAATAACAAAAGTCTTTTCTGATGATTATTTATTAAACAACCATTTAGTAAAATATGATCTTGATTTTCTACTTCAATAAGTTCAAACTTCATCTTTTCCATCTCCTCCTAAAAAATCCAAATTTTCCTGTTTCTTCAACTCTACAAAATCTTTTTGTTTTACAAAACAAATATCCCTAAATTTACAATAAGTACAACCCAATTTATCTTTCTCACTGTTTCCAATTTGTTTAGGATTAATTGTAAAATTTGCATCTAAAATATGATCAATGGTATTATCTACTACATTTTCAGTAAGTGAAATTAAATTTTTTATTTGCTCATTACTCAACACTTTTTTCGTTTTAAAATTACCATTTTTATAAAGTCCCATACCACGAATCACTTTAGAATCTTCATAACTATCATCAAAACACTTTAAAATATCAACAGAAGAATTACTAAAACCACAAAGTTTTAAATTTTCTTTTTTTATTTCTTCGAAACTTTTTTTCTCATCAATTAAAACTTCTTCACTTAAAATCTTCTGCAAATAAAATCCCGCAAAAGAAACGTTTTCTATCTTATCACAATTCGCTGTTAAGTATAAATAAATTGGAAGCTGCATCCCAATACCATACACACTATTTTGAAGATCAATAGGAGTATTTCCTGTCTTATAATCAATGATGGCTACAATCGTTTGATCTCCTATTTTTTTTAAACAAATCTTATCCACAAATCCCTTAAAAACAACGGATATTTCCCTATCTTTTCGTATTTCAATTTTTTCTTCCAACAAAAGGTCTTTTAATTGACTATGTTCAGTCTGTTCTTTTATTGTCGCAATAATGAAATCAAGTTCTTTCACTAATTTTTGTAATAAAAAACTTTCTTTCAATGATAACTCTTTCCCACTACGCTTAATAAAATAGTCCACTTCTTTTATAATATCAATATTCTGCGTTAATCCTTTTTCCAGTATAAAATGAAACAAAGAACCAACAAAAGTAACAAAAGTCTCTTCATAAATATCCAATTTTAATACACTTGTTAAATAATAACGAAAAGCACATCGATTATAAGAGTCTAACGTCGAATAAGACAATTTTAAATCACGATGAATATAGTCATAAAAATCATTTTTATCAATACCCGTGAACTGATTATCATAAGATTGATAAGCAATTGGAAAACAACTATATAACGAATCAATATCATCATCTTTACTACCATATTTAATAAACTTATCAATTTTTTTCGCTAATTTTATTTTCGTAGCCAAAGAAGAATATTGATAAGGATAGGTAGCATCTTCTACTTTTAAAGATAAATCCTCAATTAAATTAGAAGGATAATAACTCATTGTCATCGATTTATCT
Organism: uncultured Bacilli bacterium; assembly: GCA_944363635.1. Taxonomy (GTDB): domain Bacteria; phylum Bacillota_I; class Bacilli_A; order RF39; family UBA660; genus CALVUP01. The sequence goes on along the minus strand of CALVUP010000011.1, from coordinate 25,708 downwards.
TTATAAGTAAGAATTAAATTTTTTATACTTAAAATCTGATCCTTCGTTTTCAAAGCAATCTTCTTATTTTCTTCTACCGTAAGATCTAAATGCAAAGGGTGTTTAAGAGAATCCGTAATAAAATCTTCATCTTTTTTAAATTTCGGAATCGCATTTAAATTAAAATTCATCAAAAAAACAAAATCATCTTCTAAAACTTCCTCTATAGAAACAACATTTACGGCATCCTTATACAAATCCTCACTAAGATAAGTATTTTTTAGATCAAAAAGGATACAATCTTTTACCAAATCATAATTATTCACAAAATTATAATGATTCACAATAGAAATAATTTTGTTGATCTCTTCATTCGTATACTTTTCCTGTAAATAAGCAATTGTTTTATCAATAGAGGAAGAATAATGTTTAATAAAATCTTGTCCTATTTGGGTACCAAATAAAGAAGTTGAATCTCCAATATTAATTGGAATATGATAAAATGAAAAAATTCTTCGTAAAGCATAATAATAATTTTCATCAATATTCACAATTTTAATTCTATGAATATCAATTCCTTGCATTAATAAATCGCCAATACGATTCACAACAAATTCCACTTCTTCTTCTAAAGTCGAAGCATGATAAACAACAGGATTATATACTTGCTTATCTTCTTGATAAAAAGATACAAAAGCACATTTTTTGATTTGATCAATCATATAAAGTTCAAATTTAGATAAAAAAGGCAAATTATAAACAAGGACTTTTTTCTTTTCAATATAACGAAGAAAATAAGGATCATAAGAAAGCAAATCCAAAGCATCTAAATGCTTTTTCAAATCAACAAGTTGATCCAATTTTTCATTGTTATATTCTCTATCTTCCACAAAATACAAATTATCAATATAAATTTTAGCAACCGCAGGTTTTACTTTTAAATATAAAGAAGTTTCATAAAGCGTTTTCTTTGAATAATCAAAAAACAATTTCTTACGAATTTCAGACATAGTAAAAAAATGAACATTATAAATTTTATTAGAACGACTTATAAAATCTACAATTTTCTTTTTATCTTCCTTACTACAAATAATAAACAATTCTTGATCTTCTTCTAAAAACTGCATTTTCTTCACCATATTTATTATAACATAAAATAAAAACCTATAGGAAGTCTATAGATTCGTAATTTTTAGGTTTCACAAATAAAAGGTAAAAGATTTTTCACTTCTTCTATGCTATCGCAAATATAAAAATCATTAAATCGCTCATGATTTATAATTCCACTATTTAAATTTTGATTTATATATTGAATAATTTCATCATAAAAGGAATCCAAATTTAACAAAAGAACACTTTTATTATAGCGGTCTAAATTTTTATCCGTCAGTACCTCAAACAACTCATCCATGGTACCTAATCCTCCAGGCCCAACAACAAAAAGATCTGCTTGTTCTTCCATAATTTTCTTTCTTTCATGCATTGTATCTACATAGATCAAATCATGACAAGCTTCATACACTTCCTCAAATTCACTAATAAAAGTCGGAACCACTCCAGTGATATGCGCATGGCTTTTTTGAAACCCTCTAGCCATGGCACCCATCAATCCGCTAGCTCCTCCACCAAACACTAAATTAAATTTTTCACCCAAATATTCACCGAGTTGTTCAACTTCATCAACAAACTCTTTTTTCACTTTAGGGCTTGCTGCTCCAAAAAAACAAATATTTTTCTTTTTCATACAACCACCAAGAAAAGTATATGAAAAAAATAAAAAAAAAGAACCTTTTGGTTCTTATAAAGTCATTAAATACTTAGCAGTTCTAACCATTTGTGTTGAATAACCCATTTCATTATCATACCAAGCAACTACTTTTACTAATTGCTTTCCATCAACTTCAAGTACAGTGGTTAAAAGTCCATCAACTAATGCTCCACAATGTGATCCAATAATATCACTAGAAACAACTGGATCCATTGTAAATTTTAAAGTTTCATTTTGGTTGTCCTTTAAAACTTGATTAATCTCTTCTACCGTTACATTTTTAGATAATTCTAAAACTAAATCAATAACAGATCCAGTAGGTACTGGCACACGCATAGCTGTTCCAGATAATTTTCCATCCAATTTAGGAAGTACTTTTCCAATAGCTTTTGCAGCTCCTGTAGAAGATGGAATAATATTCATAGCTGCGGCTCTTCCACGACGCTCATTAATATCTTTTTTATGAGCAACATCAAGTGTAACCTGATCATTCGTATAGGCATGTACTGTTGTCATATACCCTTTTTCAATACCAAAAGTATTATCTAAAACATGAAGCACTGGTGCTAAGCAATTTGTAGTACAAGATGCAGCAGAAATAATCTCTTCACTACCATCTAATGTATCTTGATTTACATTATATACAATAGTTTTTACATCACCTTTAGCAGGCGCAGAAATAATTACCTTCTTAGCTCCTGCTTGAATATGAGCATAAGCTTTATCTTTTGCAGTAAATAATCCTGTACATTCAAATACAACATCAATGTTTAAATCCTTCCATGGAAGCATAGCAGGATCTTTTTCAGAATAAACTTTTATTCTTCTTTCTCCTATAATAATTTCATCTTCGTCATAACTAATTTCATCCACTCTATATCTTCTATGATTGGTATCATATTTAAGTAAATGCGCAAGTTGTCTTGCGTCGGTTAAATCATTAATCGCTACGACCTCTAAATCTTGATCTTCCTCCATTAAACGAAAAACCAATCGTCCGATACGGCCAAAACCATTTATGGCTACTCTTATCATTTTATCATTCCTTTCTATTTTACTTATACATTTATTTTACCACTAAATTAGGAATTAAAACAACTCCCTCCAATAAATTCTCTTAAAATAGAGTCATCTGGAATTGCTTCTGATGGAATTGGTAAAAAAACACGAATCAAATTTAATAGTCTTTTAGCTTCTTCATAATACTTAGAATCTTCATCGACAGAGTACAAAAGAGGTTCCACATACGTTCTTAAAACGCCAAGTTCATAAAGGAAAGCCGTGTTAAAAACATAATCCGCATTATCTTGATAAGGAAAAATGTTTTTCTCCTCCCCATCTCTTACACTTTCCCATCTTGCCAAAGATCCTTCTACATCTGTTCCTCTTGTACGATTATCTCTTACAATTCTTCGTAACATACGATTATCTGAAGTAGAGAATCGATTATGTGAATCCAAGTTAATTTTCGTAAAAGGAGATAAATAAATTTTAAATTTATTTTCATCAGGAATCGATGGCAATAATTTTGTATTTAAACAATGAATTCCTTCAATAAGTAGAATATCATCTTTATCTAATATCATTTCTTTATTAAATTCTTTCTTCGCTTGCTTAAAATTAAAAGTAGGAACTAAAACATTCTCTCCTTGAAGCAACTTAGAAACGTGTTGATCAAACAAATCAATATCCACCGCCTCTAAACTTTCAAAATCATAACTTCCATCTTCTTTTTTTGGAGTATCCTTACGATCTTTAAAATAATCATCCAAAGACAACATTTTTGGTGTTAATCCATAATTACTTAAATACATACATAATTTATTGGTCGTTGTGGTTTTTCCAGATGAAGAAGGACCAGCAATTAATACAATACGAATCTTTCCTCTTTCATCACTAATCTTTTTTGCAAGATCTAATAATTTAGTATTCTGTACCACTTCATCCATACGAATCAAATCATTAATCTTACCATCGCCAATTAATTGATTTAAATCCGAAACATTTTCTACGCCTATGGTTTTTTGCCATTTCCTATAATCCTTATAAACATGGAAAATAGCTTCATGATGTCGATATTCTTTTATATATTCTGTATGTACAGTAGGAAAACGTAAAACAAAACCTCTACCCTCCACACAAGTAAGTTCAAAATGTGTTAAACATGAGGTCTCTATAGGCATAGCTGTAAAAAAATAATCATAATAACCGCCAAGTTTATATAAAGAAATATAAGTATTGGTATTATATTTAAGCATTCTAGATTTTGAAAAATCCCCAATACTTTCAAAATATTTAATTGCATCAATTCTTAATGTATTTACTTTTTTAATAGGAAGATTTTCTTCTGTAATCTTATGCATTTCCTGCTCCAGTTGGAACATGGTTTCCTCATTAATATCAAAATTGGTTGTCATATAGATTCCTTTATCAATTGAATGCTCTACATAAACATCCTTATCTCTTCCAAACATTCTTTTTATAGCCAATATACACTCATAAATTAAAGCATGCGTATACATCAAATTTCCCATTTTCTCTGTTAAATCAAAAAAAGAAATTTCACAAGGCTTATGAATAGCATAATCAAGTTCTTTTATAGTATTGTTTACAAAAGCTCCTAATATCGCAAAATGAAATTCAGATGCAAATTGTTTTGATAACTCCAAAAGAGTAGTCCCCTTTTGTATTGTTTGTTCCTTCCCCATTACTTTTATTCTTATATCGTCCATCGTATCACCTATTATCATTATACCATAAGAAATTCATTTTATTATGTATAAATTAAAGAATATTAAACTATTATAATTATAGGTGATAAAATGAATATAACGCCAATAATTATTGACAAAGAAAACAATATAGAAAGAAGTTATGATATCTATTCTAGACTATTAAAAGATCGAATCATTCTATTAAGTGGTGAAATCGACGATGCCAATGCAAATTGCGTTGTTGCCGAGCTTCTATATTTAGATTCAATTAATCACAGTAATATTAATCTTTATATCAATTCCCCTGGCGGTTCCATCACAGCCGGTATGGCTATATACGATACCATGAATTTTATTAAAAGTGATGTTTCTACCATCTGTATTGGTATGGCCGCTTCTATGGCTGCTTTCCTATTATCCAGTGGTAAAAAAGGAAAACGTTACATCTTACCAAATGCTGAAGTTATGATTCATCAACCTCTAGGAGGCGCTAAAGGGCAAGCCACTGAAATAAAAATCGCAGCAGAAAGAATTTTAAAACTAAAAGAAAAACTAAATAAAATATTAGCAAAAAACACAAAGAAAAACATCAAAACAATTGAACGAGATACCGAAAGAGATAATTTTTTAACTGCAGACGAAGCCTTAGAATACGGAATCGTTGATAAAAAACTAGCAAAAAAAGAGTAATGATTTACTCTTTTTTTATTTTTCTAAAATATTAACTTTAACTTTTGTTACTTTTGGTTCATAAGTAGCACGAACATCTGTACCCGTAACTTTAACTTCGACTTCATGCGTTCCTACACCAAGACCTTCTAAATCAATATAAGCGCTAACAGAAGAAGCTTCAATATTATCCAGTACTGATTTCGTACCACTAACAACAACAGAAACTTGACTGTCTTCTTTAGAAGAAGCTTGTACTTTTAATCCAGAAGCCAAATTCCGTGTCTCTATATAAATATCATCAAGCGTTAGAGAATCTGCTAAATCACCAACAGTTACACTTACTTTTGCTTTGCTTATACTCAATGTCTTTATTCCTTTTGGTCGATCGATAGTAACATTAAATTCCTTATCTACCGCTAAACCTTTAACATCAAGTTTAACTGGAATAGAGTCAATTTTTTCAAGAGCATCTTGTGGTCCATAAATTACAACGGTATTGGTATCTGAGCGAATACTTTCAATACCCTTACCAAACGCCAATGTACCATCTGGAATATATTCAATAGGCACTGTCTTTGATGGTGATTCAATTGTAATCGTTGCATCCACTTTTTTAGGAACAATTTCAACATCAACTACATTTCCATCTGAATCATATGCCACAAGCGGAACATCTTCTAATACGGTCTCTCCTGCAGTTGGCGATTTCATATTATTTACATCCACTAAAGCTTTAATAGACGCTACTTGTTCTAAACGATATTCAGCACTTTTAATAACAACTTCACTACTTGATAATTCTACATCTGTAATTTGTAATTTTTCATTTAAAGAATCTTCATGTAAAATATCATAAGATAATGTCATTTGTTTAGATTGTTTCTCATAAATCACAATAGAAGCAGTAGATGGATCCAACTTATAATCAACTGACGCAACATCTTGAGAATATTTCAATTGTACAGTATGACTTCCTGGACCCAAATCACTTAAATCTACAGAAACTTCTTGTGTTGGATATTGCTTTGCCAAATATACATCGGACTTTCGTCCAATTAAAGTAATATCTACAGTTTCCGGAAGACCATCCACTACATAAGCCTCTTCATTATAAATTGCTGTTACTTTCTGTCCATATAAAACTTCTGCAGAATTATCCAATAACGTAATCGTCTCTCGATCGATTAAAAAGAAAACGAGTAAAGCAATTGCTAAAGAAAATACGATTAAGAACTGTTTATTATTTAGTAAGCGATCAAAGAGTCCATTTGTTCCCTTTTTAGAATCCATATATCGTACAAAAATCTTAGCTAAAGGGGTAATAATAATTTTATCTATAAAACGATAAATGGCTTTAAAAGCGCTTAAAATACCCAAACCAATTTTATTAATTATTTTCTTCATATATCTCTTCCTCTTCCATTTCATTTGAATACTCTAAATCCTGAGTAGGTTTTAATTCATCAATTAACATCATCCTTACCTCATCAAGAGTTAAATTGTAGAATAATTCGCCTTTTAATGCAATGGATAATTTTCCTGTTTCCTCTGAAACGACTACAACAATTGCATCGGTTTCCTCACTAATTCCAATAGCCGCTCTATGTCTAGTTCCCAATGTTTTTCTTCCCTTTACATTGTTACTTGTAGGAAATACCGCTCCAGCACAAGAAATACGATCTCCTTGAATAATCACACCACCATCATGCAACGGATTATTTGGGAAAAAGATTGAAATTAATAATTCTGATGTTAAATCAGCATACAAATTCTTAGCCTTGCTAATATAATCCGATAAACTTACATCACGTTCAATAACAATTAAAGCACCAATTTTAGCTTTCTTCATATATTCTAAAGCCTGCATCATTTCATAAACAACTTTTTCTCTTTCATCAACTGTAAGAACCTTATGTCTACCTAACAACTGACTTTTCCCTAATTGTTCCAATATACCTCGAATTTCAGGTTGAAAAATAATAATTAAGGCCAAAGGTCCCCACATAATTACATATTCTAATAATAAACCTACCGTTGTAAGTCCAAAAAACTCACTTAATAATTTTAAAACCAAAATAATAATTACACCTTTAAACAATAAACTAATCTTTACATTGTTTTTTATATTTTTAAAAATATAATAGATCATCACCCATACAATAGCGATATCCACAATTTTTTTCACTATATTTAAAATATTTGCTAATGTCATAAAAACACTCCTTTAACTTATTATATCATGCTTATCAAATTTATCAAATTTCAATTAAATCACTTCATCTTTAGAATTCGTATTTTTAGGTGCATCGTTAGAAGAAGGTGAAGCAACAGAAGAGGCTGTATTCATATTAGGAATGTAAGTAGAATGCGCAAGAACTTCTTCCTTTTTATCATATAAAGTTTGATCTCCTAAAATAATTTCATCTTCATTTTCATTATGATACGTTTTTGTTAATATTCCATTATTTTCTAAATTAAATTTTCTTTCAGATAAAAAGCCAATAATTCCTAATATGATCACAATAGAAATTATTGTAGTAATTACATAAACATAACCACTTAAAGTGTCAGTAAAAAAGTTTAAAATCGCATCCACCTCTAACACCCTCTATTCTTTTTATATAATAACATTTTATAAAAAAGATTACAACCAAATACACAAACTTATCATAAAAAAAATTAAAAATATACATACTTTTTGACAAAGAAAAATAGAATCCTTTTATAAAAAGAACACAGTCAAATAACTGTGTCCATTTTATAATTCCCAAAACAATTTTGGATAATTTGCCGATTTCAAAAAAGCACGACTCAATGTTATATTTAAATTGGTTAAATCACCAGCATTAACCTCTGTACCAATACCATTATTGGCAGTACCTGATAAAAAATACACATTTTGGATCGTTCCTGTATTTACACCAATCACACCAAAAGCAGAACCCTCTGTATTTCCAGAAAGTGTTTGTGAAATAGCACCCGAATTATAAGAATCTTGGCACTGTTTTTCATTAGAACCAGAAACACCACCGATTAATCCAACATAAAGACTACGTGTAGTTGAACGCATAGAACCATTCGCATCCATTTTCGCTTGATTATAAGAATCACTGATAAAACCAGAATTTATCCCTGCAATTCCACCACTAGTAATATGAACTTCTCTAGTATATATATTGCAAGTAGAATAAGTGGCATATCCTGTTAAACTAAATGTAGCACGGTTTACGCACCCTCGAATAACTCCACTATTATTAGCAGCAATCCCTCCAACATACGTATAATTATGAGCTTGCGCTACTGAACAATTCACTTGTGCATGTTCATTAGCGGTAATCGTTCCTGAATAAGAACTATTTTCAATCACCCCAGAATTATTTGCTACAATTCCACTTAAATAATTATACCCGTAAGAATAAGAATTCGCTGTAGAAGTTGCAACAACACTCATATTATAAATATTTCCAGCAACATTTAAATTCTTGATTACACCGGCATTTTGAAGAAATAAAGCGGAGTTGTATGTAAAATCACCATCCAGTTCTACATCTCTTGAATAAGAAAGTCCCTCAATTGTACGATTTTGCCCATCAAAAGTTCCCGTGTATGCTTGATTGTTTGCCATCGAAAAAGAATGCCCATTCATACAAATATCATTATCTAAAATAGCATTAATCGAAGTGTTTCCAGAATCGACTTGATTCTTAAACCAATTCAATTCATTCGCATTGGTAATTTGATAATAAGATTTCCCATAAATATCTACTGCAATCGGTTCACTACTCGAGGAACCATCCCAATTTAAAGTACATTGATTGGAATAAGAATCCGTTTTCTTTAAAAATCGAAAATTAATCATTAATGGTTGACTCTCATTTACGACACTAGCATTTTCACTATATAACACTTCAATTTGCACCGTTGTATTGGATAACCCTTTAATAGTCTCTTGTGGTGAAACACCTATAATTCTATATTTAATTGCATCTCCACTAGAAACATATATATAATCAACAACCGCATCACTTGCCCCTGTATTTTGAATTGTTACATCATACACGACACTCGAATTTCCATTTGGCAAAGTATTGTATAAAGCTACTTCATTGTCTGTAAAAGTAGGTGTTGAAGTTTGATACCCTCCATTAGAAGTAGAAGCCACTTTTACATCACTAACGAAAATCTTATACTCTGGAATATCTAATTTCCCTTTTCCACCAATTGTTAACTTTGTATTTAACAAAGCATATCCAGAAGCCATGAATACCAAAATAACCAAAACGCTTATAGTTAAAATTATATTCGTTTTGGAAAATGTTTTTTTATTCTTTGTCTTCTTTTTTATTGTCATGTTTACCTCCTTTAGTGATTTCCTCACTAAGAGTATAACAATAGATACAATCTTGACTGATTAAGAAAAATTTTCCTTCTTGGTTTTTCTTAGTTTCACAGAAAATGATCGGAACTCGTAAATCGTCTTGTGCATTTACCATATCCTCAAATTTTACTACTTCAATGACATTAAGTCCCTTGGTTTTTGGTACTTCTTTAGAAGTTGCAATAATATCTCCATAATCGTGTAAATACTTCTTTAACTTTTTGATATATTGGCTTTGTTTTTTATCTTCCTCAATAATCTTCTTCCACTGTTTAATAAGTATGATAATTCCAAGAATTGCAAATACAATTCCTAAGATAAACACAAAAACGTTATTAAATCTTTTTATAACAGAGCTTTGAGTGATATCTCCTTGATCATTTGCTTTATAATCCTCACTAATTTCAATAGTTTGTTCAGAAAGTGGAATAGAAGTAACTAAAGAAGCGGAATCTTTTACTTTACGATCCTTATAAGTAATATTAAAATTAACATCCATAATTACATCCACTTTAGCATTCACTGCTAACATATAATCTCTCTTAAAATCATTTATAATCTTATTATAAGTATCATAGTTAACATCCACTTGCTCATCAATAGCAAAAGTTGCTTTATCATCGACTTTCTTTTCTTGTTTCTTAACAAGATCATACTCCTTAGACCATACTTGTTTAGCTGTATTAGTATCTACATTATAATCCGCACTTACTTTTGCATAAATTCGATAAGAATAGGTTCCTACAAATTGATCTGTCGCAGAAAAATCATAATTATAATCAATATGAACTTTATCTATGATGGAAGTAATGTATTGTTCCCCTGAAGGGAGTATATCTTCATCAAAATAATCATTTTTCTTTAAAGAAACATTGTAATCTACATTGCTAGACTCATTATAAGTAAAAATTGGCTTATTTTGAACAACATTTATATTCAAACTAGAAGACACAAAACAAAAAGAAAGTGCCAAAATAACAATAGCCAATGTTGTTGTCAAAATAGTCTTCGGTTTTTCCTTGATAAAAGTACGGTTTTCTTTCATCTTTGTCATCCCCTCTTATTTATTCCATGGTAAATTCACTAATCCAAACAGAAGGATAACCGATCTTAGGCACAGTTGCAATATATTTGCCTTCAATATCTTGATCTTTTATTACCCAAGCATCCTCTGTTTCTAAATTATCCCCTTTCGTCTTATACGTTCTAACTCCAGATATAGACTCATCAATCTCTACAATTCTATGTAATACTCTACGATCATGGTAAATAAATACAATAATATCTCCTTCTTTTAAATCCTGTTTTTCATCCTCATCCAAATGTTCTATTAAAATAGCATCTCCCCTACTATAAACCGGTTTCATACTATTGGTTAATACGGCCAATAATTGGTATTTGAAAACACCGGATATAAGAATAATAATAGGAATTACAATAACCAAGAGCGGTAATAAAGAGATATATACCTTTTTTCTTTTTGTTTTTATCTCATACTTACTTACATAAAACTGATTGCAAACAAAGTAAACGACAAATGCGAGTATCAACTGCAAGCTTCCATCTAAAAACCAATTTAAATCTGGAAGAATTGGAATGATATACATTAGCATAGCGGGTACAATGGCATAGATCAAAGAAGCCACAAAATCAGAACGATATGTTAAATAACTAAGAAGCATACTTTTTGCAATTTCAGGTATAACAATTGAAAACAACAAATCAAATACATCATCCACTACAACAATAGAAAAATTATAAGTTTGTAATGTTATATTGATTGCAGCAAATATACCTGTAATAATAATTAATAAAATTTTATTTTTCCCACTTCGATTAATAAAACATTGTCTTAAATACTCCATAGATACAATAGGAAAAACATATTGTAATATATTCTTTAAAACACCAGTAACTGTTCTTGCATATGGAAGTCGAGTGTACCCTGTTATTAATCCAGCTGTATAAAAAAGAATTAAATATATTATTACAGATATAATTACAATTTGAATAAAATCATATTTATATTTTTTTCGGCAATAATCATTTCGAAAAAATAAGATCCCAATGATTAGAAATACAAACCAAAAAATAGGATTTAAATAATTAAAGTAAAAAGAAGAATTCCAATTTAATAAAAAAGGAGACAAACATGTATAAAGAAAGAGTATAAATAATAATATCGCAGTTTTAAAATTTAGCTTTAACATGTTCATCTCTCCTCTTTATGATTTATTATGCAGTTGTATCCTGAACATAAGTTAATGTCAAAGTTAAATTGTTTGTAAGTTCTCCTTCTGTAGGAGCATTTTCTCCTACTGCTGTATCAGGATAAGTAACTGTAACTTCAAATGTATGTGTTTGCCCAGCGCCTAATTTAGCACCATCTTCAGGGTTTGATTCTCCATAGCTATATACAATAGCGTCATTAGAAGCTCCAGTTAAAACTTCTTGAACATCATCCAATAAAGCTGGGATATTTCCATCATTTCTTACTGTAACTTGATAAGTAGCAGAATCTCCTGGTTCAACTAATGTTGTATTAAAAGTTGCTGTTGTTGCAGTAAAAGAAGGGCTACCAGCAGAAGCTTTTCCAGTTGTATCTGTAGAAGTAATACCCGTAATTTTTACATTCCATGTACCTGTAATTTCAGCATTACCATTAATCTTTAAAATACTTGATAAAGAGGCTGCAAAACCTACACCCATCATTAAAATAATTGCACACAACATTCCGATAATTACATTTCTTGATTTTCTTTCTCCACTCATTCTTACACCTCCTTTATGACTAATTTGGAAAGTAAGTTCTATTCAAACTCCTTCTACCATAACAACGATAGCATAATAATGAAAAATTTGCAAGAAATAGAAGACGAATTCTATTAATTTGACATAAAACGACTTACCAATGCAAAAAAATTTAATTTTATCTTGACAATTGAATAAATATTCAACTATACTAGTAATAGTTGAGTATATATTCAACTAAAAAGAATAAGCTATAAATAAGGAAGTGAAACCATGAGTAGAAACGAATTTTCTTGTGATTGCAACATCATTCACCAGGAAGCTGTGGATAAAGTAATTAAAAAAATGCCAAACGAAAATACTTTTAATCATTTGGCAAATTTATTTAAATTAATTGGAGATACAACGAGATGTAGAATCTTGTTTGCCTTAGATCAAGATGAAATGTGTGTTTGTGATTTAGCGAATGTTTTAAATATGACCAAATCATCAATATCCCATCAATTAGCTGTGCTTAGAAGAAGTGGAATTGTAAAATGTCGCCGAAGTGGGAAAGAAGTATATTACACTTTAGATGATGATCATATTGTAAAATTATTTGAAATTGGTCTTGAACATATCAATCATAAAAATTAAGAAAGGAATGAAGAACATGCAAACATATAAATATAAAATAGAAGGATTGGATTGTGCCGCTTGTGCCAATGAATTAGAAGATCATTTAAAAAAAATTGGAAATATCAGCAATGTAAGCATTAGTTTTATAACTGAAAAATTAACTTTTTCTTGTCAAGAAGATCATAAAAGTGAAGTACTAAAACAAATAAAAAAAATAATAAAAAAAGAAGAACCAGATGTCAGTATAGAGGAAGTGTAATTTATGACGAAAAAAATGAAGAAAAAACGAATTTGTATTCTCGTTTCTCTTATCTTATTTATATTTGCTTTAGTCTTTAAACAAAACAATACGATGATAAATAATGTCTTATTTATGTTCTCTTATATTATTGTAGGTTACGATATTCTTTTAAAAGCCATTCGAAATATAACGAGAGGTAAGATATTTGATGAAAACTTTTTAATGACTATCGCAACGATTGGGGCTTTTTTAATAGGTGAATTCCCAGAAGCGGTTGCTGTGATGTTGTTTTATCAAGTTGGAGAATTCTTTCAAAGCTATGCCGTGGATAAATCCAGAAAATCTATTGCCACTCTTATGGATATTCGACCCGATTATGCCAATATATACCATAAAGAAAAAACAGAAAGAGTTGATCCAACTACAGTTCATACAGGAGATATTATACTTATCAAACCAGGGGAAAAAATCCCCTTAGATGGAACTGTTATAGAAGGAAGTTCAACACTTAATACGCTTGCTCTAACTGGTGAAGCCATTCCAAAAAGTATCAACATAGGCGATGAAGTATTAAGTGGATGCATTAATAATGAAAGTACTTTAAAAGTAAAAGTAACCAAAGAATTTAGTGAATCAACTGTAAGTAAAATTTTAGATTTAGTCGAAAACGCCAGTAATAGAAAATCAAAATCAGAAAACTTTATCAGTAAATTTGCCAAATACTATACACCAATTGTAGTTATTATTGCGATTGTTCTAGCCATTTTTCCCCCACTTATTCTAAAAGAAGCCACTTTTCATGAATGGATTTATCGAGCTTTATCTTTTTTAGTTGTCTCTTGTCCATGTGCTCTTGTAATATCTATACCATTAAGTTTCTTTGGAGGAATAGGTGCTGCTTCCAAAATAGGGGTTTTAATCAAAGGAAGCAATTATTTAGAGGCACTTGCAAATACAGAAATTGTTGTTTGTGATAAAACAGGAACTCTTACAGAAGGTATATTTAAAGTACAAAAAATAAATTCGATGAATTACTCCGATGAAGAATTATTAAAATATACAGCCTCCGCAGAAGCCTTTTCAAATCATCCTATTGCTTTATCCATTAAAGAAGCTTATGGAAAAAAGATAAATGAAAAAATAGTAACAAAAACAAAAGAAGTAAAAGGGAAAGGCATTATAGCTCATGTGGATAATAAAGATATCCTAGTAGGTAACGAAAAATTAATGGAAGAATATAAAATTGATTATCAAAAAAATAAAGATATAGGTACTATCCTTTATGTAGCTATTAACAAGTCATTTTGTGGTACTGTTGTTATAGCCGATAAAATTAAAGAAGATGCCTATAAAGCAGTAAAAGCATTCAAAAATAATAATGTTAAGAAAATAGTCCTGTTAACGGGGGATCGAAGCGAAATCAGTAAACAAGTCAGTAAAGAATTGCATTTAGATGCTTACTATGCAGAGCTTTTACCACAAGAAAAAGTAGAGAAAGTCGAAAAATTGATGAAAGAAAAATCTACAAATGGAAAACTCATTTTTATCGGAGATGGTATTAACGATGCACCTGTCCTTGCTTTATCTGATATTGGCGTAGCCATGGGAGGCCTTGGAAGTGATGCTGCAATTGAGGCCGCTGATATTGTGATTATGACCGATGAACCTTCTAAAATTGCAGATGCTATCCAAATCAGTAAAAAAACAATGAAAATCGTAAAAGAAAACATTGTTTTTGCCATCGCTATTAAAATTGCCGTCTTACTCCTTAGCGCCATCGGAATTGCTACGATGTGGGCAGCCGTTTTTGCAGATGTAGGAGTATCCATATTAGCAATATTAAATGCCCTAAGAATATTAAAAATTAAAAAGAACAAGTAGAAAAAAACTTGTTCTTTTGTATTTTTAAGAAGTATACGTTTGATTATGAGCAAACCAGTATTGTGCATAAGAACATAGAGGTTTGATTTGCTTCTGATTTGCCGAAGCAAATTTACATAATTGTTCCATAAGACCTTGCGCAATTTTCTGACCTCTAAACTCTGGTAATACAAAAACACGATGCACTTCTATAAGCGTTTCATTCACAACCGAAAAATCAACTTCTCCAACGATCTGTTCCTTTAGAATACAGACCAACTTATCTTTTAAAAACTTATATGCCATATTCTTCACCACTTCTATCATAGCATAAATAAAAAACAGTATCTATATCAATACTGTTTTTATCTATTTCGTCCTAAATGTATACTTTAATTCTCCCATTCGAGAAGTAGGAACAAATCCTGATTCTGCTTTTAAAACATCTGGAATTCTATTCACAATAGCCGAACATGTTAATCTTACTGTGTCTGGTTTATCAATCACTAAAGTTGTATCTGGTTCACCATAGATGGTCCATTCATTTCTGTCAAACTCATCTTTATTATATACTTTTCCAATGCATTCTGTTTCTAAGGTAATGCCCTCTTTTGTTTCTGTTGTTACAACAGCACTCATACCAGTAGCCATTCCTGCTTTAACAGTCATTCCTAATGTACTCGATTCAATATCATAATCATTGAATTGAGGAACGCATTTTTGTCTTTGACTCACTATAGTTAAGCCTAACTTATCACATAACCAACCATTCACATTCCACATATAGGATGGAGCATAATTTCCACTTGCAATAACCTTTTGTCTTTCTTCATCACTGATTTCATCCGCACTTGCTACTTGCTTTTCAAATTCTTCCTTAGTAAGTCCTGCTCCATGAGCTTTAGCAAGAGCAATACCATAATCTTCTACATTGTAAGAAGAACTACCTTTTATCTTCGTAATATTATGACTTGAACCTATTAATGTCGTAATTAAATTTCCCCAAAAAGCATCTTGATAACCACTACCTGTAATTGTACAATTATTTTCTTTGGCTAATGTATCAATCTTATTTGTTAAATTAGGATTAGAATTCATTGGATAAAATGCCTCTTCACAAGTCGTGATTGCATTGATTCCAAGAGATGCACAAAGAAGCAATGCCTCTTTCACATCCTGCATCAAACTCATAGTTGTAACAATACAAATATCTGGTTTTACACTTTCTAATAATGCTTTCGCATCTTTCACATCCGTAATTGTTACGCCCTTCTCTTCTCCTCCTATGACACAAGAAATATCCTTACCAATGATATCTGGGTTTATATCAATAGCTCCTACAATTTCAGATCCATTTTCGTAAATATAACGCATAATATATTTACTCATCTTACCACAACCATACTGTACTACCCTATACTTTTCCATAAAAAATCTCCTTTCTATTATCTATAATTTAATTATAACACTAAAAATTATAAATAAACCAAAAGAAGAAAATAATCAGAATTTAGGCGTTTGTTCTTTACACTTTTCATAATATGTATTCAATCCTAAATAACGGTTGTTCCATAATTTCTTTTTACCATGAAAACTGTATGTATAAATCAAATAATTGTGTTTTATATCCTCAGAATCCTCTTTCGTATAACTTTCCTTAAAAGTCATTACCTCATCATATAAGTATAAAGCAGATCTGTTTTTTCAATAAGTCGTATCTAATCTGAAATATTCATACTTATTTAATCTCCTACAATATTCTATTGTATCTAACAAAATTTGTTTTTCATAACCATTTCTTCGAAATGGCTCTAATATGCCAAACCATCCGAGCCAAATAGACTCTGGATCATCATCCACTTCTACACCTGTAATTCCTATATACTCTTTTCCTAATCGAACTAAAAACGCAACATTATCCACCTTATTATTCTCACTTTTCTCCACAAAATAATAATAGTCCGGATCATCAGGCCAAAGCGTTTTTTGAATAGAAAAAGCAATATTTCTATTTTCTTTTGTAACAGGATCATATTTTAGTTTTTCCATAAAACCACCACATCTAATATAACATAAGAAAAAAAGAAATACCAACTTAAGTATTTCTATTCTTCAAAAAAAGCCTTATAAGCCTCATAAGCCGAGTAGATATCATACTTACTTGTTACTTCAAAAGGAGAATGCATAGAAAGAACAGGTACCCCACAATCGATTACATCCACTCCTTTATTAGCTAAGATAAAGGCAATGGTTCCGCCTCCGCCTAAATCCACTTTCCC
This sequence comes from uncultured Bacilli bacterium, assembly GCA_944363635.1. GTDB lineage: Bacteria > Bacillota_I > Bacilli_A > RF39 > UBA660 > CALVUP01. The sequence goes on along the minus strand of CALVUP010000011.1, from coordinate 8,448 downwards.
AAGTTCAGACACTTGATATGGAATATGATGGCTTTCAAAGATTTCTCGTACGTAAGCCACAAATTCAGCACTCGCATCACTTGCTCCTGATTTTCCACGTGATCCTGTATACTTATTGAGTTCTACTCCATAACCAATATAAGAAGCATTGTTTGCCTCAGAAGCCTCTTGATAATTTGGATCAATTCCAGTTCCTACATCTGCGGATAACATCATAGAATTGCAATACGTTCTATTTAATGCACTTGGTGTGTTTTCTCCTTTTTTATCTAATAATTCATACATAAAATAATCAAACATTTCAGAGTACATTCCTGTATTTCCCACGCTGCCAATTTCTTCTTTATCAGCAAATATGGCAACTGCTGTATGTTCTCCTATATCAGCATGTAATAAGGCTTGTAAAGTTGTATAAGCACATACTCGATCATCTTGTCCATAAGAACCCACCATACTTTGATCAAATCCTAAATGTCTTGCTTTAAACGCCGGTACAATTTCAAACTCCGAAGAACAAAAATCGATTTCTTTCATTCCATATTTTTCATGAAGAATATGCATAATATTTGCTTTTACTGCTTCCTCTTTTGCATCGTTGGGAATAGAACCTACCAGTACATTTAACCCTTCTCCTTCAATCGCATCTTCCAACTTTTTTTCTCTTTGCTTGATAGCCAAATGTGGAAGCAAATCCGTAATGGTAAACACCGGATCTCCTTCTTCTTCTCCAATGGAAATTGTAATTTTTTCGCCATTTGTTTTGGCAACAACGCCATGCAAAGCAAGAGGAGTGGTCGTCCATTGATATTTTTTTATTCCGCCATAATAATGCGTTTTAAACAAGGCCAAATGAACATCCTCGTATAAAGGATTTGGTTTTAAATCAAGCCTTGGCGAATCAATATGTGCTCCTACCATATTCACACCTTCTGTAATACTTCCATGCCCAATAATAGCGGCATAAACACTTTTATCTCGATTCATCATATACACTTTATCCCCATAATGCAAGTGTCCCATCAAATCGATATTTTGAAAACCACTATTTTCTAAAGCTTCAACAATAAATTCTGCAGCTTCTCTTTCTGTTTTGGCCTGATTTAAAAAATCAATGTAACTATAACCAAAATTAAAAATTTCATTTATCTTGGTATCATCTACTTGTAACCAACCACTCTTTTTTTCATGTAATAATTTATCCTCCATATTTTCCTCCTTTTGTATATCATGCCACATCCATAATGAGGAAAATGTAGAATAAAGAAAAAAATCAATGAATTTATTTTAAAAATCCATTGATAATTTGTTCTTCGGCTTGCGCTTCTGTTAAACCTAATGTCATAAGCTTTGTTAATTGTTCTCCAGCAATCTTTCCAATAGTTGCCTCATGAATTAACCTAGCATCAATATGCTGTGCATTCACTTCAGGAATTGCTTGTACCGTGCCTTCATCTTTTAAAATCGCATCACACTCTACATGCCCATAGCATTGATTATAACCATTTAATCTAGAAATAAACAGTTGGTGAGAATGCTCTGTAGCTACAGAACGGGAAGTTACATGTGCACTAGAATCCTTTCCCTTCAAATCGACTTCAAATTCTGTTTTCGCATACTGTTCTTCAGCTGTCATAATTTTTTCAGAAATCGTTAATGTTGCTTTTTCTTCTAAAACAGCTTTTGTCATACGAACTGTAGAATCAACACCCTTAATTTGAACCGTATCCATATCCATAGTTGAGTTCTTTCCTAAATAAAGTTCAGTAATCGGATCCAATACTTTATGACCACTTCCATGTCCTTCCCCATAATGCTTCTCAATATACTTTACTTTACTATCCTCTTCTAAATAAAAGCGATGAATGCCTTGATGGCGTGAATTTTTGTTTGCGTTGTTACGAATGGCACACCCTGCCATAATAATAGCCTGTGCATTTTTTCCAATATGAAAATCATTATAAACAACATCTTCCAAACCACTTTTTGTAAGAAGTACAGGTATATAAACAAAAGCATTTTTAGCACTTTCTTTGATATAAATATCAATTCCACTACCATCTTCTTTATTAACAATTGATACGTCTTCTGTAATTTTTCTTTCAACTGCTTTTCCATCTTTTCGAATATTATAAGCCATAGATTGAAAATCTTTTGTATCCGATACTTTTTCTAATAATTCTTTATCCTCTACATTCATAATCACAACCCCCTTCCATGAATGGACAGTTACAATCTTGATACAATTGATCCATAATCTGATTCTTAGGACCAAAATAAGCAATTTTTCCATCTTTTAACAAAAGAATTTGATCCGCAATATTTAAAATACGTTCTTGATGTGTAATAATTAGAGTAATTGTATTTTCTCTTTTTTGATAATTTTTAAATACATCAATCAAATGATTAAAACTCCATAAATCAATTCCAGCTTCTGGTTCATCAAAAATAGTCAATTTTCCCTTACGTAATAAAACCGTAGCAATTTCAATTCTTTTTAACTCACCACCAGATAAAGAAGAATTCAATTCTCGATCTATATAAGCATCCGCACATAATCCAACTTTTTTTAAAATAAAACAAACGTCTTTTTTAGAAACATCTTTTCCTGCGGATAATTTTAAAAGATCATAAACCGTAATTCCTTTAAATTTAACAGGTTGTTGAAAAGCAAAAGAAATTCCTAGCTTTGCTCTTTCATGAATACTTAAATTGGTAATATCTTTCCCATCAAAGAAAATTGTTCCAGAATCAGGCTTTTCTATTCCCATAATAATTTTAGCAAGAGTACTTTTCCCAGAACCATTTGGACCTGTAATCGCTACAAAAAGATTTGTATCTAAAACAAAACTAATATGATCTAAAATTACTTTTCCATCTCTGTTAAAACAGATGTCTTTTAACTCTAGCATATATCCTCCTTTATAAAATATTTATTAAAAATCTGTAACTCTATAAGAACTAGCATTAGTATAAAACGTATCCTAAAAAAAAGCAAGCAAAGAAAAAGAATCAACAGCAATTGATTCTTTTAAAATTATTCTGTTCTTAAAGCTTCTACTGGATCTTTCTTACTAGCCATACGCGAAGGAATAAATCCACTTAAAACAGTTAGTGAAACACTAATGATAAGCAAAATCAAAGCATGAAGCGGATTTAATTGTGCGACATTTGGAAGATCGGTTAAACTCTCTATTAAAACGTTGATTGGGAAAGTTAAAAGATAGGCAATTACAATTCCCAAAACGCCACTACAAATACCTATAATAAATGTTTCTGCATTAAATACACGCGTAATATCTATTCCTCTAGCACCCAATGCTCTTAAAATTCCAATTTCTTTTGTTCTCTCTAATACGGAAATATAAGTAATAATAGCAATCATAATACAAGAAACAATTAAAGATATAGATGAAAAAGCAATTAATACATAAGTAATCGCATCCATAATACTTCCAGATAAAGAACTAATCATAGCGGCATAATCTGTATATAAGATTTGATCCGTATCTTTTTTACCATCATTATAAGCATCTAAATAATCCGTAATATAATCTTTCGTTTCAAAATCCTTAGGATATAAATAAATAATGGAAGGAACACCCTCAGCTCCTAATACTCCTAATACACTTTCCTTCGTAACTGTAGAAGTCGAATCATCAAACGCTTGTCCTGTTAATATATTATAATTCACTTCCTGTTGACGTTTAACAATAACACTTTCCTTGTTTTTAGCAATCACTGCATCGACTAAAGCTGAATTATAATAAATTCCAAATTGTGTCAAAGCCGTTTTATCTTCTTTACCACGTACAATGGCTTGAACAGAAATTGTAATGTCCTCTTCACTTTCATACATAGCCTCATAATCTTGACCAGGAACAAAATAAGCATTGACCTCATTATAATAAACATCATTTGGAACAACCTTCAATTCTTTATTTAAAATATCTTCAAAAGATAAATCACCACTCGTATCAAATCCTAATTGTTCCAAAGTGGCTTTGTCGAGTTCATTTCTAGAATTGACTGCTAAAACAATACCTGGTGTATCTTCATCAATTTCTCCTGCTAAAATATCATAATCCTTTTCTAATATGCTATTTCCCTGAATACTATTTGGATATAACATCCACCCCATAACACCGGTCATAGTCGTTGTTGACATACTATAATTGGTAGCTGTAGGTACTAAAGCATATGTCCCATCTGCTTTTTTCGTTACCACATTTAAAGTCGTTCCATATTCATAACCAATAGCATTTAATTTATCTTTATCCATTTTTTCAATATAATCAATATATTCTTCACTAATCTTATTAATATGAATCATACTTTCCAAATCATTTTCTCTTGGATAAATTTTTTTCTCATCTGTATATTCTTCATGATCACTTTGACCCGTCATCATTTGCTGCATGGTCTCCTCATTGATATTCATCGCCTGCGTACTAATCGTCACAGGCATCTGTGATAAAGTATCTGCTTCATATTCATCAATTTTTCCTTGGAAACCATTTGATAAAGACAAAATCAAAGCAATACCAATAATACCAATAGAAGCTGCAAAAGAAGTAAGAAAAGTTCTTCCCTTTTTCGTCTTAATATTATTAAAAGATAATTTTAAAGCAGACATATAATTTAATACTGTTTTACGAACCGTTAATTTTTCTTTTGTCTCTTTCTTTTCTTTTACCGGATTGCTATCACTGATAATCTCTCCATCTTTAAGCTCAATAATACGGTTCGCATACGTATTTGCAAGCTTTGGATTATGCGTAACCATAATGACAAGTTTATCTTTTGCAATTTCCTTAATAAGATCCATAATTTGAATACTTGTCTTTGAATCTAAAGCACCAGTAGGTTCATCTGCTAAAATAATCTCTGGATCATTGACCAAAGCTCTAGCAATCGCAACCCTCTGCATTTGTCCACCAGAAAGTTGATTTGGTCTTTTATGAGCATGATCCTTAAGACCAACACGATCCAAAGCTTGCAAAGCTTTTTGACGACGATCCTTCTTTTTATAGCCACTAAGTATTAAGGCCATCTCTACATTTTCTAAAACACTAATATGACTAATTAAATTATAAGATTGAAAAATAAAACCAACACAATTGTTTCGATAATAATCCCATTCTACATCTTTAAAACGCTTGGTACTCTTATCATTGATAATCAAATCCCCTTGATCATATCGATCCAACCCACCAAGAATATTTAAAAGTGTTGTTTTACCACTACCACTGCTTCCTAAAATAGCAACAAATTCACATTTTCTAAACTTTACACTCACATCTTTTAAAGCATGTTGAACAAAATCTCCTGTTTTATAACTCTTTTTAATCTTTTTTAACTCTAGCATATATCCTCCTCTAACATATATTATATACCATAAATTTATACTTATCGAAATGTTTTATAAAAAATAAAAAAAACAGTCTTTTTATAACTGTTTCCATTTACAAATTTGTAAGCTTTGCTCGAATAAAATCATCTAGTAGGGACGAATCTTTTTTTACCCATTTAAAATCAATATGTTCATCACTTAATTTCACTTGAACTTTTTCTTTTTCAACAGGGATCACAAAATCAATCTCTATCTCATGAATAAAACAGTTCTTATTTTCTGTAATTTCGTCTGTATAATGCGTAATTATAGGTTCAAAAGTTCCCTCAAATCCAATTTCCTCTTTTAATTCTCGCATTAAACCTTGTTTTAAAGTTTCTCCTTCTTCTAGATGACCACCAGGAAATTCCCATGTTCCAGGAAATAAATCATCATCATGACTCCTTTGCACAACTAAAAATAAATCATGATCTTTTAGTATTCCAGTCAGTACAATTTTTGTTTCCATACAATCCTCCCACTCATTTTTCTTTTCATTTTTACAGTCTCATATACAAAACTGGGTACGGCCTTCCTTGATCATCTAATTCATTTCTCCTATAAACTTGAAATCCCATGTGTTCATAAAAACCTCTTGCTTCAGGGTTGTCCTCATTAACTGCTAATTCATTTACATTATATTTTTCTATGCCATAATTTAATAATTGTTTGCCTAATCCTTTTTTTCTATCACTATTTTTTATAAATAACATTTCAAGCTTTCTTTCCTGAATTCCCATAAAAGCAATAGGTACATCATTTTCGTTTATAGCAATAATTAGATGGGCTATATCTTCTAACCCAATAGGAACATATTTCTTTATGTTTTGTATCTCCTCTTCAGATAAAAATCTATGAGTCGCTCTTACAGAATCTTCCCAAACTTCTAATAGTTCATTTACTAATTTTTTAGATTTATCTTTTACTTCGATTATTTTCATCGTTCTTCCCTCTTTTAGCTTATAATTCTATTTCAATACCAAAATACATTATTAAATTATTTTTTAATCTAGTACTATTTTATCATATAATTGACAAATCAGTAGGTATTCTTTCTACTTTTAAGTTAAAATAGAAAAATTGTCAATGTATTCGGTCACTTTTCAGACACTTTTCGATAGCCTAATTAAAAAATCATTAGAAAACGAACTATTTCTAGTTCGAATAACTATCAATCTGGTGCCCTTTTGGTGGAAGTATAACAACCACTAGTCATAAATTTATAGGTAGTAATAACTACTAACTAATATAAGTATATCACATATTTTAAAAAAAGTAAGTTTAATGATGAAATACAATAAAAAAATGTTATAATATAAATAGATTGGAGGTTTTATTATGTGTGAAGAAGAATACGTTTTAGTATCAATTAATGAAGAAAATAAATATGTATTTGTAGAAAAACAAACTTTTGCTATGAAAAGTAAGGAAGCTATGAATGCCCATGCTAACTTTAAAAATTTAAAAAGCAAGTTTGCTATGGAACAACCATTATACGGTTATAGCATGGTAGAAGTTAAAAGAACAAAAAACGATAATCAATCCCAAAATGGTTCGAATTATGATTTTGTAGGTATGGTAGAATTTGATATTTGCGAAATAAATCCAGCAGATATAAATATAATACCTAATAAACTTGGAGGAAAAATGTAATGGATATTAACCAACTAAAAATAATTTTAGAAGAAACACAACAAAAATACCCACCGCATTATCCAACTAAAACACATGGAATTACTGATGAGGTACCTGTTTTATTAAATAATTTAAAAAAAGTGGTAGATTATATTGGACTTTCAAATGCAAATATTGCTATTAAAAATATCGTTGGTAAAACAATTAATGAATTTTTGATAAGTTCAAGAGAAGGAATAGATAGAAAAAGTTGTGATTTCAATGTAAAAAAAGAAACATTAGAGAATGGGAATAATATTATTTTTGAATATAATGGTAAATCTTTAGAAATTACTGATTTAAACAATGGAACTATAACAATTAAAAATAACTCTTATTGTCAATATAATTCTTATGGTGAAGATTATTCTAATAGTGTTATTTCTTATAATGTTAATAAACCAAATGAAATGTTTTTAAATCAAACTTTTCGAAATAAATCAGTATGTCAATCAATTATGACCTTTAGTGATGAAGGAATTGAAATTAGTAAAGTTTTTAAAATAATACCTAATGCGAGAAACTTTAAAGCAACTAATCAATTTGTATCTGGTTCTATTGTTAGAAATAATGATTTTTATTCTGCCAATGTTAAATTACAAATTACAGGAGATGATTTTGGAAATTTAATAACTCAAAATGATATTTTAAAAGTAAGGTCAATAAAAGAAATTATTATTCCAATTAATTACTTTGGCGGATTAAAAAGCGACTTGAATTTGCTTTGTGTTGTAAATGAAGAAGAAAGAAAAAACTCTAGATATGGTTCAATATGTGCATTGATTGGCGATTATATATATGCTGAAGAAGAACAAGAAATGTTTGAAGAAGATTATGAAAAAAGCAAAGAAATAATTGAACATAGTAATTTTTTAGAGTTTGCTGGTGATACTCTTAGAATAGGATTACCTATGATTCATGCTCCTTATTCTTTTGAAATTTTAAAGAATATAAAAGGTTATGTCCATAAGCAAGAAAATAATCCACATTTAAAATAAAGCCGTGTCGCGTCTTGCTCGCTTGCGAGTGAAAGTAGCAATAGGCTTTTTTTTATTTTCATTACGAAGTTTTGAAAATAAAAACATAATTTTTGCTTGGCTTTATGACTTGCTAAAATTATACTTAAAAGGGGTTAAAAAGGGAAATTCCCTTTTTCACACCGTTATTGGCTCTGCCAATAGCGTAGTGTGTTACTATAATGGAATTATAGTCTTTAAAATCGAGCATTTGAAATTTGCTCGATTTTTTCTATATATCAATATCTCTGTCATCATAATCATACTCATTAGAATATAAATAATCATGTATTTCTTGTTCTTTTAGACTAAAACCTTCACGACTTTGTTCTTCCGTACTAACTCTTACATATATTCCTGCAATTTTCT
>CALVUP010000010.1 GCA_944363635.1 uncultured Bacilli bacterium | reverse complement strand
TTTGTGTATGATGATTCCATTGCATATGGAAAGAGAATTGAAGAAAAAATTAAGCAAATAAAAAGTGAGTTATAAATCTCACTTTTTATTTTTTTTCTAAAACTTTGAAAGAATAATTTGTATGATCTCTTAAGTTTTCTAAATGCATTGCATCTGTAATAGAAATTGGTGCTGGAAACGAAGATAGCTTATTTTGCCTTAAAATCTGAAAATCTATATAGCATTCTTGCACGAACCTTTTTAAAGATAAATCCTCTAAACCAATTTCTACTAAGTGATAGATTTGGTTGGTATCAAGGTAATAATTTATTATTTGTATCGAACGCATTAATTGATTTTTTCTATTGCTTCTTTTTGCTTTTTTCTCAATATTTTTTTTGTTTAAAATATAATTTTGAAGATAAAAAGAATTCACTTGGGCATTTGTCAAACTATTATGTTCCTTTGCAAGATTAAAGGATATACAAACGCTTTTTGATAATCCAACATCATGGTGAGATACTCCTCCAAAAATTTCCATATATTCTTTTAAAGTATTTTGAAATAGCAATTCATTTTCATCATATAAATTACGATTTGTATCGTATTTGGGTACTGCTTGCGTTATTTTCATCTCTGTCATGTTTTTCTCCCCTTTCTAAACAACGTGATATAAATTATACCACAAATGAATTGTTTTGTCAAAATATATTTGTTATAATATTGGAAGAGGGAAGACAATGGATGGAATTATTGTATTAAATAAAGAAAAGGGATATACCAGTCGAGATGTAGTGAATGTGGTTTCTAAAGAGCTAAAGACAAAAAAAATAGGGCATGCTGGAACATTAGATCCACTAGCGACAGGCGTTTTAGTATTGGCTATCAATCAAGGTACGAAAATTATCGAATTTTTAGCCTATGATGAAAAAGAGTATATTGCTGAAGTAAAATGTGGTGTTTTAACAGATACACTTGATATCACTGGAAAAACTCTAGAAAGACAAACGAATTATATTTTAGATCAAGAAAAAGTAGTACAAGTTCTAGACTCGTTTAAAGGAAAATATATGCAAGAGGTTCCAAAATATTCGGCGGTGAAAGTAAAGGGAAAAAGATTATATGAATATGCAAGAAAACAAGAAGAAGTTCTGCTCCCTAAAAAAGAAGTAGAAATTAAAGAAATAGAACTTCTTGATCTAAGAGATGATGGTTTTACATTTAAAACAAAAGTGTCAAAAGGAACGTATATTCGTAGTTTAATAAGAGATGTTGGAGAAAAATTAAAAATTCTATGTACTATGCGTAATTTAAAAAGAACCAAAGAAGGCATTTTTGATCTAGAGCACGCTTATACAATAGAGGATATCAAAAACAATAAATATCAAATCCTATCTTTAAAAGAAGCTTTATCAAATTATCGTCAAATTGAAGTAGAGGAACCTTTATATTTGAAGATTAAGAATGGTAATAAAATAGAAGATCAATGGCATGTCAAAGATCTTTGCATCTTTTTATATCAGAATCAGGTTGTAGGTATTTACAGGAAAGAAAAAGACGATTTGCGTGCTAAAAAAGTATTTCACTAAAAAAGTTGTTCTTGAACACAAAAAAAGAACAACTTTTAAATTGCTCTATATAAATCTTGATCTTTATATGGATCTTTTGGATCAATATAGTCGGTAAATAATATACCATTTAAATGATCAATTTCATGTTGAAAAATAATAGCCAATTCTTCTCGAGCTCGAATCCTGATTTTATTACCATCCATATCAAATCCTTCTACGGTAACACGAGCGTATCTAGGAACAATTCCACATGTTTCACGATTGACACTTAAACAACCTTCACCTGCTTCAATATAGATTTTTTCAACGGAGTTGCTGATAATTTTAGGATTAATAATTACATACTTATCAAACTTACCTTCATCGGTTTCTACAACTACAGTGATATATCTTTTTAATGCTCCAATTTGTACAGCAGCCATACCAGTGCCTGGACGTAAGTCGTATTTTTCCGCTAATTCTTCAATTTGACTATTGGTTAAATATTCTAACATATCATGAATGTTCTTTTTATCTTCTTTCGAAAGCGGAAAAACAACCTCTTTACTTGTTTGTCTTAATAATTTATTTTTTTCATCTAAAATATCTTTTGTTCTAAGCATATAAACCACTCCGTCCCATTTCAAAGCTTATTTTATCATAAAACCATAAAAAAAGGAAGCAATTCTTCCTAATTTATTTATCTTGTGTATCTTGCACCTATAACGATAACTAATAGAATAAATAATACTAATACAATAGCATAATTATTGTTGCTGTGGTTATAGGAAGGGTAATAAGGCATACTCCATGAAGAATTGTTGCCACATCCACAAGAGCTTCCCCCACCGTAATAATACATAGTGATTCCTCCTTTTAATTATTATCTAATATAAAGTATTCCATTACCCATAAATTTGTTAATTCTTTTGTCTAAAATTGACTTTCTATAAATCAGGTGGTAAGATAAAATTATAGAGGTAATCGTTTATGAATGCAAGGTTTGGTTATTTATATAATGGAAAGTTTTATGTACTTTATGCGGGTTCTTTAATGCAAGTGGATGCATGGACAAAAGAACATTATAAGGACCGAGAAGATGCTATCACCAAAGAAAATCTTCCCCAAGAAAGTATTCTCTTAATCTATTGCCAAGACGATCGTGGGAATCATTTATATAATAGTGGTAATCATCCTTTACAAAGTACAGTTCTTTATCAAAAAAGCCCTTTAAAAAGCTTATCAAACATGCTTGAAAAAGTAAAACACGATTATCTATTATTTCCAGAAATAACCGATCGACTTGAACTACGTTTTTTTGAAACCAAAGGAGTATTCTTTCCTGGCAGAATATCAAGACTTTTAAAAATTATAAAGGAAGATCCATCTTCAATTGAACGCTATTACTATGTAATTAAACAAGCAAGTCTTGCATATCAGCAAGAAGAAAAAAACTGTTACCACCAAATCAAAGAGGAACAACAGAAGAAAGAACTTACAATAACAATAAAAAAAGGAAATCTAACCATCCACGGTGAAAATATAAAGGAATATTTACAAGAGTGTTATGATCATCAAGATTATGAAAGTTTTTGGGAGATGGCTTCCTTGGATGATTTATATATAAATATACCTAAGGTACGAAAATATCCAAAGCAAAACAAATAAAGAAAAGTACAAGTGTTTCGATTTTGTACTTTTCTTCTGGCAGAAATTACTAATGTAAAATTAAGTAAAAAACGAACTTTTTTATTGTATTTTTACCAAAATCTTATATAATAAAATTTAAATATTTCATTTTGGAGGCGATTCTATGATTAAGACGAATTTACCAGTTTTAATTATTAAAAATTTAATTTTATTTCCCTCCAGTGAAATACGTCTTGAATTTGAAAGAGAAGAAGAAAAACAACTTCTTTCTTTAGCGGAAAATTATTATCAAAATCAAATCATTGTTGTCAATCCAGATCATGATATAACAAATGATATTAACACCGATGAACTTCCTGATGTTGGAGTGGTTGGACTCATTAAAATGAAAATGGAAATGCCAAATGGGAAATTACGCATTATTATAAAAGGGGAACATCGTTCCCGAATTTATGCTTACTCGAAGGATGATGAACTTTTTGAAGCTATGACAGCTAAGATTCCTATGGATCAGGTTGATCCCAAAGAAGAATTGGCCTATAAAAGGACTTTGCTTAAAAAATTAGAAATCTATACAGCAAAAGTACCTTATATGAGCAATGCAGTGCTTTCACAAGTAGAAAATATTGGAAATTTAAATAAATTAACGGATGTCATCTGTCTTCATCTACAAAGTTCCTATGAAAGAAAATTAGAATATATTAAACAAACCAATCCTGTAGAACGCGCAAAAATGTTATTAGATGATATGGAAAACGATCTAAATGTTTTAGAATTTGAAAAAGACATTGATAGGAAAGTCAATAAAAATTTAGAAGACAGTCAAAAAGAATTTATTTTAAGAGAAAAATTAAAAGTCATTCAAGAAGAACTGGGAGAAGAAGAGGGCAATGAAGAGATCAAAGAATTAAAAGAAAAAATTGCATCTCGAAATTTACCAGATAATATTAAAAACCGTTTAGAAAAAGAAATAAAAAAAATAACCCATAATCCAAATTTACCAGATATGGCTATCATTCAAAATTATATTGATTGGTTATTATCGATTCCTTTTAATACATTTACAAAAGACAATAAAGATTTAAATAAAATCGAAATCAGTTTAAATAAAAGCCATTATGGACTTGATAAAATTAAAGAAAGAATTATTGAATATATTGCCGTAAAACAATATACCAAAAATGCCAAAAGCCCTATTATTTGTTTGGTAGGCCCTCCAGGTACCGGAAAAACCACACTCGCTATATCGATTGCTGAGGCTTTAAATCGTAAATATACCAAAATAAGCGTTGGAGGGATTAATGATGAAGCAGAATTAGTAGGACACCGTAAGACTTATGTTGGTGCAATGCCAGGAAAAATTATTCAAGGAATAAAAAAAGCTGGATCGATGAATCCCGTATTTATTATTGATGAAATTGATAAAATGACTAAAGATATTAAAGGTGATCCTGCTTCCGCTTTATTAGAAGTTTTGGACCTAAATCAAAACAACCATTTTCAAGATCATTACATTGAAGAAGAAGTGGATCTAAGTCAAGTCCTCTTTATTTTAACTGCCAATTATATCGAGCAAATCCCCTTGGAACTACAAGATCGTCTAGAAATTATTGAATTATCTTCTTATACAGAATACGAAAAATTAGATATTGCCAATCATTATATTATTAAAGAACAATTAGAAAGTCATGGACTAAATCCAAGAGATGTTCAAATTGAAGAGACAGCTTTGCTTAAAATAATTCGCAATTATACAAGTGAAGCTGGTGTTCGTGAATTAAGTCGCTGCATTGAAAGTATCTTTCGAAAAATTGTAAAAAGAAGAATTTTAAAAAGAAGAACAAATAAAGTAATTCTTACCGAAGAAAATATAAAAGAGTATTTAGGCATAGAAAAATATATTGATGAAACCAAAACAAATAAATATCCTGGTTATATCAATGCTCTAGCCTATACAGTGGTAGGTGGAAAAGTATTAGGAATTGAAGCAATAATGTATAAAGGGACAGGAAAGTTAAATGTAACAGGATCAATTGGAAAAGTAATGGAGGAAAGCGTAGAAATTGCTCTTAGTTATATCAAAGCACATGCCCAAGAATTTAAGATTAATGAAGAAATATTTGATCAAAATGATTTCCATGTACATTTTATTGAAGGCGCAGTAAAAAAAGATGGCCCAAGTGCTGGAGTGAGTGTATTAACTGTGCTTATAAGCCTATTCAAAAATAAACCAGTAAAAGCAAACGTTTCTATGACAGGGGAGATTACTTTACGAGGAGAAATTTTAGCGGTTGGTGGTTTAAAAGAAAAATTAATCGCAGCTTTTGCTCATAATATAAATCAAGTTTTCTTACCTAAAGAAAACGAAAAAGATTTAGAAGATGTTCCTGATGAAATTAAAGAAAAAATGAAGTTCCAATTCGTAGAAAACTATAAAGAAATTTATAAAAAAATATTTTAAAGTTTTTCATCATTTCGACACAATCTTATCACATTAATACTATAAGATGATAGTAGTTGGAGGTGATAAGAAGAGAAAATAAGAAAACCATAAAATAAAATAGCAATAATGAACTGAAAATAAAATTTTACTAACTCTCACATACTATAAAAGCAACCTTTGTTGCTTTTTTTCTTATAAGAAGATCAATTGTTGACATAAAAAATTGACCATTATATAATATTTCTGAAAGTAGGGAGAATATGAAAGGAAAATCAAAAAGAAATCTGATCGCTAAAATTTCAGGAATTACAATCGGAATTGTATTGGTATTAGGCATTAGTTATGCTGTTTTTCGAACCAGTGATATTGCAGAAAAAACCAATCGAATCAATACAGCGGATTTTAATGTAGTCATTGATAACGAAAGTGATGAAGGAATATCTTTAACCAATATTTTCCCTCAAACTGATCAGGCCGGAGTAAAAAATCAGGCTTATACTTTTTCGGTATCTAATTATGGAACGATAAGTGCAAAATATACTTTATCTCTTCAAATTGATCAAGAAGCCACTTTAGACCCAAGTTTAATTAAATATCAATTAAAAGAGGATGGTCGAGTACTTGCTATAGAGAATTTGAAGAATAAAACAACAGATAGCGAAGGGAATACGCTTTATACATTGGATATAGATGTGGTTGCTGCGCGTGATAAGAAAAGTCATCAAAGAAACTATGAACTTATTTTATGGCTTGATTATAATGCAACCACAGAGCAAGCTTCCAATAAAACCTTTAGTGCTGTAGCAAGAATTGATGCAGAACAAATTTCTTATAATGAACATATTTTATCTGCCTATACTTATGATCAAACCAGTTGTATAGCAGGGGATGAGAGTACTTGTCAGAAAACCTTTTGCTATTTAGATAATACTTGCTCTTCTGGAACCATTATCAACTACCAAGTAAACGACACAACAGAAAGAACGTTCTATGTTTTAAAGGATCAAGGAAGTACAATGACTCTACTTGATTCTGAAAACCTTTTAACAAGCGAATGGGGGAAATCGAATAATGGCCCTAGTAATGCACTACCAGCTTTAGAAAAAGCTACTTCCAATTGGACTTATGTAAATGATCAAACCTATACATTAGGAGAAACTGTTTTTGGCTCTGATAATCCATATACTGGATGCAATCGATATAGTTGTACTTCGAATATATATACTTGGCCAGAAAGAACAGGAAAAGCAAGAATGATTGCTATACAAGAATTAATTGATTTGGGTTGTGCTACTTCTTCATGTCCTTCATGGATTCGTGGTGGTTATTGGACACTATCTGGATCAGGAGTAAGTGGCGCTTGGTTTATCCCTGAAAATGGAGGATTAAATAATTCATCATCAAATAATGGAAAAGGAGTACGTGCAGTGGTTGTAATAAATAAATAAAAACTATTGCATTTTTTCTTTCTTTTATAGTAAGATAGAACTAGGAGGGAGAGTATGAATTTATTGTTGGGAATTATTATTATCGTTGTGATTGTTTTATTATTATCTATTAAACAAATTAATGAATATGAAAGAGGAATTAAATTTACTTTAGGAAAATATAGTAAAATGCTAAATCCAGGCTGGAATATCATTTTACCTATCTTTCAATCTTATAGTAAAGTAGATATTCGTACAAAAGCGGTCGATGTTCCAGAACAAGAAGCAATTTCAAAAGATAATGTATCGGTTAAAATCAATGCCGTAATTTATTATAAGATTTTTGATGCTTCTAAAGCTATTTTGCAAGTGGAAAATTATGATTATGCTGTTGAACAATTAGCGCAAACAACGATGCGTAATATTGTTGGTTCTGTTTCTTTAGATGAATTGTTATCCGAAAGAGAAAAAGTGAGTGAAAAGATTTGTGCGATTATTGATAAAGCCTCTGATGATTGGGGAATTAAAGTAGAAAATGTAGAATTAAAAGATGTATCATTACCAATCGAGATGAAAAGAGTTATTGCTAGAGTAGCAGAAGCAGAAAGAGAAAAACAAGCTGTAATTACTAAAGCCAGTGGTGAAGTCGAAGCAGCTAAAAATCTAGCCCAAGCTTCTGAAATTATGCAACAATCACCAGGAGCGTTACACTTAAGAACATTATCTACGATTAGTGATATCTCATCTGATCAATCCAATACCATTATTTTTGCATTACCAGTAGAAATATTAAGAGCAATTGATGGAATGGATGTAAAGAAAGTAGTAGATAAAATTAAAAAATAAGGATTTACTTGAAAGTAAATCTTTTTTTATGATTGAAATTATAAATAAATATCGACAAATGAATAAAGAAACCTTATAATGAAAATAGAGTGTGGTATAGTGAAAAGAATGTTTATTATTTTTATTCTGTTGGTGTTTCTTTTTCCTGTTTTCGCTATGGCTAAACAAGAAAGAGTTGCTTTTTCAAAATGTGTGGATGGAGATACTATAAAAGTAAAGAAAGCCTCCAAAGAATACACAGTTCGTTTTTTAGCGATTGATACTCCGGAAACGGTAAAAAGAGGTGCAGATATTGAACCTTTTGGAACAGAAGCTAGCCAATATACTTGCAAGAAGATAACAAACGCAGATGAAATTGTTTTGGAATATGATCCAAAGAGTGAAGAAAAAGATAAGTATGGTAGACTTCTCGCTTGGGTCTATGTAGATAATCAATTGCTTCAAGCAAAATTAATTGAACAAGGTTATGCGCAAGTGGCATATTTATACGATGATTATTTATATACCAACGAGTTACAGACATTACAAAAACAAGCTAAGCAAAATAAAAAAGGCATGTGGTCTTTAAGTGAAGAAGAAAGAAATGGTTGTGTCATTGATGGAAAAATAGAAAAGAAATCTTCCGGTTTATGTAAAGATACCAATACCAAAGAAGAAAAAAAGGCCCAAGAAAAACAAACAACAAAAAAACAAAGCTTTTGGGAGAAAATAGGTCATTTTTTTGATCAATTCTTTTTACGTTCCATAAAACAAATCTTTTATAATCTATTTTAATATGTTATAATAATACCAATATGGAGGAAAAATTATGAATAAGAAAAACATAGCAATTTTTATATTTATCGTTCTTTTATTGGTTGTTTGTTATTTTATAGGTGAAAATAACAATACAACCTATGCCAATACCGATGAATTTACAGAAGAAGAACAAGAAGAATTAAATGAAATTACCGTTGATGAATATTTAAAATTAAAGGAAGGAAAAGATTTATCCATTATTTATATTGCTAGACCAACATGTTCGCATTGCGTTGTTCAAACACCTAGAATGAAATACATAAAATATAAATATCAACTTGAAATTAACTACTTAAATACGGATAATTTTAGTACCGATAATACAGATTATGAAAAAGTAATTGCCAGTGATCCTTATTTTGAGGAAAATGATATTGCTACACCTTTGATTCTATTGGTACAAGATGGTGAAATTGTTGATTATATTGAAGGAGAAAGCCCTGTAGAAGACGTGGTTACTTTGTTGAGTGCCCATGCATTAATTTAGGAGGAAAATTATGACAGTTACCGAACAAGTATTAGAATTTAAAAAGAAATATCCTTGGACCATTGCTTGGAGACTAAAAAAGAATGCTTCAGTGATTGAAAAACACTTAAATCCAGGAGAAAAAGTTTTATATGCATTTGCAGGTCAAAGAAAATTAAGCCGTTATGATATCTTTCATACTGCCGTTGTAGCAATTACCAACAAACGAATTATTGTAGGAAGAAAAAGAGTTATTTTTGGTTATTTCTTTGACACTGTAACACCAGATATGTTTAATGATTTTAATATGAAAGTAGGTTTAATTTTTGGACGTGTTGTGATTGATACTGTTAAAGAAAAAATGATGATTTCCTGTATTTCAAAAAAGGGAATGCCAGAAATAGAAACCGCTTTATCTGAAAACATAATGTTATTAAAACGAGATTATGAAGGAGAGTAAACTCTTCTTTTCTTTTGCATATAATGACCATAGGAGGAAAGAATATGTTTAATGAATATATAATTAAAGAAAACGATACTTTGTCAAAAATCGCTAGAGAAAATAACATTTCATTAGAAGAACTTGCAACTGCAAACGAATGGGAAGACTTACAGTTAGAAGTGGGGCAAAAAATTCTAATTCCACGAGCAGGTGATCGTCCATTTATTTATTATACAATTGAAAATGGAGATACTTTATATTCGATTGCGGATGCCTATGGAATGGATGCCAATGTTTTAGCAAAGTTGAATCGCTTGGATATAAATCAAACTCTTTTTGCAGGAGGAAGAATTATAATTCCAAAGGAAGGGTATAATGTCTATATTACAGAAGAAAAGGATACGATCAAAGATATTTTAAAGAAAACAGGAAAAAGTTTTGAAGAATTGTCTAACTTAAATCAAACGATTTATGTATTACCAGAACAATTGTTGTTTTACAAAGATTAGTTATAAATCTTTGTTTTTTTTGTAAATTTATGTAAAAAATAAAGATTATCGTTTTATTTAATTTAGTTTGTGGTATAATGGTTAAGGAATTAAGGAGGTATGTGTATGAAATGGGATCATTTCAAAGGAGAAAAATGGAAAAATACAATTGATGTAGAAAATTTTATTGAAGAAAATTATACAGAATATAAAGGAGATGAATCTTTCTTAGTTGGACCTACTGAAAAAACAAAGAAAGTATGGTCTAAATGTGAAGATTTGATTCAAGAAGAAATTAAAAAAGGTGTATTAGATGTTGAAACAAAGATTATGTCTGGTATTGATGTATTTAAACCTGGATATATTGATAAAGAAAATGAAACAATCGTAGGTTTACAAACAGATGCACCACTTAAAAGAATTATAAATCCATATGGTGGTATCCGTATGGTATATCAAGAATTAGAAGCTTATGGTTTTGAGATGGATAAAGAAGTAGATAAATACTTCAATGCATTTAGAAAAAGTCATAATCAAGGTGTTTTTGATGCGTATACTCCAGAAATCAGAAGAGCAAGAAGTGCGCATTTATTAACAGGACTTCCTGATGCTTATGGTCGTGGAAGAATTATAGGAGATTATAGAAGAATTGCTTTATATGGTGTTGATTATTTAATTGAACAAAAAAGAAAAGATTTAACAGATAAGTATTGTGATAATTTAGATAATGAAACGATTCAATTAAGAGAAGATGTATCTGAACAAATTCGTGCTTTAGAAGCAATTAAAAATATGGCAGCTTCCTATGGATTTGATATTTCATCTCCAGCCAATGATGCAAAAGAAGCTGTACAATGGTTGTATTTTGGTTATTTAGCCGCTATTAAAGAAAACAATGGTGCTGCTATGAGCTTGGGTAGAACTTCTACATTCTTAGATATCTATATCGAAAGAGATTTACAAGAAGGTAAGATTACAGAAGAAGAAGCGCAAGAATTAATCGACCAATTTGTTATCAAATTAAGATTAGCTAGACACTTAAGAACTCCAGAATATAATGAATTGTTCGCAGGAGATCCAACTTGGGTAACTGAATCTATTGGTGGTATGTTAGATGAAACAAGATCTTTAGTAACAAAGAATTCTTATCGTTTCTTACATACATTAATCAATTTGGGTACAGCTCCTGAACCAAATATGACAATTCTATGGTCAGAACATTTACCAGAAAATTGGAAAAAATACTGTGCGCATATTTCAATCGTAACCGATTCTATTCAATATGAAAACGATGATCTTATGAGACCTCTTTATGGTCATGATTATGCAATTGCTTGTTGTGTATCTGCTATGCGTGTTGGTAAAGATATGCAATTCTTTGGTGCACGTTGTAATCTAGCAAAAGCTTTACTATATGCAATTAATGGTGGCGTTGATGAAATGAGTGGTAAACTTGTTGTGTATGATGTTCCAAAGATTGAAGATGAGGTATTGGATTACGACAAGGTGGTTGCTGCTTATAAAAACGTTATGAAAAAAGTCGCAAAAACCTATGTAGATAGTATGAATATTATTCACTATATGCATGATAAATATGCTTATGAAAGAGGACAAATGGCTCTACATGATACCGATGTTAATCGTTTAATGGCATTTGGTATTGCTGGATTCTCTGTAGCAGTTGATTCTTTATCTGCTATTAAATACGCAAAAGTAAAACCAATTCGTAATGAAGAAGGCGTAGCTATTGATTTTGAAATCGAAGGAGACTTCCCTAAATATGGTAATGATGATGACCGTGTAGATTCAATCGCAGTCGAACTAGCAAAAGAATTTTATAACGATTTAAAAGAACATCGTATTTATAGAGAAGCAACACCTACTTTATCTATTCTTACGATTACATCAAACGTTATGTATGGTAAAAATACTGGATCTACTCCAGATGGAAGAAAAAAAGGTGTACCATTCGCGCCAGGGGCAAATCCAATGCACGGAAGAGATAGTGAGGGAGCTCTTGCAAGTTTAAATTCTGTTGCTAAGGTTCCTTATGCAGAATGTTGTAGAGATGGTATTTCCAATACATTCTCTATCGTTCCAAATGCTCTTGGACATAGTGATGAAGAAAGAGTAAATAACTTAGTAAACTTAATGGATGGATATTTTAAACAAGGAGCACATCATTTAAATGTAAATGTATTAAATAGAGAATTATTAATTGATGCAATGGAAAATCCAGGTAAATATCCAACCCTTACGATAAGAGTTTCTGGATATGCAGTAAACTTTAATAAATTATCAAAAGAACAACAAAAAGAAGTTATTTCACGTACATTCCATGAAAGAATATAAGAAAGAAGACAAAATGTCTTCTTTTTATTATAACGAAATGGAAAACATACTATTTCTATTTACTTTTTTTAAGTTTTCCTTTATACTGGATTAAGGTAATAGAGGTGAAAAAATGGCTAGAATGACGAAAAAAAAGATAAAAAAGTACACCAAAGTTATGACTATAACCAGTATAGTTACTCTCTTTTTCTTAGTACTTGGTATTACCTATGCCATTTTTCGTATTACGGTAACAGCAGAAAAGACCAATGTTATTAGTGTAGGAACCTTGGATGTAAGAATTGAAAACGAACAAGATGCGATTACTCTACAAAACACTTTACCACTAACGGATGAAGAAGGATTATCTCTTACACCTTATACGTTTGATGTGGTGAATAGAGGTACGATTGATGCAGAATATGATCTCTATTTAAATATAAATGAATCAAAAACCACTTTACCACTAAACAAAATAAAATACTATATAACAAAAGAAACAATAGACCAAAATGAAGTTGCTCTTATGAATAATCCTCAATACTTAAACGATTTATTGGATGAAGAAATCGAAGAAGATACTCTATATCGTTTGGATTATGATGATTTAAATGTGGATCAATTTCATTCTTATAAACTGTATCTATGGCTCGATGAAGAGGCAACTGTAGAAGAGGCAACAAATAAATATTTTGAAGCTTCTATAGAAGTAATTGCTACACAATTATTAGATCATGCTCGTCTGGTAAAGAAGATTGACGTCTCTGAAAATCAAGATAAAAGTGTTTATGGATCTCTTTATGACGATGGAACTCTTAAAGTTGAAGGAACAGGAAGAATTACATCGAATATTTCCTCATCCATTACAGAAGGTACCAATGTTTCAATAAATTCCATTACTTTATCAGAAGGGATTTTAAATATTCCAGCGGGTTTATTTCAAAATAATACCACTATAAAAGAGGTTACGATTCCCAATACAGTAATCGAAATTGCCGCCTATGCTTTTTCTGGATGTATTAGAATTGAGGATACGATTACTGTACCTGATTCTGTAATAACGATTGGAAAAGGAGCTTTTCAGAATTGTCAAAAAGTACAACATATTATTCTACCATCATCCATTACTAGAATTGAAAACGATACATTTTTTCAATGCCACAGCCTAGAAGAGATGGTTATACCAGAAAATGTAACTTATATTGGAGGGAATGCCTTTACACGATGTTATCAAATCCAAACTTTGCACATACCAAGTAAAGTACAAACCATTGGTAATTGGGCTTTTGATTTTATGTCAAAATTAGAGTCTTTTGACGTTGATCCAGATAATCAATATTTTATTGATGCAGACGGTATTTTATTTACGAAGGACATGACAAAACTTGTTCGTATGCCAGTAAATAAAGTTTTGGATTCTTATACGATTCCATCTTCTGTAAAAACTTTATCGGTTTCAGCTTTTAGAAGTTGTGCTAGCATAAAAACAATTGTTATCCCATCGCCAAATATTACTTTGCAAAATGATGTTTTTTACAACGTTCCAAATACAGTAACAATAGAAATTAATGCAACATCTGATTATATTGCTTCCCATTGGCCATCCAATTGGAAAAATGGATGTTCTGCAAATATTGTCTATTTGCAAGACGAATCTTAAATGAGGTGATTTTATGAAAGGAAATATAAATTCAATTGAAACAATGGGACTTGTAGACGGCCCTGGTATTCGTATAGTTATTTTTTTACAAGGATGTCCTTTACGCTGCTTATTTTGTCATAATCCAGAAACATGGTCCAAAGCAGCAAATCAAATAATGACTCCTGAAGAAGTATTAAAGAAAGTTTTACGTTACAAAAATTATTTTGGCGAAAATGGAGGCGTTACCTTTTCTGGTGGGGAGCCTTTGTTACAACCCGAATTTTTACTTGAAACTTTAAAAATATGTAAAGAGAATCATATTAATACAGCGTTAGACACTTCAGGAGTAAATAATTATACTGGCAATAAAGAAGAAATTTTAAAGTATGTAGATCTAGTGATTTGGGATATCAAAGCCATTGATAAAGAAGGGTATAAAAAAATGACTTCTAAAGAAATTGATGAATCATTAGAGTTTCTTGCTTTATGTCAAAAGTTCAATAAGAAAATGTGGTTAAGACAAGTTATTGTTCCAGGTATAAATGATACAAAAGAATATATTTTAAAATTAAAAGAATTTATTAAACCACTTAAAAATATTGAAAAAGTAGAATTATTGCCTTACCATGTATTAGGCGTTGAAAAGTATAAAAAAATGGGATTAAAATATAGACTTGATGGAGTAAAAGCAATGGATGTGGAAAGATGCAAAAAACTTGAGCAAATTTTATTAGACAAATAAAAGAATATTTGACATAAAAATCTTATTTACTTCTGGTTTACAAAAGTGAATATATTTAATTTTTACTAAGTTAGTTATACAAGAAACAGTTGTTGTGCATACTAAAACGTAAGTGTGAGTGTTAGTATGCTTTTTTTGTCGAATTGTATAAAAATTAAGAATATGATTTTATAGGATTATTCTTGATTAATAAACTGTCATATGTTACTATATAACCAAATTATTTGCTTACTGTAGGGGGAATTTTATGATATTTACGTACATGCTAGGAATTGAACTTACTCAACAATGTAATTTAGATTGTAGAGATTGCTATAAAGGCGATTCCAAAAATGTTTTTATTACCAAAGAAATTATTGAAAAAGTATTTGATGAAGTAAAAGCTGCAGATATATTACTTCTAACAGGTGGGGAAGTTCATTTAGCTTATGAACAGTTGAAAATGGTATTAGATATAGCAAAAGAAAAAGGCTGTTATTTTGGGGCTTGTCAAGCCACAATTAATGGTACTATTTATGATAAAAGAATCTATCAGCTTTTGGATGACTATTTTGGAGAAAATTATGAATTTTATATAAGTTCTGATTCCTTTCATGATGAAAGCATAAAAAGAATTTATCAAAAGGATGTAGAAGATTCCAATGATCCTTTGCATCCGAAATCTTTAAATGACGTTTTGAAAAATTTAGAAAAAAATTACATGCATGAAAAATGTGTAGGAGATCAAGGATTACCATCACATTTAATTAATGGAGGAAGAGCCAGAAATCTAGATTGTCCTAAATATGAATTTGATGCAACAGGTTATTATTATCAAGAAGGAAAAGAAGATTGCTATGCAGTTGGTCCTATTTTATTTATAGGAGCTGATGGGTATATTACAGACGGAAATTCAGAACTTAATAGTAGAGAACAACAATCAATTGGTCACTTAAACAAAGGAAAAATAATAGAACAAATTAAGCAAGGAGGCATTCAAGTAAAAACGACAAGTATAGCAGACTTTAGAAAGTTTTGCTGGAATATAATGCAAAGCTATTTTTCTTACGAAGAACCCCATTATATATTTGAAAATAATAAAATGCAAAAAGTAGATAGAGCAAAAGATATTGAATATATACAAGAAATAAAAAAAGCGACAGACTTGGGGAATCACGGTTTTGAAGCCTTTCAGAATGGTACTTTTAAAGACTTCTTAGTAAATTTTCCTTATGACTTTTCTTCCTATCCTAGAGATTTATCTTTAATAGATCATAATAAAAAATTAAATAAATAATTAAACAGTTGACTTTAGAAAAAAGGATAAATTATTGGGTGCTGTAAAGATTAGGTGCTAAAAAACGTTGTCCAAAAATCTTATATAAAAAAAAGAAAGTATCTACAATGAGCATTCATTGAAGAGATACTTTTTTATTGTCAAAAAAAATAAAAATTAGCACTCATATATTGACAAGTGCCAAGCATAGTATTATAATGTATTTAGCACTTAGATAAGATGTGTGCTAGGAGGTGGGCATGTTAACCGATAGACAAAATAAAATATTAAAATTGATTGTAGATGATTATATTCAATTGGCAAAACCTGTTGGTTCAAAATTAATATGTAATTCACTTAAATGTTCTAGCGCAACTGTTCGAAGTGAAATGGCAACTTTAGAAGAATTAGGTTTGCTTGAAAAGACACATACTTCATCAGGAAGAGTTCCTAGTGAAAAAGGATATCGATATTATGTCGATCATTTGATGGAACCAAAAAAGATGAGTGGGGAAGCTATGTTAAATTTACAAACAGTATTTAACAATTCCAAACTTCAACTTTCTGATCCTATTGCAAAAAGCCTTGAGATTATATCCGAATTAACGCATTATACTACAATTGCTTTAGGAAAAGCATCTCATGATAATGCATTAAAACAAATTAACATTGTTCCTCTTAATGAGGAAGAACTTGTAGCGATTGTAATTACAGATAAAGGTTATGTAGAACATAAAAACATGGCTTTACAAGGAGTTTCATTAAAGGAAATTCAAACAACGGTGGATTTGATCAATAAAATGATTGTAGGAACACCAATGGATGAGATATCCAAAAAACTAGAATTCGAAGTAAAACCAATTATTGCAAAATATGTATCGCAACACGAGCGAATTTACCAAGCCTTCTATGATGTATTTAAAGATTTTATGGATCAAAATATCAATATTGTAGGTAAAAACAATTTATTGAATCAGCCTGAATTTAATTCCGTTGATAAAATCCGAGATATTTTTACAAAATTAGATGATAAAAATATAATCGATAGTATTGAAGAAGATAATAATAACATCAATATTTATATTGGCAAAGAAAACCACTTTGATGATGATGTTACAATTATTAAAACCAAATACTCTACACCATATGAAGAAGGGACACTTGCGATTATTGGTCCTAAACGTATGGAATACGATAAAGTTGTTGCATTACTTGAATATATTAAAAACCAAATAGGAAGTGAGTAACCATGGAAAAAGAAGAAAAAACAATTTCTAAAGAAGAACAACAAGAAACAAATAAGACTTTAAATGAAGAAGCACAGCAAGAAGAAAATAAAAAGCATAAAGAAGAAAAACACCAAACAAAAGAACATAAAAAGTGCTGTAAAGATGAAATGAAAAGTGCAAAAAAAGAATTAGAAGAAGCTTTAAAAACCATTGAACACTTAACCAAAGAAGCTGATGAAGCAAAAAGTAAAATGATGATGGCTCAAGCAGAAATGGTTAATTTTAGAAAGCGTAAAGAAGAAGAAACTTCGAATATGTTAAAATATGCCAACCAAGATTTAATTTTAGAAGTCATTGGGGTATTAGACAACTTTGAAAGAGCTTTAAACCTAGATGATAATAATTTAAATGATGAGTTATCCAAATTCTTAGTTGGATTTAAAATGATATACGCATCATTGAAAGAAATTCTAATTAAATTTGGTGTGGAAGAAATTGATGCGTTGGATAAAGATTTTGATCCAATGATTCATCAAGCTTTATTAGTAGATCAAGACAAAGAAAAACCAAATAATATTATTCTTGATGTATTATTAAAGGGTTATAAATTGAAAGACAGAGTTATAAGACCTGCCTCAGTAAAAGTAAATAAATTAGATTAAGGAGAGATGAAATATGGGAAAAATTATAGGTATTGATTTAGGTACAACCAATAGTTGTTGTGCTGTATTAGAAGGTGGAGAACCAAAAGTTATTGCTAATCCAGAAGGATCTAGAACAACTCCATCTGTTGTTGCTTTTAAAGGTGACGAAAGAATTGTTGGTGATGCTGCAAAACGTCAAGCCATTACCAATAAAAATACAATTTCTTCTATTAAACGTTTGATGGGTACAAAAGAAAAAGTAACCGCAAATGGTAAGGAATATACCCCAGAAGAAATTTCAGCTATGATTTTAAGTTATATCAAAGATTACGCTGAAAGTTATTTAGGTGAAAAAGTAGATCAAGCCGTTATTACAGTTCCTGCTTACTTTAATGACGCACAACGTCAAGCAACGAAGAATGCTGGTAAGATTGCCGGATTAAAAGTAGAAAGAATTATCAACGAACCAACAGCTGCTGCTTTAGCCTATGGATTAGATAAACAAGATAATTTACAAACGATCTTAGTATACGATCTAGGTGGTGGAACATTTGATGTTTCTATCATGGAACTTGGTGATGGTGTATTTGAAGTTAAATCAACAAGTGGAAATAACCATTTAGGTGGAGATGACTTCGATCAAAAAATTATGGATTATTTAGTTGAACAATTTAAAAAGGAAAATGGCGTTGATTTAACAAAAGATAAAATGGCAATGCAAAGATTAAAAGAAATTTCAGAAAAAGCTAAGAAAGATCTTTCAGGTATGACATCAACACAAGTATCCGCACCATTTATTTCACAAGGTGAAGATGGACCACTTCATTTAGATGTTACACTTACACGTGCTAAATTTGAAGACTTAATTCGTGATTTAGTTGAGTCTACATTAGAACCAGTTCGTAAAGCTATGAAAGATGCAAAAGTTACAAAAGATGATATCGATAAAGTTATTTTAGTTGGTGGTTCTACACGTATTCCAATGGTTTATGATTTAATTAAGAAAGAACTTGGAAAAGAACCATCTCGTGAAGTAAACCCAGATGAAGTTGTTGCTATGGGTGCAGCTATTCAAGGTGGTGTATTAACCGGAGAAGTTAATGATATTGTATTATTAGATGTTACACCACTTTCATTAGGTATTGAAACGATGGGTGGAGTTATGACTGTATTAATCGAAAGAAATACAACGATTCCAACTTCAAAATCACAGATCTTCTCAACAGCTGCCGATAATCAACCTGCTGTAGATATTCATGTACTACAAGGTGAAAGAAGTATGGCCGCTGATAATAAGACTTTAGGACGTTTCCAATTAACAGGAATTCCTGCCGCACCACGTGGAGTACCTCAAATTGAAGTTACTTTTGATATTGATGCCAATGGTATCGTCAATGTAAAAGCAAAAGATTTAGGTACAAACAAAGAGCAGGCCATTACAATTACTTCTAATACAAATTTAACAGATGAAGAAATTGACAAGATGATGAAGGAAGCCGAAGCAAATAAAGAAGAGGACAAGAAGAGAAAAGAAGAAGCAGACTTAAAGAACGAAGCGGAACAATTGGTATTCCAAACTGAAAAATCATTAAAAGATTTAGGAGATAAAGTAGACAAGAAAGAAAAAGAAGAAGCAGAAAAATTATGTAAAGAAGTAAAAGATGCTTTAGAAGAAAATAATATGGAAAAAATTAAAGAGAAAAAAGATAAACTTCAAGAAAAAGCTATGGCTTTAGCAACAAAAGTTTATGAACAAGTTCAAAAAGAACAAGCAACTAAAACAGAAGAGGCTCCTAAAGAAGACATAAAAGAAAACAAAGACGACAATGTAACCGATGCTGAATATGAAGAAAAATAGTTAGAAAAGTTCTAGGAAACTAGAACTTTCGCTTTATTAATTAGGAGAAGACAAATGAATAAAAAGAAATTGGAACAATTTTTAAATTTATCTTTAGATACTGGCACAGATTTTTCTGAAATCTATTATGAAAATACAATAAATAAAACAATCATGCTTTCGGATTGTAAGATAGATAAAGTCGTTACTTGTTTAGATAGGGGAATAGGAATAAGGCTTGCAAAAGGAGAGTATATGGTTTATACCTCTACAAATGATTTAAGTGATGAGAATATTATAAATACAATAAATGAGTTAAAACAAAATTACCATGGATCCCCAATTTATAAAGATGTTGTGTTAAAAGATAAAAATATTTATAACAAAAAGATTGATTACCACCACGGATATACTTATCAAGATAAAAAGAATATTTTAAAGAAAATTGATAAAATTGCAAGAGAGCATTCTTCCAAAGTAGAACAAGTGCAAGCTACATTTGTAGAAGAAGAAAAAGATGTAGTTCTTTGTAATCATTTGGGTGAATATTCTACAGATAAAAGATATTTACTTCGATTAGTTATTCATATTTATGTAAATGATAAAGGAAAGAAAGAATCGACTTATGAAGCTTACGGAAATAGCAGTGGATATAATCTTCTTGATACATTTGATTTAGAAAAAGAAGTAAAAAGACTTGTCGATATTGCTGTTTCTAAACTAAATAGCGTGGATTGTCCTAATGGAATCATGCCTGTAGTCATTGGTCCTGCATTTGGAGCCGTTATTTTACATGAGGCTTGTGGTCATTCGATGGAAGCAACTTCTGTTTCAAAAAATGCTTCTGTTTTATGTGGCATGTTAAATAAAAGATTAGGCAGCGATAAACTGACCGTGATTGATGATGGTACAATCGATGGCGCTTGGGGAAGTACCTTTATTGATGATGAAGGCGAATTGACAAGAAAAAATGTATTAATTGAAAGTGGAATATTAAAATCTTACTTGGTTGATAAAATAAATGAAAAACCAATGCATCATAAAATCACTGGTTCTGGAAGAAGACAAAATTATTTGTATCCACCGACTTCAAGAATGAATAACACCTATATTGCCAAAGGAACAGATAAAATTGAAGACATGATCAAAAGCATCGATTATGGAATTTATGCAAAAACAATGAACGGTGGAAGTGTTGATCCAAATTCTGGTGAGTTTAATTTTGGATGTCGTGAGGCTTTCTTAATTGAAAAAGGTAAGATTACCAAAATGGTAAAAGGTGCAACTCTTATGGGGAATACTTTAGATGTATTAAAAAATATTGAAATGATTAGTGATGATTTAAAACTTGGAACAGGATATTGTGGAAGCGATAGTGGAAATGTTCCTGTCACCTGCGGACAGCCAACGATTAAAGTAAATAATATATTAGTAGGAGGCAACAAATGATAAAGGAATTCATTGAAAAAGCGAAAACAGAGGACATTTTGGTTGAAGTTTTTACAACGAATAACAAGACCATCCAAGTAAAAACAAGAAATAAAAAAGTAGAAAGTACAAATACATCAGTTACCAAAAAATACACAATAAAAGCGATTTATAAAAACAAAGTCATTAAACTTTATACAGATTATATTGATAGTGAAAAACTTATTTCACTGATTAAAGAAAATTATGAAATGCTTGATGTTGAAGATAAAACGTCTTTCGCAGATGAAGCTTTGGCTTGTAAAAATTTTATAGATACAGAAGTAAGTGTACAACAGATAACAAATGATTTGTTCGATTTATATTCTCTTGCCGAAAAACATGAAGAAATACATGATTTAAAAATTGAATATATCTATGATTGTACTGAAAAAAGCATTATGAACGATACCATCGATATAAAAGATAAAAATGCTTTGCATAATTTTTCTGTACAAGCTATTTTATTAAAAGGTGGTATTAGGAAAACTTCATCTTTTGATTTTAGTTTTAAAAAATATGATATTAAAAAATTTAAAGAAAAATTAGAAGAAGAAATTGCTACATTTAAAGATAAATTAACGGAAGAAAGTGTGAAAACAGATAATTATAAGATTATTTTATCAAATACCTGTGTTCGAAAATTATTAAATTATTTTTCCTTTGCCTTTTTTGCGGAAGATATAAATAAACATACTTCTTTACTATGGGATAAATTTAATACACAAATTTTTTCAAATAAAATAAATATAATAGAAGACCCTACAAATGAAAAGTTACTAGGAACTACTTTATTTGATTCGGAAGGTGTAAAAACATATTATAAAGAAATTGTTAAAGATGGTAAATTTATAACAAAATTATATAATAAAAAAAGTGCAAGCGAAGATAAAGTTGCTTCAACAGGAAATAGTGATGGAGTAAGAAATTTATACATTAAACCTGGTAATGCTAGTTTTGATGATTTGATGCAAAAACTAAAGGAAGGTATATTTATTGAAAATATACAAGCACTTTTTGCGGGTATTAATAAAACAACTGGAGAAATTTCTGTTATGGCAGAAGGATATTTAGTAAAAGAAGGAAAAAAGAAAAAGCACTTAAATATGATTATCTTATCTACTTCTCTTTTTGAATTATTTAATAATGTAATTGAGATAGGAAATGATATAGAGATGAATGATCAAACTTGTGCAGGAGTATCCATGCTTATAGATAATATTAAGATTGTTGGAAATAAAGATTCGAGGTGATGTAAATGGAAAAACGTGATTATTATGAGGTCTTAGGGGTAGATAAAAACGCTTCTGCAGACGAAATTAAAAGAGCTTTTCGTAAACTAGCTAAAAAATACCATCCAGATGTATGTAAAGAACCAGATGCAGAAGAAAAATTTAAGGAAGTTCAAGAAGCTTACGCTGTACTTTCTGATGAAAACAGAAGAAAACAATACGATCAGTTCGGTCATGCCGCATTCTCTAATGGCTCAGGGGCAGCAGGTGGATATGATTTCTCTGGATTCGATTTTTCAGATATTTTTGATAATTTATTTGGATCTTCCTTTGGTTTTGGCTCTTCCTTTGGAGGCGGATCTAGAACCAACCGTGCGACTCGTGGCTCAGACCGTCTTATGCGTATGAAACTTTCTTTTGAAGAGGCGGTATATGGCTGTAAAGAAGATATTAATTTAGATGTTGTTGAAAATTGTAGTGATTGTGATGGAAAAGGTGGAACAGGAGAACAAACTTGTGAAAATTGTCATGGTAGTGGAACGATTACTACGCAACAAAATACGATGTTTGGTTCTTTCTTATCAAAAACCACTTGTCCTACTTGTAAAGGAAAAGGAGTAACTTATAAACATACATGTTCTACATGTAAAGGAAAAGGAAAAATTAAACGAAACAAAACCATTACAGTTACCATACCAAGTGGTGTAGATAATGGAGATCGTCTAAGAATTCCTGGAAAAGGAAGCGCTGGAAGCAACGGAGGAGCAAATGGGGACTTATACTTAGAGTTTGTAGTCGAAGAACATGATTATTATATTAGAAACGATGACGATATTTATTTAGAAGTTCCACTAACGATTGCTGAAGCTGCTTTAGGTTGTAAAAAAGAAATCCCAACTTTAGATGGAAATGTAAGATTAACAATTCCTGCTGGTACGAATGATGGCGATAAACATCGTATCAAAGGTAGAGGCGTTAATAATGAGCATGATAGACATAAAGGCGATATGTACGCTGTCATGAAGATTGTAATGCCTAAAAAATTATCAAGAGAACAAAAACAATTATTTGAAAAATTAAACAAAACCGATTTAAAAAACAGTACGATTGACAAGTTTGACAAATTTACAAAGAACAATCATTAGGATTGTTCTTTTTTTGTAAATTTTTGTATTTCATATTGTGTTTTTCTACTTCCTCTTTTATACTAAGTATAGTAGGGAAGTGGTAAAGTGGCAAAGTTGTTTTTTAGATATGGTTCGATGAATAGTGGAAAAACGGCTCTTTTATTACAGGCTGCCTATAATTACGAAGAAAGAGGTATGAAAGTTGCTGTATTTAAACCATCCGTTGATTCCAAAGGAGAGAAATGTATTGTTTCTAGAATTGGTCTAAAAAGAAAAGTAGATCATCTAATAAAAAGAGATGAAGATGTATTAGAATATGTAAAAGAAAAAAATTTAGATGTCAATTGCATTTTTATCGATGAAGCGCAATTTCTAACAAGAAAGCAAGTGGATCAATTAATGCATATTGTAGTAGAATATAATATTCCAGTTATTTGCTATGGACTTCGAACAGACTTTTTAACCAATGGCTTTGAAGGATCCACAAGATTATTAGAAATAGCACATAAAATAGAAGAGATGAAAACAATATGCAAATGTGGTCGTAAAGCGATGTTTAATTTAAGAAAAATAAATGGTGTCCCTGTTTTTGATGGAAATCAAGTCGCCATCGATGGGAAAGATGCGATTACTTATGAAGCACTTTGTCCGAATTGTTATTACAAATATCAAAAATAAAAAGGATTAAACATCCTTTTTTAATTTTTCTATTTTATCATAAATAGTTTTCAGATTGCTTTCATATCCTATAGTATTAGGGGTATAGTATTTTTTGTTTTTTAAATTATCTGGTAGGTATTGTTGTTTAACATAATGTCCTGGATAATTATGCGGATATTTATAGTCTGGATTATGATTGATAATGTGTTTAGGGACTCGTCCGCATCTACCAGAGTGGATATCTTCTAATGCTTTATCAATGGCAATAACAGCAGAATTACTTTTTGGAGATAAAGCCATTTCAATAACAACATTTGCAAGAATAATACGAGCTTCTGGCATACCAACACGCTCTGAAAGTCTTATTGCTGCTTCTACTTTAGGACCAATGGAAGGATTAGCTAAAGAAATATCTTCATAAGCAATCACACTCATTCTACGAAATAGGCTATCTAAGTCGCCACCTTCCAATAACCGAGCCAAATAGTGTAGGGAAGCATCTACATCACTACCACGAATGGATTTTTGGAAAGCTGATAAGACTTCGTAATATCCATCTTCATTTTTATCATGAAAAAAGTTGGTTGTGTTGTTAATGCTTTTTAATTTTTCAAGTGTAATCTTTTTATTAAAAGAATAATACGCAACTTCTAATAAATTATAGGCATATCTTAAATCACTTGCAGAAACACTTGCAAGATAATCAATAGATTCCTGATCGATTGCAATGCCTTCCAAATATTCACTATGAATGGCTCTTTCGATTCCTTCCTTGATTTCTTCTTCCGTTAAAGGTTTTAGTTCAAACAACTGACAACGACTCCTAATAGCTGGATTAATCGCATGATAAGGATTCGAAGTCGTCATACCAATTAATGTAATCAACCCGGATTCAATATTAGGAAGAAGTAAATCCTGCTTATCTTTATTTAATCGATGAATTTCATCCATGATTAAAACAAGACCATCATACATTTTTGCTTCTTCAACAACAATATCGAAATCTTTTTTATTATTGCTTACAGCATTAAGCATACGATAACGTACCCCTAAATCATGAACAAGAGCACTTGCAATCGAAGTTTTTCCAATACCTGGTGGTCCATAAAGAATCATAGAAAATAATTTCTTGTTATGAACCAAATTCGTTAATACTTTGTCCTTTCCGATTAAATGTGTTTGCCCAACAACTTCCTTTAAAGAATTTGGACGAAGTTTTACTGCTAAAGGTTTATCCATATTTATCACCTAATTCTATTTTATCATAGATTTGCCAAAGTATTAAGTATAGTATATAATATAGATCATATTTAAGGAGGAAAAATATGATAAAGAAGGAAACACTGTTAAAGCAAGGATATCTCTACGAAAAAGTAAATCAAGCAATCAACAGACGTGTAAAACTACATAAGAAACATCATACGTTTTGTGTAGAAAGTGAAGAAAATATTCGCCAGATTGATCAAAAAATTGCAGATTTAAATCGTGAGATACAAAAATTAGAAAAAGAGATTCAAGTTGCAAAAAAACCAATATGGAAGAAAAAACAATCGATTCACTTGCTTGGCAGCAAATGTGTTTAAGAATAGAACGCACAGATCAAGAAAGATGGAGATCTTACGAAGAACAATTTAGGGAAGACTCAAAAATAAAAGCCAACGCCGACCAAAAAGAAGCCAAACGTTTAATAAAAATAAGAGATACGTATTTTAAGTAAAGCTGTAAGAGTCGTAAAAATATTTTTATATAAAGGAGATAGAATTATGAATCAATTTAATAAAGATATAAGAATCAATAGAAAGTTTACGGTTTATTTGCAAAAAGAAAATAGAATTTATATTCGCAATATAATGATAGGTACCATTATGCAAAACAGTTCTTTTTTAAGAAAAAAATATCAACTTATTATGCATACTGACTTTTATGAAGAAAGTAAAAAATGTCTTATAGAGAATATGGATGCGCTTCATAGTATAAGAAAAGAAAATCTTATATTAGTAAAACGTTTATTTAAAAGGGGCTAATTGTAAAAATTAGTCTTTTGTTTTATAATAAGTAGTAGGTGATTCTATGGAGAATGATATACTAGATTATATGGATTATATTTCTTATGAAAAAGGTTTATCTGAAAATACAAAAGCATCGTATAAAAGCGATTTAATGGCTTATAAAGCTTTTTTAAATAAAAGACATATAAATACATGGGATAAAGTAAAACAAGAGGATATTAAGGATTATTTAATGTTTTTAACCAATGAAAAAGAAACCAGTACGACTTTAGCAAGAAAACTAACAGCTATAAAAACATTTCATAAATATCTAGTAAAGGAAAATCGAATTAAAATAGATGTCTCTGAAAATATAGAAAGACCAAAATTAAGAAAAAAATTACCACAAGTCATGTCCATAGAAGAAGTTGCTAAACTATTAGATATTCAAATACATAACGAATTTGACTCTAGAAACAAAGCTATGTTAGAATTATTATATGCAACAGGAATTAGAGTAAGCGAACTCGTTTGTTTGACTCTTCATTCCATTGATTTAGAAAATTGTGTAATTCGATTAATAGGAAAAGGAAATAAAGAACGCATTGTTCCTATCGGAGAATATACAATGGTTTATTTAAAAGAATATTTAGACCTTCGTCATCAGTTATTAAAAAACACAGCAACAGAAGCTTTATTCTTAAATAATCATGGAAAAGCAATGACGCGACAAGGATTTTTTAAAATATTAAAAAAATTGTTAAAAGAAAAAGGACTTAACGAAAATATATCACCCCATACATTAAGACATTCTTTTGCGACCCACTTATTAAATTATGGGGCGGATCTTAGAAGTATCCAATTGATGTTGGGACATAGTGATATTGCAACTACAAAAATATATACGCATATCACAAGAGATAAAATTAAGGAAGAATATCAAAAATATCATCCTCGTGATCATAAATAAGGAGTGAAAATATGAAATATAAAAGAATTTTTTTAGTGGTACTCGATTCATTAGGAGTAGGGGAAGCAAGTGATGCTTCTGAGTATAACGATGTAGGATCCAATACTTTAGGTCATATTAAAGATAATTATGATTTATTTGTACCCAATTTAAAAAAATTAGGATTTTTAAGTACGATTACCATGGAAGAAAATAACGATGTGGAAGCTTATTATACTATCGCAAAACCTAATAATAAGGGGAAAGATACTTTAAATGGACATTATGAAATGGTAGGAATTAAAAATGATAAAGAATTTAAATCCTTCTCAGAAAGTGGAATTCCTATGGAGCTTATTAAAGGTATTGAACAAATGACCAAACGCAAAGTCATTGGAAATAAAGCAGTAAATAGCAATGAAATTATTAATGAATTAGGAGAAGAAGAAATGCAGGAAGGATCTTTTATCGTTTATACTTCCTTTGATTCAAATATTCAAATTGCCGCTCACGAAGATGTCATACCAGTTAATATTTTATATAGAGTGTGTGAAGCGGTTCGAAAAGTTACTTCTATGAAAGAAGAATGGATGGTTAGTCGAGTAATCGCTAGACCGTTTACTGGAAAACCAGGTAAATTCAAAAGAACCAATGATCGAAAAGATTTTGCTTTAAAACCACCTAAAAAATCTGTATTGGATGATTTAAAAGAAAAGAATTATAATGTAATCTCTATTGGTAAAATTGATGAAATATTTGACGGGGAGGGGATTACTAAAAAAATTAAAGCAACAACTAACCTAGAAGTTGTAAACAAATTAACGGATATTATGGATAAAAACTTTACTGGTTTATGTTTTGCAAATTTAAATGAATTTGATTATCAAGGCCATTTAAGAAATATTGAAGAAGAAGCCAGATTAATTGAAGATCTAGATGTAGAAATCCCTTTAATTTTAAATAAATTAAATATGGATGATCTATTAATTATTACAGCAGATCATGGAAATGATCCAACCTTTAATGGATTTTCTCATACAAGAGAAAATGTACCCGTTATGATCTATTGTAGAAACTTTAAAGATCCAAAACGTTTAGAACCATTAAATACACTTGCGGATATTGGTGCTTCTATCGCAGATAACTTTGATTTAGAAAAACCCGAAATTGGAGAAAGTTTTTTAGATAAATTAGAATAAGATTCCTAATCATACTTAGGAATCTTTTTTATAAATCCCCTATTATTTGGATTAAGTAGGGGAGATAGAAAGTAAGAACAGAAACATATAAATAGTTATCTTCATAATAATATATACATACATAACGATAAACTATAATTATTAAAAAATAGAAATAAGATAGGAAATTTTATAAAAAAACAGAATCAAACAATAAAAATATATAAGTGTATTGTAAAGCAATAATATATAAATTGTAATAATATAAATAACTATTAATAGGATAAATATAAATTATAGGAGATGTACTATTTATTATAATATATATATCGATCTTCTTTAACAAAAAAATAGAAGTTAACATAATATCAATTATAGGAAGTTGAATAAAATAATAAATTAAAGGAATAGTTCTTCATCCTAAATGAATAATTTTAATGTTATAAATGATAATTAGATTTATATATGTTTATATTATATACTACATACATATATATAATAACTTATGATTATCTATTTAGTAAATTTTATTCTTTGAGCTTTTCTCATAAAAATCTATCCTATCTATTTATATATCCTTAATATCTTAAATAAGAGACATTTCTCATTAGAATGATTCATTATATATGTAACAAAAAAAAGAAGCTTATATCCCCCTTTTTTGTGGTTTAATAGGGGCCTTAGCCATAAAAAAAGACCCTGAATTATAGAGTCTTAATTTTATGGTTCAATAAATACTTCAATGATATTCTTACTCATACTTTCATTGCCGGCTTCATCAATTGCTTTTCCAACAACATATCTTGTAACTGCAGTAGGAGAATTGATTTCTGCTTTATCCATTGTAAATGTATTACCTGTTAATTCGTTCCAAACAGCAGCTTCTAAATTTGTAGGATCCTCTACAATTGCATAACTATAAGTCATATTCTCAGAATCAGAGTAATCATCTGTTGCGGTAATTTCAAACTGATAAAAAGTTTGATCTATATAACTATTATCAGTTAAAAGAACCTCAGGAACTTCTGTATCTTCCATTACTTTAATTGTAATTGTTTTAGATGAAGTATTGTTAGATGAATCAGTAGATGTTAAAACAACCTTGTACTCCCCTTCTGTTGCTAAAGAAATATTAGTAGTAAGTTCAATATTTTCTTCATCGGTTAAAATGTTTGTAATATTGCTATCTTCATCAGTAACAGTAAATAATTTTTCAATTTCTTCTAATGTAATTTCAGCATCTGGATTTTCAGTATCCACTAAATACTTATATTCATCGCTTGCTGTTGTAATGACAGGTGCCGTTGTATCTGCAACAACAACAGTTCTTGCAATGCTATAATCTTTTCCATTGTAACTAGCGGTATAAGTAATTACATAAGTACCTTTTGTTTCACTTGAAATTTCACCAGTATAAGCACTGCCATCTAGTGTTATAGAAGTCGTAACTGGAATGCTTTCTCC
This sequence comes from uncultured Bacilli bacterium, assembly GCA_944363635.1. GTDB lineage: Bacteria > Bacillota_I > Bacilli_A > RF39 > UBA660 > CALVUP01. The sequence goes on along the minus strand of CALVUP010000010.1, from coordinate 26,101 downwards.
ACCACTTACACTAGCAGTAGCTCCTAAATCTGTATAAACAGTTGGATTAGAAACATTGTATTCAATTTTTTCTTCTTTATTACCATTTAAAGTAAGGATAACTTCAGAACTTTCAGGTGCTCTTATAATAACTGTTCTTTCTACTTCTTTTGTTTCTCCCCTACTATTGGTTACAACATATTTAATAGTATATGTTGCGTTTTCATTTGTCGTATCAATTTGATCTACAACAGAACCATCTAAATAAATCGTCTTAACAATAGAAATGCTTAGATCTCCATCCTTTGTATCAATTGCATAAGCTCCTTCATCGATATAAGTAGAAGCATAATCTACATAGACAACATTACTTCCATTTAAACGTAATGTTAATGTATCTTGTTCTACTTCTGTTTTTTCCTCTTCCTTTACTTCATTTTTTGTTTTAGTAACCGTATTTGATTTTGTAGGCGTATAAACATACGTTGATTCTTCTTCGGTTGTTTCATCCTCATCTTCCTCTTCCTTATCTACAACATCTTCAATAGGTTGCTCATTTTCTTCTTCTTTATTGTCTTTTTTATCACTTAATGCTCGAATTCCAATAAATAAAGCAAGCAATAAAATAAGAACAATAATAAAGATAATTAATCCCTTTTTATTTTCTTCTCTTTCCTTATTTTCGACAACATTATTCATTGCCATACAAACCTCCTTTATTTTATTTACATATTAAGCATAACCTGTTTATTTTAAATAATCAAGTTTTTTGACACTTTTTTACGAAAAATATATAAAAAAAGTAACAAATTTGTTGTTACTTTAATTCTTTCATATTATAATTATACTTTTCTTGATTGAATTTCTGCAATTTTTTCCAATACTTCTTTTGCATTTTGTTCATTGATTTCCGTATATCCAAGTTCACGTAAAGCTTGTACTTTAGCGGTATTTAGTTCTTGGGTACGAGAAAGCTTATCTTCTTTTTTATGTTCAATATCTCTTTCGAAACGTTTATGCGATTCCGCTATTTTATTTTTAGAGGCACCTCCATTGGAATATAGAGTAAATGCGGAAAATAAAATGCCTTCGAATAAATATTGCTTATCTTCATCAAAAACAAATTCCATAGGATCTGTAAATCCTAACGACTTTGAAATATAAGCTAAAATAAATTTTAATTCTTTATTTGTATCTAAAGATTGCAAATAATGATAAAGATATTTATAAGCATAATAGGTTTGATCAGTTTTATCATCTATTAGTTTTTCCTTTAACAGATAAAACAAATCGGATAAAACTTCTTGTTCTTTCTTATTAATCCCTTTTAAATCATTTAAAATATCTTTTGTAGAGGATTCTTTAACTCCATCATTTAGCTTTTTTTCAACACGGATGATGTAATCGCCATCGACCACGATTTTAGCTAAATCTGCCTCGTTTTTTATTTCTAATAAACTAATTAATCGAATTGCTTTTTCTCTAGGCCAATCATTTAAACTATGTAATCCCAAGTAGTTATAAAGCATTTGTCTAGAGACTCCAAGGTATTTTGCTAATCTTACTTTTGAAATACCAAGTTCATTTAGTAATGTATTCAACTGTTCCATACGCATACCCTCCATACTCATTGTAACAAAAAATCAGATTTTGTACAATGGTTTTTAAAAAAATGTAAAATTTTGTCTATAATAAATACCATAATTTTTGATTTTTTTTGCGGACTTCTTTAATAATACCGCCCCCAATACATAGATCTTTTTGATAGAAAACACAAGCTTGTCCAGGAGTAACACCCTTAATTTCTTTATATTTAACAAGAACTTCCCCATTTTTTAAATATTCAAGTTCTACTGGATATTCTTGTTGGCGATATCGAAACTTGGCAGTACACTCTGTAGGTCTGTAATCACAATTAAAATTAACATATTCTAAAATACAGCTATCGGAAAATAAATATGGATTGTTTTCACCTAAAGCAACATATAATGTATTATGTTTTGTATCTTTACCAACCACAAACATTTTTTCACTGGTGCCACCAATCCCTAATCCTCTACGTTGGCCAATTGTAAACTGCGATAACCCATGATGTTCTCCGATTTTTTTACGAGAAGAAATATCAATGATATCTCCTTTATTACTTTTAATCTTTTTTTGTATGTAATTTTTAAAATTACTTGTTATAAAGCAAACATCCGTTGAATCCTTTTTCTTAGCGGTTACTAAATCATTTTCCATTGCTATTTGTCTGACTTCATCTTTAGAAATACCTTCTAATGGGAAAAGTACCCTAGATAATTCCTCATTTGTAAGTTCACATAAAAAATAGGTTTGATCTTTATTTAAATCACTACTTTTATATAAATGATTGTGAATGACTTTAGCATAATGTCCTGTAGCAATACAATCACACGCATACTTCTTCATTGCATCATATAAGAACTGAAATTTAACATATCGATTGCAAAGAACACAAGGATTAGGAGTAACTCCCCTCTTATAATCATTAAGAAAAGGATCAATTACCTTATGTTTAAACTCATTTTTATAATCAAGAACGTGATGTTCAATCCCTAACTTTTTACAAACTAAAATTGCATCTGTTGGATCAAAATCTTCCGTAAAAACAAATGTAACACCAATAACTTCATAGCCCTGTTTTTGAAGAAGTAGTGCTGCTACCGAAGAATCAACTCCTCCTGAAATACCAACAATTACCTTTTTCATAACCTCACCTTTAAAGTAATATTCTAATAGATATTATACATTAAATAAGATAATTTGTAAAAAGTTTTAATAGTGCAGGTGCCAAAAATGTTTCACTTAAAGAACAAAGAATTGAAACAACAAAACAAATAAGAAAAATTTTTATATATTTACGCATTAGCTTTTTAAGACCCACTTCTTTTTTTAAAAATAGATAATCAAATAAACGTTTAGAAAATACAATAGCAAAATAACAAAGCAATATATAAGAAATAATACTTAAAATATGATGAGGAAAGATATATAGAAAAGCTCCAATGATCCCTTTTGTTTTATAAATACTAATAATTGAACCAATGGAAAATCCCATAACAAACCCTTTTATAAATAATAAAAATAAAATAATAGGAATTCCAATAATAGAGATACCTAAAAACCAAACAATGACTATATAAAGAAGTCCCGCAAATAAACTACTAAAAAGACCATCCATATAGTAAATCTCATTATGTTCTATGGCATTAAAAAAATTATTAATACTACTTTCTACCAATAATTTATCACTATTAGATAAAATAAAAGAAAATACAACACCAAAAAGAATCCCAACAACAGCTAGTCCTATTAAAAAAATATATTTCTTTTTTTGTTTTATATGCATACCGATCACCTAGTTAATTATATTAACCAGTAAATATTTTATGCGAAGGAATTTACTTTTTTTTATTTTTTTATTATAATGGACAGTGAGGTGTAGAAAATGAGTAAAAAAGCAATAAAAATATCTGCGATTGTCTTATTAATTATAATGATAGGAAGCGTTATTTGTAGTTTATTTTATTTTTAAAAAAAGTAGAGCATTAAGCTCTACTTTTTGTTTTTTTAAATAACTTTTTATCTATTTTTTGAAAGATAAAACTAAATTCATAAGCTAATAAAATCGTAGCTATAAAGCAAACAGCAAAGTATCGATATGGATGGGTTACATTATATCCATAGTATTGTCCAATGGCCATTGGTATTCTTTGCAAAATATAAAGCCAAAACAGGTTTTTTCCAAACCAATTTAATATTGGACTTTGCAAATGAACTTTCATTGTAATAAGTACAATAAGCAAAGTGAAGGAAATGGCCCAAAGCTCATAACACCATAGATTGTCTGTACGTAAGTAATAGAAGACGAATGTTGCTAAAAGAGATGTAAAAAAGCTTACTAAATAAGCAAAATTATTTTTTTGAATCGCCTTTTCAATAGAATCTTTATAATAAGAATAAGTTATACCTAAAGGAAAGCAAAGCAATGTATTGTAGCAATAGGCATTATAGCTTCCTCTAAAAATGCTAATAAATAAAATAAACAAAAAGGTCTGTATCCAAATGGATAAAATGGCTTGCTTTTTCGGAAATGCTTTAATAGAGGCATAAGTAATAATATATAATCCAAGAGTCGCAAATATATACCAATTACTATTACCTACACTTGTCCATCCAATAAAAGATAAAGCAATTTGCTTAGTCGTCATAGGATTTTGTAAACAAAGATTTAACACAATATAACAAAGTACAGCTATATCAAAATGAAATAATGTTTTTAATATTCTATTTTTGGGCATACTATTTGCATAAGGAATTCCTTTCTTTTTAAAAGACTCATAAACACCATACCCAGAATAAAATAAAAACATAACAACAATTAATTGACTAAGATGTCCTCTTAAATAGAGTATCGTACTATCATACCAATGATTAACAGAAATATATTGCATAGCATGTGAGAAAAACACAAATAAAATAAAAATTCCTTTTATGCAATTCGTACTTGTTATTGATAAATATTCTTTATTAAATTTTTTAAAATAAATTTTTATACCAATAAAACTAATAATAAGAATAAAAAGTAAAAATAAATCCATAACCCACCTCACATATTTTTAAAAACTAAATCAAGTAATTTTTGCGTACACCCCTCTTTTGGTATATCAATATATTTTTTTTGAAAGTTTTTGACTTTCTTTATATCGTATTTTTTGTTTTGAATGCTATTAATAATTTCTTTTGGATTCTCTGTAATTAAACCAGGCATTTCCTTTTTAAAGTCAATATAAAAGTCACGATTATTGACGTATTGCTTATAATCATAAGTATAAAAGAAGATAGGTTTACTTAGTAATGATAGTTCAAAAACAATAGCAGAGTAATCCGTAATAATATAATCCGATAAAAAAGCAAACTTGATTGTAGTATGCTTTTGATCCACGAATACTCTTGGATCATTAATTTTAACTTTACTATTTGGATGTAATTTAATAATCAAGTTGTATTTTTTAAAATCAATACTATCAATAAGTTCTTGTATTTTTTTCGAACTTTTGTTGTTTTTTCTAAAAGTTGGGCAATATAAAATGTTTTTTTTCTTGTTTTTTAAATTGGGATACTCTTCCTTCAAAAGACGCACAACTTCTTTTTGATAATTTTTGTCTAGCAAACGATCAACTACAGGTAAAGGATTAATAAACATTTTATTTATATCTGTATGAAAAGCCTCTGCAAAATAAGGAGCGCATGCTTTACTGCTTGTCATAACATAATCATAATTTTTATGCATATTCATAGCCAGGGCAAGACTTTTTGTACTTCCCTCTTCCTGATTCAAAATACTATAACCAAATTTCTTTAAAGAACCCATGGCATGCCACATCTGTATTACAGTTAATTTCTTCTTATGATGCAAATTACTGATTGTAATGGAATAAGTATCGAGTATAGCAACTTTAGAAGTTGCTAAGTGATACATTTCATAAAACAAATGAAAAGCATACCCGATAAGCCCAGAGATACTTTTTTCCAATCGCTTACAAGAAATAATGATTTTAATATCTGGTCTTTGCTTACGAATTTCTTTAATCATAATATTATAATTAATAGATGGACTATTTCGTTGTCTACTTAAAAATATGATTTTGTTTTGCACGGGAATGCACTTAAATAAGGTATAAATTACGTTTATAATAACTTTAAATAGATAAATTAATACTTTCATATACTCGCCTACTTTTTGTTTACAATTAGCTCTTTAACAACCCTTTTTGTGCTCTTTCCATCACAAGCCGAGCAAAAATATTTGGTAAAGGCATCTATTTTCTTTTTGTTTACTTTTTCTTTTTTAATTTTTTTAATTAGTTCGTCAGTATTTATTGCAGTACTTCCATACATATATTTATCAAAATCATAATAAAAATCACGACTTGCTACATATTCTTTATAATCTGGAATAAAGAAAACAACGGGCTTTTTAAAAAAAGAATACTCAAAAATAACAGAAGAATAATCTGTAATTAAAATATCTGTAATAAATAGTAAATCATTAATTTCTCTTTCATCGGATAAATCAAAATAAAATTGATTATCAACAATATCGGGTCTTGCTGTAATAAAAGGATGTAGTTTTATTAAAAAGACATATTGATCTTGAAGTTGTTCTTTCATTTTATTAAAATCAAGCCAAGAGAAATTATAATACGCTGATTTTTGACCATTTCCACGAAAAGTTGGTGCGAATAAAATTACTTTTTTATCTTTGATAAAAGGATATTTTTCGTGTAATTTTTTAGTAATATTCTTTTTATAATTATTATCAAAGAAAATATCGGTTCTAGGAACTCCTAAAGCATGTACTTTATCAATACTAATATCAAAAGCTTCTGCATAGTTTTTACGAATGTTTTCACTACTTACAATGGTAGCTGTATAATTTTTATGCGTTAAACTTTTAACACTAGGACCGCCTACTTTTCCCATACGACTATATCCTACGGTTTTAAAAGCCCCCATTGCATGCCAAAGCTGAATTAACTCAGTACCCTTTCTTAATTTCAAAGTATAAATCATAGGATAAAAGTCATCTAGTAAAATATATTTTGAGCTTGCAATTAGTTTCATTAAATGTATTTGTTCTTTTAAAGAATTTTTCGTTTTTAGACTTTTCTTAAGAACCAAGTTGATTTCATAGTGATAATTTTCTTTTAATTCATGGTAAACAAATTCAAAATTACCTGTTAACGATTCACGAGACGCGGATAAAAACAACACATTATTTTTATCCAAAGGCACCCTTTTACAATAGTATTTATATAAAAGTATATTACTACTTCTTCTTATCTTTTGTAACAAACGTTTTAGGAAAGATTTTCCCTTTTTATAAACTTTTCTTATAATAGACAACAAACCCATTCTTCGTAATAGTTCTTTTAATAGATTTTTTAATGGTCTTTTTATAACCATAAGTTCCATATCTTTAGTTTTTAGTGTATAAAATAAATTATTGACACCCTCCGCATCTATTTTAATATTATGATAATCATTTAATGCTTCAGAAATGTTGCATTTAAAATTAGAAAGTTTTAATGAAAAGGTATATTCAGTAATAGAATTTATATAAGATTTTTCATAAATGGGATATTGAACAACGGTAAGATTGGGATTTGTAAAATGAGCAAAAAGATCAAAGCTCTTTTCAATTTTTCCTGAAATATAAGTTTTTCCAATATTTTCAATTTTTACAAGTAATTGGTTTTTATACTTGTATTTTTGTTTATCAAATGTTACGATCACTTGTTCATCTTTTAAAGTTACTTCGTATGGAATATCTTTTAAATGAAGTAAAGCCATTCGAGTTCTAACTTTTAAATAACTTAATTTCATAATTCTTTCTACGGAAATAAAATCCAGCAATTCTTTTATTTTATTTAAGAATTGTTTTTGTAATTTTTCATTTTCAGTATAAGGAACTAATTTATTTTCTTCCAAACGCCATCTTAAATTGTTTAATACTAAATTCATAACATAATCATTATTTGGATAATCTTTTAATAAACGAAGATAATAATCTACAAATTTTTTAAAGACTTTAAAAGTAACCATGTTGTTGTGTACAGTATTATTCCCATGCATACGATAATAATATGTACAATCACTGCAATATCCAAATTTTCTCTTTCTCAATATAATGTTAGTGGCATACATTTCATCTTCACCAAAAGAAAAATTTTTATTGAAAAGTAAATTATCATCGTATTTGTTTTTAATGCAATAATTAATTGTTGTTTGAATAAGCTCATTTTTAACATTAACATTATATATTTTGTTTTGATTGTCATAAAGTTTACTATAACGAAAATGTGGTTTTGTCTTTTCCTGCATCTTATATTTTAAGTTATAAACCACTAAATCAATTTTATTATAATTCTTTTCAAAGAAAGGAAAAATACTACTACATACATTATTAGACAAATAATCATCTGAGTCTAAAAAAAGAATGTATTTTCCTCTTGCCTTTTTAACTCCGTGATTTCTGGCCACAGAAACTCCTTGATTTGACTGGTGAATTAAAACAATATTTTTATATTGTTCTTTAAAATTTTTACAAATAGATAAAGATTGATCAACAGAACCATCGTCAATCAATATGATTTGAATTTTATCTAAATCATAATCTTGTTGCAAAACAGATTCTATACACTTATTCAAATATTTCGCACTGTTATAAACTGGTATAATAATTGAAAAGTCATATTTAAATGTCATATTCTACACCTCATATCCAGTTTAACATAATAAAAAAACATATACAACAAAGTATACATTCTTTTACATTTTATATTTCCCATTTCATAATGGTTTTAAAAGCATTATTACTATCTTTATCAAAAGCATTCTTCATATCTTGAATAGTATGAACAACTACTTCATCAGATATAATTTTAGACATAGTTCTTGCTACTTTTTTATTGTTCTCTAATAAATCAACACACTTTTTAAAATCTTCATACCCACTTCTACTATTTCCAACTAGTGTAAGTCCTTTTTCTAAAATCATACGCGTGTTAATAGGCACATGATTTTCACTAACTCCCATAAGAGAAATCGTTCCTTCCGGATTAATTAAATCAATAATTTGATTGATAGCATCTTCTGAATATCTACCACCGACGCATTCAAAAGCATGATCAATTTTTATATCCGAAACATCATCACTAACTAAGTATGTCTCATCTGCAAAAGAAAAATAATCTAATTTTTCTTTAATAGCTCCAAACACAATTAATTTTGAATCTGGATATATTTTTTTTAAAAGCACTGCTAGAGCATATCCAACATTGCCATCTCCCCATAAGCCGATCACATCACGCCTTTTGTGACTGATTTTTTCAAATTTATCAATAGCGTTCATACCAACACTCATAAGTTCCAAAAGTACTGCCGTTCGTTCCTCGATGTTTTCGTAAGGGATTACTCGATTACGATCAATGCACACCACACTTTGCATGAATCCATCAATTCCACTGGATTTAAATGAACTGCTTCTTAAATAATTTTCTTTAACTATTTCATCTTTTTCTATTGGCGTATTAGGAATTAAAACGACTTTTGTTCCTTTTTGAATTTTTCCTTTTGGATCATAAATAACTTGTCCAACAGCTTCATGGATTAATGCCATGGGAAGTTTTTTCTTTAAAGCATTTTTATCACGATTCCCAGTATAATAACGCATATCTGCTGCACAAATCGATAAATATTTAGGGCGGACAATAATATCGTTTGGTTTTAACTTTTCGTCAATAAGTTCTGCTTTTATCACTCTAGGAGAAGTTAATCGATACGACTGATTAATCATTATTTATTCCCTCTTTCTAAAAGAATAGCATTAGCAAGTTCAAGATCAAACATAGTCGTAATTTTTATATTAAATGTTTCTCCCATTACAACTTTTACCTTTTGATCTTTTAAAACAAAGATCTTACAAGCATCTGTTAAAGTGTTTTTTTCATTTTCAGATAGTTCATTATGTAATTTCATTAATACATCCAATTTAAAAGATTGTGGCGTTTGTCCATTAAACAAAAACTTACGATTTGGAATTGTTTTAATATAACCACTACCATCATGGTACACTTCAATAATTGTATCTGTTGTAGGTATACAAGTATCTACAGCATCGGCTTCTTTTAAACCAGCGATATTATCATCAATAATTCTTTGTGTAATAAATGGACGAACAGCATCATGTGTAATTATAATATCATTTTTATGAATACCAAAATTTTCTTTTATATATTTGCAACCACACATAACGGTCTCATCACGAGTTGCACCACCTTCTATAACTATAACATTACTACTATCTTTAATGTATTTTTTTAAAAGATCTTCCATATAAGAAGTCCAGTCTTGAGAAGTACAAACTAAAATTTTATCAATTCGATCATTTAATAAAAATTGTTCAATTGTATGAATGATAATAGGTTTACTTCCTAATTTCATAAATTGTTTTGGGAGTTCTGTATTTCCCATTCTAGCGCCAGCACCTGCGGCTAAAATTTCTGCATATATCATTTTTTCACCATCCTACTGTTTCATTATAGCAAATATACATAACCAAAGCAAGAACAGATAAAAAGTACAATGAGAAAAGAACGGGCCAAAATCAGACTACTTCAAATGTTGATATGGTTTAAATGCTGTTTTTGTGGCAGTCTTATTATGTACTAAGTAACTATTTTTAGCTAAACGTGCCATGGGTATATCGGATAAAGAATCACTATAAAAAGAAGAAATAGCTTTATTTGGATAAATCTTTTGAAATCGTTTTACTTTTTCCTTACCATAACAATTTTTAGATAATAATTTCCCGGTATTGATATCCACTTTACTAGCTATTACTTTTTCTATATTTAATAATTTTTCTAGTGGTTTTAAAAGAAACTCGGGAGATGCTGAAATAATAACATCCGTATTTTCTTTTTGCATTAAATACCATTTATATATTTTTTTAATTTTTTGTTTCCAAAATTTTTCTACCATTTGATTTGGATCTTTTATTTTTCTTAAAAAGGAATAAAAGTTTTGTTTAAAATAGTCTTTATCTTTTATCCTTAAACAATAGAAAACGGCACCTAACAATTGCTTTGGCAATATCAACAAAACAAGAGGATGTTTTTTTATACAAAAAAGATAGAAATCAATTGTTGCATCCCCATTATAAATGGTTTTATCAAAATCATATACATTCATATTACATCACATATAGAATAAAAAACATAATTATTCCATAAACTCCTATCATAGCGATTAAAGGCTTGTTTTTCAAAAGCACTTCCACTGGATCTCCAGAACTACTTTTTTCAATTTGAAGACTGTACATCATAAATATAATCATTACAAGTGGAATCGTCCAGATTAAAACAGAATTATTGATACGACTCGCTGTTATTGGATCAATACACCACATACTATAAGAAAAAATAGATAATGTAAAGCAACTATACATATTTTTATCTAAAAAATCTTTATTATAACAGTTTAATACTTTTCTAGAAATATCACCAACTTGCTTTATTTCATTTCTTCTTTTACCAAATCCTAAATAAAAACTAGCAAACATAATCATTAAATATAACCAATTTGACACCTTCACACCCACTAAAATCGAACCAAATAATACACGAATTAAAAATCCACTAACTAAAATAACAATATCAACAATAGCAATATTCTTTAATCCATTGCTATATAAAATGTTTAATACAAGATATATGATCGGTAATAGAAAAACAAAAATATTATTAACTCTTAAAAACAAAAGAATCAGCAAGCAAACAGAGATAAACAATAAGATTATTTCAGTAATTACTGCACAACGAATAGATATTTTTCCCGCAGGAAGTGGTCTGTTTTTTTTCGTAATATGCTTTCTATCACTTTCTATATCATGAATATCATTGTTTATATATATAACCGATGATAAAAAAGAAAATGCTAAAAAACCTAAAAAAACATTAAAAAATGGTGAAGCTTGAAATAATTTTTGGCTAAAAATCAACGGCAAAAATAGCAAAAAATTTTTCAAATAATGTTTAACCCGAATAAGTTGCAAATAATTTTTCATACTACTTGGTCTCCTTGTATCTATATTTTATCCATTTATATAATGGTTTATCCTCTGGTAGGCTTTGCGTAGAAACACTGAAATTAATATCGTGATCTTCAAAATTATACATCATTCCCAAAAATTCATTATTGGTATCAACAATAATAACATTTTGATTTTGAAGCGTGTCTATATTTCTCATTATAGTTAATGAAGTTTTATTGTTTACAATGGTATTATATCGAATAAAAAATCCAATATTTATAAGCATCATCACAATTATAGCAAAAAGCATAGGATATTTCCACTTCCTTTTTTCTATAAGTAAAAACAATAGAGCATAAATAGGAAAAATATATATAAACGGAATATATCTAGCCCACCAACTTTCACCTATAAGAAGTATTAACCCAATAGAGACAACTAATGGCAAAATAAGCACTAGGAACTTTTGTTTATCTTTGCAATAAATTCTAATTAAATAGAAAAAGCAAATCAGAATAGAGATTAATAAAATCCCACTAAACCACACTCCAAATCCCCCAATTCGAGCATCACAAAGACTAAGATAAGATAGTTCACTTTTATCTACTGTAAAAGGAATTTTCCTTTCGATTGTGATTCCATTACTAGCATTGGCATTCGATGTTTTGGAAAATAAAGAAACAAAACTTTTGTATAGTGTTGATTTATTTTGAAATTCTGCCGGCTGATTATAAGTCACTATATCTACTTTATTTTCTCCTTGCAATGGATAAAATATCTGTTTATGATCTACAAGATTTTTAATATAAGGAGAAAAACCTATAACAGCTACAGCAATTACTGTTATAACAGCAAAAAGGATTGTTGGACAAATAAGCTCCTTTGTTTTTTTGCTTTTAATTTTTTTAAATATATAAAAAAGATAATAGGCTAAACAAAAAATACCAGCATATCCAAATCCTGTGAATTTTGTATTGATAATTAGCATTAACAGAGCCCCAATAATAAAATATAATTCCTTTTTTTTAAAAATGGTATTTTCAGTAACGAATAAAAACATAAAAAAGATTAAAAGTATTAATAAATTACCCATAAAACCATCAATATAAAAAGTAAATAATTGTACTAATAAAATCGGATTTAAAGCACTTAATCCTGCAATTACCATGGATAAAAATGATTTTTTACTCCATTGAAAAAAAAGATAAGCAAGAAGTGCAAACGTTATATATAGTATTAAAATATTATAAGCCTTAGCGCTCTCTATATCATCTGTAACTGCATATATTGTACTTCCAATCAACCAGGTCGCTTTTGGATAATTGGTCTGCCAAAAACCATGTGTAGTTTGTACCGTATCTCCAATATAATCCATGTTTCTGTTTTCAACTTTTTCATAGGTATCTATATAATTTTCATAAACAGGATTCCATCCATTTTTTAAAAGCCCTACAGCGTCTTTATGATAAGAATTACCATCCCAACTTAAATCAAGATAATTTTTACTCATGAAAATGGCCAATAACAAAATAATGAGACTTAATACAATAGAGATGATTTTAATCTTATTGTCTGTTTTTTTTCGATATAAAAAGAAAAAAATAATGATATTAAGTAAAATACAAATAGCTAAATGAAAGCGACTTACTTCTATATGAAAGAAAAACAATCCCGATGTAAAAAGACAAACAACTGCCAATAAAAGCAACAAAAAGATTCCACTATCTTTTAATATTTCAAAAAATTTGTTTCCCTTACTCATTAACCCTCACCTTACTTAGTCATAATATTCTTACTTTTTATTATTCTTAAATACGAACCACTTACTAAAAAAATAATTTAAAATAATAACTAATACTTGAGTAAAAATAGTCCATACAACAACCCACATATCAGAACTTAATTTTAAAAGTGTAACAAAGAACCACATAATAAACATTTCAAGAACTAATGTAAAAACTCTTCCTCCAAAAAAGCTACATATCTCTTTTATAATTTTTTTACTTTGACTTTTAAACACATAAACCCTATTGGTAGCATATGCAAAAGCAACAGCACAAATCCAAGATAAAATAACCGCAAGCTGTAATTGAAATGGCTGCGTTGCATCCAAAACAGTAAACAATAAAACCCATTTCACAACTAAGTTAACAGCAGTCGTTAAAACACCAAAAATTAAATAATTGATGATCTCTTCATACTTTTTATAAATTGTTTTACCTTTGTCTATCATACAATCACCATATGTCTATCGTATCATAATTTATTTTAAATTGCTATGTTTTTTTAAGAGAAAAGGAAGATAGACAGAAACATTCAGAAGATTAAATAAAAGATGAATATAGGCGATTTGTAATTTAATAGGGAACGTATTTATCAATCGGTAAACGGGAGCAATCTCTCGAAATAGAAGAAAAGCCCCTACTCCTACAATATTAAATAAAAAATTAAATTTAGCACATTTTTTAGATAACTGGTTCCCACGAAAGCAAACCAAAAAGGCTGTAACACAAGTACCAATATTGGCTCCCATCATCATATCGGTAGCCGTCTTTATATTAATTAAGTTGTGAAATGCAAACGATTGCAGTGAAGCGATTATTGCAGAAGAAGATTGCGTAATTCCAGTAATAATGGAGCTTAAAAGAATATTGAAAAATGTGGAATGGTCATTTGAAAACAATTTATGAAACCACACAGAATGCATTAAAGGAGAAACCGCACAATCTAAAACCAATATACTAATTAAAAGCATATCGATTCCTAAAAGAATTTTTACTTTTTTCTTAAAGAAAATCCAAATCAAAAGATAGATAACGAATAGAAAAAAAATAAAATAAATACTACGAAATGCTGTAATAAAAGCCGTTGAACAAGTACCAATATTCGATCCCATCATTAAAAATAAACTATCGTGAAAGGTGATTTTTTTATTAGCTACCAATAAAATAATTAAAGAAATAATTAAAGAAGACGATTGAACAATCATAGTACAAATAATACCAATTAATAAAAGAAACCATGGATTATGATCGATTTTAATAATCGTATTTTTTATAAATTCTGAAAATTGATTATCTATATTTTTACTAATATAATCAATACTTAAAAGAAATAATACAATCGAAAAAACAAATAAAAAAAACATACAATCACCTAGTAATTATATGTTTTTAAATTCTTTTTTTATTCATCTTCGTCCGTCTCAGCAATAATATAAATAGGACGAGATTTTGTTTCTAAATAGATCTTAGATAAGTATACACCTATAATCCCAGTACAAAACAACTGTATACCACTTACAAATAAAATAATACATACTAAAGACGGCCAACCTTGTACTGGATCTGAAAACAACAACGTTCGGACAATAATGACAACAATAAATAAGAATGCCAAAAAGCAGAAAAACAGTCCAATAAATACAGAATAAACAAGAGGTTTTGTAGAAAAAGCAATAATACCTTCTATAGCATATTTGCCTAGTTTCCAAAGGGACCATTTTGAATTTCCCGCTACACGGTCCCTATCTTCATATTCAATCCATTTGGTACGAAATCCCACATATCCAAAAATCCCTTTACTAAAACGATTCACCTCACGCATAGAAAGAATGGAATTAACCATTTTTTTGGTCATTAAACGGAAATCTCTAGCACCATCTACAATCTCAACATCAGACATTTTATTAATGATTTTATAAAAACATTTTGTTAAAAATTTTCGAAGTGGAGAATAGCTCTTTCTGCTTTTACTACGCGTCGCTACACAATCGTATTTTCCACTTTTTAAATCTTGATACATTGTGGTAAGCAACTCTGGTGGATCTTGTAAATCGACATCCATCGTTGTGATATAATCCCCACTCGCGTGTTCAAATCCCGCAAGCATTGCCGCTTCTTTCCCAAAATTTCTCGAAAAAGAAATATATCTTACCTGCTTATCTTTCTTATGTAATTTTTTAAAAATCTCCAATGTCTTATCTGTAGAACCATCATTGATAAACAGAAATTCATAATGTATATTTTTCATTTGTTTTAATATTTTTAATGTTTCTTTATAAAAAATTTCAATGGACTCCTCTTCGTTATAACAAGGAACAACAACTGAAATTTTATCCATAACCATACCTTCTTTCTTAATAGAATAGCCTCTAACCAAAGTATAGAAGAAAATAGATTGCCTGTCAAATAAAAAGAGTAAAAGGAAAACCATTTACTCTTTCTTATGCTTTACTCATAAATTTTTCATATTTAGGAATGACCTCATCCGCCTTTCCGATCATAACGACTTCCCCATCATTTAACCATAAAACTTCATCACACAATTCTTTAATTGTCCCCAAACTATGTGATACGATAATAACCGTACGTTTATCATCAGAAATTAATTCTTTCATTTTATTATAACTTTTTTCTTTAAACTTCGCATCTCCTACAGATAATACTTCATCGATTAACATAATATCTGTCTCTAAAATAGCAGTGATGGCAAAAGCAAGTTTCGAATACATTCCTGAAGAATACGTTTTTACGGGTTTATTAATAAAATCACCAATGTCCGCAAAAGCAATAATCTCTTTTTCTTTTTTAGCAATTTCTTCTTCTGAGAACCCTAATAACATACCAGATAAATAAATGTTTTCTTTTCCTGTTAATTTTCGGTTAAAACCAACTCCAATTGATAATAAAGAAATTGAATGATGATGTAAATCAATTTTACCCTTATCTGGAGAAAAAATGCCTGCAATTGCTCTTAACATGGTCGATTTACCTGATCCATTCTTACCAATAATACCTAAAATTTTCCCCTCTTCTACTTCAAAACTAACACCCTTTAAAGCATGAAACAATTCTACCTTATCTCCAAGATGTTTCCAAGAAGCACGAATAGATGTTTTCTTTAATCCTCTATATGTTATATGTAAATTTTTAACGGTAACCGCTATATTTTTATCTTTTTTTTGTTCTACTTTCTTCATTGCTTTTTTCATTATATCACCTTTGCATAACTATTTTCGTTTTTATGAATCATATGAACACCCAAAGCACATAAACCTAAACCAACAACAAGCCATAAAGCCAACCATTTAAAACTTGGCAAAGTGCCATAAATAGTCACTTTACGAAGCTCATTCATACAAAATGCCGCAGGATTAACTCGTAAAAGAATATAACCTAAAAATCCAGGTAAACGCGTTTTAATATTATAGAAAATACCAGATAAATAGAAGATCATACGAAGAACAATATTGGTTAAGTTCCCTAAATCATTAAATGTTACACCAAAATGCATTAAAATCATTCCAATACCAAAAGTAATCACATATAAAACAAATAAAATAGGAATAATAAAAATCAAGTGCCATGTCAACGGAACGTGTTGAAAAATCATTAATCCAAAGGCAAGCCCTAAAGAAATCATCATTTTAAATAAATAAGTCAATGATTTAGAAAATAAAAGTACATATTTGGGAATATAAACCTTAGTAACTAAATCACGATTATTAATAATTAACTTTACACTTCCTGAAATCATTCGATTAAAGAAATCCCATGCAGCAAGACCAACCATAACAAAAGATGCAAAATATGGCTCATTATTCTTAAAAACAACACCAAATACAAAAGAATAAATAATCATAAAACAGAAAGGTTCAATGATCCACCATAACCAGTTTAAATAGGAATCTGCTACTTCACTTTTCAATTCAGCTTTTGCAGACCGAATTGCATATTTATAATACTTCTTCATGTTTTTAAAAAATTTAGACATGATTTACAACTCCAATCTATAAATTATTTATTGTTTTTGTTTCTATACTATGAATGACTTCTAGATAATACTCTGTCATCTCTGTATTTTCGTATTCAAACACACTATTATAAGCAATCATTACATAATAGATGTATAGACCATAGATAATTTTATCATAATCTAGCCATTTTTTAAAGAAGTTTAGTAAAATATTTAATCGATCAATACAATCATATCCACGATTATGATAAATATCACTAATAATAAATCGAGCTGGTTCCATTTCAATAGGTGCAATATAACCAATTGGATCAATTGCCTTATATTCATTACCATCCTTTAAAATATTTTCTACTCTAAGATCCCCATGAATTAATTTTAATTGTTTTTCATCAAAAACTTCATAGTATTTAATGGCTTTATCCAATAATAGGTTAAATTCTTCTTGAAAATGTGGCAATTGCTTGATATGTTTCTTTTTATAAATAAGATTATCAATAATTTTTTCAAATTCACTATGATTTTTAGGATCATAATCAACCGTATGCGTAAATACTTTATCATAAAAAATACGCAAATTTATATTGTCATCAAAAATACGAGATGTTACGGGTTCTAATTTCTTTAAAAACAAAGAATGATTATAATCATCATAATTTAATAACTCACACATCCAAGTATCAGAAAATAACGTATATGCTTTTTTTTCTGTAGGATATCGATTTAAGAATGGTGGAATGATTTTCAATACAAATTCATAATTATTTTGAGTCGTTACTAAAGCTACCAACCCATAATTTGAAGATTGATTTAAACGAAAATCTTTAAACTCACCATATTTATTTACTAACTCTTTGTAATATATATAAACACTATTTAACCAATCAATGGTTGGTTTTTTTTTATTACGAAGAAGCATTTGTTTTAATCCTTTTGTCTCAAAGTCTTCTCCAGAAACGATATTGTTAAATTCTTGATTATTCGTTTCTGCTTGATAGTCAAGCAAAAACTCTGCATATTTAAGTTCAAAATCATAAGTCAATTTTAAATTGTTTTTAAAATTAAAATTAACATAGCGAGTAGCCGTCGATGGCATAAAACTAGAGATCGCTTGAAATTTGGTTGAATAATCAATATTTTGATATAGCATATCAAATTTAAATGCTTCTGGAGCTTGAGCCATAAAAAAGTCTCCGCGATCATATTTTGTGCCTTTAAAATCACATAAAGCACCTGTAATTTTTTGTCCTGTTAAAACCATATCATACGCATTCAATTTTGTAAAATAATCATCAATAAGCTCAGGATAAATAAAAGGCGCTACTGCATCAACAATAAGAACATTATCACAATCATAATTTTCTTTTATAAAATTTAAACCATTTTTTAAAGATCCATAGCGATCCTTACCATTATCCGCTATAGCAATTTTTGGAGATTCTAATAAAGAACTTACATTCTTATACTTTTTATCCATAACCACTACGATTTTATTTGCTTTTTTAGATAGCAAAGATGCCTCTAATACATATTCAATTACTGGTCTCCCATTTAATATGACATATTGTTTAGGAATATTTGCACCAAATCGACTTCCTATGCCACCAGACATTAATAATATTACATTCATTTTTCCACCTCAATTTAAAATTTAATTTTATATTTTATTTTTTTTAATATTTTTCTTACCTTTGGTATTTTTGTTTTTGATTCTCGACTTAATGCAAAACGATTCTTATTTTGATCAAGGTTCAAGAAAAACTGTAATCGATCTTTTGCAGTTTTTGCTAAAGAAAGTTGTTTGTCAATTGTTTGAAACGAAATATAAGTGCCACTTGATTGCTTATAAATAAAGCGATCTGTTTTCATCTTATTATTTGCATTGGTTTGTTTTTTTGTCCATTGATGTACACATGTTTCTTCCCAAAAAATATCGGTTCGAATTTGTTTAGCTGGATTCCCACCAAAAACAACATTAGACGGGATGACTTTACCAGACACAATAGATCCTGCACCTAAAATGCTGCCTGATGCAACCTGAGTCCCTTTTAATAACATGGCTGCTTGTCCAATCCAAACATGATCTCCAATAAAAACACTTTGACTATTATTAATTCTTTTATGTGTTTTCGCATCATATATCAAATGTGGATCAGCTGTTCGAATCCATATATCAAAAGAAAACAAGCCTCCTGATCCAATAAAAACATTTTTTTCTTCTGAAATAACAACGTTGATCCTATTATTAATATAATTGTTTTTTCCCATATAGAAAGAACAATTGTGATGCAAAGTAACATTCAAAAAATAAGGATGCGTATTGCTACTTAAATAAATAATGGAATTATCCCCAAAAAATTTTAAATGGGAATTCTTAATCGTTATATCTTTCTCACAATAAAGTATATTATGATTCCCAACAAACTCTATTTTTGTATCAATTAAAGTAGGATCCCCAATAATTTGATTGCCATCATTCTCTTTTTTACCTATATTTTTCATTTACTTCTCCTATAAAAACTTTTTAATAAAATCATATACCCTCTCTGCAGCTTTACCATCTTGATAATCATCATATCGATTTACAAGTTCCATTCTTTTATCATATGTCCTATCTCTTTCTTGAGCCACATCTTCTACAAACTCTAAAAGATCTCTATTGTTGTACATATAATTTCCAACAATCGCATCTTCATATTTATATTGAAAATCACCTTGTTCCTTTATATAACTATCTATATCACTAATAGCAAGTCCAATATTTTTTTTAGTCAAACAAAAATCAAAATATACACTAGAATAATCTGTAATTAAAGCATCAACTTTAGAAAACAATTGATAAAGTGTAATCTGTGCTTCTTCTAACTCACTATCTTTCAAAATTACAATATTAGATAATTTAAAACTCTCTAATAAATCCAATTTTTCAGCCGGATGAAATTTAATTAATAATGTGATGTCATTTCTTTTCAAACATGCATTAAGCGCTAATAATTCCTTATCTGTTTCAACACAAGATAATCCAAATTTTAGTTTGTTTTTTATACTACCAAGTGAAGAATGATTTCGATATGTTGGTAACCATAAAATTGTTTTTTTCGTCTTTAAATGATCTATTTTGTCGAAAGCAACCTCTTTTTTTTCATAAAGTACATCATTTCTTGGGAATCCTAAAGGAATAATTTTTCCTGGATCCATATCACGTACTTCAGACTCTACAGGAATAAAAAATTTAGATTGTACAATATTATAATTTACATCCCCAATATTTAGATTATAATGTAATGCATTTTTAAATGGACTACCATGATTTAAATGAATACGAATTTGATTTCTTTTTCTCTTTTTTACATATTTATTTCCATCTAAAATTAATTTAGCATGATTATAGCAATATTCTGTATAGGCATCTCTTTGTGCCTTAGAAAGGCCAAAAAAGTGTAAAAATTCAACGTTTTTAATATGAATATCTTTAAATTCTTCTGGATCACGAACAAACCACACAATTTTATATTTTTCATTGACTTTATTTTTAATCATTAAATCAAACAACGCTTTTGCATTATCTGTAAAATCAGGATTACTCTCCAAAATAATAATATTTTTAAGTGGAACCAAACGAACAAGAGCCTTCTTTAAATTGATAAATGGTTTTAATAATCTCTTGCATAACGTTTTCAATTTAAATTTCTTTAAAAGATCCCATAAACAAATACATTCTTTTTTTATCATTGCAAGGAATGTATATTTTGTAATTACAAAACCATCATCCTCACGATTAATCATACATTTTTTATCTATGATTTTGTAATGTTTATATTTATTTGACAAACTATAAGGAGCAGAAATTTTAAATGTTGTTTTTATTTTTGTTTTGCCATAAGTAACATAGCTTTCATAGAATTGTGGAATATTTTTAATAGGAATCTCTAATTTAAATAAATCAATCTTCGTAATTAAATCACCATTAGAAGCATAAGTATTCCAATTTTTAATCTTATAAAGCTTAGCCTGTATTTTTTCTTTTGTATTTTTATCTTCAATATAAAATTTAAATTCTTTATCACAAATAATAGGTGTTAACCGACCATGTACAATTAATTTATCATTGACAACACGGAATTTGAAAAACGTAATATTATTAAACAACTTTTGATCAAAATAATGAGCTTTATCGTATCGAATTCCACGATTGGTAACTCGAAAATGTTCCTTAAATTTCTTACCATTTTTAAGTTGTAAAAAATAAATTTTGAAATAAATATTAATAAACGGATGCATAACTACTACATCATTATCCATTTTATTTAATAATTGATACAATCCTTTTAAATATAAATCATACTCTTCTTCGGTTAAAACATCCTTAGGAATAGCAATCTTGATTTTCCAATAAATTTCATAAAGAATTAATGATTCAATATATTTTAAATACTTCTTATAGTATCGATTCGTATAATTATATAATCTTTTTAAATAAAGATTTAAAGTGTCAAGATAATAATCCTTAGAAACAACATTATTATCTTGGGAAGAATCTGTATTAAATCGTTTACGATACAAATACAAACAATCGGCCTTAATACCATACTTTCCTTTTTCTAAAATCACTTTGTTAACCCAATAAGGATCTTCGCCATATTTTAACTTTACTTCAAATTTGTTATTTTTCAAGACTTCGTTTTTTACAAAAACAGTAGGTCCATTTAATTGAATATAGCCAAAATCTTTAGAAATATCAACAATTTTATCTTCTTTAAATTTAAAATCGAGCGGATGATAGCTTTTAGATGCTTCAAAACATTTAATACGGCATGCTACTAAATCGATTTTAGAACGATGTTTTTCAAAAAAAGTCCAAACACGTTTGAAAACTTGTTTTTCCCATAAATCATCTGAATCTAAAAAGTTTACATACTTTCCTTCTATATATTGAATTCCAAGATTTCTAGCAACAGAAACCCCTGCGTTTTTTTGTTTCAAATAAACAATATTATTAGGATATTGTTCTTTATATTTTAAACATACTTCTTCAGAACGATCTGTAGAGCCATCATTTACTAAAATAATTTGTATGTTTTTTTCAAAACCAATTGTTTGATCAATTACGCTTTGAATAGTTTCTCCAATATAATTTTCCACATTATAGACAGGAATAATCACAGAAAATTTAAATTTGTACTTCATTTTATTATCACCTATTAATCATTATAACATAAAGTGTCAATAAAGCAAATTGATTCACTAAAAAAAGCTCTAAAAGAGCTTTTCATCGCGTATTTATTCTTTATTCAAACAAGTGCGTCTCTTCTATCTTTTTTTCTAGCTGACGCAAACGATCCTGGTTTAAATACAAAACAAAGAATACAAGTCCTAGAAAACTAATCATCTTTCCTAACTTACTAAAAGGAGCTTCATAAGTAAGCGTAATTTCATGCTTTCCAGGTTTAATTTTAAATCCAATAAAATTTTGATTTACTTTTTGATACGCAACTTCTTTGCCATCCATGGTGATTTTAAATCCTTCATCATAAGGAATGGTAAAGACAAAATAACCATAATCCTCTACATCGATTGTTCCCACTATTTTATCCCCTTTGGTTTTTTCTTTATCAAAATAGAATTCATTTAAATCTTGTTTTTGCTTTTTTACATCTTCATAATCCAAAAGATATAGTTTGATATCACGAATGACATGTTTGCCTTTTGAAAAAACAATGGTTTTATCTTTCACTTGATCCAAAGAAATCACATAAGAGAAATTACTGTTTTGATTGTTATATTTCCATTCCTTACAAGTATATACATTCTTTTGACCAAAAATGGAAATTGTTTGATCACCAACACTACACTTTTCATTATAATCCATATTAAAATCAATAATTAAAATTTTATTTTTTAGGTTTTCATCAATTTCTAAATCCAATGTTAAGTCTTTACCTGTTGTATTATTGACAATATATTTTCCGTCTTCTTCTTGAATATATTTATTATCTTTAATTAAAGAGGATAAATCATAAGTATACTCTTCGATATTGGTTTCATAATCATTAATAATTCTTTTTTCATCAACAACAATATAATTTAATAAAGCTTCCATTGTATATGGATATTTTAAATCCTTATAATAATCTAAACTCATCACTTGATAACTCGCATATCCAATAGGAAAAACATCAGAATTGGCATATATATCTTCCCCTACTTCTTCATAGCCATACATTTGATTGTTTGTAGAATATAAAAACTTATTTCCCATATAAATGTTGTATAAAATATTATTGCTTTCATTTAAAATCATATTATTTCGATATCCAATTTCATTTTGAAACAAATCAACAAAAGCTTCGCGATTATTTAAATTAGACAATGAAGAATAAACGGAACTATTATAATAATCCATATTTAAAATATGATTGATATGATATAGATCATAATCATCGTAATTAAAACGATAAATATTTTTTTCTTTTTCTAAAACTTTTTCGATATTTTTTTGAACAGTCGAATCATTTGCTTTATAAAAATCCTCTTTTGAAATTAAATTGGTTTGAGAAATATTTATAAGACTAAATCCAATTAAGTATAGAATTAAAAAAACAGTACCAACTTTTTTATTTTTTAAAAAAGCAACAAAAATAATTAAAAGCACTAATAAATCAACCAGAACAAATATTTTTAAATTTACAATCGAACTTAAAACAACAAAAACCAAAACCAATAAAATGATTTTACGTGTAAGTTTTTGTTGCAAAAGATCTTGAATAAAAAAACCGATAAACATACCCATAAGTGGAATAAGTGGGATAAAGATTTTATATTCCACATACATCAAACCGTTCAAAACATAAGCAAAAATTGGAATAAAAGTAAGAATCGTCAACAAAATAGATATCCATTTCTGATTTGTTTTTTTCGAAAACCAAGCATTAACAAGCCCAAAAATGGCAAGTAAAGATAATCCATAACTATATGACGAATATAAAATTTGTGATAAATCAAAATTAGGAAGGAATTGCCTCAACAGATTAATATGTGTGGCAGTCGATACACGGCCCTCTAAAACCACATAAAAAGTAGGTAATATGAAAAACATAGAAATCAAAATTCCATAAAGCAAAGGAACTAAAAAATGCCATCCATCGATTAGAAAATTTTTAATATGAAATTCACGATTCTCTAAATAAACATAAATACCGTACAACACAATGGTAAAAATGCCTACAATACTAAAGAAATAATTCGATAAAATAATACCAAGAACAGCGATCGCCAACATCACTTTTGATTTATTATTCTTGTTCTTAAAATATTCATCTACTCCATAGAATCCAAGAAGAATAAATGGCATATAAGAGATAAACATAATATGTCTAGAAGCATGAAATAAAATAGGTGTTGCCGTTAAAAAAACAAGTGCCACCATAAACGAAACAACAGAATTAAATCTTTTCCTCAACCATTTATAATAAAACAACGTACACAAAATAACTAAAACAGCCATTGCTTGTTGTATAAAAGTTCCCATATCAATAAATGGCAATACATAAGAAATTAAGAAAATCGGACTATACAATCCATAATAAGAAAAATAAAAAATATTTTGTCCATTGCCAATATTAAAAGCAAAATTTGGAAAAAGATTTCCTGTTTCATAAAAAAGTTTTCTAAAAAAATCGGCAAAAAAGTAATGTTGGTATGGCCAGTCAACGGTTGAACCAAAAACATATTTTCCTCTTGTTAATAATAATATGATGGCAATAGCAATTACTTCTAAAATAATTAAATTTCTATAATCCTTTTTACTCATAAAAATTACCTCATCTATATTTTATACAAAATAAAAAAAGAGTCAAGCTCTTTTTATTTTTTATCTAAATTTTTGATAGCATTATAAATCCTTTTACAATTATTTTTATCTGTATATTTATAAAAGGCTTCTATTCGCTGCAAATATTTTTTTTCAACGACACATTTCTGATCAATATACTTAATAATCTGATCCACGGTTTTATCTATATCATAACAAACAGGACCAAAACCATCTTTTATATAATCAAAATAACCTTTATCGTAAATTTGCCCTTCAAAAAAAGTAGTATGATCAAATTGACAATAAATAATCGGTTTTTTTAGATAAGAAACATCAAAAAACACACTGGAATAATCTGTAACGAGCAAACTACAACGATTAAATTCTTCTCGATATATAACAGTTCCATCTGCAAATTCCACTTGATCATTTTTAGTAAAATCAGAAAGTTGTTGCAATATATTGTTATGTGGAATGAAACGAATTTTATATCCTTTCGTTTTTACATAGGTAATTAATTTTTTGTTATTAATTAGAGCATTATAAAATTTAAAATAATCTGTATTTTTAAATTCTTCATTATACATACAATTTCCTGTTTTCAAATCAATTTTACTAGCAATTGACTTTCTCCACGTTGGCATAATCAAAACAACTTTCTCTTGCTTTTTATTATTTAAATAATCATATCTTGCAAGTCCAGTAACCACTATATTTTTTTTATCAAAATTATATTTATAATCTATAATTGATTGTCTTTCCTTTTCACTACTAGTAATAAATAAATCAATTGTTTTATTGTTTATATTTAACCAAGTGGATAAATCGTTCATAATAATACCATGTTGTAGGAAAACAAATTGAAATTGAAACAAATCGCACAAAAAAGATCTATCTTTAGAAAAAGGATTTGTAACATATTCGTCCGCATG
>CALVUP010000009.1 GCA_944363635.1 uncultured Bacilli bacterium | reverse complement strand
TTATTTATTAACATTACACTAACTTTAACATCATTGTTTGAATCTCTATATATTAAAAAATCATGATTTGTTATTTGTAAATCTTTTTCAGCCATTTATTATTCTCCTTTCTCGTCAAAATATTATGGGGTTAACCTTGTGGTATCAACTAAAAACAAACACCCCATTTTTAACTATTTTTGATTGCTTTTTATTATTTTTTACTGTTTTTTTGAAAAAACGTGTAAGATCTATATGCTCGCAAACCCTTTATTTATAAGGATTTCTTAGAGGGGTTAAATAAATTGGTATCAAGCATTGAATCGGATTATTATTCATTTTTATCACTTCCTCGTTTTAAACCTATTACATTATAACATACTTTTTAAACAAAAGAAAAAGTAGACGCGAATCTACTATATAAATTATAATTTGTATGACTAATTTATTACTTTTTTATGATAATTTATATTACCACATTTAGGACATTTCATTTTTCTTTTTCTACCTATATGAATTGCTAATAAAACATCTTTATAAGTTGGCACATATTTGTAATGGCAATTTTGACATTCATAATACCCTGCAACTTGTTCAATTTTAATTGCATAGCCAACGCCGATAATAAATGGGATTAATCCTATAATAATTAACCCAATTCTTAACCAATCTGGCATATTAACAAATGAAGCAACAAAAACACAAAAAATTAAAATAATTGATACCAATATCCCAATAAACATTTCCATATTTAAAAACTCTTTATCTCTTTTTTCTTTTCCTTGTGTCATTTTTAGTAAGAGTTCTTCTGATTTGTTATTGTACTCTTTCATTTCAATCATCTCCCCACTCAATAATTCATTTACACTAATATTAAGTACACCACATAAATCAAGCATAATTGATGAATCCGGCATACCTTTTCCAGTTTCCCATTTACTTACTGCCCTATCTGTTATATTTAATTTCTCCGCAAGTTCTGCTTGTGTCATATTTTTTTCTTTTCTGCGTTGAGCAATAAATTTTCCAATTTTTATTTGATTCATACTTCTTTACCTCCTTTGATATTATTGTAAATTCCTTATTGTAAAGAATAAACATACTAATCGTTGAGTGGAGAAAACAACGATTAGTAGAGTAACATAAATTACTATTTATCTATCTCTTCTCGCAACAAATCATTATTCATTAGTATCACATCACAGTCTTACTTAATTCTATCATTTTGCTGATTTCAACAAAATGATGAAACACATTAAATTTACTAATTTTAACCTGAATTACAGATTGGCCTGTTAACCTCAACAATCCAATCAATTCTTCGTATTACATTCATTTTATCAAACTTCATTTATTTTTATACCAAATAAATAAAATGTACTTTTATTTTTATATACTTGACCTGTTTGAATATTCATATCGTACCCCTCAGTTACTCTATATACAATATTAAATAATGGCTCAAACAAATTTCTATGTCTTTTATAATCTATACTTAGCATAGAAAACCATAGAATGAAAACGATCGAAATGACTATTAATATTATTTTAAATACTTTAAATATTTTTAATAATGGATATAAATTTATCATGCTCCATATAAAAAGAACAACACAAAGTAAAAATAGAATGGTTTCTAACCAACCAAAACTTTCTACTATTATAAACTTATCAATGATTATAAATAAGAAACTAGCGATCAAAATACAAACATATATCCTGGTTTTATCTTCATATATATCACACTTTCAAATGTTTATTTTTTATTTAATATCTTACTTTGTACCCACTTTTTTACATTAGCTATATCTACGTAATCCGGGTGTGTTGAGGCTTTAGCAAAGTTTTTAATCATAGCCTTTAAATGAAGATCTTCTGGATTTTGAATCATCATTCGTTCATATTTTTCTTTAACTTGCATAGGCATTTTCCCTTGACAATAAAAATATCCCAATATTTTATTTGATGAATCAATATTACTTTTTACTCGTTCAAATAACTTTCGATAGTACATCTTACTTTCTTTATATCCGGCTGTTCCAAAATAAGCAATTGTTTTATTTTTTATTTTCTTAAGAACATCTACAATAGCATTAGTAGCGTTTCCTTTATCTGTCCAAGATCCAATCAAATAAAGATCTGCTTTAGGTATTTCTTCTGTAGCATTTCCAAAATAAACGATATTTTCCTTTGGTAGTTCTTCTTTAATAGCTTCAGCTATCATTTTTGTATTACCTGTTTCACTAGAATAAATAATTGCGATATCCATATTTATTAAGGCTCCCTTCATACGCATTACTCTTTTTCTAAATAATGAATGATTTTACCATGCTTTTTAGCATATTTGATTTCTGATTTTGTACTTTCTCCAATGTATCCTCCAACATTGATTACATATATCTCATTAGACATATCTATTTTTTGTTTATGCATCGCATCCAACATTCTTTTCGTTTCTACATCGATTTCTGTTGTTTTGAGATTGTGAAAAAAATTAGGGGTAAAAACAATATTTCCTTCTAAAGTAAGTTGTTCTTGTACTTTTATAAATTCATCTTTAAATCGAATAGAACCACACAATGTAATAACATTATAAATATGAACCATCTCCTTCTATAGTTGAATCTCCTATATATATTGATTTATATAAAATCATCAATATACATATTAAGAATCTTATTTATTACTTTTGAAATATGGATTTGCTATTGTACTTCATTTAAAACAGCTTCTTATTCTTTGGATGAGGCAACAACAATTCCTACCATAATGGTACTCCTTTTTAATTATTTCCGTGGATTTCCTTATATACTTTTTACAATAAAAGCAACTACATCACTTTCATCTTCTTGCAAAAGTTTTTTATCCTCTTCTGTTATATCCGTAAAATATTTATTGATTTTTTTATATTTAGAAATTGAATTTAATGGATAACCTGGATTTAATTTGCTGGATGCAACATCGACCATATAAAAATTTCCTTTAGACCAAGTATAAGAACTTTCATGACCATATTCATCTATAACAACCATTCCATAAATCCATTTACAATTTAATTTACCATTGTTTCCATATTGTTTGACTAAATGGATATAATGTTCGATCATTTCTTCATCGCTTAATGTTTTTCCATGAACTCTTCTTACAAATAACCCTGGTTGCTTATCTTCTGGAACATTTTCTAAATATAAAGTATCATCCATTCCAATCGTAGGCATATGTGTATTCTTATAACACACTCTAGCTTTTATCCTGGCATTTTCAATGGCATTTTTACCATTTTCATCAACTTGCAAATTGATCTTTAAATCCCTTAAAGAAACAACTTCTATTCCTTTTTCTAACAATCCTTTGGAAAATCTTTGCGCTTTGCTTGGATTGTTTGTTGCAAATACCACTCTTTTCATTTTTTTCACTTCCTTATCTAAAATAATACGTCTACCGTTCATTACATGAGCAAGGAAAGCATGAACTTTACTGTTTTTCTTTGGACAATCATATTCTCTCATAATAATATGAGGAATCTCCTCCTCACGAATTGAAAACATTTTTAAAAAAGAAACATAACGTTGATACTGCTTATAAAGCAATTCTTCTATTGTTGGAAAAGTGTGAATACCACGATTTTTAAAATCTGCATTTTCAAACCAATTCCAATATCCTTTTTCATCTTTAAACATTAAAAAAGTATGTGTTGGATAAACATTTTCATAAGGCACATTTACCATTTCATAAATTGTCTTTATTTCATAACCATGTTCTAAAAACCAACTTCTCTCCAACTCCACTTGATCCCAGCAGTTGCCTACTCCAGTTAATAAAATATCTTTTGTTTCTTCTAAAATGTAGTTTTCTTCCCAATCTTTATTAAAATTAGGATCCTCTTCTTTATATACTTTTTCATTTTTACCTAAATAACCATACTGAATATGATTTGACATAAATTCTAAGAGTTGTTTAGGTGTTTGTACTTTTTCATAGATTTCTTTTAAATTCATAAAAACTCCTATCTTACAACTTAATTCCTACAACAACACCTTCTACATCTTCCCCAAATTTTTTCCATACTTCTTTTTTTATTACTTTAAAACCAACGGATTCAAATATTTTTAATGTAAAAGGTCGATTGATTTCAAAATTGTCATAAAGTTCCCTAATTCCATTCTTTTTTGCTTCTTGACATAACAGTTGTAAAGCAATTTTTGAATATCCTTTACCACGATGTTTTGCTTCGATTAAAACACCACAGTAATATTTCTTCTCCTTTGAATCATAATTATAATCTACATACCCAACAAATTGTCCTAAAGTAAGATCTTTTATATAAGCAAAATACTTCTTTTCTTTTTTCCTTTTTTGATAGACCTCCTGCCATCTTTCTTCAGGAAAATCAATACAACCCGTATCATAATGATAACCAAAATAGTCTACATCATATCCAGCATTATAATGCATAGACAAAGGGTCTTTTTCTACTTTTTCTTCATACCAGTACTCTTCTACTTTTGGAATATATAATCGTATATTTTTCATAGATATTTCCTTTTCTATCAAATTATTTTTTTACTCCCATACGGTTAAATGGGAAAAGTACAAGCGAAGTTTTACCTTCAATATCATCTTCATCAATATATCCTAAATACCTACTATCAATCGAATTAACTCGATTATCACCTAATACCAAATATTTCCCATCAGGAATTATCTCATATCCAATATCTTTCGTAGAAAAATCTTCGGTTTTATAATGTTCAAAGTTTTCTTCGACATATTTACCATTTACATAAAGCTTATTATCCTTATATTCAATCTGCTCACCAGGTAAGCCTATAACTCTTTTAATAATATACTCTCTTTCATCTTCCAAATAAATAACAACAATATCAAATCTTTCGATCTTATGACTCTTATAACTAATTTTATCTAAAATCATAACATCGTTATCATGAAGTGTATTTTTCATAGAATCTCCATTTACCACAATAGGAGAATAAAAATACGTTTTAAATACAATCACAATAACAAAAATAATTATATAAGGAAGTAAGGACTTCCACCAATTTTCTTTTTTCTTTTCCTTTTGTTTTTCTTGCTCCATCATTTCATCTCCAATAAAAAAATAAGATCAAACACGGTCAGTTTGATCTTTTTCTTGTTAGTTTCTTTCTTTAATACGATATTGACCAACAATATTTCTTAAGAATGTTAATTTAGCTCTTCTTACTTTACCTTTACGAACAACAGTAATCTTAGCAATCTTTGGTGAATGAATTGGGAAAATTCTTTCAACTCCTACACCATAAGACATTTTACGAACGGTAAAAGTTTCACTAATTCCACCACTCTTACGAGCAATAACAACACCCTCAAAAGCTTGAATACGTTCTCTTTTTCCTTCAATGATCTTAACATCCACACGTACAGTATCTCCTACTCTAAATTCAGGAATGTCAGGATTCATTTGCTTTTTAGTAATTCTGTCAATTACGTTCATGATATCTCTTCCTTTCTGTTTTTCCCGTGATCATATATAAATTTATAAAGCGGATCACAACGTTAATAATTATAACATAGTTCTTTTATTCTGACAAGGTTGTTTTCTTTTTTTCTTTTATTTTTGGTTTTTCATATAAAGTTTCAAGAAGTCCCTTACTATAACTATATTCACTTTTTTCATAATTTTCATTTTTAGTCGCTAAATTTTTAATGATTTCTTTTCGGTTTATGGTATCATAATCCATCATTGTATATGTTTTAATATGCATAAAACACATTAAAGCACAAAATGTATTCATCTTCTGATATTGTCGGTTTTGAATCTTTAAAAAATAAGGTAGAACATATTGCTTCAAACTCAAATAAATCTGTGGGTAAGTAGGATCGATTTCCAGAGCATCTACTAAATCCGTATCCATTGGCGTTAAAGTCCCATCTAAACGCAAAAAACTAGGTACGATTTGTTCATCCTCTATTTTTGATTCATCCTCTTCTTGATTTGAATCCTCTTGTAAAAGAGAAACAAGTTCTTCTATTTCGTTCACACCATCTTCCAATAAATCAAAAAGAATCGCATCATTGATCTCAATATTCATATCTGGTTTTAAATCCACAGCATCTAAAGAAACATCTTCCAATTCTTTACCATCACATAAAGATGCATAAATATAAGGATTCACTAAAAAACCATACATCATCTTTACATATTTTAAATCATTCTTATAGATTTCATTTTTATGTTCTTCATATAAAGCACAGAGATTTTGAAAATATGTGCAATCATAAAAATAACAAGCTTTGCGATTAGAATATTCCTTCGTATAATATGTTTTAATTTCTTCTTGCGTTTCATCTTTTTTTCTTGTCGCATTTTCGAGTGCTAATTCATTATATAAAGTTTCTACACAAAGAGAATGTGCATTTTCATTCGCTGGATAATACAAAAAATCCACAAAATCCAATTCTTTTAAATTGCCTTCTTCTTCCTCTCTCATCTTTTGAATAAAAACAAATGCTTTTGAAATATCCGAATCACTCATATGATTCATAATTTTACTTTTAGAAAAACCTAATAATTTTAATAAATTGAAATACGTCTTTTTTTCTTCTTCATCATATGTACTTTCTGCTAAAGAAGAATAAACCATATATATTTTTTGTTGAAGTTCCCATAATTTTTTTAAATTCTGCATAAATGTTCCCCCATAGCTTTATTATAATATACACACTTTGTTACTTGTTTTTATGCCTTGCAAAAAAATGATGAATTTTGCTTTTCAATTTAGGAACGCCCCTTTCATCTACTGGCTTCTTTTCTTCTTTTTGTTGTTTTGATTCCACCATGACATTATAATATATTTGTAAATTTAAATAATAACTTATAGGTAAAGAAGAGTCGTGTGCTAAAGCAGTAGTTAGTGTTTCTTTTGTTTTCTCATATACGTATGGATCCTCTTTATAATTCATTCTTTTCAATGCGAATGGAATATTATAATTTTTTCCAATATTCCAATAAGGCCTTTCACACATTTTAAGAGCAGTATCAACTGCTACAGATGCACTGCTTAAAGCATCTTCTGTTAAATCTTCTTCATTAATAGCCGCAAGTAAGCAAGCAGCACGTTTAAATGTATCTAATTCGCCAATTACATATTTTGCTTGAAAATCATCACAAAGTTCATCATATCTCTTTATTATATTTTCTATTTTTTTAGAAGGAACACTGGATGAATCTATGTGATTTTCTTTTAATCCAAAAACAATTAAATCGATTAATTCTTCATTACTTAATTTTGCACTTTTCATTTTCATCTTTCCTTTCAAGAAATACCATTACTATACCATACTTTTTAGAACTTGTAAAATTGATTTATATTTCTTTTTTGTCTGATTCCTACATATAGTTTATTATGGTGATCCTATGAATAATATTTCTTTAGGTTTTTTCTTAACCACTTTTGCAGGGCTTTCAACCATGTTGGGAACTATTCTAATTTTTATATCGAAAAAAAAGAACAGTATTTTAATAAAAGCTTTAGCCTTTGCATCAGGGGTAATGCTTTGTGTTTCTCTTACCGATTTAATTCCCGAATCCCTTTTCTTATTACAACAACATTTTTATTTTTTTCCATCTATCATTATAAGTGGAATCGCACTTTCTATCGGGGTGTTGCTTTCCATTTTCTTAGATAAAAAATTACCCAACTTAGAAAATAACCAATTATATAAAGTAGGAATCATTTCCATGCTTGCGATTATTATGCACAATATACCAGAAGGAATTGCGACTTTTTTAACTACAACAGAAAACACCCAACTTGGTCTGTCCTTAGCTATAGCCATTACACTTCATAACATACCAGAAGGAATTAGTATTTCCATTCCTATTTATTATGCGACCAAAAATAAAAAGAAAGCCCTATTCTATACCTTCCTATCTGGTATATCTGAACCCTTTGGTGCATTACTGGCCTATCTATTCTTAGGAAATTTAGCAAATGATCTATTCATGGGATTTTTATACGCTATGATTGCTGGAATTATGATTCAAATCTCTATTTATGAATTAATACCAACCTCGCTTGCCTATAAAAAGAAAAAACAAACCTTTTTATTTATAATCATTGGTCTTTTATTTATGTATATCTCTCACATTTTATTTTAAAAAAAAGAAGCATAATCTATGCTTCTTACATCATATTTTCACTTACATTTTCAACAGAGTCTTTCATTTTTTTCATGGTATCTTTTACACAACTCTTGATTTCATACGTATGGCTTTTATAATATCTATATAATCCATATCCACCAGCTGCAACAGCAGCCATTAACATTACAGCATTTGACTTCTTCATACTATCACCTCTTTAGAAAATATGATTATGGTATTTTCATACCATTTGTAGTATGACCAAAAGCAAATAATTTATACTTTCTTTTCAATTCTTTTCTTTAAAGTTGTTTTTCGAATATCGGTATTGTTATTCGCAATTGCCATTTTTAATGCCTCTAAACTTCCTATTAAATATAAATTTTTCTTACAACGCGTTACTGCTGTATAAATCAATTTACGATATAACATTTTATGATAATTTTTAACAATAGGTAAAATTAAATAATCAAATTCGCTTCCTTGCGATTTATGAACACTAATCGTATAGCCTAGAGTTAAATTATTTAAATTATTACCACTGTATTTTACAAGATGACCATCAAAGTCTACAACAATTTCATGTTTTTTACTTTGTTTATTAATTTTACTAATTTGACCAATATCCCCATTAAATATATTCTCATCAGGCATATTGGTTAGTTGTAATACTTTATCTTTTTCCCTAAAAAGCATATGATTAACTTTGATTTCTTCTTTACCACTTTCTTTTTGATTTAAAAGATCTTGTAATAAATCATTTAACTCATCAATACCATTCATCGTTTTATACATTGGGCAAAGAACTTGTATATTCTTTCTATCTGTTTTTTTATAGGATTCTATAATTTCTTTTATATATCCCTTTACTTCATCAGAGGAACAAGAAATAAACGTAAGATCTTCCTGTTCATTAAAAATTGATGTATTTAAGGTTCCATTTTTAATATCATGCGCTAAAGTAATAATATTTGAATTTTCTTTTTGACGATACAAAATATTTAATTGAATGGTATTTATTTTTTTGCTTTCAATAATATCTTTTAAAACTTGTCCAGGTCCTACGCTAGGTAATTGATCATTATCTCCTACTAAAATAATTTTTGTATCATAAAAAAGCCCCTTTAATAAATGATCCATTAAATAAGTATCGATCATACTTGCTTCATCAACAATAACCATTTTGACTTTACTTTTATTTTTTTCATTTATCTGAAAAGTATTGGTATCTTTATTCCATCTTAAAAAACGATGAATTGTAGAAGCACTACATTTCGAAGAATAGGCCATTCGTTTTGCGGCTCTTCCTGTTGGAGCAAGAAGAGCAACTTCTTCTGAAAACTTTTCTTGAGATAATTTATTTTTTAATTTATAAATATCACAAATGGCATTAATGATTGTTGTCTTTCCTGTCCCTGGTCCTCCTGTAATCACTAAAATATTTTGCGTCATAGCATTGCGTATTGCTTCAATTTGCTCCACATTGTAGTTGATTTGATATAATTTTTGAATATCTTGAATATACTGATCCAATTTCTTATCTTTTTTTGCTTCTTTCTTTTGCAAGTACAGAAGACGATAAGCAATATGACATTCTGCTTCATACATTTCTTTTAGATAATAACGATCCTCTTCAATAACGATTTTTTCCTCTTGAACCACATCTTTCAAAGCTTGATCAAAAATTTCATTAGATATATTTCCAAGTACTTTGTATAAATTACGAACAATAAGTTCTTTTGATAAGTAGCTATGGCCCACTACATTACATATTTCTCGCACAACATATACAACAGTAGCTTTAACTCTTCGAATATCATCAGGTTTCATATTTTGCTTTAAAGCAATATAATCAATTTTTTTAAACCCAATATTGGGAATAGCATCAACGAGTGTATAGATATCCTTTTCTATTATATCCAGAGTTTGCTCTTTAAATGCATTATAAATTGCAATGGAATCACGTGTTGAAAACCCCAAATGATTTAAATCAACAATGATTTGATAACTACTTGAATACTCTTTTAATTTCTCATGCAACACATCCACATTTTTTTGTGTAATCGTAGGAATCAATAATAGATCTTCTTTATGTTCTAAAATAATTTTTAATGTATCTTTTCCTAATACTTTAACAATTTTCTTTGCTTTTGCTTCTCCAATACCTTTAAATATGCCACTGCTTAAAAAAGTAACAATACTATCTTTTTCTTCAGGCAAACATACTTCAAAAGCCTCAACCGCCCATTGTTCTCCATATCTTTCGTGCACAACTAATTTACCATAAAAAATATAAGTATCCACGTCATTTAATTTAGGCAAATATCCAGTAAAAGGAATTGTTTTATTTAAATAAATCTCTACTTCTTCCTCATTGGTTTGTTTCACCTTAAAAAGACCGATTATATAACCAGTCTCACTTTCAAAAATAGCTTTTTTAAAATTCCCTTTAATATATTTCTTCATATAATTTATTATAGATAATTTTAGTATCCAAGTAAAGTATATTTCTAAAAAAACAGATGCTTATTTAAAAGCATCTGCATCTAATTTAATACTTGTTTTATTTAAAGTATATTTACCTGTTAATAAACTTCTTGTCATAAAGCTTTCTAAAACAATTTCCGAGTTGTTTGCCAAATATTTAAAAGCATCATTACCTACTTTTTCTAATTTTATAGATAAATAAACTTTTTTCATACTATTACATCCATAAAAAGCATTTGCACCAATTTCTTTAATGTTTTTTAAATTAATAGATTCTAGGGAAGCACATCCATAAAAAGCACCATTTTCAATAACTTCCAATTTGGATTTATCGGAAGTAACGACTTCTTTTAAAGAGACGCTTCCATTAAAAGCATTCGTACCTATAGTTGTAACACTGTCAGGTAACGTAATCTTTTCAATAGATGTAGATGAAAACATATTATCATCAATCTTATCTAGATTCATTTCAATCTTTAAATTCTTAATAATTGTGTTCCCATAAAATAAATCTTTTTCAATACTTTTTACAGTATCTGGAATAACCACTTCTTCTTTTTCTTCTTTTTCGATTAAAGAAATGACCTCATCGCCATCTTTATAAGTATCCTCTGTACGCTCACCATTTTTATATTCAATCTTTTTATCCTGAGTTACATTGTATTCACTAAAACCAATTAGTTTACCACTCGTATCTACAATTAAATAATCAATATCCTCATATTTATTTATCATTTTCTTAACAGATTTAACTGCAAGCATACCAATACCTATTAAAACAAGTATGGATAAAAGAACCACAACAGCAATTAACAACTTATTCTTCTCTTCTAATTTCTTTATTTTTTCTTTCTTTTTCATATAACCTCTCCTATATTCTTTCTATCTTATAAAAGTATAATATATTCTTTTGAGATTTGCAAGTCTAATGACTCTTTCCACCGCTCATTTCATTCATTTCATTACTATATTGTTCAGCAAGGCCATATAAAGGATTATGTTCTTTTTCATAAGTTTCATTGGCCTCTTGCAAAGCTTTTTCACGTTCTTCTTCTTGTTCAGGAGTCATATAACCTTCAGGTGCACCAGTCACTTGCTGTGTAATCGTAGTTCCTTCATATGGACTATTGGTATTAAGGTTAGCATCCGCATAATTGGATAAAGCAGCTACTCCGGCTAAAATAGCTACAACACCAGCTATAGCTGCACCAGTTTTTAAAACATCTTTAATTTGTTCTTTATGATCATGCGTCCAAGTGATAAAAGCATCTTCTCGAGCCTTTTTAGCTTGTTCTCTAGTAAATTCTCTTTCCCGCTTTGGATCATTTGCTAAATCCATTTGCCTGTTTAATACTTCTTCAAAAGTGTCTTGGTCTTTTTCACTTACTCTTATCTTTAAAAGACTCATAGGAAGAGTAATACACAAATCATTGGTAACCTTACCCTTGGAAGCTAAATCCCTTGAAATAAAGTTATATGTAACCGTTTTTTTATCTAAATTCTCAATCACACTTGATCGCCGATAACAATTATTATCTTCATTTATAATTTTTAATAATCTTAAACAACTGTTTGCAGGTTTATCAATATACTTCGTAGTTCCATGAGTACAACGTGCAACCTGTAAAGAATTAATTTCAATATGATAAGGCTCATTTATATTTTCCATAGTATTCCTCCTTATTATCTTTAGTATATCATAATTTTTTAAGAACTTAGAAGCAAATCGCAAATAAATAAAAGAGTTGACAATTTTTTGTCAACTACTTTTATTTTAATGAAACACTAACCAATTTCGATACGCCCGATTCTTGCATCGTAATACCATATAAAGTATCCGCAAATTCCATAGTCTTCTTCTTATGGGTAATAATAATAAACTGCGTTTTTCCATCATAATGATTTAAATATTGTCCAAAGCGATCTACATTCACCTCATCAAGTGCGGCTTCTATTTCATCAAATAAACAGAATGGAACTGTACGCACATTTAATATAGCAAACAGTAAAGAAATCGCAGTTAAAGTTTTTTCTCCACCGGACAATAGATTAATTGTTGTTAATTTCTTTCCTGGAGGTGAAGCAATAATTTCGATATCCGTTTGTAATACATCATTTGGATCTGTAAGTTTTAAAGAAGCACTTCCTCCTCCAAACAATTGCGCGAACACTTTCTTAAACTCTTCTTCAACTTTAGCAAAAGTCGTTTTAAATTCACTCTTCATAACTTCATCCATCTGATCAATGATTTCTAAAAGTGTATTTTCTGCTTTTAATAAATCATCTCGCTGACTCGTTAAAAACTCATATCGAGTATTGACACGTTCATACTCATCAATCGCAAGTAAATTGACCATACCAAGTCGTTTAATATTACTTCTATAAACATTGACTTTTCCTCTTGCTTCTTCTACTTCAATATCAAGTGGATACTCTTGCTTTGCTTTTTCAAAAGTTAAAGAGTAATCCTCACTCAATCGATTTAATAAAGTATCCAACTGAATATCCATACGATTTACTTTAATTTCTAATTCTTTTAATTCTTGCTCTTGCTTTTTTAAATCCGCAGAAGCCACTTTATTTTTGGCTTCAATCTCTTCGATTTCTTGATTATAACCATCTTGCTTTTTCGTTAATGTTTTTATTGTATTGGTAATTTCGTCTTTATGCTTTTGCGTCTCATAATATTCTTTTAATACCTCTTCTTCTTCTTTAGATAAAGAAGAGTCCACAACATGATTCAAATTTGAAAGTTCATCTTCTACATCTTCTAATTCATTTTTCTTAGTTGTAATGGTTTCTAACTTATTTTTAATTTCTTCTTCATAAGACACTTCATGACTTCTTAGAGCGTATAAATCTTCTTCTTTGTTTTTCCTATTTTGTTCAATTTCTTGAAGAGCTATATCAATTTCATGCAGAGTGGT
Source organism: uncultured Bacilli bacterium (assembly GCA_944363635.1). Taxonomy (GTDB): domain Bacteria; phylum Bacillota_I; class Bacilli_A; order RF39; family UBA660; genus CALVUP01. Next base: position 46,159 of record CALVUP010000009.1, on the reverse strand, counting down.
TTCTAATTCTTCTAGTCGTTCAGTATATTTTTTCAAGTCGTTTTTTAAAGTAATAATTGAAGTTTGCGTTTTTATGCTACCACCAGATAAAGAACCACCTACATGAATAATCTCTCCATCTAAGGTAATAATACGATAACGACTATTGATCATTTTACTTAATCGATTCGCATGATCAATCGTATCACAAACCAAAATATTTCCTAATTGATTTAAAATAATATTTCTATACTTAGAATCAAACTCTACTAAATTGGATAAAACATCAATATAACCTTCTTGTTGTTTTGCAAAATCAAGCGTATCCAAATCGATTCCTTTTGGTTTAATAATATTTATAGGGAAAAAAGTAGCTCTTCCAAAGTTATTATTTTTTAAATACTCTATTGCTTCTTTCGCCGCATATTCATCCTCTGTAATAATATACTGCTTGGAAGCACCTAAAGCTACTTCAATAGCTTTCGTATACTTTTCATCTACTTTAACTACATTTCCTATGGTATCTAAAATCCCTCTTAATTTTGGATTAGAAAGTATTTTTTTTACACTAAAAGGAAGAGTACCTCCATTATCAATTAAATTTTTTAACTGATCAATTTGATTTGTAAGTTCATATTTTTCTTTGTTTTTAATATTAAATTCTTTTAAAGTATTCTCTTTACGTGTATGAATACTTTCAAGTTCCTCTGTCTTTTTCCTCTTTGTCTTTAATAAAACATCATATTCTTCTTTTAACGTAGAAACTTCTTTTTCGAGTAGACTAATCTCTTTATCCATACGTAATTTATCTTCCGTTAAAGAACGAATGGTATTATGAACCTTTTCATCTTCGGCTTTATATTTACTTCGCTCTTGTAATAATTTCTTCTTGGTATTTAATTTTTCTAAAGCCGTAGAAACACTTAATAGTTCATGATTTAATTTAGAAATATCTTTACTTACATTATTAAATTTCTCTTTTAAAGTCGAAAGATGGACATCTGTTGTATTGGCGGTAGTAGAAATAGAAACAATCTCTTTATTTAATTTATCGATTCTTTCTTTATCTTTTTGATACTCATAATTGATATTTTCAATATCATAAGTAAGAAGTCCTACTTCATATTTGTCCAAACCTTCTTTATTTTCTTTATATTCTAACGCTTTTTCCCGTTGCTCTTTTAATGGCTCAATTTGTACCTCTAACTCAGAAATAATATCATTAATTCGATTTAAATTATCGTGTGTACGATCCAATTTTCTTAATGCTTCTTCTTTCCTTTTTTTATACTTTAAAACACCAGCAGCTTCTTCAAAAATCTGTCTTCTCTCACTCGCAGAATTGGATAAAATTCTTTGAATTTCACCTTGAGAGATAATATTAAATGAATCCCTTCCAACGCCAGAGTCCAAAAGCAAATTTAAAATATCTTTTAAACGACACTTTTCCCCATTTAAAAAATATTCATTTTCTCCCGTACGATAAATTCTTCTTTTAATCGATACTTCCTCATAAGGAACTTGTAAATAATGATCCGAATTATCAAATACTAAAGTAATAGACGCAACATTAAGAGGTTTTCTACTTTTACTACCAGAGAAGATTACATCACTCATCGAAGAATCCCCTCTTAAATTTTTAATAGACTGTTCTCCAAGTACCCAACGTACCGCATCAACAACATTACTCTTTCCACTGCCGTTTGGTCCCACAATACAAGTAATTTTATCATCCAATTTAATCGATATTTTATCCGCAAAAGATTTAAACCCTGATGCGATGATTTCTTTTAAATACATAGTATCACCTAACTTACTATATAAATTATACTATAATCGTCATTTTTAGACAAGAAAAAAGAGAAGAACGAATCTTCTACTTTTCTATTTTTTCTGCATTAAACTTCTTTACCATCGTCTTTGGTTTTATGTCACAATTCCCTTTTTCCTTTCCTAGTTCTCCTAAATAGCCAAGAAAAGAATCCACATCATTTATCGATTCTAGTTGTCTTTCAAATCTTACTTCATCTCCATAAGTTTCTTGTATAGAAAGAATAAACTCTTCAAAACTAGGAATAAAAGTAGGAAAGGATTCATAACACGTCTCGTTTACAAGAGAAATTGCCTTTTCATTAAAGTTTGATGCAATGACTTCTTTAAGCACTGCAAGATAAAGAGAAGGTCTTTCTTTAAGTGCATTTTTATTCAGATTGTGAAAAAGATCATATAATTTTTCGTTATGATTGCATTTCTCCGATGTTTGCAAAAATTCTTTTTGGCTTTTCCAAGATAATTGCCCAGTTAAATCATCATCCGTTAAATAGTTATAAACGGTTCGATTTAAGCCTTGCTCAACAAAATAATCTCCCATAGCTTTCATTTCTGTTAAATCTCTATATACTAAAACATTCTGACTAGATAGAAAATCTGTAATCATTAAGATTTGATTGCTATCTAAAATTTTAAAAGTATCAACTGCCTTCTCATAAATATCCTGACACATTTTAAAATAGTCCAGGTTTTCATCTGTTAATCGATCAAATATAGCATAATCATCTGACATGCTATCCATTCGTTCTTCTAAAAAAGAAATAAATTCCTTTTTTTGGTTTTCATCCAACGGTTTACAATGGTCTTTTATCTTTATACAGATGTTTTGACTAGCATCCAAAAGTTCAAATTTCATCTCAACATAAATATCACTATTTAGAAGTATAGGAGTTATATATTCGATGAGTTCTGGATAAGCAAACAACTTATTTATAAAATCCATATCCGTATCACTCTCAAAAAACTCTTTGTTTAAAACTTGAACAATATTTAAATCGAAATTGTTTTTTTTTAAGTTGTCCATAATCGTTTGTTGATCCTCTTCCAGACAATTTTCTTCTATACCTTTATAAAATGTTTTTATTAAATCAAGGTCGTGTTTTGGATTCTTTGAACGTTTACAAGCCTCACATAATTGTTTTAAATCATCAATTTGCATAATCTCACTCCTTGACATATATTATACGAATAATAAAAAAAATAGCAAAAAAAAAGAAGCCTAAGCTTCTGTTTTTACAACTTCTTTTCCTTTGTACTTTCCACATTTAGTGCATACTCTATGAGGTTTAATCATTTCTCCACAATTTGGACACTTTACTACTCCAGCAGCAGTTAAAGCATTATGACTTCTTCTCATTCTTTTTCTTGTTTTTGATACTTTTCTAAATGGTACTGCGAACATTTGAATATTAAGTTTCAACATAGTATCACTCCTCTCTTATAAATCAGCAAAAGGATTATTTTTAAACTTTAAATCTTCTTCGCTAATAATTTTCCATCCTTCCCCTTTGTACTGACTTAAATCTTCTACCTTAGAAAACTTAAGGGGAACTTCCAATACAATATTTTCCCACAAAATCTCAATTAAATCAAGACTATTTTGTAACTTTTTCGAATTTTCTTCTAAAATATCTTCAATTTCAATATGAAAAGGATAAGAAACATCTTCTAAAGAAATAGAATCTTCAAGAATCATAGTCCCTGTTACTTCTAAAGTATATTCCACTTTCCTGTCATAATTCAAATAAATCTTTCCACTTACATGAACATCTTTTAAGTCCTTAATATCACTATTCTTATAATATTCTTTAGTAATAGTTACATCTTGATCGAGTACAATTTCTTTTTTTATACCACGATATAAATCCAATAAACGAATATGCATATTACCACCAAATCAATTATAAGCATTCTCACTTTTATTGTCAAATACAAAAAAATATGTTAAAATAAGGCACAAATGGAAGTGATAAAATGAATTTAAGCCCAGAAGCCTATGAAATTATTGAAGAAAGTTATCCTTTTTATCAGAAATATTGTCAATATTATTTTCATACAGGAGCCACAGTGTATGCGGTATTGTATTCCATCTATACTCATGATGCTCTTTCTATATTAAAATCTATAAAAGCCAAACCGTCTTTTCAAAATAAGCATATTATAAAAAAGAAAAGACAAAAGAAAATCATGCGTTGTATTCCTTATGAAAAAAACGTATATACACAAAAAGTCACGAAACAAATAACAGCCATTTGGAATAATTTCTATTGGTCAAAGCAAATTTCAAAAGACAGTTATTCCATTACACCTTTTGATTTGTTTTATTTGATGTATAAACAAAACAAATACATAGATGGACGTTTCTTTAATATTTCTTCAAAAATACATAATAAAGAAAAAGAACGCTTTGAAGATTTATTGGATACTTTAATGACCTTTCAAATTTATCAGCTTATAGACTATAAAAGTGGGAATCAAAATTCAAACGATCAAAATATCGATATAAAACTATTAGAAAAAAAAGTAAAAGCTTTTGGGGGAACTATTATAAACATTTCTAATTATGCTGATAATCCTTTAATTGGAAATGAACTTGAATTAAAAAAATTAGAGAAAAAAATAATTACTGGAAATTCAGTTGCGATTATAGGAGAATCCGGTGTAGGTAAAACCACTTTAGTTAGAGGTTTGGCATATGCGGTACATACAAAACAAGTGCCTGAATGTTTAAAAAGCAAAAATATTATCAGTCTAAGTACAACGGAATTATTAAGTGGTACCCATTACCGAGGTGATTTAGAAGGAAAAATGTCATCCTTACTTGAACTTGCAAGACAAAATAAAAACTTGATTTTCTTCTTCGATGAAATGCATTCGTTAATGGGTGGCAAAAGCGAAAAGAATGATATGAATTTTGCCAATACATTAAAAAGTGCTTTATCCAATAAAGAGATTCAAATTATTGGAACCACAACATCTGAAGAATGGGATACAACCATTGCGAAAGATCAAGCCTTCCGTGAAAGATTTCAAACCATTCTACTACCTACTCCAGAAGAAGAGCAAATGACGAATATCTTATTACAACATAAAAACATTTTAGAAAGCACTTATCAAGTACAATTCGCAATGGATAAAGATTTCTTTACAAACCTAATTCACTGTACCAATGCCCAAGGAAGTATAAAGCACTATGAAACGATTAAAAACCCTAGACTTTCCTTAGAAATTTTAGATGATATTTTCGCAAATGCTATTTATGAAGAAACAGATCATGTGACCAATCAACATATTACAGATGGTATTTTAGAAAATGAGGTCTTAACAGACCAAACAAAAGAAAACATCTTAAAGCATTTACCAAGTGAAAAAAAACAAGATAGTGACATACAACAAAAAATATTAAAATTACAATAAAAAAAGCGATAGTACTTAACTATCGTTTTTATCTTCAATCTTTTCAAGTTCTACTTTATTAATGGAATCAAATTTCCTTTTAATCTTTTCTGTTGTAATATGAAAGTTCTCAACATCTTTATTTACTGTCTGAATACTTCGAGATAACTTATCCCAACGTTCTTTATAACGAGCAAATTCAATACCAAGTTTATTTAATTCCTCATGAATAATCGATGCATACTTATCTCGTTCCATATCCTTAATAATCATTTGAATTACAGTTAAAGTAGAAATTAAAGTGGTTGGAGAAGTAATCCATACTCTTTTCTTATAAGCATATTCAATAATATCAGAATGATAAGCATTAATTTCTGCGAATATAGCTTCTGCAGGTAAAAACATAATGGCCTGATCAGCGGTTTCTCCAGGAATAATATATTTACTACTAATCGCATCAATATGTTTTTTTACATCTATTTTAAATTGTTTTTCATAAAGATTTCTTTGCTCTTTAGGTAAGTTTCGATCGACCATATGACGATAATTTTCTAATGGAAATTTAGAGTCAATCGCAATCGTTCCTAAAGGTTCCGGCGCAAACAAGACACAGTCTGCAATTGCTTTGTTTGAAAAAGTATATTGCAAACGATAAATATGATCATTATGCTCACCAAATACACTTGCTAAAATATGTTTTAAATTGACTTCCCCAAAAATACCTCTTGTTTTTTTATCTGTAAGAATACTTTGTAAGGAAACAATGTCATTGGACAATCCTTCTATCTTCTTTTGCGCTTCATCAATTTTAGTGATTCGTTCCAAAACGGAATTAAACGTTTTATTTGTTTTTTCAAAATTATCATCGATTCTTTGATTCACTTTATTATTAATTTGATCTAAACGATATTCAATTTTCTCATTCATTAAATTAAAGTCATTATTTAATTCTTTCGATAAAGAAGATTTGAACTCCCCAAGTTCTTTTGTAATACTTACTTCAAAACGACCCAATCGTTCAATTTCATCCCCATTGTTTCGAAATAAAGAAATAAGAACTAAAATAATTAATACAACTAATAATCCAATAATAATATACTCCATAAATACCCTCTATTCTAAATTCATTTTCTTTCCTATAATTTTTGATAAAACATAAGCACCAATCAATAAAAGACAAATCTTAATAATGGTACCAATATCCATCATACTATCTATAAAACTTTTACCAATATATCCCCAAAAATAAACAATGGATAGCTTTCCAATCAATAAAGCAAAAGTAAACTTTTCTTTACTGATTTTTGAAAGTCCTCCTGCAATATTAATTAAAAAAGCCGGTGTAAAAGGTAAAGCCGTAATTAAAACCAAATTGGTAAAAGAAATTGTATCTATTTTCTTTTTTATTTTTTTCGCTTGTTTTATACTTTTACTTTTTTTATGGTTCAAATATCTTTCTAATTTTCCCCTAAAAAAATATCTAAAAAAATAAAAAGACATTAAACAACCAACACATGTTGATATCCAAGAAATAATAAATCCAAAAATATAACCAAAAGAAGTCACATTTAAAGCAATAAATACCGCTAGTGGTAAAACTGGAAATATAGATTCAAGTAATATTAAAACAACACCAGAGATTGGTCCGATATTTTGTAATATATGAATTGCATTATGAATTACCCCTTCTACGATTTCCATATTCTCACCTAGTATTATTATAATATATAATAAATGATTTTTCTATACTTTTAAAACGATTCTTAAAAATAATTTTATTAAAAAAAAGTAGATGCTTCTACTTTATTTTTGATAGGCATTATACCCACCTTCTATACTATAAGTATGATACCCCAGTTCATTTAATTCAAGACTTACTTTTTTACTAAGTTGTCCCTCATCACAATACAAATAATATGTAACATTTTTTTTCAAATAAAGTTCTGGTTTTAAAAGTAAGACTTGTCTTGGAATATTGATCGCATTAGGAAGACTTCCTTTATTATAAAGAGCATTGCTTCTTATATCAATGATGTTTTTAAATCCCATTTGCCTGATTTGCTCCATGGTTATTTCCATAACATCACCTATAATAAAATATGAAAAAAAAAGAAAAAGGAAGACTGTTTTCTTCAATAGAAAAACTAAATCAAAATTGATTTAGTCATAATCATTAAAATAAATAATTATTAAATATTTAATAACATCATCATAGATACAAGAATAATCAACATAGAAGAAAGACCTGTAGCCATTAACATCTGCATGGTCATAGATTCCATCTTTTCAAGACGATCCTTGTATTTAATTTCTCTAGCTTTATTTTGTAAAGAAGAGACAGTTCTAGAAAACATTAATACTCTTTCTTGTTTACGTTCTTGTGAACCAATACCAAGACGATATAACAAACGCATCATACGCATAGAATCACGAACAGGATACTTATTAGCAAAATCCATATAAGGATCAATTGATGAATCTCCGGCATCAATCTTCGCAAGCATTTCCTTTAATCCCTCTTTAAAAATATCAGGTGCTGTTTCCAAAGATTTACCAAGCGCAACAGGTACTGTATAATGTTGTACTAAAATTTCTAAACTCTTTAAATAATAAGGAAGCATTAAATCAATAGTATGAAGATGCTTCTTATAATAACTTTTTAAAGAGATATATTGACTTTTAAAAGCATAACCAGCTGCAAAACAAATAAGTACAAAGACAATTGCATTCATACTGGAAATACCAATAAAAAACCCAAAAGCTAAAGTAATAAAAGCATTACTAATTCTCTTTTGAAAACATACCTCTGCATCTATATCAGGACCATACTTAGCATGAAGTAAAAATTCATAATCATCCTCTTTAAATAAATTAAAAATGTCTTTATTATCCTCTAAAAATTGTTTACCACTTAATGTATTGTTATAAAATAAGGCAAATAAAATTAAAGCCCCAAAAATTAAAACTTCCATTATTCAACCCCCACATTTTCATTATAATATCTTTCACCCTTGATAATAAACCAAGTATTTATAATAATAACAAAATGTAATAAAATCTGGACATAAAAACGATCAAGCATTTTTACATATGTTTCATTACCAACTAAAGCTTGTACAAGTAAACATAAAAAATAAAGAGCAAATCCAAACTTTAAAAACTTACTATGAAAAGATTTACGATCCGTACGATCTCGATAAACACTCTCAACAAGCATATCGATATCATTTTGCATATTTTCTAAACTTTCTCCACTATCCCTAGAACCTTCTTTTGTAATCTGTAAGAACAATTGATGCATATTTTTAACAATGTAATAAGGATATTTACTATCCATAAAAGCAATTGATTCTTCTATATTTCCATTTTTATAAGATAAATCAATCATATACTGTACATCACTTAATATGGGCTCTTCAAGCACTCCTGAAGCAATAACACCTTCTAAAGATTTAACAAACGATTTTGTAGTTGCAAACTCCATAATGGTATTTGTTGTATATACCTGTACTTGTTCAAAAACAAACTCACTATAAATACGTTTTGTTCTAAGATAAGCAAGATATGGAACAATTGCAATTACAAGACCAACATAAACAGCAGAAATAATTACATTATAGAAATAAAGAAAAGAAACCACAGCTGCAAAAATACCAAGAATTGAACATTGAGCCACATAATCCTTAAAAGAATAATTTTGCCCCATTTGTTTTACTTTATCCTTAACCGCAGCATAAGAATAAGGAGCATATCGATTGGTAAGATTTCCAGATTGGTCCTTAACAAATTTAGTAACATCACGTCCACTATATTGTCGATACAATACCACAAATAATCCTAAAACAATTAGTATAAATAGTTCAATTAAACTCATATTATCCTCCTATAATGTCTCTATAGCAGCCGATGAAGATGCTGCTGTAGGTGGATTGATTGTATTTGTATTTTCATTTGTAGTTGTACTATTTTCCAAAGATGAATCCGTTTTTGTTTCTTCAATCACATGATCTAAAAAGATACCTTGTGCTGATAAATACTCTAATAAATATTTGCTAGGATTTTGTTTAAGAGGTATTCCTTCAAAACTTTTCTTATATAAAGTTCGATGCTGTGGCTTATTATCTTCATCTACATAAAACTCACAAACCTCATCAATTTCACGGTGAAAACGTTGATATTTTGTACTATAATAAGCCTTAATATGAACACCTAGTTGAATATAACGATAAATCGTCGTTAAAAATTGTTCAACGTCCAAATCCGTTTCCATCAAACTATACATACGATAAGGGATAGACGATGCCTTATCTGCATGAATGGTAGACAAAATATTATGTCCTGATGAAATAGAGTTACGTACCGCACTAACCGCTTCAGCACTACGTACTTCGGAAAGTAAGATCCACTTTGGATTTTGTCTCATACAAGTAACCAAAACATCTGTATATGATGCTATATTATTTGTTTTCATAGCAACAATATCACGATGTGGAAAAATACGATCCAAATGAAGTTCCAATGTATCTTCAATCGTAATAACCTTCTCATTTTCCTTTGTATGAGAAGCCAAATATTTTACAAATTCTGTTTTACCAGAACCAGTTTCTCCAGAAACAATTACATTGCAATGCCCTTCGACACATTTAATTAAAAAATCATGAATATCACTTGTTACATAGTCTTCTTTTAATAACTTATCTCTTTCCAAACGGATTTTTGCAGGTGTTTTACGAATAACAAGAGCAATTCCATTTGTAGCAATAGAATCATGTACAAAATTCAAACGCAATTCTGCAGATTCTGCATCTAAAAATGGATTCGCACTATTGAAACTAACACCCATAACATTCGAACATTGAAATGCTAACTTTTCTACCAAAGCATTATCAAGTCCTGCAATTTCAGTTCGATAATTTCCTTTAGTCAAAGATCGAACCCATACTTGTCCATTATTTGAATAAGAAATATCGGTAATATCATCATTTTCTAATAATGGCTGAAAGGGACCAAAGTCCAACTGCTCAAACACATTATCATTCATATTAGCCCCTCCCTTTTTTCTTTTATCCTATATCTTCCGTCCATTCGGTTACATCATCAATCCAATTTCTTAATGTTTCATTAGCAATACTTACTTCTTCTACTTCTTCTTTGCTACCTGCATCCGTTGGAACAGGTACAATCTCCGTATTATAACTTCCTAAATAACTTGCTTTAGAAAGCAATACCCAATAATCATGTGGAAGAGCAAATATCAATTGTGACGGTGTAGATAATTGATCAATGTTTTCAAAAACATTATTTCCAGAAGAATCATAAACCGCCAAAACTTTTACATTTTGTAATAGTTTTCCTACCATAATTTTATCATTATCTTGGCTATTCCCACTGCTTTTATTAATTGCTTTTAAATAAATATCAATATAGTTACCTGGTAATATAGAATTTCCATAAGTCGAATTCATATCAACATCCAAGCTATATAATTCATATCCTTCTGGATAATTACCAATAATGCTATTATCAATAACTTGTGCCTCTTCAACAACTGAATTTTCATAAAACAAACTACCTTCTGGAATAACACTATTAGATTGTGTATACTTTCCAATAATGGCACTTGAATCCGTATAAGGCTTACCTTGTAACATAGCTGGTGGAACCTCCATAGTTCCTACCATCTCTTCAGTAATCAAAGTACCTGGACTAATCGTTTGTGTAGCATAAGGAACTGTAATTGGACTAATTTGATCTTCTATTCTTTTTTGATATCCTAAATACAATACAATAATACCTAAAATAACGCATAAAATTGTAACTGTATTTTTATTGGATAAAAAACGCTTTATACCTGCCATTATATATCCCCTTTCCTTACTCTGTACCTGTATTTTCCGTCCATACAGTTACACTATTAATCCAATCTTTTAATTCTTCATTGGCAATACTAACTTCATCTACATCACCATCATTACCCGCATCCGTTGGAACCGGAGTAATATCCGTAGAATAAGATCTTAAATAACTTGCTTTGGTAAGCAAAATCCAATAATCCTCAGGAAGAGCAAAAATAAGTTGAGAAGGAGTAGACTGTTCGTCTTGATTATTAAAAACACTATTTCCAGAAGAATCTTTTACAGCCAAAACCCTTACATTTTTAAATAATTTCCCAACCATAATCTTATTTGTATTTGAATTCGTTGCCTTTAAATAAATATCAATATAATTACCTGGTAATATAGAATTTCCATAAGTCGAATTAATATCAACATCTAAACTATACAATACATACCCATCCGGATAATCACCAAGAATACCTCCATCAGGAAGCTCATCCTTCGTTACAACAGAACGCCCATAAAACAAACTACCCTCTGGAATAATACTATCCGCTTGAGCATATTTTCCGACTACTGCATTCATATCCGTATAAGGGTTGCCCTGCAACATAGCAGGAGGAACTTCAATAGTTCCTACCATATCTTCTGTTATTAAACTTCCTGCTTCAATTCTTGTTTTTGCATAAGGAACTGTAACCGGTTGTATTTGGTCTTCAATTCTTTTTTCATAACCAAAATATAAAACTGCAATACCTAATATCACACAGATAATGGTTACCGTATTTTTATTAGATAGAAATTTTTTTAAGCCAACCATATAGATCCCCTTTCTATTATTTACAAATTAATTCATGTCTTGTATCACTATTAATGGCTTCCGTTAATTCATTTAAATGTCCTGCCATCGCATCATCTAAAATATTAACGGTATTCGAACTTTCAATAATCGCATCAATCGAATTTGAAATTTCTAAAGTTCCCGCATCGTTTTCATTAATAGAAAACCTTTGTGAAGTTGTTGTTAATACTTCTACACTTACCTTAGGAGGCACTTCATTAATATCATACATATTAATCGTATAATCTTTTACTTTAACGGCATTAGAGAAACGTCTTAAAAAGCTTTCAGCAAACATTTCTCTATCCATTCGATAAAGTCCATAGACTCTATAAAAATCAACATCTGTCGAATCAAGCATAGCAGCTTCAGTTACGGATTTCAAAGCATAATAATCAAGTTCTGAACCACTGGTATAATCATTGATTACATTTACAATACCAATCGTAATTAAACCAATCATTAAGATTCCTAGTGCTGTCATTCCATTTTTCATACCATAACCTCCTACTTACGATCCCTTATATTGTTAAATGTACCTTCAACAATATCATGATCGCCACTATATGTATTATTTTCTATAAACTGATTATCACAACCTAAACCAGAACTCTTTTCATCACAGCTAAGCTTAGATAAAATTTGATTTTCTTTTGAGTTGTAATTTCTAATATTTCTCATATTTGTACTACTAATAATAAATTGGAAGTTTCTATAATCTGTATAAGCATATCCAGTATTTTGAATATTATCAACAAGAGTATCTGGATTAATGTTATAAGTAATACCACGTGCTTTTAATAAAGATGTTGCAGCCTGTGTCGTCTTACTTGTTTGCCAGCTCCATGGTCTTACCTCAGCATTATTAAATAAGTTGCTTACATCCACAGTTCTAAAAATATAATTATCGACTAAAGTAGTTGTTGCTTCACTTGTACTATTTGAATCACCAGAAGAATCTCCATCATTACATAACGTTTCTTTAATAACAGTCGTATCAAGTTCTCCATCGCCATCTGTATCTACATTGTCCATATTCACACCACAAGATCCTAAGTTTGGATTATAGTATCCATAAAAACAATTAATATCAAAACTCCATTTATTATTTGAATCACCTAAAACTCCAAGATTATCAAGACTTACTTTAATATTGTAATTAAACTTACGTCCATTTGCATCACAAGCTTCTTCTGTATTTTCATTTGCAAATGTCTTCGCATCATAAACAATTACATTACCAGTTGTCTTATTTTCAATATCTTTACGAATATTATTAATTGTTTCCTTTTCTGCATCAGTAAAATTAGCATTAGATGTTGTTGGCCAACTATAAACATTATTTATATCATTTTCAGTAGTAACAGCCATATAGAATTTTTTACCACCACTAATTCCATCACTAGCAGTACAACATCCATTGCTTCCGCTACCTTTATTTGTTTCACCATTTTTTAAACAAACATTAGCAAATCCCATACTGATACTATTGCTACTAATGGTTTTATTTGAATTTGTTGTAATATTATTATCATCAACGCTTAAAGCGTTTTTCTTATAAGTAACAAAGTTTTTATTACTATTATCACAATAAGATGCTGTTGAATCATGAATTGTATAAGTATAATCCGCTTTAGAGTAGTCAGCACCTTTTTCGTTCATTTCTTCGACTTCTTCTCCAACGCTTTCCATGATTTCTTTCAAATCAGAGATTGCAGAAGTATTGATCGTAATTTTATTTCCGCTCTTACGAATATAACAATTAACACCATTTTCCGTAACCATTCCATCAGAATTTACCTTTAAAGAAGATATTTTTCCATCACTCGCTAATTTTTTCGTAACACTCTTACCATTGCCACTAATTGTAACAGAACAACTAGAATCGCAATTGTATGTTCTAAAATATTTCTTTAGGTTTACACGATTACCTTGGAAATTATAATAAGCACATTGATATGTTCCTGGGTTGTAATGATTTGCTACATAATATCCATGTGTACTATTATTTGTTGCTCGACCACTACCACTTCTAGGTGGAGCACTACACCAACCATTACTCCACTGGCTATATTGATCTTCATATTTTCCAGTATAACGAATATTAAGCAATCCATTTGATGTGTTTCTATTTAATAAATCATTTGTGTTTGAAACACTGTTTTGTTCATATACTTTACTATAGCAAGAATTGATACAAGATTGTGTATATTCACCACCATCACAAGTATTTACACAAGCATCAAAATCCTCGCTTGGTCCAGCATCAAATTCTCCATGATCATAACTACCATAACAAGATCCTTTGATATTACAAGCTTGCTGTACGGTTAATTCAAACAACTTTTTTAAATAATCTTCATTTAAAGATACATAGCAGCTCACTGTAGGTTTTACATGTACATCATATGTAAAACCGCCACCATTATTAGATACTAACTTTGGTGTATCAAAATCAATTCGAACTGTTTCTCGACATACCTTTGTATAATATTCAGTTTTTTCAACAGTTACATATTCTTTTTCTTGACTTACATTTTCAGATTTATCAAACTTACAATAAAGTGGTTCATTCCCACGAACCCCTTCCGTCGCTTTTAATCCTTTTAAAGCTTTATTACCATATTCTGCCTTAATATTTCCTAGCTCAATAATAACATTATACAATCCTTCTAAATCTTCTTCAGAATATTCAGTTCCATAGTCAACATAATCGCTATTACATACAGTAAAATAATCCGGATAAGATTTATAGAATGCTGTATTCTTAATACGATTACAATATGTACTATTTTTTTGATTATTTCTAGAATATCCAGTAACAGATACCTCTGTTGTCTTTATATAACTTCCTTGACATGAACCACTCGTTGCATAATAATCAATATAAATAGTTTCTGTACTTGTATTACGTACTGAAACAGAGACGCTTGTTTTAGAATTTTCACTCACATTCTTAAGCGGTTGTGAAGCATTGTCTGAAATCTTATAAACAATGGCTACAACGTTTTTAGGAGTGCTTACTGTAATAGTACTTGTTCCATTGTTATAATTTCTTGTTTCTTGTGGAGAAGCAATTCCATAATCCTGTTCTGTACACTTCGTACCACGCTTGATATATCCAACGGCACAACCGTTTTGAGATTCATAGATTTGAATCTGTTTATTTTTTATATCATCGTATTTTAAACTAACAGTTCCCTTGTTATAATATTGTCCAGAAGAAGCACCCTGAATTGCAATAAAATAACGTTGTGGAATTTTAAAGGTAAAATATTGTACCCCATTTCTAACAGATGAACCAGCTGTTTTATAGATATCACTCATAATTTCTTCATCCATTGCACCATTACAATAATCATCTTTTGTTAGTGCATCAAATGTCGCAGCATTTACCTTTCCACATTGTAAAAGAAAAATGAATAAGAAAGATATTACTATACTTTTTACCATTTTTTTCATAACAAACTACCTCCTAAAATTTCATCATAGTCCTCGCTAGTTTTTACATCATATTGATCCGCCTTTTCATTCTTTCTTATAAGTCTTCCTTCGACCTTAAATTTAACATCAGTATGATCAGCTCCAAACATTCTTGTACAAGTAACCAAAGAAATCAAATGATCATCTGCATTTACATCCACATCATAATCAAACAAGCTGTTTTCTTGTACATGTTTGATATATTCTTCTTTTTTCTCTTTATCACTTAAATCCTCATATTCGTATTCCTCATCCGTATTGGAAAAAGTAACAGCATAAATTTTATATAAATAATCTTGCCCGCCAATCGTATATTGAATATACTCATTGTCTTTAGCAAAATCATAATATATAAAACTCATCAATTGTTCAAAGCGCACATGATTGGGATTGGTAATTAAAGGATCTTTTGAAACATTTAGAATATTATGACCAATAATAGTATCTTTATCCTGTAGCTCTGTAGAACCATCATTTTTCCATACAAAATCATATTCTAAATTATCAATAGAAACAGTACTAAAATCAATAATTGGATAATCAATATTTGTTCCTTGTACCTTTAACCATCCCACAACTTCTTCATAATCTTGATGCATCGTTTCTACATTTTCTATTCGTGAGTCAACTTGATAATAAGTAGTTTTGTTTTTAGAAACACAGAAAACTAGAATTCCTACAATCAGTATAAGAAGGATACCTATAGGTATCAAAATGCGCCAGTGCTTACTCTTACTTTTTCTTTTGTTTGTTTTCAATCTATTCACCTACTTAATAATGTATGGAGAAACATCCGTTCCTTCCCCTGAAGATATTGCTGTACTATCATCTAATTTAATAACCAAGCGAACCGCGTTGTTTGCAAATCCCTCATCAATATTCATATCAAATGCTCGTCCACCCGGTCCTACAAACACAATGTTATCCTCAGTTTTTGAATAATCAATTAACCAAGATCGAGTACTTACTGTTGCTGAGAACATATCATAGCTTTTTGGAATAGAATATTTTGATTTAAAAGATGTCTTTTCAAAATCATCATATGTTTTACTACTATCAAATTCTACAACAGCCCATTCGTTTTCTATAATCTTATCATCATCAACTAAATAATCTTTTACTTCTCGTTCGATTTGATATCCAATATTTCCTTTTTCTTCTATATTATACTGATGTTTTTTATCTCCATCATCATAAGAAATTTCTAAAGGTTCTTCCGTACGATCAAGAATAGAATCGGTCATAATTAGAGTTGTACCGTTTTTATCAGTATCCATAATAATCCAATTATAACCAGAATACTCAACTCTTTCACCAACAAGACGATCATTTAGCTTTGAATTTGAATTTCCTGTAGTATAATCTCCTAAGAAATAAGGATTTCCAGAACTTCCATCACCTTTTTCTGCGTATACATTTTTATCAATATTGATTACTGGTCTTGTCGTTGTAATATCAGTGGTTTTAAACGTTTCAGTTACTGAATCACGCACAATCCAACTATGCTCATCGTTTTGTTTATTAGCTAACCAATAACTTCCCATAGCAACACTTGCTAAATAATTACTTGAATCTTGTGTTGCCCTTTGATATTCATAAAGAGTAAGAAGACCAACATTAGCATTTTTAGTATCTTTGCAGCCATCATCGGTTGCACTGCTTACATCACCAACACACCAGTCACTCTTTACAATGTAATCCTTTGATTGTAAATGGTCATAGAAGTAATCATTCAACCATTTATAAATGTTTGTCTTATCATAATCACCTTGATTGCCATAAGTAACATTTGAAACAGAATCATTGGTAATTAATTTAATTGTACCATCTTCATTAATACCTACAATTCTCCATAGCATTCCTGAGAATTGTACATAATTATTAACGTCCGCTCCACTATAATAGTTTTGATTGTTGGTGTCTTCTTTGATAATACCATCTAGTTTTTTTACAACTTTAACCGTTCTCTTTACTGTTGTTCTATTTCTTAAACTGTCATAAGCCGTATAACGAATTTCATAAGTTCCAACACTAGAAGAGTCAATTTCATTATCACTTATTGTTACATCTTTAACATCAAGTTCTCCATCTTCCTTATCAACAACACTTTTTACTCCAGCTTCTTCATAGGCTTCGTTGATATCTAATGTAACTTCTTTCTCCCCATTTAATGTAATCTCTGGTCCTTCATGATCTACATCATTCTCATAATTTCCACATTTTAAATATGTATAATACTGAATTTTTCCATCTTCTCTTCTTGCTTTTACCCAAGAATTATCTAAGTCACAACTACGACTTGTCTTAGGAATATATAAATCCTTAGATTCTACAAATTGTTTTTCATAAAGCTCTTTTGCACTAACTGTAGATACTCCGTTTTCATTACTAGGTATCTTATTCGTATACATTTCAAAATATTTTTGTCCTGCTTCTTTTAGATTTTCTACTTGCTTATTAAACTGTATGATTTTAGAAATATAAAACGTCCATACCAAATAAAAAATAAGTAGAATACCTAATACGATAAAAATAATATTTAATACCTTTTTATTACGATTATAAAACTCTTTCATCTTCTCTATCCTTTCTTAGCACAACCGAACCCTATCCTACTACTATCCTATATATAATTTTATCATATGATAATTTTTTGTCAATTGAAATGAATAAAATATTAAAAAAACAAGAGAAAAAATCCTCTTATTTTAAACGATATCGATAATTAATATTACGAAGTTGAATATTCAAGAAAACACTTTGTGCATTGACTATTTCACTTGGCACAGTAAGATATGTCGTACTTCCTTTATATACCTCTGCGATTGGTGTTTCAATTGCAACTTCTTTTTCTGTGTTATTTACTACATAGATAACCTTTGCATGATCTTTTAAAAACTGATAAAATTCATATCCTGTATAAGAATCTGATTCCACTTCAAGAGATAAAAAACGTTGATTGGCCTTAGCATAAGTAGAACCATTTTGTACTGAGCAAGCATTCATATTACAACGATCATATAAATAATCAATCGTATCGATAAAAGCATATTCCAAAATTGTAAACTTAGTATCATTCAACTGTATTTCTTCATTTACTTTATATTCTTTTTGTTCTTCTAAGGCACTATAATCTTTAGGCGTAATTTTAATTTTTATATTTTGAGAGTTATTCGTATAATAAAGCGTATATTTCCCTTCAACAAACTTTTCAGGAACTCTATAGATAAGAATATAATCGTATTTTTCTTGATATTTTAAAATAGTTTTACCATAAGGCGTTCCTAAATCCGTAAAATATTCATTATATTTCGTTGTTGGCGTTACTGTAGTATCATTATTGATAAGTAGAAAATCATCCGTATTCATTACTCGATTTGCTGCTTGATTAACAACAGTCAAATCAAGAATTACAAAACTTTGATTTTTTTCAATAACTTCCCCACTACTATTATATTTGGATGTATACACATCATTAATCGTTATATCATATCCATTCGCTTGAAAGCTTTTTCCTTGTTCATACGTTTTAAAACTTAAAGCAAAACGAACAATTAAAAATACAAGTACAATAAAACATAACACAAAAATAATGTTTAAAATAAATCTATTTTCAAAATAATAATATTTAAAATGCCTAAGTTGTTTTTTTAATTTATTGATATAAACATCTTTATCAATATTCAAACCAACTTCGATTTCTTCACGATCTTCCTCACTTGCTTGTAAAAACTCTTCATCGTTTTGAAATCCAAATCGTTGTAGATCAATCCCTAAAATACGTATAACCAATAAAATAAAGACTACAAATTGAAATAAAGAAAATACCGTCAAAAGTCCACGAATTAATCGAATTTGTACCGAATTAATCGAAGCTCCATTTAACCCATTAAAATAAGAGGAAGCAAAGAAAAACAATAGCAACAAAGCAATATATTCAACAAGAATCAAAATATAAGTAAGCCTTGGCTTTTTTTTCTGTCTCAATAAAATGAGAATAATAACCGTCCCCACCAATAAAAGAAAAACAGTAAGATACAAAAGAGGTGAAATATAGTTGCTTATCGCATCCAATTGTGGATTATAAATCTCTGTATCAATATAAGCATTAATAAAGGTTTGTAAATTATTGACTTTATAATAAATATATCCCGCAAAAACCAATAAAAGAATATGAATCTGTCTAAAATATTTAATTAAAAAAGCATAAGGTTTTCGGATAATCATATCATCACCCCTATTCTAGATATTATTATACATGATTTTTATAAAATTAAAAAGTTTTTTCTAAAAAACGTGATATAATAACTTTGGTGATTTAGATGAAAAAAAGAATTTTAATTGGAATCCTTTTATTATTAACTTGTATAACAGGTTGTAATAAAAGCTATTTAAAAAGCATAGACTATAATCAATTTAAAGAAAAAGTAGAAAACAAAGAAAGCTTTATTGTGGAAGTAATTCAAACAGGTTGTTCGGCTTGTAAAGATTTTACTCCCAAATATCGTAGAATTATCAACCAATATAAGATCGAAAGTTTTCAACTAAACTATTCCGATTTAAGTGAGGAAGAAAAAAAGGAATTTGATTCCACCTTTTCCATTAATGCAACACCTTCCGTTTTATTTATAACCGACGGCGAAGAGCCTTCCGTTTTAACAAGAATCGTTGGTGATGTAGAAGAAGATAAAATTATAACTAAACTGCAAAGTGCTGGATATATAAAAAAATAAAAACAGGGTTCACATCAATCAAAATCCTGTTTTTATTTTATCAAATAATCTTTATCTTTATGAGGTTCTTCAAACAATAAATCATTATAGTGCTGCTGCCTTAAAACTTCATAGATACATATAGCCGCACAATTGGATAAATTTAGAGAACGGACATTTTTAGTCATTGGAATACGCATACAATGATCCAAATCTTTTCGTAAAATTTCTTTTGGAATCCCTGTGGACTCTTTACCAAAAATTAAATAAATATTATCTTCTTTTGTATAATCAAAACTATCATGTGGTTTATGTCCATAACGAGTAAAATAATAATAGGTTCCCTTATTTTTAGAAACAAAATCTTCCCAATTTTCATAGACATGATATTCTAACTTATCAATATAATTAACACCACTTCTTTTTATCCTTGAGGAAGAAAGATCAAAACCAATCGGTTTGATAATATGCAAAATCGTATCGGTCGCAACACAAGTTCTCATAATATTTCCGGTATTCCCAGGTATTTCTGGTTCATATAATACAATGTGATTCATACTTCCCTCCATGTGAAAATGAGATTAATTCATCTCATTTAAATCCATATATCTTTCAAAATTACTTTTTGTTAATTTTTTGTTTACCTTTTCCACCATACTTACAATTTTGGAATCCTTAATTCGAACAAAGGCTGGGTAATCATCTATTTTTTCTTCGCTACCATATTTTGCGTTGATATCATCAATAATTTCTTCTCGATTTTCCTCTTCAGTTAAATTCAAATAAACAATATAATCTTTTAAATCATGACTTTCAATTGTATCCTTAATATCCGTTTCGAATTCGCGACAATCCGTATCGTCAATAACACAAATATATACATATACATCGTTATTTTCCTGTAAATAAGGATCCAACTCCTCATATTTGATCTGTTTTATTAAATCACCAAGAACAAACTCATTCACACTTTCTTGTTTATAATTTTTATACCAACTACATAAATAGATCGTAATCACAACAACAAGAACTACTAATAGCAACACTTCTAACCAATTTTTAAATGTACTTCTTTTTGCTTTCTTCATATCATCACCCTATAATCTTATTTTAACACATTTATTTTTTTTATTAAATAGCTAAATGACCTTTTTTAAAATATTTTTAATTTCCTCTTCTGTCTCATCCAACAAAAGAATGGTATAATTGGTTATGTTTTGTTTCTTAAACCACTGTATTTTATCGAGCAAATCTATATTTTTACTATGTACAATATGTGTTATCTCTCTTTTTTGTAAAATTCGATATTTTTCATTTTTACGATCTTCTAAATAATATTTTTTATGATTTTTACAAACACAACAAGTTTTTTCTTTGTTGACTAGTAAATTTAAAGGGCAATATTTCATGATCATTAAATCCACTTTTCCATAAACAATTACATCCACATTAGCAAAATATCCATAACGGTTTTGATAAGCTGTAAGCATTGCTTTTAAACTTTCTACATCGTTTTCTACGGATAAAGTTACTTTATAGGCATATTGCAACAATGCATTTAAAGTATAACTATTAACTACATTCAAATAACAACTGGTCATTATAAAACCACTGTATTTTTGCAAAGCACCAAGATCACTTACTAATAAATGATCCTTCTCATAAGGTACATATTTTGGATTCACGCGATCCAAATAATAATACACACGACTCATCGATTTGTATTTTAAATATAAAGCATAATCATCTACATAAATATGGTCGCACGCTTCTTGAAGACAAACCTTTAATTGTTCTTCATTTCTTACTATTATAGATATTTCATGGGTAAGTGGTTTATGACTACTTTTCATGGATAATGGCTGTTTTTTTACTTCTCTAAAATCTTGGTAACGACTTTGTAATAATTGTTCTACTAATGACCTACGTATACGATTGATTAAAGACATTGGAATAAAAAGATCTTTATCCATATCAAAATCTATTTTCTTACAATAAAAAGGGGTATCTTGTATCTTTAATAATTTTTCTTGTACTTCTTCTTTGGTGGTTGCTTTCTTTTGTGCTTTATCTATAGAAAAAATCGTACTGGTAAATGTATGATGAAAATCCGTAATTGAAATTTGAAAACCTTCCTGAGCTTTCGCTACGACCTTAAAAGCAATTGGAATTCTTTTTTTCTCATAATGATCTAATCTTTCTTTCAACCTAGAATCAAAAGTTTTTAAAACCTGTGTATAGCTATCAATTCCAATCGTATTATCCAAATAAACAAAATCATTCGCATGATCAATCAAACGATTTTTTTCATCATACAAATAATTCACAAGGAACCCTTGCCCCTGATCAACAAAACGAATACCATCTTTTTGATATAAGGGTTCCTTTAGTTTGATTTTGATTTTCCTTTTATCAAATTCTACAACTTGTCCCAGTACAACACCAAGATGATTTGGTGTTTTAATATTCATTAAATCCTTATTATCCGCACCATTTAAAAAGCCCTTCGTAAAACCACGATTAAATATTTTCTTTAAATCATGTACTTCTTCTTCAGAAAAAGAAAGTTCTTCATGATTATAATATTTATCGATTAACTTACGATAAATTGAAGTAACCAGTCCTACATATTCAGCCGATTTCATACGACCTTCTATTTTTAAACTATCAATCCCACTTGCTAGAATTTCTTTTAAATAAGCAATAGAAGAAAATTCTTTAGTACTTAATAAATACTCTCCTTCTGTCTTTAGACGTTTTTCTTCTTCCAAAAGATGGTAGGGTAATCTACAACTACCCGCACACATACCTCGGTTTCCACTTCTTCCTCCAATTAAAGAAGAAAAAAGACAATTCCCTGAATAACTGACACACAAAGCTCCATGAATAAAAACCTCTTTTTCTAAAGGCGTTGCAATAGCACCAATTTCTTGTAGACTTAATTCTCGAGCCAATACCACACGACTTACTCCAAGTTTCTCTAAAAAACGAGCTCCCTCTTGATTGTGATTATGCATTTGCGTAGAAGCATGAATACAAAAATCAGGGAACATTTCTCTTACCAAAGCAATCATACCAAGATCTTGCATAATCAAAGCATCGACATGAATCGCATAAAGATTGCTCACATACTCTAAAAAACTTTCTACTTCTTTTTCATAGACAATGGTATTAACTGTAATATAAACTTTTACATCATAAAGATGCGCATAACGCACGACTTCTCTTAATTCTTCATTCGTAAAATTTTCACTATATTTCCTGGCTCCAAAATCTTTACCACCTAAATAAACAGCATCCGCACCATGATGAACGGCTTGGTATAACATTTCCATATTTCCAACAGGAGCTAATAATTCGATTTTTTTCATATAACCACCTATTTCAACGTAATCAAATTATAACATAAAACAAAATCTATAGCTATGCATAAAAAAAGAAAACTAATCTTTCTTCGTTTTCTTTTTTGTTCTCTTCTTTGCATCTTTTTTTTCTTTAGGAATATCTTCATAAGTAGCTTCTGTTACATCTTCCATAACATCTTGTACTTTTTGAACATTCTTTTTTACTTCCTTTTTAAATGCTTTAATATTTTTCTTTAAAAGAATTACATTTGCAATATCCATAATCGAATAAACAACAACAATGCTACCAATAATTTGTGTAATTAAAGCAGCCCCTTTAAATGGATTAAAGATAAATAAAATACCACAGATCAAAGTAAGTATAGAAAAAATAAGTGTAACTTTCCATCTACTATTGTTATCATCCTTCAGCATCAAGGTATATTGAGCTTTAATAATACTATTAATCACCATCCAAATACCAAGTACAATTGGTAAAATAGATCCAACAATTTTCGTATTTAGAATTAATATAGATCCAACAATTAAACATATAACTCCATATACAATATCCAAACTCATAGATTGTCCATCTTGTAAATCACGAATATAATTCATTACGCCAAAAATACCTAAAATAACAATACCTATTCCTATAATAATTGAAATTAAAGATAAAACCTCTTCTGGTTTAATAATTAATAAAAATCCAACCAAAACTAAAACAATTGATGTAATTAATGAATTTCGAATGACTTCATTAAATTTTTTTCTTAAAAACTCCATAACATTTCTCCTTACTATCCTTATTAAAACATATTTCTTTTTAATTGTAAATTCTTTTTATCACGATTTGCCACGATAGTGAATAGAAAACGTATCACTAATCGTTGGTTCTATATCTGGTACAATATATTTATTTTTGGTATAAGAAACAATTGCATCTCCATCAAAATGAACAAACCCGTCTATATATTCTGGATGCAAATACATTCTTCCCTCTTTTTCATAAAAAATAGGATCTCCATTTTCTAAAACCGAAAAAGGAATTTTTGCAATAAAAACACCAAGATTATAAGATTTCATCGCTTTATAAGGATTTGCACAAGCATCTTTAATAGATTGAATAAGTCTTGGAACAGTACTTTCTTCTGTAAATGTTTTCTCTAAATTTCCTCGACTTGAAAAATTAGCACCTGCCATAAGACCATCACCATTACTAATCACGCCCTCCATAAACACTTGATCCATAAAACCATCTACAAGCATAAACTCTCCAGGCCGGTGAACAAAAATAGCATAACGCCCTTCCTCATTTAATAAAGCAAGTTCTTCTCCTAACTCTTCACTCAAATAAATGGAACTTGCATTGGCATTTAAAGATGCTAAGACATCATGCATATCATGGCAATCACGAGACTTTACGACGTAACCATTATTATCTTTGGGCTGTAATAAATTGAAACGTAAAACAACACATAACGTTTGTAAAGCATAAGAATCAAGTGATAAACCATTCTTTATATAATACTCTTCTACAACTGCATCGAATCTTTCTCGCTGCTGTTTATTTAATCGTGCTAAAGCAGATACATCTGTTGCCTCTGCTATCAAATATTTTTTCACTAGACTTTTTAATTGAAGAAGGTCTTCCTTATCCAGCTTAATCTTTGCTTTATTATTTCCTTCCCTTTTATTATTTGTGTTTATGATTTTCTTTATTTTTCGATCTTCTTTGTTTAATAGAAACATAACTCACCTCTTTTGACAGTTTGGACAATAATATGTGCCTCTGCCACCTACTTTTATTTTTTTGATAACTCCTCCACAAACAGGACATTCTGTTTTAGTATGAACAAGTAACTCGTTTTGAAATCTTCCATGGACCCCTTCTGCCGATTCATAAGACTTAATGGTTGTACCACCAAGTCCAATTGCTTTACCAAGTACTGCTCTTGTATGATCAATAATCGCTTCTAGCTTCTTGTTGGATAAACGACAAGCTTGTGTTAAAGGATGAATATGGGATAAAAACAAGATCTCATCATCATAAATATTACCAATTCCAGCAATAATGCTTTGATCAAGTAGCGCTGTTTTAATTGGAATTTTTTTATTCTTAAACTTTTCTTTTAAATAAGAAGCTGTTAATCGTTCATCATCATATTCATACCCTAAAGATTTAATAGGATCCATGTTCTCCAGTTTCGTCTTTGGAATTAATGACATTTTTCCAAATTTTCTAGTATCATGATATCGCAACTCTTCTTCATCTTCTAAAGTAAAAATCACATGTTCATGCTTATTTCTTGGTTCTTGGTGGCGAAAGAAAAATCTTCCTTCCATTCGAAGATGCACAAGTAGATAATCTTTATCCAGTGTAAAGACAATCCATTTCCCACGACTTGTGATTGCATGAATGGTTTGATTTTTAATATTTTCTTTAAATTCTTCTACACTTGGGTAAGAAATGATATTGTCCCAAAAAACTAAAGCCTTTTTTTTTTTTTTTCCTATTAATTTTTTCTTTAAAACATTTACTACAGTTATAACTTCTGGTTTTTCTGGCATATCATCACCTACTTTGCATCATACCAATTCTTCCCCGTCTGGATTTCTACTTTTAAAGGAACCGTTAATTTATATGTATTTTGCATAATATCGCGAACAATTTTTGTTACTTCTTCTAATTCATCCTCTAAAACATTAAAAATTAATTCATCATGCACTTGCAATAACATTTTACTTTTTAAATGTCTATGTTCAAATTCTCTAAATATTTCAATCATCGCTTTCTTTAATATATCAGCACTACTTCCTTGTACCGGTGTGTTTAAAGCCATTCGCTCCCCCATAGAACGAACCATATAATTACTTGATTTTAATTCCTCTATATTTCTCTTTCGATTCATAATGGTTTTTACATAGCCATGATCATAAGCAAATTTTTTCAAACGATCCATATATTCTTTAATACCTGGATATGTTTTTAAATAATTATCAATAAAAGCCTTAGCCGTTTTAAAATCAATGTGTAAATCTTCGGAAAGACCAAAACTACTAATTCCATAAAGAATGCCAAAATTTACGGCTTTTGCTGTTCTTCGCATCGATGGCGTCACTTGATTTTCAGAAACCTCATAAATATCCGCAGCTGTCTTAGTATGTATATCTTTTTCGTCAATAAAAGCCTGTTTTAAATTGTCAGCATTTGACATATGTGCGAACATACGAAGTTCAATTTGTGAATAATCACTCGAAAGAAGAACACTATCTTGATCTGCTACAAACGCTTTACGAATCAATTTTCCATACTCTTCACGAATCGGTATATTTTGTAGATTTGGAGATTCACTAGATAATCTTCCTGTTCGTGTTAAAGTTTGATTAAAAATTGTATGAATTCTTCCATTTTCAATTTCGTGAATAAGGCCAACGATATAATTCGCATGAAGTTTGGATAACGTTCGATATTCTAATATTTTTTCTACAATTGGATGAGCATATTTTACTTTATCCAATATTTCTTTATTGGTTAAATACCTTTGTCCCTCTTTGATACGCTTTGGATATTTGATTTGTAACTTATTAAATAAAATATCACCTAATTGTTTTGGAGACATAATATTGAATTCTTCTTGTGCATCTTCATAAATCTTTTGTGTTAATATTTCCATCTGATTCTCAATTTCTTTACCCATCTGTTCCAAATAGACTTGATCCACTTGGATGCCTTCTTTTTCCATATCATACAAAACATAAATCAAAGGCATTTCAATATCATAAAATAAATAATCACATTCCTCTTCATTTAAACGCCTTAAAAGGAAAGCTTTGGTTTCAAATATAAACTTAGCTTTCTTAACACATTGTTCGGCTTGAATTTCTCTAGATGGTTCTTTTAGAGTGATTTTACTTCCATAGATTTGTTCATACTTATCGATTGAATAACCTAATTCTGAAGATAAAAGAGATAAATCATTGCTCGAATTATAATTAAGTACATAAGAAGCAACCATCGTATCAAAATCACAATTCTTAATTTTTAAACCATACTTATGAAAAACATATAAAATCTTTTTTAAATCATAGGTACTTTTTGGAATGTCATTATTAAAAAATTCTTTATTGGTAAGCAAAACATCAAAAGGAATAAAATAATGTGCTTTTTCATTATAAATACCAACACCTAAGGGTTTCGCTTTATGATAATTATAACCAAGAACTTCTAAATACAATGCATAAGGTGCATCCATTTGAATGGAATCTAAATTTTCTACAATTTGAAATGTTTCTTCCTTGTTGGACTTTTCTTCTTCTGAAGTAGATGAATGAACATTGATTTTACTTGGATCTATTTTTTTAAGTAAAGATTTAAATTCAAATTCCTCTAATAAAGCAATATACTTTTCATAATCAAAACCTTTATAAGCTAATTTTCCTAAATCAGTATCTATATCTACATCTCTATAAATGGTAGCAAGATCCAAACTCATATAACAACTCTCTTTATCACGAATCAATTTTTCTTTGGTTTTTAAAGGGACTTCATCAATATGAGCATATAAATTATCAATCGTCGTATACTTTTCTAACAATTGAATTGCCGTCTTTTTACCAATTCCTTTTACTCCTGGAATATGATCGGAAGCATCTCCCATTAAAGCTTTTAAATCAATCATATGAATTGGTTCTACTTTATACGTATCCATAAAAGTATGCCGATCCATACGAATAAAACCATTGGTTTTTAAAAGTTTTACATCAACATCATCACTAATAAGTTGCAACAAATCTTTATCACTTGAAATAATCGTACCAATAAAATCTGGATCCCGATCAACTTCTTTTGCAAATGTTCCAATAATATCATCCGCTTCATAATTATCAATTTCAAAATATTCAATGCCCATCGCATGAATCACTTCTTTTGCTTTTGGAAATTGTGCCTTTAACTCCTCTGGCATTGCTTTACGTCCTGCTTTATAACTTTCATATTTATCATGGCGAAACGTTTTTCCCTTATCAAGAGCCACCATAATGTGTGTTGGATTTTCTTCATGAATAATCTTATTGAGCATGTTAATTAATCCATATAAGGCATTCGTAGGAAAGCCCTTTGAATTTTTCATAATGACGCCACTATAACTAGTAGCATAATAGCTACGAAATAATATATTGTTTCCATCAATCAATAACACTTTCTTCATATCTTTCACCTATATTTATTATAACAGAATCTCATCCAGAAAAAAAGTTCTTATTTAGAAAACATTTGTTTGACAAAGCATATGATTTATATTAAAATGATATCAGGAAGTGATCGTATGGAAAAATTAACAAAAAGACAAAATGATATATTGGAAGCCTTAAAAAAAGCCATTGCAGAAAAAGGATACCCTCCTACTGTTCGAGAACTAGGAAAAAAGGTCAACCTATCCTCTCCTGCGACCATTCATTTTCATCTTCAAAAACTAGCAGAAAAAGGATATATTAAAAAACTAGAAAAAACAAATCGTACCATTGAACTTTTAGTACCAAATGAGTATTTAGAAAATGAAAAAGTTGTATCGGTTCCCCTTCTTGGTAAAATAACAGCAGGAAATCCAATTGAAGCCATTGAAGTCCCTGATGAATTTTTTGATCTACCTGTTTCTATGATTCCTAAAAATAAAGATATTTTTACTTTAAAAGTACAAGGAGAAAGTATGATCAATAAAGGAATATTCGATCAAGATATCGTAATCGTTGAACGAAAGAAAACCGCCAACAACGGAGATATTGTTGTAGCTATGACGGATGACAATGAAGTAACTTTAAAAACATTCTATAAAGAAAAAGATCATATCCGCTTACAACCAGAAAATGATACAATGGATCCTATTTTGTTAAATAATGTTACAATTTTAGGAAAAGCAATTGGATTGTATCGACATTTTAAAGCTTAAAACAACTTTGGTTGTTTTTTTATTGCATAAAAAAAGAGGATTACTCTTCGATAAAAGCAAGAACATCCTCTTTGCTCATAAAACCTATATTCTGTTTTTTCTCTTTTCCATTTTCAAATAAGACAACATAAGGAATACTCATAATATGAAATCGAGCTGCTAAATCTTCACGCTGATCGACATTTACCTTTAAAATAGGAATATCCTTTTCCCTAGACACTTGTTCTAAAACCTCCCCAAGCATTTTACAAGGACCACACCAATCCGCATAAAAATCAACTAAAACAACTCCATTTTTTATTTCCTCATCAAAATCTTTATTTTCTAAATATTTAATCATATCATCACCTATTTATACCTTTCGATTAATTCTTTTGCATTTTTAATATGCAATTTGTCTGCTTGATCTAATTTTTCAATATAATCAACTTTGACTACTTTATTTTCAAGCATAATATCTAATGCCTTATAACTAAACTCATCATAACTTTTTTCATTATCTTCATCATAGATTTCCTTTAAATCATAAATATCCGCAATCGAATCATACGTTTTATTCATCATGCCAGATAAACCAGGTGTTTTACTTTGAATCATAGGAAGCAATTTAGACTCCTGCACAACATCAATATTTAATGCCGGTTGTGTAAGTAAAAAGGAAAGAGCAAATACCAAAATATATCCTTCTACAAGTCCAAGAAGAAAACCTAATATTTTAGATGGTATCGCTAAAATCACTGTCATTTTTAATAGTTTCTCAAATAAATTCGTCACCCACAATATTATATTAAATACAATCATGAGTATCCCAAAAATAAGAATAAAAGAAATAAATTGATAAAACAAAATATTAAAAATACTTGAAACACTTTCTACATTGGAAAGAGGAAAAAATGGCAAGTGCAAAGACAAAAAAGAAGCAAGTGGATCTTTCAATAAAAAAGCAATAACAACAATCAATAAAATGCCTACCGACATAACCAATTGCTTAAAAAAGCCTCTTTTAAGACCAATAACACCCATAACTAAAATTAAAAAAACAATTGCAATATCAATGATATTCATATTTTTACCTCTACTTTCATTATTATTATATAATATTTTATTTATTTTAAAAACTTAATTTTTTAATATTCTGTACAGATCTGTCAAATCCTATGAATAAAGTTGTAAAGCTTTAGGAAATTCGTTATAATTTAAGTGGTGATTATTGCATGAATAAAGTAATTAAAGTCAGTGACAAAACAAAAGAAAAAATGATTGAATATTATAAAGATAAAAGACGAAATAAAGAAATACCTTATGTCGTTTTTCAAGCAGAAGATATGGATACAGTAATTACAATGTATACATCTGGAAAAGTACTGTTTCAAGGAGTAAGTGCTGATGTAGATGCAGCTATGTGGTTAGAAATGGATGGTCAAGAAGTAAAGCAAAAAGAAGAAAAAGAAAAAGAAACGAAATATTATCATTGCAATAGCGTAGGTTCTGATGAAGTAGGTACTGGAGATTACTTTGGCCCTATTGTCGTGACTGCTAGTTATGTAGCCAAAGAAGATATTCAATATTTAGAAGAATTAGGAATTAAGGATTCTAAAAAATTAACAGATGAAAAAATTTTAGATATTGCTCCTAAAGTTGCAAAACGAATCAAGTATCGAACTCTAATTTTAACCAATCAAGAATATAATGAAAGACACGATCAAGATAACAATATGAATAAAATTAAAGCCATTATGCATAATAAAGTTTTATATCAATTAATTCAGGAAGAAAAACCAAAATATGATTATATCATTGTCGACGAATTTGCCAAAGAAAAGAGATATTATGGATATATTCCAAATAATACCCCTATCCAAAGAAACATTACTTTTATGACCAAAGCCGAAGATAAAAACCTTGCAGTTGCTTGTTCTTCCGTGATTAGTCGTTATATTTTTCTAAAAGAATTTGATAAACTTTCCGATGCCTTACATATCCCTCTAGCTAAAGGAGCTGGAGAAAATGTTGATAAAATTGGAGAAGAGATTGTAAGAGAGTATGGCAAAGATAAACTAAAAGAAGTTGCCAAATTAAATTTTAAAAATACACAAAGAATATTAAAGACCGTTATTTTTTAACGGTCCTTTTATTTTACATTATATTTTTCTTTTAATTTAATCGTTAATTGTGTTCCTTTTTTTACAGTCTTACCTTTTTTAATACTTTGCTCAGTAACATAACCATTCCCTTCATAAGTCACTTGTAACCCAACAAGGTTCGCATAAGTTACCACATCTTTTTTGCTCCAATCTTTCATATCGGGTAATGTAATTGTATCGCCATTTGTTACTAAGAAAATCTTTTCTTTTGAAGAGACGGTTCCACTCTTAGGATACTGATCAATGATTTTTGTACCATTTGAAATTACAACAGTTGGAATTTTATTCTTTGAAAGTTCGCTCACCACATCACTTTTATTCTCATTGATATAAGATTGTACTTCAATCGTCTGAATATCTTCTTCACTATTAGTATTGGTTTCAATATTAAAATACGTACTGACATTACGAACAATTTCTTTGACGGCAGAACTTACAGCATAAGGCGTTCCTCCCACCGGCTTATAAACAGAAGCATAGATTAAAATCTCTGGATTGTCTTTTGGATAAACGCCCGCAAAAGAAGCTACGATATCAGAGACTCCATCCAAATAACCACCATTTTTGGTATCTGCAATTTGAGCAGTACCCGTTTTTCCAATTAATTGATATCCTTTTTGCTTATAATAAATACCTGTATTTCCCTTACCATTTACAGTTTCATCCATTAAATCTTTTAATTTATCAATGGTATCTTTAGATGCAACCTGCTCAATTTCAGTTCTTTTTCCTTTATAAGTAACTTCATCATCACTATTTATAATTTTTTCAACTAAATAAGGTTTTAATAACATTCCATCATTGGTAAGTGTTGTTAAAGCTTGAATGTTTTGAATAGGAGTGGTCGTTATTCCTTGTCCAAAAGAAGCATTTAAAATTTCTGTTTCATAAGTAAAATTCAAACTACCCGTAGACTCCCCAGGAAGCTCAATTCCTGTTTTAGATCCAAACCCTAATTTTTTATAAAAGTTCTTTAAAAATGTACCACTCATACCATTATTAATTAAATTCATAGCCGCAACATTCGAAGAATAAGCAAATCCTTTATCATAGGTAATATAACCCCATCCTTCTGGTTTCCAGTCGCTAATCTTTGTACCATCACTAGCTGTATAAGATCCCGATTTATATTTTTTATCTCCATCATAAGTACCATTTTCCATAGCAGCCATAAAACTATAAATTTTCATAGTACTACCTGGCTCATAAGCAACAGATACGTTCGTATCTAAATAATTAGTCAAGTTTCTTTTATTCGGATCAAAAGAAGGAGAAGTCGTTGAAGCCAAAATAGCACCACTATTTGCATCCGCAATTAAAATTGTCATCCATTCATATTTGTATTTTTTCTCAGAGTTGTTTACAGCTTGATCTACAATCAATTGAATGGTTTGATCTACCGTTAGATAAACATCTTGTCCATCAACGGCTTCATGCCTTATTTCGTTGGTATTTGGAATTTTATAACCATTCGCATCTTTTTGATATTCAATATATCCATCTGTACCACTTAATACATCATCATATAACTTTTCAAGACCAAGTTCTCCTCTTAAAACACCATTTTCATCTTCTTTTGCATAACCAAGCGTATAAGATAAAAAGTCTCCATTCGGATAATATCTTTTTTGGGATTCAACAAAATCAATTCCTGGCAAATCAAGAGATGCAATCTGTTCTTTTTTTAGCTCTGAAAGACCCTTACCCGCTGAACCAAATTCTGTCTGATAAGTGTCTTTCTTTAATAATTTTAAAATATCTTCTTCCTTCATATCAATGACTTTTGCAAGTTCTTTGGCTGTTTTTTCTTTATCAACTACATGCAAAGGTTCTTTTGAATTCTCACTTCTAGATTCATCTAAATAAGCAATTAAAGTATAAGAAGAAACGTTTTGTGCCAAAACATTTCCATTACAATCATATATAGTTCCCCTTTTTGCTGGAATAACTTCTTTATAAGTGGTTCTTTGACTGGCAAATTGTTTTAGATTCACCCCATCAACGGTTTCTGATAAAGATAAAAAGCTCATGCGCACAACAAGAATTAAAAACACAATAAAAAAAAGCCCAAGAACATACCAAAAAGCATGATTATCTACTCTGTTTCTAGACTTTTTTCTTTCCAATTCTAATCACTTCCATCTATCGTTTTAATGTTACTACTATTATAACTTAAACCTTGATCTTTTGCAATCTCTTGAATTTTATCTAAACTTGCTAATTCATTAATTTCCATAGTCAAACTTTCATTTTTCTTCTGTTGATCATCAATCTTTTCTTTCATTTCTTCAACATCATAATTAATCTTACTTAAAGTAGCTTGTGAAAAAACAATTAAGATAGGTGTTATGGCAGCTAAAAAGATTGCAAATGTATATAATAATCTTTCAAATTTTGTCATTTTTGTTCTTTTCATGTTTCTCTCTCCTTATTTATTCTTTCTATTACTCTAAGTTTAGCTGAATGACTACGATGGTTTCTTTCTAGTTCATCCTGACTAGGACAAATCGCCTTATGAAAAACCAATCGATAGTCTTTTTTATATTCTGGTGGAATATCAGGTAGTCCTCTTACCATTTTATCCACCTCACTATATTCTTTAAATACGCGTTTGACAATACGATCTTCTAAGGAATGAAAAGTAATGACTGCTACTCTTCCACCCTCGGAAAGCAAAGATAAAGCATCTTTTAACGATTGTTCCAACACATCCAACTCATGGTTCACTTCAATACGAATAGCTTGAAAAATAACTTTGGCCGGATGTTTCTTTCTTCTTACCGACTCAGGAACACTGTTTTTTATAATTTCAGCAAGTTCTAAAGTCGTTTCAATATTTTTGTTTTCTCTGGATTTTACAATATTATGAGCAATGGATCTAGCATACTTGGTTTCAGCATATTTATAAAAAATTGTACTTAATTGTTCTTCTGTATAATTATTTACAACATCATATGCACAAAAAGTAGCCTCTTGATCCATGCGCATATCTAACTTTGCATCTTGATGGTAGCTAAATCCCCTATCTTTTTGATCAAGTTGAACGGAAGATACACCAAGGTCAAACAAAATTGCATCCACTTCATAGATTCCTCTTTTATTTAACTCTTCTTTCATAGCACTAAAATTGCTTTTAATTATTTCAAAATTAGTACCAATTTCTTGTAATTTTTGCTTGCTATAAGCAATTGCATCACGATCTTGATCAAAGGCGAAAAGACAACCCCTTGTTATTCGCTTTAAAATTTCGCTACTATGTCCTGCATATCCTAATGTAGCATCCACTACAACACTATCTTCCTGTAAATTTAAACTGTCCACCGACTCTTTTAATAAAACACTTATATGCATAATATCACCTAAAAGTCTACATCACTTTCAAATAAATTTTCAGCGATATCGGACATATTTTCTTCATTGGTTGTAAAGAATTCGTTCCACTTATCCAAAGACCAAATCTCAAGGCGATCCCCAACGCCAATAATAACACATTCCTTTTTTAAATCCGCATAATCGCATAATACCGAGGAAATGTTAATACGTCCTTGTTTGTCGAACGTCGCAGAAGTGGCACCAGATAAAAAGAATCTATTAAAACTACGAGCATCTTTTTTAGTGAAAGGTAAGGTACTTAATTTATTGGTAATATGATCCCAATTGTTTTTTGGATAAACAAACAAACAATTTTCAAGACCACGAGTAATAATCACTTCATCTAAAAGTTCTTCCCTGAACTTAGATGGTATGATTAAACGATTTTTTTCATCAATATTATGATGATATTCTCCAATAAACATATTATCCCCCACTTTTTACCACAATTCACCACTGCTTAATTAGATAATACTATAAATAGAATAAAAAGTAAATGAGAAAAATCTAAAATAATAAATTTTTTCAAAAAAAAAGAACACTTGACGTAAAGTGTTCTTCACTATTTATTTGTACCCCCCCCGATTTGCTTATTGCCTTGTTTTTTCACTTTGTGAATGTGTTCTAACAACTCTATTTTTTCAGGAGTTAAAATATACTTCTTTAATAATTCTTCTTGTGTATATCCAAATTTTAAAGGATTATCTATAATTGTCGAAATCCCAATTTTTTTATTATTTTTCATTTGATCATTACGAAAACAAAAAGCTGCATAAATCCAATTTAAACTATACTCATAAATACGTGCAGAATTCAAGGCTTTATCTAAATATTTAAAATTTTCCATAACCAACAGTTTCTTTCGAAAACTTTCTGCATCATTCGTAAAAACCGTAGAATTTTTCGCAAGAAACATATCCGCTTGTTGTTCCGTATATCCAAAATCAAGCATAACTTCCAAACACTGCAAATAGCGTTCAAACTTTTGTTCTTTTTGCGCTTGTGAATAATGTTCTTGATAATAGCTATTTTTTGAAGTGGCTATCCCTTGAAATGGAATATCTTTAATACTATCTGGGTCATATTGAGGTATTCCCGCCTCATGCATTACTACTTTTAAATTCTTCATATTAAAATTCCTACATATATTTTTCCATCGATTTCATCATTTGATTGACTTGTTTTTGTGATGGCTTTCTTCCCATCTGCATCATCAACGCCTTAATCATTTCTTCATTAATTGG
The DNA here is from genome assembly GCA_944363635.1 of uncultured Bacilli bacterium. Lineage (GTDB taxonomy): Bacteria > Bacillota_I > Bacilli_A > RF39 > UBA660 > CALVUP01. The sequence goes on along the minus strand of CALVUP010000009.1, from coordinate 10,029 downwards.
TGGATTCTTTTTTAAATATTTCATCATAAAATGTCTAGCTAAAAAGAAGCCAATGACTAATCCTACAACAAGTCCAATAACAACATATAATATATCCATTAACATACGATCATCTCCCTATACAATATTTTACTATTAAATCAAAAATTAAACAAGCATTTTTACTGTATTCAACCAAAAGTAATCAATATTATGGAAATCACAAACGAAATAATCCGGATAATAATTATTTAAAAATTCAAAAAACATAGAATAATTATTATTTACCTCAATCACAATATAACTATTCTTTACTTCCAATATACTGACTTCATCTTTATATAAATTATTGATAACGTGTTGTTCTTCTTTTTTAATATAAAACATCTTATTATGAAGTTTAATATATAAATAACGATCCAATTGATCTTTATCTAATTTTTCAGCAATTTGATTATAAAGATTAAAATTATATTGTAAATATTTTTTATCACTATAAAAAATTCTTCTTAGATTATCAAATAAATGCACTGGATTTTCTTTATATAATTTTACAAATTCTTTTCTTATACGAAAAACATAATATCTTCTCATACGATCACCTAATTTAAGTATAAAAAGATACTATGTTTCTTTTTGTCTAATTTTTGATAATTTCTTTCGTAAATTCATTTTTTATTTCTTCTAAACGTTCCTCTGTACTAGCCTCATAGCGAACCGTAATATGAGGACCTGTATTGCTCTTTCGAATCAGTGCCCAACTACCATCTTCAAACGATACTTTCACTCCATCAATCGTATCAATGGTATAGTTTTTACGAATACAATATTGTTTAATATTTTCAACCACTTCTTCTTTTTTATCATCTGAAAATTCATACTTTATTTCTGGTGTCGAATAATATTTGGTTAACTGATCCACTTCAAAAGCAAGTGTTTTGTTTGTATTTGATAAGTGTTCAATCATTCTTAAAGCTGCATACATCCCACAACCAATGGTTTTCATACGGTCATTAAAATAAATATGGCCTGAATATTCGCCACCAAAATCTAAATTGTCCTCTATTACTTTACGCATAGCATAAGAAGCCCCTGTTCGATACATCTCAGGAATTCCTCTAAGTTCTAAAATTCGATCTTTTAAAGTATTCGAACACTTCACATCATAAACAATTGTCTTATTTTTAGCATGAGGTAAAATATCCTGTACTAAAACAGCCATATATTGATCCGATTTCACATATCTTCCTAAATTATCAATACAACAGCAACGATCTCCATCTCCATCAAAAGCAACTCCCAAATCGGCATGTTCCTGAACAACAACCTTTTTTAAGGCCTCTAAGTTTTCTTCTACCGCAGGATCTGGATGATGATTCGGAAAAGAGGGATCACTTTTCGCATATAAGTAAATAGGATCAATATTGATTTTGGAAAAAAGATCACGAACAAAGAAACTCGTTGTACCATTACCACAATCAATCACTACTTTTAATCTCTTAGTTCCAACAAATGTATTCTTTAATAAAAGTTGGTAAAAATCCGGAATAATTTCTTTTTCTTCTAATTTACCATTTCCACTTTTAAAGTTTCCCTCTTTGATAAAATCTCGCAAATCATAAATTTCTTCTCCTGCCGCATTCTCTTTATCAAAACTAAATTTAAAACCATTTTCATCCTTTGGATTATGAGAAGCTGTAACCATAATAGAAGATGGGATGGAAAGCAAATCTCTGGCATAATAAACCATAGGTGTTGTAACAAGTCCAATATGCACAACATTAACTCCCGTAGATAAAAGGCCCTTAATCAATTGATCAGTTAGAGAAACAGATGAATACCTATTATCATAACCGACAATACAAGTGTTAAGATGAAACTTTTCTTGAATATAACTCCCGAATCCTTGCCCAAATAAATACGCAAAAGATTCATTGATATCTATAGGATATACACCTCGAATATCATATTCTCTAAATATATTTTCATTAAATTCCATAGCCATCACCCTATTCTATATAAATAGTATAAAAATAAAATAAAATTGTCAAGCAAAGAAAAAGATAGTATAAACTATCTAAGTTCTTAAATAATTGATTGTAGCATCACAATCATCATCCCAAAGACTATTCCAAGTGTCATCGACATAAGCTTGTGTATTATCAATATTAATGGTTTGTGAAGAAGTCCAACCGTTAAACACATCTCTTCCCATACTTCGTACGCCATTTGGAATATCTAACATATCTAAAGATCTACATCTATAAAAAGCATAATCTCCTATAGTCGTTACAGCAGTTGGTATATTAATAGAAGTTAAATTAACACAAAATCGAAATGCAGATTCACCAATATATCGTACATTTGATGGAAGTTTTACTGATTCTAATTTCCCACAACTATGAAATAAATCATTTTCTATTCTTATAATATCACTTGGTATTTCTACTGAAATCAAGTTTGAACAGACTTGAAAGGCACCCTGATTCATAACCGTAACACTTTCAGGTATTTCTATAGTTCTCAAATTGGTGCAATCTCTAAACGCATAAGTTCCTATTCTTGTGATACCATCATGAATGGTGATATCTTCTATACTATTTCTACTATTATACCATGGAGTATATTTATAATTAGTAGAAGTATAATTTGGCATATCTCCTGAACCCGTTATATCTATTGTTTTTAAATTACTAACATTTGTAAAAAAATTGCTTGAAAAAGATATAACGCCTGGTATCTTTAAATAAGTAAGTCCTGTACAATCCTGAAAAGCATAATTTCCTATACTTGTGACATTATTAGAAATTTCTAACGAGGTCAATTTACTACACCCATAACAAGCGTTTATTTCTATACTTGTTACACTTCCTGGTATACTTATACTATCTTTAGCTTGTGGGCAACGAATTAATTTGGTTTGGTCTTTGTTATACAAAATTCCATCAATAGATATATATGTTGTATTATCACTCGCAACATTAATTGCCTCTAAACTTGTACAGCCATTAAATGTATAAGTTCCTACACTAGTTACATTCTTTGGAATGTCAATTTGTTTTAAACCAGTACAATCATAAAATGCATAATTCCCGATACTGGTAAGACCATCATGAATGGTGATATCTTCTATACTATTTCTACTATTATACCATGGAAGATACTTGTAATTAGTGGAAGTATTATATGGCATATTCCCTGAACCTGTTATATCTAGTTTTTTTAAACCAGTAACATTTTTAAAAGCATCTCGATTACTATATGAAAAAGATAAGGATCCTGGCACACTTAAGTAAGTAAGCCCTGTACAATCCTGAAATGAATAATTTCCTATACTAGTAACACTTTCAGGTATTTCTATTGCAGCTAAACTTGTACAGTTACTAAAAGCATAAGAACCTATACTAGTAACACTTTCAGGTATTTCTATTGCAGCTAAACTTGTACAGTTACCAAAAGCAGAAGAACCTATACTAGTAACACTTTCAGGTATTTCTATTGTTGCTAAACTGGTACATCTATAAAATGTAGAAGATTCTATACTTAGTATATTTTCTGGTAGCTTTATATTTGTTAAGCTTGTACAACCGCTAAATGCACTACCGTTTATCAATGTTACACTATTTGAAATCTCTACTGTATTTAAATTTGTACAATTACCAAAGGCATTAAATCCTATAGTAGTAACCGTTTCTGGTATAATTATCTTTTTTAAACCAGTACAAGAAGCAAACATACTACTTGGAATTTGAGTAAATTGCTTACCAAATTTTACTGTAGCAAGGCTTGAACAGTTAAAAAACATATTTTCTGCCTGAGTAATATTTCCCTCTATAGACGCTGTTTTCAAAGATGTGCAATCTTGAAACGCATAGTAGTTTATCACTGTAACATTTTCAGGAATTTTAATTGATTGTAAACTAGAACACCCCGAGAAAGCACTATTCCCTATTGTTAATACACTTTCTGGAATTTCTACTGATATTAGGCTAGAGCAGTTACTAAATAACGTAGTTCCTATAGTTGTTAAACCATTTGGTAATTCTATAGATGTTAACTTTTTACAATTACTAAATGCAGTGTTACCGATTACAGTTACGGTAGAAGGTAAATTAATTTTTTGTAAATTAATACAATTTTGAAATGACTGGCTACCTATTTGAGTAACACCTGTTGGTATATTTAACTCTTTTAATCCTGTACATCCATAAAAGGCTCTATTATCTATAACGTTTACAGTGGATGGTATGCTTACTTTAACAATATCCTCATTTCCTGTAAATAATCCTTCTGGAACATTCGTAATTCCTTCACTTAAAATTATACTTTTTGCTGGTATTGTCGGGCTATTTATACTATTTGCTGCTTCTTCAAGTTTTGTATAAAACTCCTGTCCCTCTTCTGTTGGCTGCCCACTCTCATCTATTAATCCTTGTTCTATTAGATAAGCCATATAAGCATCAATTGTTAATTCTATATTATCAACATTATAACCAAGTTCCTCTAACACTTCCTGCGTAATAATCAATTGTGAAATAGTCTCTAAATCAGAATCCATTAACTTCTGATATAGTTCTGGATCTTCTTGTTGCAACCTCATAAGATAATCTTGAAATTCTTGTAACGATGTAAAGGATTTGACATCTTCTGCTGGACAACCAGCTGCAATAAACACTTTCTTATAAATATCTAAAAATTCTTCATTTGTATATACTAAGGTATCAGAAAGATCATCTTTAATTTGCCCCTGTCCTTTAATGACTACATTGCCATTGGCATACATATAGGCAGTTACACTTCCGTCTCCTGCTTCAGAGACATCTATTTGTTGTACTACCGGATTTGTACTCTGCATAGCTTCAATGCTTACTTTTGCTTCAAAAGTTTTATTGGTAGCTTGCTCTGTTGTAGCATTATAATCTACCCATAAATATAATTTATAATGATTTTCTTTACTTGTATCTAGATATTTATTATCGATTTTATAAAGTTTCTTTCCTTCTTTTTCAATAACCTCTTCTTGTGATATGGTTCTTGCAGATGAAGTTACTATTTTTTCTGTTCCATCTTCTTCTACTGTTAAATAATATCTTACTACATCGACTGGAAGTGTTGATACACTCTCATCGATTTCAATATATAAATCATACTCAGCATTTATGGTTCCTTTATTTACTACATCAAAAGTGTATGGTGTTTGCTTTTTACCTTCTTCTTCTGTAATGGGAAAAGCATTTTCTAAAGTAATTTCATCTTGTTCATTTTCTATTCTTACATCTAATTTTCCTGCACTAATGACACTATCTTGTTCTCCTGTTGTTACTGTTCTAAATACGGCATAAGAAGTACCTAACACTAAAATTAATCCTGCGAGTATTCCTGTTAGTTTTGCAATATAATTATATTTTTTTCTTTTCTTATTATCCATATCATCACCTATTTTCCTATTTTATTTTATAATTAACCGTTTTTCCTGTCAATGCTATCTTCTTTTTCTCTTTTCGTTTTACATCAATTTTGACAACAAAGAAACGACAATAGTCGTTTCTTTAAATTTCAATTTTTGTAATATGTAAACACCATTTTACAAAGGCATTCAACTTATCAAATATAAATATACTACAAATTAAGAGTACTCCAAAAATTAATGCGGTATCAAAATTAAATTTCATAATATTAAAGAATGTGTATTGTGTAAGGGTAATATAAATAAACCCTAAAAGCAAAACAACAAATAAAATAGTACGAAGTACATTAAATGGTTTACAAATTTGCTTTAGAAAAATAAATCCTGTCGCGGCTGTTAAAAACACGGTTAAAGTAGTACATAAATCTGGATCTAAAGAAAATTGATTTCTAAATAATAGAATCATTACAATATTAAATACAACCGTTAAAGCTGGTGGTAAAGCTTTGCTGATAATTCGTATCATAAAGTGATCTTTTACTAAATTTGTATTAGGTTCTAAAGCTAGAACAAAAGATGGTACCGATATGGTAAAGAATGTAATTAATGTTAAATGAATGGGAATAAAGAAATATTCTTCGGTTGTAAAAATACAAATTAAAATAAGTAAAATTGTGAAAATGGTTTTCATAAGTAAAAGACTCGCTGATCTTTCAACATTATTAATACTTCTTCTTCCTTCTGCCAATATTTTAGGCATAGAATTAAAATTATTATCCAATAAGACAAGTTGACTCACATTTCTTGCGGCTTCACTGCCTGATGCCATAGCAATAGAACAATCTGCTTGTTTTAATGCAAGGACATCATTGACGCCATCCCCCGTCATCGCTACCGTTTTTCCTTGATTTTGTAAGGCAATAACCAATCTTTTTTTCATATCTGGTTTTACTCTTCCAAATACATTATATTCCATAGCAACTTCATCTATATTATCATCTGTAATATCCATAGCATTGATGCTTTTCACATTTTGTAAACCTGCTCTTTTTGCTATAGCTGCGACCGTTTTATGATTATCTCCTGAAATAATCTTTGCTTCAACTCCTTCATTTTGGAAAAATTCAAGAGTCTCTTTTGCCTCTGGTCTTATTTTATCTTGAATTAAAATATAGCAACAAACATCCAATTTTGTTGGTTTTTCAGTAATTTCTTTTTCATTATGAGCAAGTACTAAAACACGATAATCTTTTTGTAACTCTTCGATTTCTTCTTCTTTTTTATTTTCTTTTACAAGATATTCTGGTGCTCCTAAATAAAAGGTACCCTCTTCAAATCTACAGGCGGAAAACTTTCGAATAGAAGAAAAAGGCATAGTATCTATCGCTTGATAAATCTTTTTAGCTTTATACTTACTTTCAATAGCCATAAAAGTAGGTGACTTATCATCTAAAGCATATGTAATCGATCTTAAAATCTTTTCAATTTCTCCTTCCGTATGCTTTCCTTTTATAAGAATATCTTTTACTTCCATATTTCCTTCCGTAATGGTTCCTGTTTTATCCAAACAGATTACATCTACTCTTGCCAACGTTTCAATACAATAAAGCTGTTGAACTAAAACTTTAAACCTGGAAAGACGTACTACACTTACAGCAAGTACAGAACTTGTAAGAAGAACAAGTCCCTCAGGAATCATTCCAATTAATGCTGCTGTTGTTGAAATAATAGCTTCCGAGAATTCATAATTTGTTGCAATCAATTGATTAATTAAGAAAACAATACCAATAGGAATTATTAAAGTCGCCAATACTTTAAGCATAGCCTCAAAAGAATGCATAATCACCGAATTTACTTGTTTTACATATTTTGCTTCTGCCGAAATTTTAGAAATATAATTTTCTTTTCCAACATGTTCTACTTTAGCATAACATTTCCCACTAATAATAAAACTACCAGATAATAATGTATCCCCTTTTCTTTTCGAAATAGTTTTTTCTTCTCCGGTAATAAACGCTTCATTGACCTCTACCGTTCCACTTTCAATGATCGAATCCGCAACAACTTGATTTCCAATTTCTAAACACAAAATATCATCTAAAACAATCGCATAAGGAGAAACTTCAACCATCTCATGATTACGAATGGTAGTTACTTTTGATTCTGCTAAAACAGATAATTTATCAATTGTTTTTTTCGAAATGATCTCTTGAATAATTCCAATAATGGTATTTAAAATAATAACACCCATAAACAAACAATTTTTTAAAGAAGCAAGTCCTTGACCACCAAGCAATCCTCCAACAAGCGCAAAAATACCAAGACCAATATTTAAATAATTGAAAAAAGTAAAACAATTACTTTTAACAATTTCTTTTACTGTTTTCGTTTTTGGTTGCTCATCATAATTAACTAAGTTCTCTCTATACCTTTGATCGACTTGTTCTGTAGTTAACCCCTCTTTATAATCAGGATGAAATCTTTCCACTTAATCACCTCATACGTATTATTTAGCTAATTTTTTAAGTGCATCATGCGCTGCTTCTTGTTCAGCTTCTTTTTTGCTTCCTGCACATCCAATACCAAATACCATATCATCGACCTTTACTTCAATCGTAAATTTTTTATCATGGGCAGGTCCTTCTTCTTTTACAAGTTCATAAACCAAAGTTCTTTGTTCTGTTTGAACACATTCTTGTAAAGCTGATTTATAATCACTAAAAAATTGAATAGCAGGATTTTCGATATAAGGAATCATAATACGAAGAATTACCTCTTTAGCTTTATCATAACCCAAATCTAAATAAACCGCCCCCATAAACGCTTCAAAAATATCTGCAACAATGGCCTTTTTAAACTTTCCACCATCGTTTTCTTCTCCATGCCCTACTTTAATATATTTCGTAAACTCATAATCTTTCGCATATTCATATAAAGCATTCTCACAAACATAAGAAGCCCTTTGCTTTGTCATTTCCCCTTCTTTATAATTATGATTTTTATATAAATAATCCGCTACAGCCAAATCAACAACTGCATCTCCTAAAAATTCAAGTCTCTCATAATCTGCCTTTAAATGATGTTCATTCGCATAAGAAGAATGAGAAAAAGCAATATTATAAAGATCCAAACGATTGGGTTTTATATTCAATCTTTTAAATAATTCTTTCATGATCCTCACCTTTATCATTATAACAAAAATTCCATGATTCTTCCACATATATTTAACAATTGAATAAAAAACAATCCCTCGTTTATCAAATTTGCTATAGACGAAACCTTGTTGATTTGATAAAATAAGGATAATGGTGGTAACATGAAAAAAGTTTTAATTGGTATAATAAATCTATACCAGAAAATCCCAGGACCATGGCATAACAAGTGTAGGTTTTATCCAACTTGTTCTGAATATTTTAAAATTGCTTTAGAAGAATACGGTTTCTTTAAAGGTAGTTTTCTAGGAATAAAAAGAATTTTAAGATGTAATCCACTGAATAAAAATTATGGTTATGATCCTGTACCTATAAAAAAAGAAAAAAAGGAGCCAAAAAAATGAAAAAAATATTTTATACAATTACCATTTTATTTATAACGATGTTTTTAACAACAGGATGTTTTACAAATGATACCATGGAAGATATTGATATTGTAACGAGTGATTACCCTACTGAATATTTAACAGATTATTTATATGGAAGTAATGCAACCGTAACAAAAATTTATCCGAACGATGTAAATATTCAAACCTATAAATTAACCAACAAGATGATTAAAGATACTGCCAAAAAAGATCTTTTTATCTATAACGGATTAGGAAACGCTCGAGATATTGCTACCAAACTACTAGATCAAAATAAATCCATCAAAATTATTGATAGTACATATGGAATGAGTTCCAATTATACTTTAGAAGAATCTTGGTTAAATCCTGCTAATCTACTTATGATGGCAAAAAATATTAAAGTAGGATTAGAAGAATACATCAACAACAAAGCTTTAAAAGATGAAATTAATGAAAACTATGATCAATTAGAAGTAGTAATTAGTGAAATGGATGCTCAAATCAAATTAATCGCTTCCAATTCCACAAATATGAACTTGATTGTCAGTGATGGTTCTTTAAATTGGTTAAGTAAATATGGATTTACCGTTTATGATCTAAGTAGTAACTTAACAGACAAAGACAAAGAAACCATTCGAAATTTATATCAAGACAAACAAGTCAACTATATTATTATGATTACCAATAGTGAAGAAAATGATTTTATAAAAGAACTTGTCGAAGACTACCAAGCAACAAAAATAGACTTTGATCGATTAGATAATATTACAGAAGAAGAAAAAGATAATGATATGGATTTAATTACCATTTACAACAACAATTTAGAAGTACTAAAAAAAGAACTTTTTGACTAAAGTTCTTTTTTTATCAATAAATACTTCTCTCATTTAACAAAAAAAACTTTTTTTCATAATATACTGTAGGTGAAGTATATGTTATTTACTTACGACAACATAACCCTCTATTATGAAAAATACGGGAATAACAAAAGAAGTATTTTTATACTACCAGGATGGGGAGATACAAGAAATACATTCTATTATATTGTCAAATTTTTAAGTTCCTTTTTTACCATCTATAT
>CALVUP010000008.1 GCA_944363635.1 uncultured Bacilli bacterium | reverse complement strand
TTTAATTTATATTATCAAGGTAATTCATATCAAACAATAAGTAATTTATATAATAAAGAAAAAGTATTTGGTAAAACTAATTGGAAAGATTCTACTATTTTAAAGATAATTGAAAACCCTATTTATAAAGGAGACTTTATTCATGGTAAAAGAACTAAAAATCCTACTTACTATGAAGATGTTGTTGAACCATTAATAAGTAAAGAACTATGGGAAGAATGCCAAGTTCAAAAGAAAAAGAACTCTCGTAATTATAAAAGAAATGAAGATTACTTATTCTTACAAAAATTAAAATGTCCTCATTGTAATAGAATACTCGCAGGTAAAGCAACAAGAAAGAAAAATGGTAGTATTTATTATTACTACTATTGTCATGATTGTAAAATCAATATTAAAGAGACTGATATTGAAAAAGAATTTGATAATTTCATTGAAGATATACAAGAATATGATTCAGTAGTTAATCAAACACTACTTCCTATGATCAAAACTAAATTAAATAATCCTAAAGATAAACTAATTAAAGAATTAAAAGAACAAAATCAAAAAGCTGAAAGAATTAGAAAGGCATATATAAATGGATCATTTACTATTGATGAATATGATATAGAAAAAGAAATTGTAGATAAAACTATTAAAGATTTAGAATATAAAATCAGAGATTGTGATATATGTAATGAATCAAAATTTACTCCAGAAGATATATTGATTAAAAGAGATTTAGATTACATAAATCAAATAGTTTATCCTGAAGAATATGAAGAACATACTTATATGTGGAAAGATTATACAAGAGAAGAAAAAGCAGATCTAATTATGAGATATGTTGATAATGTTGAACTTACTCTATGTGGTAAAAATAAAGTTAAAATTGGTGAAGTATTCTTTAGAGAAAGTATGTGTAAACCATGTAATGATTTATATGATGCTGGATTCCTTGCTAAAAAAGATTATGCAATACTTGGTAATATTGGTATGAAATTAAGATTTAGTGAATACCTGCCAATAGAAAAAGTTTCTGAAATAGTATTTACTTTAAGACAATATTATAATGTTGGTTATTTTGAAGCAACTTACTACTATGATAATAAAGTAATGTTCTTTAATGATTATCAAAATAGAAACATTGTAAGAATATTTCCTATTGAAGATTATAAGAAGATGGATAAAATAGATAAACTACAATTAGGAGTTATTTATATTGGTAATAATGAAAAATGTCTAATAGATAATAAAGAAGATTTATTTAATACTATTCCAGAAAGAACAAATTGTATTACTTATGAATTAGATGAAGATATTAAAAAAAGAAAATTAGAAATTGAAAAAGAGATAAAAGAATTTAGAGAAAAGATAATGAATAAGTAATAGAAAGTTTTTGTTTACTTTTTCTAAAAAAGTAATAACAAACGAACACGTTTTGTTGAAACAATGTTTCAATGAAAGTGGGAAAAGTTTGTTTAAATAAATTATGAAAATAAGATATTTATTTGAATAATTTACATAGATAAAATAAAAAGTAGTACTTTCTATTTTATCAATACTTTATGTAGTTTTAATGCCTCAAGCATTATTACGAAATAAAGTATAAACGGTTTCTAAGGTGGTAAACCTTAGCTTCCATATCTTGTCTTTGACAAGATATATAGGAAGTTATGAATAATGACAAAGCCACTTTCGTGCCATTTCAATATTCATAATTTAGGGGGTGTAAAAAATATGGAATTATCTTATTCACTACATTTGGGTAATGATAAAAACAAATCTATTAAAGCAAGACAAGAAGCAAAGAATACTCCATCAGGCACTACTTCAAAAAATAATAATGCTATTCAAAATGTTAAGCAATTAGGAAAAGTTAATCATCATAATTTAAGGCAATATGATAATAATCAGGAACTAATTAAAACTATAAAAGGTTCAAATGATATTGTTAAAGATGTTAAAGAATTATATTTAGATTTATTTGATGAAGCAAGACTAGAATATAATAATAAACAAACTAGAGATGATAGAAAGATAGATAATTATTTTAATAAAATAGCAAATGATACAAAACATGATCTTGCTTGTGAGATAGTTATTGAACTTGGAAATATGGAATATTGGGATGAGAAAAGTTTAGAATACAAATATCAAATGACACAAGTATTTGAACAGCAACTTGAAGATATACAAAAAATAGTTCCTGACTTTTATATAGCAAATGCAACTATACATTTTGATGAACATTCTCCTCATATGCATATAGTTGGAGTTCCAGTAAAAGAAAATTGTAAAACTGGTTTATTAAGACAAGTTGGTAAAACATCAATATTCACTAAAGAATCATTAGTAGTTATTCAAGATAAAATGAGAGAAAGATGTATTAATGAATTTAATATTGCCTATGGTATGGATTCTAAACTAAAAGAAAAACAAAAAGGAAAAAATAGAGATATTACTTCATATGAAAGAAAACTTTTTAATGAAAGAGTCAAAGGTCTTAAACAAGAAATATCTAATCTTGAAAATGAAGTATCTGATTTAGAAGATAATAAAGAATCAATTAATAAACAAATTTCTAAACTTAATAAAGATAAAGATGATATAAATGATGAAATTGATAAAAAGAAAAAGCTTAACAGTAAAATTGTTATTAAGTCTAAAAATCAATTGCTTGATGAAAACAAAAAGTTAAAGGAAGAAAATGAGCATTTAAAAAGTATAAATTATCAAACTGAAACTAAATATAATGATTTAAAAGAAAAAACTGATTATCTTATTTATCATTTAAATAAAATAATTAAAAAACTTCCAGAATTTATCCAAAATTTAGTTGATAGATTATTTAATTATAATAATATTAATCTTAATTATTTTAAACAACAATATGATCCAGAAATTAAAAAGAAAGAAGAAAGAAGATTTAAAGGTTTCAATCTATTTAATAAAAAAGAAGTTGATAAAGCAACTAAACATATAAATGATGAAATGGATGAGTATGCTGAAGAATTTTATAAAACTAAAAAAGATAAAGAAAAAGACGATGGGCTTTGAAAGATAGAGTCATCGTTTTGTATTTTTAATTTATAAATTGTCTTTTATTTCCGGAAATAAATCATATAAATTATAACCCAATAAATTATCAAAGTATTCTTTTAATTTATATGTTTCTTTAATATGATATTGTGTATTTGAATATGCTCCTCTTCTTATCATAATATCAATTAATCTTTTATCTATAGTATAAACTATACCACTTTGAGGACACATTAAATCACATAAATTAATAATTTTTTCTTCAATAGTATATTCGTGATTTTTAATAAATTCTGTTCTAAAAGGAATATCATCTGGAATACCTCCTGCTGTGCATAATGTATCATTATTCAAATAAGAATGTGTTAGGCAAATATTACAATATTCATCATCATATCCTTTTCCTTTTAAATATTCATATCCTCTCATAACATGACCAGCGGATTCTCCATTATATTTTCCAATATCGTGAATATAACCTAACGTAATAGCCTTATCAACATCAACATCTATTCCTTTATCTTGTAATGCTTTAGCAATTCTTCCAGCACTATCTCCAACACGAATAGAGTGTCCTATCCATCTATCATCTTTTTGATTAGGTCTTTCTTTTTCTAAAAGTTCTCTTGCTTCTTTACTATTTAACTTCATATTTACCACCTAGTTTCTCAAATAAATCTTCATATACTTTATTTCTATCAATATCTTTAATCATAGTAATTTTGTGTCTATCTTTAGTTAATTCATAAGATATATCAGTTTTTATATTAGGACAACTTATTACTTCTTTTTCAAACCAATTTTTATTTATCATATAAGCAATAACAGATATATCCCAAATAACTCTTTCTTCTTGTATTCCATGATAACCATCATTATAGAATCTATCTATTAGATAATTACATAGTTCTGATTTATTACCAATATTTTCTTTTAATGTATTTATATCTATTCTTAATTTAGAAATAACTTCTTTGCATGGAAGTATCGTTAATCTTACTTTAGAATCAAATACTATTTTTACTGCGTCTACATCTTGTCTAAAATTATATTCTAAATTATCTTTATAATCTAATTGATTACCACCTAACCATATTACTTCTATTTTATCTATTATTCTAGGTTCTTTTTTTATAGCAAGAGCTATATTAGTGATTGCCCCAATTCCTAATATATAAGTTTTATTGTTTTTTAAGGATACTTCAATTATTTTATTTACTGCATCATTATCCTCATTATATCCATTTTGAATATAATCCATAGATCCTTTAAATACTTTATTTGTAGTATCTAAATTAAGCCATGTACATATTTTAAATATTTCATTATAACTTAATTCTTGTCCTTCAGGAACAGACACATTTCTTGTTTTATGAGAATAAGGTGCAACTGTAATTGCTTCTATATTAAACTTATCTTGATTCTTTATTAAATAACTTAAAGCAAATTGATCATCACATTCATTATAGGTATCGGTATCTAATATAACATTAACCTTTTTATTAGTTATATAATCATATATTTCTTTCCAACTACCTAATCTATTAAATCTATATTCTTTTTTATTGTATGGTGTTTTAAACAGAATACATTCTATATTATTTTCGCTACACTTTGCACATACATTGACTGAATCATCTATCATTATGTCTATACCTAATTCATTGCATATATCAGCTTTTTCTTGATGTTTATATGCATTGGTTAGTATTAATCTATCATAAGGTATATTGTATTTTTTTAGCCAATTTATAGTCATATTATGCGGATCAGAATATTCTCCATTATCTCTACCACTAATTATATATATTTCATTACCAGTATTTTTTAATTTATTAATATATTTAGAAGAATCTTCAATAGGTGTAAAGAATGATGCCAATCTTTCAATATTATTCTTATAATATTCTTGTTCATAAGAAACATCCCAATCAAACATTTTTCTTATATATTCATCCTTATGTATAATACCGCTATTATTTAATACTTTGTCATGTTCTAAATAATCATTTAATAGAATTTCATTAAAATTAGATAAAACATTATCTATATCTATTCCAATTTTCATTTATTCACCTTCTTTATATGTGTTGTTTAATATCTTGCGATACGCTTTTATTCTTTAAATTAACATAGTCTGCATTAAAAGTATTTGCTATTATGCTTAATAATTCAGAATTACTAGTCGTGTTAGTATATCTCATTTGCATATTTTCATTTGTTATTTCATATTCAGGATTAGTACATAATACTTCATAATTTACACCAGTGTCTTCATAATATTTATTTGTATCATAGAATCCATTTCTTAAATAAAAGTTTTTTCTTCTAATGTTTAGCTCGTTAATTGGATCGTCTATTGATAAGAATAGAGTTTTATATTTTTCTTCTAAATCCATTAAAATATGTGAACCATAATTTTTATTTCTTAAATTAGGTTCTACTGCTAAATACATTAAATAATATGCATCGTTACAATTAACAATATAACTCATACCAACAAATACACCATTATCAACTATAGAAAGTAAATCTGAATTATTTTCTTTAGAACACTCTTCTAATATCCAAAATGGGAACCTTTCATCTTCTGGAAAAGATTCTAAATAAAGTTCTTCTATTCTATCTTTATATTCTTGACTATTTATATATAGTAAATTCATTTTACCACCTATATATAATTTTATCATAAAATTGGGTATTTTTATTGTAATTAGCAAAATTTGTGGTAAAATATTATTAGAAATTGATACTGATATGTATTAATTCTCAATTGTGATGGAAAGGTTGAAAACAACTTAACCAATCGCTCCATTGAGAGAATTACTCACACCTCGTGTGAGTTTTATTTTACAAAAAAAACATGAAATATATAACCATAGCTTTTCCTATACTAAATTTCAACTTATTAGATACAAACTTTGGATGTTAATACAAAAAGAAATCAAATAAGCACTGAATTAATAGTAATATATGAATTAATAAAAAGTTTTAGTTATCAAAAATATTAATCCCATAACAAATGTAAAAAATTATGATAGCATTAATGATAAAAACATGAACGAAAATGATATGCTAATTTTCTTCTATGAAGATATTTACAATATTCAACAAGAATTGATTAGCTTGATGAATTTATTTTAAATAAAAATGGAGGTAAATAATGGAACAAAATTTAAATGAAACAATTAATGTGAGCAAAAGTGAATACGATTACATGAAACAAATATATGCTAACTATATTAAATCATGTCATTATGACTTTTTTGTTAAAATTAGTACAGGATTAATAGTGCCAGAAGAAAATCCAAACTATAATAATGGTAGAATATGTATAGAAATATATGATGAAGATACATATTTAATACAAATCGAAGGAAAGAATTATTCAATAAAAAATGTCAATACATTTACTAAAATTAAAAATGTGGTAGAAAATTATATTGAAAAATTAATATATTATTCTAAATTAGAAACAAAACAATATGTTTTAGAAAACGCTTACGAAGGTGGAGCTCCAACAAGTATTACTGTTAAATATGGTCAATTAACTATTAATTTAAATGGGCAAGTATTTGGAGAAATTGGAGATTTTTGCTCACAATTTCAAAAAGAAATTGTTGACTTAATATTAAATGAAAATAATAATTTAGAACAAAACAATTGAAAGAGATAATAAAAGGAGTAAAGAAACCAAAAGAGTTCTTAACAAATATTTAGAAGAAGTAAAAGAATAGAACAGAAAAATCCAAAATGGTGAAAAACCTGATATTAATTTAGGAGACTTGCTAAATAAATATAAAGATATTTTTTATGATGAAAAATTAAAATCAAAGATAAAAAATATTGAAAAATAGTTGTAAATAACTACAACACTCGCTCCATTTGAAAACAACTTACGGACTATAAAAGTTCGTAAGTTTTTATTTTATATATGAATCTTAAATGTTCTCTTTAGTCATTAAAATTAAAATCTAAATACACATAATTATTCATATCATAAGCCAAATTATTTTCTATAAATTTATTTGCAATTTTACAGCATTTAGAAATTCTTTCACCATTAAATAATGGATCAATATATCTAACTTTTGCCCCATGATGTACATAATAAACATCTTTAGGTTCTTCTTTTGATATTTTTACTTTTTTGGCATTTTTCCAAATATTAAATATGTTATTATATTTAGAATTTTCTATAATATTAATTACATCACTTTCTTTTAATTCATATAAATCTTTTTTAGATATTTTGTTCTCATTACTTAATCTTTTTAAAATATCCGCTAATAACTGCATAGAATATCTAGTTCTATCTTCACGATATATAACAGATAATCTGCTTGTAACTTTTACAAAATTTCTAGCTATTTTTTTAGTTCTAAAACCCAACTCTATTTCATTTTCTTCATTCGATTGAATCTCTATATCATCATAAATTTCTTTAATACTTTCAAAATCTAACAATTTATACGTAAACAAAGCATTTGAAAGAGAATATTCTAATCTATCAGCAGATAGTTTTGGAGTATCATTATCTGCAATCGGATATAAGTGATAATTGTCTACTTCTTCTATATTAATTTTATCTCTTTTTAATAAGGTCATTATTTCTTTAGAATGTTTAATCATTTCTGTGGTTAAATCTTCTGTTGATTCTTGTGTCATATAATCTCCATTTAGAAAATCTACACAATGTTTAAAGACTGGTGTTGATATGTCATGAAATAGCCCAGATAAAGTTTGTTTTTTATCATGAGTAAAATTCCAAACAATCAGAGCAACTGCTACAGAATGATCTAAACTTGAAAAGAAAAAATTACTTTCAAATAAATCAGAATATATAGTACCACAAGTAACACTAATATATTGTTGTGATAATAATTCTTTTGTATCTATGTATTCGTTTAACCATTCCGGAAAATTAGGCTCTAAAATTTTAAAATAATCTTTTATTTCCTTACTAACGTTATCATAATATTTACTCATATAAGTCTCCTTCTATTTTTTCTATTTCGTAAAGTAAACCATTGTTCTTTAGTAATTGTGTACAAATAATCTTCAACCGGTTCATCTAAGAAAGTATATTGAACCAGTTTTATTTTATCTTGTCTAATAAATCCTAATTTTTCCATTATCATCCATGAAGCAGGATTTACAATAGCAGCTCCTGTTCTAATTTCATCTATATTAACTTTAGTAAACATATAATCTATCATAGCAGTAGCAGCTTCCGTAGCATATCCATGTCCTTGAAAAGCAGGATCAATTAGCCATCCTACATCTCTTATGTTAGGATCAGTAATATTTAAATCTTCATCATGACCTTCATGGCAGGAAACTCTTCCTATGCATTCTCCAGTATCTTTCAAGAAAATACTCCATCTAAAAATATCAGGATTATTTGCATGCTCCATATCCATTTTGTAATATTCTTTTTGTTTATTCCAATCTAATAATTGTTCTCTAAGCTTTGAAGGTACTGTTAAAAAATATTTATTCACTTCTGGAATCATTAAAATTTCCCACAATCTTTTTTGCTCTTGCATAGTTTGTGCTTTTAATAATAATCTTTCTGTTTCTATTTGTTTGCTACCAATATAATTCATATATACACCTTCCTATTTTTGGTTTTCATAAATTTGTGTTAAATAATTCAAAAAAGCTGAACATACTACTAACATATATTTAGCTTCCTCAAATGTTGTATTTTCATCAAGGCCATTATTATGTCTTATTCCGCTTTTATCTGAAGTATAGCCATATAAAGATGAAAAAGCCTTTTTCATTGCTTCATGAATTACCAAACCATTTTTTTCTAATTTATTTAGCGCTTCACCAAGAGTTGACTTTTGAGTACCCAATATTATATTACACATAGATTCAATTGCAGAAATTGATTCTTTAACAGAATTTGAATAATCCGGTTTTTCTCTATTATAAAGTAAATTTAAAGCTTTAGTAATACTTTTTCTACAAGCTGAATAGCTACTATCTAAAGCTTGTTCTATTTCTTGAATTTCTTCTTCATCTATTATATCTGTAATTTTTCCATCTATAAATCTATATCCTACGCATTCTTTCTCAAAAAGATTATTAAATATAGTATACATTGAGTTATCATAATATTTATCTTTATACCACTTTAAAATTGCTTCTAAAAAAGAGAAAATCTCATGGTATTCCCATTCACTCTTTATTCCATTAGTAATATGTCTTCTTTGTGCAGAAGGATGATAAGGTATTTCATCTGAAGTAAGGCAAAAAATTTCCTTATAAATATATTCATAAAAAACATCTGTTGAATGTTTATATTCCAATATTTCTATAAGGGTATCAAATACATTAACAATTCCATTTCTTGTTCTAGAATCCAAATTGTCTTTTTGAATTATAGTATTAATAGGTTCTATTTTATTTCTATCAGAAAAAGATCCTCTTACTTTAGGTTTATATGTTATCATAATACCACTCCCATTAACATTTTATCATGAAATGGTATTTTTTACGAGATATGTAAATATTTTATATATCATCATTATAAATAAAAAATTGTAGAGATTTACGACATTTACTCCATTTGAAAACAACTTACAAATTATAAAAGATTCGTAAGTTTTTATTTTATATAGAAACGTAAATATTGTCTTTCTAGGAAGAAAGACATTTTTTATGATTAAATTTAAACCCGCTCAGATTTTAAAGTAAAAATATAAGCTCAAAAATTTTAAAGATAATTCTAAACTACTATTTATACACTCCATCTTTCTCAAATAATTCGCCACCTTGTATTTTTACTTCTCTATCATTATTTGACTTCTTTAAATCCATTTCTACTCCACAACCAAAGTGGTGTATGAATATCTATTGGCTTATACTTTGTATTTTTAAATAATTCTTGCCACCTATCTATAACAATTTGTTGAACATTACTAGAATTGAATTCATCATCAGTAATTAATCCCAACTTATGTGTTGCTTTACATACATGAGTATCTGGCGCAACAGTTAAATGTTCTATATTTTTATATTTTCTATCCGTATATTGATAAATTACATACAGCCAATAATTACATGTTTTTGTTCCAGACAAATATGGAAACTTCTTTTTGTTCTCTTTTTGTATAAAATTTCTAATTTTATCTACATCATTATCTAAAGTATCAAATAATTCTCTTATATCACCATTAAATAATTCTACAAATGTGTTACAAAGTAATAACCATATTTCAGTTTGTTTTTGCTTTTGTAATGCTACTTTATATTTTGTTAAGGTATACTGCACTTCTTCAAAACTTTTTTCTAAACACACTTTAGGATTAAAAACAAATCTTGTCTTCTCATCATTATATGTTTTTAATGCACTTTCCCAAAGTGTATAAGAATTTCTTTGATAATTTAGTGCCATTGGCAAAGTAAAATATAAATAATTTTCTAAACTAGATCTTTTAAAATGGGGATTTGCATCTTCAGGCATTACTTCTCCACCAAGTTCTCCATTTTTATACATTACAATAAGTTTATCAACTTTATTTAATATTTCTTTTTTATTCATACTCTTCTCCATTGATAATTTTATGATAATTGCTAATAAAATTATAGCATTTAAAAAAATATAAGATTTATTTTTTTATTAGTGTTTTAAAAATTTATTAAATATATCATTTATTTTTTCGTTTTCCTTTACTATTTGACCTTTCTATGGAAATTTATTTCATTATCATATGTACTTTTATATTCATGTAGTTTTTTCATTGCTCTTGGTAATCCATAACTGGCAGCAAGTTCTAAATAGAATTTTGATTTTTCTAAATCTTTTTCGGTACCAACTCCATTATAATAAAAATTAGCACCTAAATCATATATACCAGCTATGTGCCCTTTCATGGCACTATCATAAATTAATTTAAAAGCAGTATGATCATTTTTTTCAATATCACCAAAGCCAAAATAATAATATGCACCTAAACAAAATATAGAAAAAGCTTGTCTGTTTGGAATGTTTTTTTCTTGTTCTATTAATTTTAATAATGGTTGATATGCTTGAACAAAAAGTTCATATGCCTTAGCTTTATCTTCTTTAACACCATCACCAAAGTAATAACAAGCGCCAACACCATAAATGCATCTAGGATCTTTGAATTCTTTTCCTCTGTTGTACCAAAATAGTGCCTTATTAAAATCTTGCTCAACTCCATTTTCACCACTGTCATAACTTCTACCTAACAAATAACAAGATAATCCATCTCCGTTTTTTGCACTCTTTTCTAATTGAGTTATATCAAAAACCATAGGTATTATATTTTTATCCATAAATATCCTCCTATTTTATAAGATGTATTTCATCATCTAATAACATATGTAGCAAAACATTTGATGATCTTTCCTCGTTAATTTTTCTATTTTTCCATAACTGTAAAACTTCTTCTTTTGTAAACCAATCATAGCCATCAATTATTTCACCATCTTCATATTGTGGACCTTCATTTAAAACTTTATAATCCGTAACCAAGAAATAATATAAATCCCAATCAACCGTATATCCGTTAGAAGAAATATGAATTAATTTAGGATTATTTATTTTAAACCCTACTTCTTCATAACATTCTTTAATAACAGTTTCAACAGCTTTTTGTAATATTAATTTTTCTATATTATTTTGCTTTTTTTCTCCTTCTGAGACAAAATGAATATACGTATCAATATCATCAAAGACTTTGCCACCAGGCAACCTATAGTCATACGCTTGATATTCATCTCTATATTCTTTGTTTAATAAAATCTTTCCTTCATCATCAATAATAACTGCTCTTACACCTGGAGGTCTAAATAATATAGTATGACCTTTTTCATTCGTCCCCATACCAAATAATGGACTAATACTCTTCATATTTTTAAATATTCTCATACGTTTCTCCTTAAAAATCAGTTTCTTAACTATGACTTAAATTAATCATAAACTTAAGTAAATAATTATATCATATTTTTATTATTTTTTTACAATTCATTACAATTCTCTCTTTTGCTTTGGCTTCTCTAAATCTTGGTAATAATTCAAAATCATATAATATCCAATATACAAGCATTCTTTCTTCTAAATATTTGACTGTATTAAGCTCAATATAATACTTTTTAATATATTTAAATAAATTTTGATAGTCTTCTACTTTTTGGAAAGGATCCATCTCAATATTTGCCCACTTCCATGGTAAAGATACACTTATATATAATAATCTTAAATCAAAGTCAAAAGGCGCTACAATTGAATCATTAAAATCAATTAATTTTATATTTTGTTGCTCATCTAATAAAATATTATCAAAGTGTAAATCGTTGTGAATAAAACAAAATCGATTATCAGAGAAGATTTCATCATATTTTTTAAGAGAATCTAAAATAATGTTTCTCTCTTCTTCATTAAACATATCCTTTGTTTGCTTAAAGCTGGATAGAACTTTTTCTTTTATAAAAGCACTCCAATTATAAGCTGGATATTCTTTCGAATGGATTCTCTTTAATACCTTAACTAAATTTTTCACAAATTCTTCTCTTTCGGATTCATCCATTTTATACCAATAATAGTAAATAGATTCCCCATTTATTTTTTCTATTATCTCATAAACATAAGGTACAATCTTTTTAGATTGATCATATCTATATAAAGTTGGAATGTTTTTATTATCTTGATTCGAATTATAAAAATTGACCTCCGTATCAAATAAGTTTTCTTTATTGGTATCTCCACAAACTTTAATGATGTATTTCTCATTTACGCAAAAAATACTATTATTAAATCCTGCATTTATTTCTTCTATACTTTCAAGGTCTCCAAATAGATCTCTATTTGCTTGTGCTATTTTTCTAGCAAGTTGTATTCGTTGTTCAATTAAGTTTTCGATTACTTCAAAAATTTCGAATATAACCTTTGTATCTTCATTAAAAGTTGGATCTATACTTTTAAAATATTCAATATGCGTATTTTTCCACTCTTCAAAAGTTCCTTCTCCTTCAAGATTAGCAAGCTCTTCATTTATATTTTTAAACTCCGTAACAATGACTTTTTTGGTTCTAGTAATACAAGCCTTTTTTTCATTATCAAAGATCAATATGGATTCTTCTCCAACGACTGGAATATCATCTAAATCATACAAAGAAGTTGTAGCCGTCTTTTTACCTGCTAAAACTAACTTAACTAAATAATCATTATCTATACCAAAATGCCATGTTTTTAAGTGATTATTCATGATAACACCACCATTTCAATGAATCATTTCTTTTATCTATGTTCATTATATCATGAAAAAAGCAAACTAGAAATTAAGTTTCAATCGTTTGCTTCCTATACTACGCATCATAGTGTTCTTGTACTTTGTTTGGTAATTCATTAAACTCTACTTCCTCCCAAGATCGAACTCCTCTTGTTAGCATTACATCAAGTTTTAAATAAGCTCCATTTTTTAATTCTCGACTCGTTTTAAATGTAACTTCTTTTGACTTACCTGTTTTGCTATAAGATTCTAATGTATATTCATATCTCATATTCCCAGAATCTAACATGTGTACTTTTTCATTATCCACTCTCGTATAATATGTAGATTCTTGATAAAACAACAACCAAAATACAACGAAGAAAACAGCAATTATAAGTACAATCCCAATACCAGCAAATATTTTACCTTTAACACTTTCCATCTTTTTTCCTCCTATCTTTTTCTTTTTTCTCATCTATAGTACTCAGATAAGTAATTTTAAATACTTTATCATAATAAATCTTTCCGTTTTTAAGTAATAAAAATATATGAATGAAGTAAAAAAGTAAAATCATCAAAAAACATCCGAAATAAACCCATATAGATAATACAGTAGATAAATTCATATTATGAACCACCAGTATACCTATTGTTAAAATACAAATTGGTAACACAAAATAGTAAAAGTAATGAAAGAGTGCTTTTAGAATCAATCGAATAAATGTCTTATTTGGAAAAGATACTCTGACATTTAAAAAGTTACTCGCAATTGTTTTGCCATTCCAAAAATAAGGAATGACGGCATAATAAATCAGGAAAAAGACAACTGTTGTCAGTGAAGTTTTAAAAAACAAAGACAATACCACCAGTAAACAAAAATATACAAATCCATCTAAGAAAAATAAAGTCATTCGCCTAAATCCAGATACCTTCTTTCCCTCTTCAAATGTTTCCTCATCTATTTTCTGTCTTGTCGGTAAGAAATCATCTACGATTCCCATAATCAAGTATCCCAAAACTCCTCCTAATGTATTTGTTATTAAATCATCTATATCACAAAGTCTATAGGGCCTTGGATAGATTCCATAAAGTCCTGTAAGTTGGGTAAATTCAAAAAACAAAGAAAGAAGTAAAGTGAATAGAAACGTCTTTTTCAAACTACACTTATAATAATATCGCAAATACATGCCAAAAGGGATGGTCATAACGATATTAAAAATAAAAGTATAAACACTTGGATGAGATAATGTAGATAAATAGGTAGAAGGATCTGCTATAGAAAAATTCGTTTCTCTAGCAATATCACCAATAAAGGAAAATGGTATCAATTGTATCGTTCTTTCCGTCATATTTGCTACTTCTTCCCTGCTTGGAAGAGGAAGTATAACTAGAAAATACATTACAAGCAAATAAAGGATAAAGGAATAGATAATGAAAACTCGAAGCTTATTGATCGAACCATATTTATGATATTGATGTAATATAAAAGGAATCGTAAATAAGAAGGCTATAATCGGAAAAACAATTACCGCTTTTTTTATTGATTCTAAATAACCCATATCTCGTAAGGACATTCGTACAAATTACGAAGCCCTTCTTTTTCCTTTCACTATGGATGCAAAAACAACAACCAAAACCACTTTATCGCTCCTTTATAATATTTTTACTACATAAATACGTGATTAAGAAATATCCACCATAGATAAATACAATAATTCCCGCCGTTGCAATAATTGATTTTATGAGTTCATCTTTACCAAAGGTTTCTAAAAGATATGCACAGAATTTAATTCCAAAAATAGAATGAATAATTGCTAAAATAAGTGGAAACAAGAAGAAAATTCCAATTTGTCTAAATAAAGCCTTATTAAGCATTTTTTCATCTGTTCCAATCTTTCTTAACATATGAAATCGCTCTTTATTATCTGTAGATTCAGATAATTCTTTTAAGGCTAAAATTGCAGCACTTGCTATCAAAAAGATAATTCCTAAATACAAACCAATAAAGGTAATCATTGCTCCAAGACCAATACTACCCTCATATAAAGAGATTTTAGTACTTGCTTCGATATCTGTATTTACAGCATAAGGATTATTGTCTAAGTGCATAATTTTATCTTCTATTTCCTGCTTTTCTTCATCAGTATCCGCCTTATAATTGGCAATTAGTATTCCACTTTCTCTAGGCATACTTTTAAGCACATCATCTGGAACAATAAATATTCCGGTATTAATATGACTACTTGTCATATAAACAAAACCATTGACACATTCATCATATTTTGGAGTTAAAGTAGTACCATCTATAGTAATTGCCGTATTCTGTTTTAACCCCTCATTTCGAATATTTATCCAAGAATCAAAATCAGCTATAACAACATATTCATTACCATTTAATTGAACTTGATCTAAACCATACAACTTAGCTACCTTATTATAATCACTTTCTTTAATAAAAGTTTCCGCCATATCGTAATCTAAATATGGAAATTGTTTGGCCATTTCATCATAGGAAGATCCTAAA
Source organism: uncultured Bacilli bacterium (assembly GCA_944363635.1). GTDB lineage: Bacteria > Bacillota_I > Bacilli_A > RF39 > UBA660 > CALVUP01. The sequence goes on along the minus strand of CALVUP010000008.1, from coordinate 45,759 downwards.
GTATCTCTAATCATAAATTCGTCGCTCGCATATAAATCAAATTCAATTACATCTTTAAAATATTTATCCATATCAAACCCTAATCGATCGAGTGTTTCACTCACCTGTATTTTAGAGTCTTCAATAATACCTTTAGAATATTTAGAATCAGCTGGTAAATCCATTTTCTTATCAAGTTGTATATCAGCTGGTACCATAGCCTCTAAATTACTTGTCATTGAGTTTCTAATTGAAATAGCACTTGATAATACACAAATGGTAAAGAATAACATTAAACAGATAATTGTCATTGAAAATACGGTTGTGTTGATTTTACTACTAAACTGTCTTAATGTAAAACTATTTAATCCTTTATAATAAACATTCTTCATACTCATAAATATTTTAAGTAATAATCCTGATAAAGACCAGAAAATAAAGAATGTGGATAACGCTCCTAAAGCAATTGGAATTAATATCTTATCAGCCGTTTGCATATCCGTTACTCCACCCGTTACACACCAGTAAGCATATCCAAGTGCACAAGCAGAAAGAATAAATACAATTATACAAACCAAAGGATTTTTCATTTTTACTTTTTCTGATTTTTTATTAGCATTCAGTAAGTCAATTAATTTACAACGACTTACATTATATGTATTAAAAATCATAACTAAGATATACATGATACTAAAATAAATGAGTGTTTTAATACAAGCAGAGGATGAAAATACAAATTCAAACTCCGTCATTTTAGCTTCAAACATATTCGCAACAAATAAACTCATCACTTGCGATAATGCGGTTCCAAGTACTAAACCAACAACCAAGGATATACATCCAACAATTAAAGTTTCAAAGAATAATATTAAAGATATTTTTCGTCTACTCATACCAAGTGTTAAATAGATACCAAACTCCTTATTCCTTCTTTTCATTAAAAATCGATTGGCATAAATAATTAAAAATCCGAGTACAAAAGCCACAAAGACACTTACTCCAGATAACATACTATTCATTAAATCAATTATTTCATAAGTCGATGATGATACATTCATCATAACCGTTTGACTTTCAATCGCATTAAATATATAAAATATTGCCACTCCTAATATCAAAGTAAAAAAGTAGATGGCATAATCTTTTATACTTCTAGCAATATTTTTTAAAGATAACTTAAAGAGCATCGTTTAAATCTCCACCTAAAAGCGTTACAACATCAATAATTTTATCAAAAAATTCTTTTCTTGAATCATCCCCTCTATGTAATTCATTAAAAATTTTACCATCCTTGATAAAAATAACACGTGTTGCATAACTAGCTGTAAAAGCATCATGCGTAACCATAAGAATCGTTGCTTCAAGTTCTTTATTCAAATAATCGAATCGCTCAAGCAACATCTTAGCTGATTTTGAATCCAAAGCACCTGTTGGTTCATCTGCTAAAACAAGTTTTGGATTTGTAATAATTGCACGAGCAGAAGCCACTCTTTGCTTTTGCCCTCCACTCATTTGATATGGATATTTCTTTAAAACATCTTTAATATCAAGTTCCTTAGCAACTTTATCCACTCTTCTGGAAATTTCACTTACAGAAACATTTTGAATGGATAAAGCTAAGGCGATATTTTCATAAGCAGTCAAGGTATCAAGTAAATTAAAATCTTGAAAAATAAAGCCTAATTCTTCTCTTCTGAATTTATTCAAAAGATTCCCTTTTAATTTGGTAATATCTTCTCCATCTACAAAGATATGTCCCGATGTTACTCTATCAATTGTAGAAACACAATTCAAAAGGGTTGTTTTTCCTGAACCTGAAGCTCCCATGATAGCGACAAACTCGCCTTTATCTACTTCAAAAGATATATTATCGATCGCTTTTGTTAGACTTGATCTACTACCATAATATTTTTCAACATTATGAATTTTTAGAATACTTTCCATAAAACTTCTCCTTTCATGCTTACATTTTATGACAAAAAAAGGATTAAATCGTTATTCTAATATTACAGTATATTACAATTTTGTAATACTAAAAATCCTAATCCTTTATTTTATAAAAATCATTTTTTGAAAATGAAATGATAACATCTGTATATTCATTTTGTACAGATTCGACTCTTATTTTATGTCCTAACTTTTCACACAGTTTTTTAACAATATAAAGGCCCATTCCTGTGGATTTTGATCTATTTCGTCCATTTTCACCTGTAAAAGTCTTATCAAATACTCTTCGTATATCTTTAGAAGGTATCCCTATTCCATTATCATATATATGTAAATGAATTTGTTTTAGTGATTCCTCCACCGTTAACTTAATAAACCGATCCACATCATCTCTTGTATATTTAATACTATTACTTACAATTTGATTAATAATAAACCCACACCATTTCGAATCTGTAAGAACCATTACGTCTTCAACTTCTACAAGAAAACGAATATTCTTAGTAAGTAAATCATCTTTATTTCTCATAGCCACAGTATTGATAATTTTTTTCAAATCAACCTCTTTAATCAAATAATCTTTTTCAGCATTTTCACTTCTTACAAAATAAAGTATTTGATCCACATAATCATCAATTCTTCTTATTTGTTCCTCATATTTTTTATTCACTTTATTTTTTTGATTATGATTCATCAAAGTTAAACTAGCAATTGGAAGTTTGATCTCATGAATCCATAATTCAACATATTCTTTAAAATCCGCTAAACGCATTTCATATTTTTTTATATTTTCATTCATAGATTTATTGATCTCATATAAAACTTCATAAAGTATTTCACCATCATAAAAAGACGGTTTATTTAACATCTCTAATACTAAATATTTTTTATCTAATTTTTCTACACTATGAATTAAATAATTATAAAACCTTCGTCTTTTTAAATATCCAGTCAATAAAACAGAAAAACAAACAATCAGAAATACAATGGTTATACCAATAGTAACTTCACTTGGTACTTTAAAAGCAAAAAGCATCATAAGAATAAGAATATACCCAAAAAGAACAAATAAAATTTCTATATATTTATCTATCAAATATTTACTAAATTTCATAATAATTTATACCCTTGCCCTTTTCTAGTTTCAATCGCATTGTGGATACCAAACTCTTCTAATTTTGCTCTTAATCTACTAATATTCACGGTCAAAGCATTTTCATTCACATATTCTTCATTATTCCAAAGTTCCGTCATTAATGCATCACGAGTAACAATATTTCCTCTATTCCTTAAAAGTAAAGAAAATATGATCATTTCATTTTTCGTTAAATCTAACACCTGATCTTTTTTTTCTAATATACCTTTGTTTTGATATACTTTTATACCATCGTAATAGGAACTATTCCTATTATTTTCCATTCTTTTAAAAATATTAGCAATTCTTAAAAGTAATATCGTTGGATTGTATGGTTTCGTAATATAATCATCCGCTCCATAACTCATAGATAAAACCTCATCCGTTTCTTTTACTCTACTGGTTACCATAATAACAGGCAGATTCGACACCTTTCGAAACTCACGCAAAAGAAATTCACCATTAATATTCGGTAAATTGATATCCAAAAGCAATAAATCAAACTTACTATTTAAAACATCTTCTAATAAATTATCGAATTGACTTAGTACAATCACTTTATAACCCGATGTTTCTAGCAATTCTTTTAATTCATCTCGAATGGTTTTCTCATCTTCAACAATCATAATCGTTTTCATAGCACACCACTTTTCTTTTTATAGCTATACGCTTTTTATTTTATATAGATAAATCCGTACCCAATAGGATAATTGTACTTATAAAAAAACCAATGATTCCAAAAAACACAGATAAGAGTATAGCAATCAATATTTTTCTAAAGATTCTTATATTCCTTTTGGAATCATTATCTATTTTTAAAGTTCGTTCTTTTTTTAGAATCAGTAACAATAAAACAACAAAAGTAAGAACAAAAATAAGAATTCCAATAGTAAACGGATTCATAAATACCTCCTTTAAACTTGCTCTAATACCCCGAAATGCTATAAACAAGCCTTGTTTTTCTTTGAGGCATCATCTATTGTGTAAGAAGAGCCTTGAATCAATGGTTCATAAATAGCAAAATGTTTTTTAAGACTTTCATCCACATCAATTTTATAATCCTTTATGATACCATGTGCATTTTCATCATCAAAAAACTCTTTTGTATTTACTCCACCCAGAGCTTCCATTGTTTTCCAAGAGGCAGGATTATCTTTATCAGCATCCATAAATACAGTTTGAATGCCATATTCCCTACAAATCTTTAATCCTAAATATAAATTAATCTTATTATATCCTTTTCCTCTTTCAGTAGGTCTTATACTATACCCAATATGTCCTCCATATTTTTTTAAACGTTCATTTAATACCAATCTTATATTAATCATTCCAACAATTCTTTGATCATTGCTACGAATTAGAAAATATGTCCTAGCAGGTACTTTTTCTTCATCTGGAATTCTAGTATAATCTTCTTCTAGTTTATTAAGCCATCCTTCATAATTATCTAAATATCTTTGTAACCCGCCTGTTCCATTTATATTTGAATTATATTTATAAAACTCATTAATATAATCTATTGCATCTTCTTTTCTATTCCGACTTGGAATTTCAAAATAAAATTGTTCCATATACTTCCACCTCCTATACTGTTGCTTTAACAGGCTATATAAAACACAATTTTTTCAATCTTTATTTACTTTTTTAATGACAAATCATAACTTAGATCAATGAATTGAAATATCTCGTTTATATCCATACTTCCATCTAGTCGAATTGTAATCCAATGCTCTTTATTCATATGATACCCTTCAAAAACCTTTTTATTGTCTATTATTTTTCGAATATTCTCTTTTGGATATCTCAAATCAAGAATATCCACTACTTTATCTGATGCAACTCCAAGTTTATTTTCTGCTACCACTAATAATGCTCCATACCATTTATTGTTCTTTTTATTTATCCATATAGCATTATTCGGAAATTTTTTCCATAAATATTCCAAATCATCCGCATATTTTTCTTTTTCATACTGAATCACTTCTTTAGCTTGCTTACTTTTAAATACATTAGGTGTAGTACATTTATCTAAAATATCCTTTAATAGATTTCCATATTCCTCTTTCACCGTTCCAACAAAATCACCAACCGAATGCTTAACATCTACAAGTATAAACTCTTCGTTCGTTTCTAAATCAATTACCTTCGATACCTGCTTTTCTGCTGAAATTTCAACTACAACCTTAAAAGAATGATCTTGCAAGTGTTTTTCATAAATATAATTAGTATCCTTTTTGACAAAACCATAACTTACTAATTTGTCATATTCAATGTTTTTATTTTCAAATTCTTTATGCAAATTACGCATTTGAAAGATCACTTCCTAATTCTGTTGTTACCTGCATTTTTTACTTAAAATCTGCCTCATCCAATAAAGGAACAATATCGATCGCAGGTTCTTCATAAGGATGTACTTTTCTTAACTGAACAAGAACATTTTTAAGCTTATCTACATCACATACAACCTCTAACTTTTCTTCTTCAACATATTCTAAAGGGGACAGTCTCCAATATTTTGCTCTCTTATTATTCATGTTTGACATCTTTCATATTATTAAATTTTATTTAAAATATCATTTATATTAGCATTCATTATAATTAATTCTTCATCTTTTCGAAAGCCTATTCTCTTATACCAATTTTGAGGAAATTCATTTTCCTCACCATACGTATGAAATTCTATAACTTTACAATCATAATTCGTTTTTGCAGTTGTTAAATGTTTTTTGTACAATTCTTTAGCAATGTGCTTATGTTGATATTCTTTAGCACAAATATTTCGGTGTCATTTAACCTATAACCGTCAAACCAGGGTTTTAAATTTGACATTACTGCACCAACAGCTACCCCTTCTTCTTCAGCAACAAAAAATAAATCCTTTTGTCTATCATAAAAATATTTTAAAAGCTTTTGTGCATTTTCAACGGTCCAAAATTCACCTATATCAGCATCATCATATAACTCTTTATAAATAGGTGCTAATTCATATATATCTTCTAACTTTACATTTCTAATCATAAGAACTTCTCCTTCAATTGTAGTAAAACATATTTCTAATAAAATTATACTATATATAAAAATCTTTTTCTATATTTTCGAATTTAATCGATAATTTTAACAATCGTTTTTATAATAAATAAAACAGGAATAATAAGAGAAATAAAATAAAGAAAATATTGAATGCTTTTATTTTTTATAAAATCACGATAAAACAAACTTCTTATTTTCCCTATAATATCAAACCTGGTAATTAAAAAAGTAAAAAGAATTGGTCCGAAAACATTTAATAAAATATCATCTATATCAAAAGATCCAACCCAAGTAATTTCTTGAAACAATTCAATAAAAACAACTAAAGGAACAATAATGCATAATTGCCTAAATATATGATTATATTTTTTATTTTTAATCATCAACAAAAAGGATAAAGGAACGAGTAATACCATATTACCAAAGATATTATATACAATTTCTTTTGTAGAAGCATAACCATTAAAATATAAAGAAATGGTATGAAAAGGAATTAACGAACCCTTATAAATACTAAAAATTCGATCAAATCGGAAACGAAAAGTTGGTCTTCCAATAAAAAAGGTTATACTCATTAATAAAACAAGATACAATCCCAAATAAATGAAAATATTTGTATTATAAGTCTTTCTATTGTTTTGTATACATCCAAAACTAAAACACAAAAGAAATAAAGAAGCAAATAAAGCAATTGCTTGCATAGAATTCATACTATATCTTATGCCTATAGAAGATAAAACAAATACAAATGTACTCATAGTAAAGAAGAAGAAAATCTCTGTAAAACATTTAATTTTGTTATGAAACAATTCCTTTGTTTTCATTTTATAAATAACATATAAAAGAAATAAACATAGAACAATCCCACAATAAATAAAATCCTCTCTCTCCATAGTATCCCTTCCTTTTCCGTCCTAAATATATAGTTAATGAATTCGGCCCTGTTCTTCTAACCACAAAACCGTATCTTTTATCGTTTTCTCAAAATCTCTAGTTTTATAATTTAATTCCTTTTTTGCTTTTTGATTTGAAAAATTAGAGTTAGAGGTTAAAGTATACAAGGAATATTTTGTATACAAAGGCGGTTGTTTTAACATAGTATAATATTTTTCAGATAATGGTGCGGTTAATTTAGCCAACCACATAGGAAGAACAAATTTAACCTTCTTTATGTTTCGAACTTGACTTACTATATCCAACAATTCTTTAACAGGAACGTATCGATTGGACAAAATATAACAAGACCCTTTTTTACCTTTATAACAAGCTTGAATAATACCCGAAACCACATCTCGAACATCCACAAAATCATAGCCACCATGCACACAAGCTTTTAATTTTCCGTTAGCAAAATCAATAAGCAATTGAGTTAAATGACTACTTCCAAAATCATTAGGACCAATAATTCCTGATGGATGAACGATACAAGCATTTAATCCTTTTTTCTCTACCATCTCTAAAACGTATTTTGCCGTTTCAGCTTTTGTTTTAGCATACTCACCTACAACTTGCTTTGGATCGAAATCTTTGGTTTCCGTTATAACTGCATGATTTGGTTTTTCAGGTATCGCATGAACACTGCTTACATATACCAACTTAGCTTTTGTCTTTAATACTTGATCAATGATGTTTTTCGTACCATTTACATTAACTTCATAAACTTTCGGATTATATTTAGCTTTAATATATACAATGGCCGCACAATGAATTACATAAAGTTCTGTATTTGATTCTTCTATTGCAAAAATTGCATTTAAAGAATCCTTTTTTGTTACATCTCCCTTATAAATTTTACAATTCAAACCATCAAGTGAATGGATTTGATCATCTGGCAAAACCAAAGCACGTACTTCGTTATTCTTATCCTTCACCAACTCTCTTACAAGATTATTTCCTAAAAATCCATTTGCACCTGTAATTATAAATACTTTTTTCAAATTTTTCACCTCCGTATTTTATATAGAACAAAACATTATTTTAGATAAAAATACAATTTTATTATACAATATTTACTAAAAAAATTACAGATACATGCCCAAATTACACAAAAAAGTAAGCCACTTACAAAAAAGTGCATTCTTCCAATTTGGTTGATGATCTCATAAAATGAAATTAACAAAGAAAAGTGCACAAATCTTTGTAATAAAAATTAAGGAGGAAGAAAATATGGAAAAGAAAACAATTCATTTAGAAAAAGGAGATATATTGATCTATGATTTTAAAAGTATAAAAGTGCATAACTACAATACAAAAGATGCACTAAATGATCAAGTCGTCTTACTAGAAAAAAACAAAAAATTGCTTATCATTGAATCTCCAACCTTTTATGAAAACAACGAAGAACTTGAACAATATATAAAATCTTTGAATGTTTCTATCGAAGGTGTACTGCTTGCTTATCATATGGGTGGTGGAAACTTTTTACCACAAGCAAAAAAATACGCAACAAAACAAGACGATGTTTATGGACACCAAGGAGGCGGAAAAACTTTAATCGATAATTTTACAAGTAATTTTGGAGAAGTCTTTGATTCTAAAATTCATAAATAAAATTTTTTTCATTGTATTTCACCTCTCAAATTCATCATATACCCGTGACAAACTCCCGTGTCAATATTTTTTGCTTTTTTTCTTGACCGAGTGTTACTCCCTAGTTATATGATAAAATAGAAAGAAGGAATAAAATGAAGAAAAAAAATAAAATTTACATAGGAATTATAATCATTATCATTCTCTTTATTATCATTCTTTTTATTTTTATGAATAGAAAGGAAAATCTTTCTGATGAAAATAAAGAAGTTGAAAATGCAAACCAAACAATAAAGAATGAAAATGATTTTGTAATTGATGCCATATATAACTCCTCAAAATATGGAGAAATTCATTATAGTTATTATATTCCCAAAGATTATGATAAAAAGAAAAGTTATCCATTATATATTACCCTTCCTGGATATGAAGGCCTCTATTTTCAAGGAGTAGGAAAAAATTTAGAATTAGAAGATTTTGCCGAAGAAGCAAAAAACATCAATGATCAAATGATTATTCTTGCACCACAGTTAAACGATTGGCAAGAAACCTCTGCTAATCAAACCATTGCCTTAATTGAATACTACAAAGAAAATTATAATATTGAAAAAATATATGCGAACGGTTATTCTGGCGGTGGAGAAACGATGTCTCTTGTAATGGAAAAAAGAGCGGATTTAATTGATGCTTATCTTCAAGTCAGTTCAAAATGGGATGGTAGCTATGAAAACACAGTGAAAAATGAAGTGCCTATTTACTTTGTCGTTGGTAAAAATGATGAATATTACGGTGCAACACCTACCTTAGAAGCTTATAATACCTTATATAATCTATATGAAGAAAAAGGATTAACAAAAAAAGAAATTGATGAAATATTAATATTAGATATTAAAGAACATGATTATTTTACCAGTCGTGGTATAGAAAATGAACACGGTGGCGGTGGTTTAATCGCACACGATCAACAAATTATGAATTGGCTGTTATCCAGATAAATATAAAATTATTTTGCTCTATCAAAACAAAAATTTTTTCATATTTTATATTAGGTGGTGAAAATATGAAAGATTTTTGGCATAACAACTGTTTTATTATCGGGCCAACAGGACCAACAGGTGCCACTGGGCCTCAAGGACCTATTGGTGTTACAGGTGCAACCGGAGCAATAGGACCAACAGGCGCAACGGGACCAACAGGACCAGCAATAAATAACAATTATGCACTTTTTATAAATCAGGAGCAAACAATTGCTTCAAGTAGTTTAATTCCTATGACCGAACAATTTAGTGGAGGAAGTCCAGATATTACAGTAAGTGGAAATACAATCACCCTACCAAGCCCCGGTACTTATTATATTTCTTTTAGTTTAACAGGAAGACTTGGTACCAATCAAAACGGTAGCATTCTTCCTATTATAGGTGGAGCGATTCAAGACCGATTTACATCGATCAACAACACCAATAGTACAAACAATGATATTACAATAGAAGATGGTATTTTAGTACAAGCACCAAATGATACTACAATTCAATTTTTCTATACAGGAAGTATAGCTATGACTCGAGCAAATTTTTTTGTTTCTGTATTTAAAGTATCCAATGTTTAAAATGTCCTTTTAACAGCAAAAAAAGATTATATCCAATAAAACAAGATATAATCTTTTTATTATGGAAAACTGATGTTTTCCATAATTAAAAATGATAAGTATATTTAACTTATCATTTTGATTACGAATTCCTATTTTTTTACATATTCACAGATTATTTCTATAATTTCATCCTATTTTCCAGAATGTTTTGTTGTTTTGTTTTGTAATGCCTTTATATACAATGGATTTTTCTTATGCAATTCCGAATCGTTCCTTAATGCTTCTTCATCTTGTGGATCAATAAAATAATCCTCTCCTAGTTTATACAAAGAATAAATGGTTTGTTCTGAAACAAAAACTTGTGGAAAAACATCACGAAGAAACAATAGAACATTTTTATCTTTAACCATTTCTGGAGCACACCATATAATAGATACAGCAAGTTGCGCCGTTTGAATAGCAGTAGCTTCCTCACTTTTTTCCAACATATCAAAAAGACAAGATATTAATTTTGAAGCATTATATGTTCTTTTTTTTAAATCCTCTTTAGAATGATAAACAAAATCTTGTAATCTTAAAACATCATAAATTTGATCAAAATTTTGATTTTGAATTAACAAGTCTTCAAGTTCTTCCTTAGAAACAAATGTATATTTTTCTGGATTAAAAAATTTATGAATCGCTATTGCATAAGAAACAGAATCATCTGTTTTTTTCTCTTCTAAATAATTTCGAATCATAGAACAAATCGTTTGATCTTCTATATTTTCATAACTATTTAATAATATATGAATTTGATTCATTGTACAAGAAGATAGATATTGATCAAAATATTGATAGGTCTTTTCCTCGCCCATATTCTTTATAAACAAAGAAACAGATTCTTCATTTTCAAATATTTCATGCAAAAGCATAAATGAATTTTTTTGTTTTTGGAATAAAGAAGATAATACCAAATCAATAGAAGAGCTAGGAAGAGAAAATAAAAGTTTGTTAAATGTTTCTTTTTTGATGTGCTGTTTATTTTTAATTAAAAACTGACAAAACCACTGATGGTATTTTTCTCTTATTTTTGACATTTCCTTTACCTCCTTCATGCAATTATATCTATTATAACATAACAAAAGAATCACCTCTACAGATGATTAACTTTTTGTATATACATCTTCCGCTTTAACATATCCTTCACTAATTTTATAAGGAGCCTCAGCACCTTCTATGACTTCTTCAATTGTAAATTCCTGATCACAAACATTACGAACAACGCCACGAGCCTCACGATCCTCATAAATATCACCAGATACGTATATTTTTTCTCCTTTTCGATATTTTAAAGTTTCATTTAAATGATTTAATCCAGCATCACGAATAATTTTTGGGTAATCATAAAAAGCTTCGTCTCCATCAACTCGACCGGTTATACCTGCGATTTGTTCATAAGAAGTTTTTTGCCACATACCCGCTTTTCCCGTATAACTAAAGGTATCATTCCACTCTGCGACCCATTTATCAAATGGATCTAATTCTTTTGAATCTAAATTACTTCGAAAACGATTTAAACTAGAATAAATTCCAACATAATAACCAGCCTTTTCCATTTCTTCACAATAATACCTTACAATTTCAATTAATTTTTCTTTAGGCAAAGCCATTTGTCTTTGCGTTTCCACATCTAAAAATACAGGGTATTCTAATTTTTTATTACGAATCAAACGAAGTGTATGTTCTACTTCACTACGTGCTTCATCTAACGTTGTCGCATAACTAAATAAGTAAACACCAAATGGTATATTTAACTGTCTACACATTTCAGCATTTCGTTCATAATACACATCATCTTGACTACGAATATTATTTCCATACCCACAACGAAGAATAGCAAAATCAATATATGGTTTTACACGTGTCCAATCAATTTTTCCTTGATAAGAAGAAACATCAATTCCTTTTTTCATACTACCAACTCCTATGAGTATTGTATGCAAGAAGAAAGAATTGTTGTTTACCTTTTAAGAAAATAATCTAAATAAGAAGAAAAAGCACTTGGTATTGAATATTCATTTTTTAATTGTTGTTTTGTAACCCAACAATAATTATCTAATGGTTTTTTAAGTTCAATAATATACCCTTTCATATACCAAATGACATGAGAAAAAACATGTTTTGCATCACCAACTGGAGAAACATATTGATAAGAAATGTTTTTATCAAATAATGCATTTTCTATATCTATAGTAGACATGGTCTTTTGTATATTTGGAAATTCATACATAGATGCAAGTAACCCTGTACTCTTTCTTTTTTGAATAGCCACTTTATCCTTATAAACCAAAAGAAAGACAGAGCGTTCTTCTATTTTTTTCTCTTTTTGTTTATCTTTTACAGGATACATCCCTACCTGATTTAATTTTTTAGCTTTGCATTCTTTTTGTAAAGGACAACTCTCACATTTAGGACTTTTAGAAGTACAAATTTCATTTCCTAAATCCATAAAACTTTGTATAAAATCTCCCGACTGTCTTTTTGGTAAAATTTTATGCATTCGTTGTTCATAGATCGTATATGTACTGCCCTTTGAAATGGAATCACCAATAGCGTAATAACGTCCTAAGACTCGATAAACATTTCCATCAATAGCAACACTTGGCTTATCAAAAGCAATAGATAAAATAGCACCAGCGGTATACTTACCAATTCCTGGTAAATTTAATAATTCTTTCTTTGTATTTGGTAAATTATTTTTCCCTGCATCAATTAAGGTTTTAGCCGTTTTTTGCATGTTTCTTACCCGACTATAATAGCCAAGACCTTCCCATAATTTTAAAAGTTCATCTTCCGGAATTGTTGATAAATCTTTCAATGTCGGAAGACGTTTGATAAAACGTTCATAATAGACTTTTACAACTTCAACTCTTGTTTGTTGAAGCATAATTTCACTAATCCATATGTAATAAGGATTTTTTGTTTTACGCCAAGGAAGATCCCTTTTATTTTTGCTATACCAATCTAATAAATTTTGTGTAATATTTTGCATATTTCTCTTCCTTCCTCACTTCTATTTTATAAAAATATCCCATTTTTTCGGATACATATATACGATCGTTTCTTTTTTAGGAGCATACTTCTTCTTAATTTTCGTTCGATTGGATTTTAAATTTGGCAAGGCCACTCTACAATATTTATCTACCTCACAAAAAAGATTTTGACAATCGATAAGTTGTAAAGGTCGATTCCCAATTCTTTTAAAATTTAAATGAAGTCTTTTAAACTCTTCTTCTTGATGTTCATACATATATCTTATAATCTCTTCATCACGCCTACCCCCTTTATCAATAAAACATTTATGAATACCACGAATGGCCCCTGGACCCGCAACTGTAAATTCATTTTCACTCCAATCAACCACTTCACTATAATTTATATCCGTAATAAGTTGATAAGCCATAAAGTTCCCAATCAAAGGATAACGCTTAATAATATGAAATGCTTCTTCCATTGTTTTACACTGAACTAGTTTATCTTGCACTTTATCCTTAAAAAACATATTCTCAAGTAATGCCAGATGATTCTCATGTTTTCGATCATAACCAAATGCTTTATTGGCACAACTGATATAAGCATCATTATATATTTTTATTCCACTGGATATAGCATCCTCTAAAACTTCTGAATATCTTTTTACATCAAATGTTTCTAGGGTTATATCTTCAAAATGATTCAATAATAATTCCCAAGTTGATTCTTTATTAAAGAGTTTAAATAAAAGAATTCGAAAAAGCATATCCTCATCCTTATATTTTCTACCGTTATAAATTACATGCTTAAGTAAATATTGACTTACTCGATCATTTACCCTATAACTATTACAAAATTTATAAGCTCTTAGTATTGTATCTTCTGTCCATGGAGCTTCTTCACTGTTCAATTTCTTCCAAAATATATTTTGTCTTTCATAAGCAAAATACCAATATAAATCATATACTTTTTGTCTTTTTATCATAAAAATTCCTCACTATTTATTTTCATTTTATCATTAAACAAAAATATTTCAACAAAAAAGACTATCTTTTAAATAGTCTCTATATCTTTAATTAAAATTAGTGTTTTGCATTTTCTCGTTCTTCTTGTTCTTTTTTTAATCTTTGTTTTGCCTCTTCTACGGTTTCTCCTTCTTTTGTTAAATATTGATCTACAAATTTATCTTCAATCTTTGTATATCCCTTTACAACACCATCACTCATCTTTTTAAAACCAGATGTAACTGTATCACTCATTTTTTGAAAACCGGTTGTCACTTTTTCTGCAATCTTTTCATTTGCTTTTACTAATTTTGATTTAGCCATTTTATCACCTCCTTTTTAAAACAACATTTGTCGTTTTTTTACATTTATAATATACTATTAAATAGAAGAAAAAAACAATCATCAATTTTACAACATTTGTTGGAATAATGGAGGAAATTATGAATAAACCAAATAATAAACGAAGAAAAGAATCACAAGAAAAAATAGAAAAAGTTTTTATAAACTTGCTTCAAACCAAAGAAATAAATGAAGTAACCGTTACCGATATATGCAAATTATCGAAATTAAACCGTTCTACTTTCTATGCTAATTATATTGATATTTATGATTTAGCAGATAAAGTAAGAGAAAAACTAGAAAGTAATGTAGCAGATTTATATAAAGATGAAATAGAGCGTAGTTACAATAGCAATGATTATCTAAAATTATTTAAACATATTAAAGAGAATCAACTTTTCTATAAAACTTATTTTAAATTAGGATTTGATCGAAATTTTAAAATTACTAAATATGATACCAATTTAACAAAATTATATTTTAATGATCAATTTATTGATTATCATATTGAATTCTTTAAAAGTGGATTAAATGCAATTATTAAACATTGGTTAAACAATGGATGTAAAGAAACGCCTGAAGAGATTAATTCGATTTTGAAAAGTGAATATAAAGGCAGAATAAAAGATTGATCGTTCTTAGTTTATCAATCTTTTATTTTCTTCTTTTTATGACATCATTTGTTTTTAAGTGATCAATAAGTAAAGAAGAATTTGAATCATGTTCTTCATAATTCATCTTTACTTTATTCTCATCAAAATTCGCATAACAATACTTACAAAAATGTCGACAGGAATTGTATACACCAATATCCACCATTTCAACACAATTGCATTTTCTTTCTTTTCGAGCCTTCCATGTTTTAAAATTTGTTTTTCCCGTCAATTGAAAAGCCAGACTGTGAGAAAGGCATTCCCCTTTTACAAAGCCATATTCAACTAAATTTCGTTCTTCAAAACAAGTTTGTACTGTCATATCATTTTCTAAAGCACTTTTGCTAAAAGAAAGTCCAATTTCTTTATAATCCTCTTCTCTAAATTCTTTTATACCTAATACTCGTGTATTCTTTCTTACATTTTTATAATCATCAATAAATGAAACAATAATTGTTTTTACTGATCCTTTTAATAAAGAACACATCCTATGAAAGGCTTTTTTATGATACTCTAGATTATATTTTTCACTTAAAAAAATAGGATCGTATCGAACAATCAAATGATCTGTACCAATTATTTTAGATAATTTTTTAATGGCTTCAATCACGAATCTTTTATCCGGCACATTGGGTTCTATATCCTGTTTATAAGGAGTTAATGTTACATGAAAAAGAATTGGTTTTTGAATTCTTTTTAAATAAGGTAAAATGGGGATAGGATTTTTTGTACAAAAGAGCAAAAGATCAACATCTTCAAAATAAATACGACTTACCAAATTGGGATTAAAAGGATTTCTAACATCAAGAAATCCTTCTTTATAACGATTCATGAACCATTTTGTATAAAACGCAACAATATCCGTTCTACCGCTAACATTTAAAATCATAGCAACCTCTTATTTTTTATCTTTCCACACATGATATAGGATATCTTTTAATACCAACATAGCATCTAATTTCGTATATTTATACTTTTCCATTAAATCTATAAGTAAATTCTGAACTTTTTCTTCATACTCTTTCACATCAATTTGTTTAGGATATTCCTTCAATATAGGATACGTTTGACTCCAAGCACGAGTCCAATCCACTTTTTCCTGTGTTTTCGTATTCACTTCTTTTAGAATTTGTTCTACTTTTTTCATACACTTCACCACTTAAAATTATACCATAGCCAAAAGAAAAGAAACATATTTTATTTCGAAGAGCAATAGAATGATAATGAAAGGAAGATCATATGAAAAACACATTACGCAATCTCTTTTATTTGTTTTTACCACTTGTTGTAGGAAGTGTTGTTGGAATACTCACCTCTTCATCCATTGATTATAATACACTCAACCAGCCTCCCCTATCTCCACCCGGATTTTTATTTCCAATCGCTTGGAGCATTCTTTACCTACTGATGGGAATTGCTTACTATTTATTTCAAAACACCATTTATAAAAATAAAACAAAAGAAACCATTCTTTACTATTTGCAATTACTTGTAAATGCTTTGTGGTCTATATTTTTCTTTGTTTTAAAATGGCGCTTGGTTTCTATTTTCTGGATTTTTTTATTAGGAATTCTAGTACTTCTACTTATCATTCTATGGAATAAGCGTTACAAACCATCCGCTTATCTATTTATTCCCTATTTTCTATGGCTTATTTATGCTCTTTATTTGAACATTGGTGTTTATCTTTTAAATTAAAAATATTTATATGTTTATATGAAAAAAAAGAATCTCCAATGATTCTTTTTTTTTATCCTTCAATTTGTATATGTTTCTTTTCAGGTAATTCTTTCTTTTGATCTTTTTTAGGAACTTCTAATTTCAATGTACCATTTCTAAAACTTGCTTTGATGTCATCATTTTCAACATCATCACCAACATAGAAACTTCTTGAGCATTCCCCAACATATCTTTCTTGACGAACATATTTGCCGTCCTCTTCTGTTTCTTCTTTACTATTATCTGTTGTAGCATGAATGTTTAAATATCCATTTTCAACATCAACAGTAATATTATCTTTGTCATAACCAGGCAAATCTATATCAATTAGATACTTATCATCCTTTTCTTTAATATCAGTTTTCATTAGCTTGTTAGATTCACCTCTAAAAAATGGATCACGAAACATATCATCAAAAATATCAAAATCACTTCTTCTTGGTATCATCATCATAATAATCATCATCCTTTCCTTTTATGTGTTGACACCTAAAGTATCATTTGTAAAAAGCATCTTTTTTATCTTTTTCTTTTTACAATCTTATTATAACACACTTTTTAGCAATTGCAATAGTAGAGTGCTAATTTTCACGAAATCTTCACATTTTACACTCTTACCCTATCCTATTATAATAGTTCATTATTTAAATTTTATACCTAATCTTTAAAGAATCTTCGAACGATTGGCTTTAAAAACTCAATAATTACAAAAGCGATAAGATTCATTCCAATAATCATTCCTACGGCTGTAAAATCAAGTGGTACAACATGTAATACATCGCGAATCGGAGTTACAAACACTAAAAATTGTAAAACAATTAAAGCAATAAATCCAATATTTACATATTTATTACTAAACAAACCATGTTTTAAAATAGGTTCTTTCAAGTTTCTACAATTAATAGCAAAAAACATTTCTTGTACAATTAAACATAAGAAAGCCATGCTTTGAGCTACTACAGGTCCAAAAGTGTTTAATCCCATTCGATAAGTTATATAAATAAGGCCTGACTCAATAACAGCTGAAATAAGTAAAAATGCTGTCATGAAAGGAGTAAAAAATTTATTGCTTGATTTATGAGGTTTTTCTTTCATGATGTTTTTACTGCTTTTTTCAAACGCCAAACAAATAGACAAAATAGCATCTGTAAATAAATCAATAAATAAAATGTGAATAGGAAGCAAAATATTAAGTCCTAAAAACATACCAATCACTACAATGAAGATTTCTGCAAAATTACTAGATAAAGAATACAAAATAACATTACGAATATTGGTATAAATTCTTCTACCTTCTTTGACTGCATCCACAATGGTATTAAAACAATCATCAAGAAGAAGCACATCCGCCACACTTTTGGTAACTTCGGTTCCAGTTTGCCCCATTCCAATACCAATATGCGCTAATTTAATCGCTGGAGCATCATTGACTCCATCCCCAGTCATAGCAACAACCTTTTGATTTCTTTGCCATGCACGAACAATACGAACCTTATCGTTTGGAGAGACACGAGCATACACACGATATTTTTTAACAACGTTTGTCATTTCACTATCTGAATATTTTTCTAATTCTTTTCCTTCAATACATTCATTTTCTTTTTCAATAAGTCCAATATTTTTAGCAATTGCCTTTGCAGTATTTAAACTATCTCCTGTAATCATAACTGGAATAATTCCAGCCTCTTTACACATTGCAATCGATTCTTTCACATGTTCACGTGGTGGATCAATCATTCCAACCATACCTAAAAAGATAAGTTTATCTTCAAGAACAAGTAAGTCCTGATCTTCTTTTCCTTTATATTCGGATTCATCAATTTCACGATAAGCAAATGATAAAACACGAAGCGCTCGATCTTCTAAAGTCGCAGCCATCGTTTTAAACGCAATTCTTTTTGCTTTCGTTAACTTTGCAATCTTACCGTTCTCATAGTAAAAATCACTTTGATCTAATAAAGATTCTAAACTTCCTTTTGAAAATAAAAGTGTATGCCCATCTACTTCATTCACTGTACTCATCATTTTTCTTTCCGAATCAAATGGAATTTCTAACAATCGTGGAGAAGATTTAATCACTTTTAAAAAGTCTTTTTTTTGATTTAATGCAAATTTAACTAAAGCTGTTTCTGTTGGATCTCCAAGAATTTTCTTTTTATTTATTTCACTATTGTTACATAATACCAAGTTTTCCAAAAAAAGATTTTCATATTCTTCCTGTTCTTTTGCATCTATGATCTTCCCATTAAATACAACCTTTTCAACTGTCATTTCATTCTTAGTAATTGTTCCTGTTTTATCAGAACAAATAACTTCTGTTGCACCTAAAGTTTCTACAGATGATAATGTACGAATCAAAGCCTTTTTCTTAGCCATTTCATTAATACCAAGAGAAAGTGAAATTGAAATTACAGCAGGAAGGCCTTCAGGTACAGCAGAAACCATTAAAGAAATACAAAGCATAATCACATCAATAATAGGACTATGTAAAACCACAATGTTATAAATAAATACTATGCCGATGATAAACATAACAATAATGGTTAAATTTCGACTAATTTCATTGATTTTTTGTTGTAAAGGCGTAGGTACATCTTTGTCCGTTGTAATAGATTTCGCAATTAAACCAATTTCAGTATTCATCCCTGTTGCAGTAACAAGTACAACCAATTTCCCGTTAATCACACTACAACCGGAATAAACCATATTTCTTCGATCATTAATAAGTACCGTTTCTGAAATAGCATCCGTACTTTTTTCTACAGCCATACTCTCCCCTGTTAATACCGACTCATCTACAAGAGAAGAAGCTTCTTCTATAACTCTTCCATCCGCTGGAATCTTATCTCCTGCCTCTAAAAGAATAATATCCCCTGGAACTAATTTAGTAGAATCACATAAAAGTACATGATTGTCTCTTTTTACTTTGACTTTACAATTATTGATTTTTTTTAAAGATTCTATTGAAGCTTCTGCTTTCGCTTCTTGTAAAAATCCCATGAAAACATTTAACAGAACAATAAAAACAATTATAATGGTGTCTGTATACGATTCACCTGTTAAATAAGAATAAACAAAAGAAATTAAAGATACGATCAAAAGCATAATAATCATAGAATCTTGAAACTGCTTCAAAAACAAAGTCAATTTGCTTGTCTTTTTATCATCCTCTATTTTATTTAAACCATAACTTCTTAAACGTTTACTCGCTTCACTACCACTAAGTCCTTTTGGGTTCGAATCAACTTCTTTTAATACCTCATCAATCGTTTCTTTATAATACATATTATCATCTACCTTACCTAAATTATAACATAGAAAAAAATAAAGAAAATAAAAAAGTATAAGAAATCTTATCCTTTTTCATTTTCATTTACTTTATACAAATTCAGAACAACCAAATCAAAGATATCTGGTTTTTTATCATATAAAACGCCATCTATAATACAAGCAAGATGATAAAAATCATCTTTATAAGCAAAAACAACATAAGTTCCTTTCTTATCTTTTAAAGCTTCTACTTCGATATTTCTAACATTTTCTTTCTTTGCACCATGATCCAACAAATACTTTTCAAACACTTCTATTTCTCTATAATCCTCATAATTTAAAGAAGAAGCCAAGGAAATAAGTTCTTGTTTTACAAGTTCATACTCTTTATCAAAAGCCTTACTTAAAGCTCGTACTACACAACCGCCTTTTTCTTCTACTGGATTATAATATTGAAATTGCATAAATCAAACCTCCTATATCATTAAAAACAACTTATTACTGATGAAAATGTTTATACAAACATTTTACCCTTTCTTCTAAATGTTCATTATATGTCTTTAAACATGCCTCTTCATTCGATTTTGGAATATCAACATAAGATCCATCCAGTAAAATTACATTTTTCTTATTTAATGGAATATATTCATTGATATAGGGTTTCTCTAAGGCATTTGCTATTGTTTGTAAACTTTTATCCATAACGGCATGGAAGGCTTCATTACGCATCTTTCTGTCTTCGCTGTGGCTATACTTATAATAATCTTCTTCATAATCCATAGGTTCTAATATTTTCACTTTAACGACATTGTTTAAAGCATGAAAATCATCAATATCATCCAAACTTTCAATAACATCGATCGCAACTGGAACAACCGATACATCTATCCCTAAATCGCGAACATGAAATAAAACGCGAGAAGCACCTGTTCTACCTCGATAAATAGCTTTTTTATCCGAAAAATAAGCACCCTCTGGAAAGAAATTTAAGTTCACATCTTCTTGTGCAAATAAATCACTAATAGCCTCTAAACATAGAGTAGCATATTTTTTGTTTCCTGTTTCCATAGGCATAGCATTTAAATACTTATTAACTGTAACTTGTCGCTCTTTTATATTTTTAAAAAGCAACCTGGAAGAGACAACACTAACATGTTCTATAGGAATTGCCATTGGCAAATAAAATATATCCATCAAACAATTATGATTCGCAAGAATCAATGTCTTTTTACTTTTAGGATAATTTTCTAATCCTTCGATTTCAATATTCAACTGTTTTCTTAATTACTTTAATTCTTCTAACTTACTACTCATTTTCTAAAACTTCCTCTACTAAATCAGCCATCTTTTGATGATCTTCATAATTAAAATGGATTCCATCTTCCAACAAAACAGCATCCTCAAACAAAAGAGTTTCATAACCTTCTTTATGGGTTAAAAAATAATGAATAATCTCTTTTCGTTTTTTCTCACTTTCTTCATTTAAAACAGCACAAGCTTTCTCTTTATAATCAAAGTTAGGTGGTAATATGCAAATCATTCTTGGCATTTGCTCATTTTTAAAATACTTTTTTCGATCTTCTAAATCACTATATTGTTCTTCTACTATTTGTTTATACCACAATAAATCATCAATAATCTCCTTAGAATTACGATTATACTTTATCTGTAAATCATTGGTCCCAAGAGCAATAATTAAAATATCTATAGGAGCATTAGTCCTAAAAATAGCTAAAAATGTATCTTTGCCATTTTTATGTGGCTTTTCTTTTTCTTCCTCTCCCGCCACTCTAGCCGGTAATCCTTCTTGATAGATTTCATATTGGCCTTCTAGTTTTTTTCTTAAAATATTGACCCATTGTTTTTCTTTTGGAATTCGACATCCCGTTATAAAATTATCACCCCATACATTTGAATCACCATAGATAAGAATATTTTTCATCCCTATACCTCCTATTTATTTCAATTATACAACACATAAGAAACAATGGATTCATTTATTTTCTTAATTCCTCTTCTTTTAACTCTTTAATCTTTCTTTTTACAAGCAAAACGAGTTCTATAGGAGCATCTATCTTATTTAAAACAAGTAAACTATCTTGTAATTTAGTCATTAAAGAAAGTTCTTGTTCATATTTTTCAGCTTCCTTTTTATAATCAAAGTCCTCAATAGGATTGATAGCAATAAAATCTCGAATATAATTTTCAATATCTTTTAAGATATATACTTTTAAATCATAATTATCCATGTACATAATTCCATAATAACCACCAACTAAATATTTAAATTGATCCTTAAGATCCATAGAATCACCTACTATCTATATTCTTTTTATTGTCAATTGTAATACGATATTGACTTTTTCCTCTATAATCCCCATTGTCATCAAAATCATCCTCGGTATCATAGGTAAAAACAGTTAAAACAATAGAGGAAGATACTTTATTAATATCACTACCTGGTGTCAATTTGATACTTGTTAAATAAGTATCTTCATTGTATTGTTCTTCTTCTATATGGGAATACCAAGAATCATTTCGATGAATATAATCATCATACAAATAAACTTTTACATAAGGTTTATATGTCATTGCTGTAGAGGGATCATACACATAATGTGATATTTTTGTACCATCTTCTAACTCATAAGATAAATGAAATCCCATTTTATGTGTTTTATCGGTATCTAAAGTATTCCACTGTTTATAAAAGAAATCACCAAAAGTTCCTTGAAAAGCAATTTCTTCCTCATTTGAAGGATATATTTGAAACAAACCAATATCAGTACCTTTTACAAATGGAATTTGATAATCTTTTACCAAAACAATTTGACCAGTTCCAGTATCACGATAAAAGGCAATAGGCATGGAATTGTTATCCACATACTCTTCTTTTTGTTCTATAATTTCGTCCTTTTTTTCATCCTGATTTTCATTTTTTTCTACTTCTTTATGACTACAACCAACAATAAATACACTAATCATTAGAAGTATTACTATTTTTTTCATTTGTATCATCACAATCCTTCATTTCTCTTTTAATCCATTCCATTATAAGTGCTACAATATAATTTACTTCATTTTGCGTAAGTTCTCCTCCTTTAGGTATCTTATGCCATTTTTCCAAACAGCCTCTACAACAACAACCAGTCGCATGCTGTGCGATAAAAACAGGATGTCCTCTCATAGGCGTTTGTTTACCATCGTTTTCTATATAAGCTGGTTTTAATCGCTCATTAATAAAATCATAAGCATGTTGAAGAATAGTTTTCATACCCTTGTCGTGAATATATTCAACCATATATTTTCTTAAATGAAAACTACTTCTAAATTTAGAACGACTTAACTCCATTAATTTATAATCTAAAATACTCTCTTTACTCATATCCCACCTATTAAAATTCTATCATAGAAAAGAAAAAAGACCAATGGTCTTTTATTTTTTATCATCAAGTTTTTTAGTATAAGTAGAAGGAACACCTTCAATAATCGTATGCATAGCATGCTCAATTGTTTCTGTAAAATCAGTAATGACTTGTTCTTTGTATTGCATTAATACTCTCTTTGTCGTATCTAAAACTTCTTGTTTTGCAATTCCTAACTTTTCAGCAATCTCTTCTCTAGAAAAGTACTCTCCATTTAAATATCCTAATGCCATTGAAATAATGATCGTATCATGGGCACTTAACGTTTGTTTTAGCTCTTCAAACGATGGTGTTCTAAGAACAGCCGCACTAGCCCTATATTCTTCTTTCGTATACAAATTGGGTCTCTTATCTTCTAGAGTCTCAAATATATCTTCATGAGTTTCAACATCTGATAGGCGTTTATTGCCTTTTTTTACTGCGATTGGTTTTTGTATATATTGTAATTCTATATCTTTCCCGTCTAAACATGCCATGAAATAAGGTTTAATGCTTGGATCACACAATTTTTTTATAGCTTTCGCCTCAAGTTGTCTAACTCTTTCCCTAGTTATACCAAATTCTTGACCAATAGCATTTAGCGTGTAAATTTTACCATCTAATAGGCCATTCCTTTTATATAAGATTGTCTTTTCTCTTTCTGTTAATTGTGTATTTATTAACTTTATTAACTTCTCTTGTGTGCCATGATCAACAGCTTGATCCTCTAAACACTCTTCAGATGGTATTAAATTCTCTAACGCTTCATCCCCAATAGGTATATTTAAACTAACCGTTTCTGTTAATAACGTATCATATAAATTTTTAGATTTTTCAACAGAAATTTGCATTTTCTGTGCCACTTCTTCAATAGTAGGATCAC
The DNA here is from genome assembly GCA_944363635.1 of uncultured Bacilli bacterium. Classification (GTDB taxonomy): domain Bacteria; phylum Bacillota_I; class Bacilli_A; order RF39; family UBA660; genus CALVUP01. The sequence goes on along the minus strand of CALVUP010000008.1, from coordinate 21,261 downwards.
GTCCTAAAACATCTCCAAGCTGTTGATAAGCTTCTTTATATTGCTGTGCTTGGTAAAATTTCCAATTAGAAACTCGAATATTGGAACTAGTATTTGCAATAGCTTTAGAAATAGCTGCTTTTATCCATGCATCCGCATAAGTAGAAAATTTAAAACCTTTTCTATAATCAAAGCCATCAACTGCTTTCATTAGTCCAATATTTCCCTCTTGAATTAAATCCGCTAAAGCAACTCCTCGATCATAAAATTTTTTGGCAATATTCGTCACCAATCGTAAATTAGCCTCAATCAATTTCTTCTTAGCCTCTTGATCACCTTGCTCTATTTTTATAGCCAACTCTTTTTCTTCTTGAGCCGTTAATACAGGTCCTCGAATTTGTCTTTCATAAAGATGGACCAAATCCGCATCAGATTCATAACACGTTTGTTGATTATCCGATTTCTCTATACTGCTCATAAATTTCGTTTGGTTGTTATATCCTAACTCTTGCCACTGAGCATCTCTTTTATTCTCTGCTTCTTGCATTTGATAAATTTCCAATAATTCCAGTATAAATTCATCAATAATATTAGATCGCAGTTGTGGTTTTATAAGTATATTTTGTAAAACATCTGTTACTCCTTGACTATGATTTATTAAATATAAATAAAAACGTTCATCTGGTATATATTCTGCTAAATCTAAAATCATTTCAATTTGTTTTAAAGGTTTTAACGGAACCTTTTTTGAATCATCAAAATGCATTTGATTTAAAATATTGTGTAAAATCGTACTATTTTCATAATCTTGTAATTCATGTTTAAACAAAGATGCAAATTCTTGTCGAGCTATTTCATTAAACATTTCATGAAAAGAAATAGAAGTGTTTGAAGGAACAAGCTCTTGCGTTTTCTTTAAGGATTTTTCTATAAGATCTTCAACAAGATCCTCTTGATTTAAAAAAGCATAAGTAGAACGTATTTTTCTGATACTTTCTTTCGTTTCTTTTGTTATTTGTTCATTCTTTTTATTCTTCATACCTCAACCCACCTGATCAAATTTTCTCTATACAAAATAGCATAGCGAAAATAAATTAGCTATATTATACCACAAAACAGCAAATTTTCAAACATATTTATTTATAAATAAAAAAAGAATAAGAAAATCTTATTCTTCGTTTAACAACAATTTATTATAATCTTCTTGTGAGATATAAACCGTAATCTCTGGCATAGAATGATAATTTCGAATCTTTTGGTTTTTAATATCTTCTAAAATCTGTTTATAAGTACGATATTCATCTTTATAAAAATAATACAAATAATAATAATGAATCGTTTCTCCTTTTTCATTTTCTTCTTGATAATGATCCAAGTGATAATCAAAGTCCTCAAATTCTTTAATTTCCATTTTTGCTTTTTTTAGTGAATTATCAATTACATAATGTATATCATTATTTCTATATGCAATAACCGTATTGTCTTCAATAGAAATATACTGATCTTTTATAGAATATTCTAAATCTTCACCTTCTACATAATCATAGTTCATAATGGTACTAATCGATAAACCACCACCGATTCCAATACCAATAAGGCCTACAACAAAAACAATAAATAATATTTTAAAATGTATTTTGCGATCAAAAAGAAAGTTATAAATAAAGTTTAAAACCACATATCCAATAAAAGCACATCCAATAAGTGCAATAGCAAAAAACACAAACACACTTCCATAAGAAACATGACACAAACTAATAACCACAAGGCTTATACAAAATATAAAGGCAACAACAGCCATAATTCCGATAAATACCACAAACAACTTTATAAAAAGAATAACGACTTTAGTAAGAAACTCAAAAAAACGAAAAGTACTGTGTTTAGGATCACGAATTACAATTTTTTCTTTCTTATTTTTTTCTTCTGGTTTTATTTTTGGTTGATCAACAGACATTTCAATCGTTTTTTCTTTTACGTTCTGATCTTCTACTGTCATATAATAATCCAAATATCTGATTTTAAATAGATGAAGCAACACTACAACATCAACAATAGCAATAAATATCTGGAAAAGATTATAGAAAAGACTATGTAAGAAGTTCCCTCCTGTTCCCATATAAAGGAACAAATCAAACAACAAATGATCAATAAGCATAATCACAAATTGACTACAAAAAATAACAATCATTCCAATAAAAAGAAATTCTAGCAAGCATTTAATAAGATCCTTAAAACGCATACTACTAAACATATTGTAAACTTTGGTTATAAAATTTAAAAAAGATTTAAAATAAGATTCCAAATTGATTTTATTTTTTTGAGGGGTTGTGTTTTCTCCAATTACACCATCATCCATCAAATCTTCTAAGTTACAATTTAAGATCTTACACATCTTTAAAATTTTTTCCATATCTGGATACGTACCACCGGATTCCCATTTGGATACCGCCTGTCTTGATACACCAAGTTTATCCGCAAATTGCTCTTGCGATAAATTGTTCTCCTTTCTCTTTTTTATGAGTTTATCACAAAACTTCATATTTCCACCTCCACCCAAATTATATGATAAAAAAGATCGGTAGCACTACCAACTATTGCTATCATTTTGTATAAATTCGGTTGCAATTTTAAAAAAAGTTTATTTTATAAAGCAAAATGAATGACTTCTAAAAACAAACCTACAAAAACACCTATAAAATAAACCAAACCTAAAATAAATAAATTTTCTTTTAAATTTTTATTGCTTTTAAATAATACAAGAATAGCAACTCCACTACCCGTCAGCAACCCTGCGAGTAAAGAAGCAATGCTAATAGCTCCACTTGCATACAATTCACTTAAAATAACACTTGCTCCACAATTTGGAATCAATCCCACAAGACTGGCGATAAATGGCCCGAATATACTATCCTTCAAAAATATTTTTTCAATAAATGCATTTCCACCATACGCAAACAATACATTTAAAAGAAAAGAAATAACAACAATAAACAACAATGTCTTTAATGTATGAATACAAGAAGATTTTAAAATTCCTTCTTTACAATGACAATGATCATGTTCACATACATCATAATGTAAATCCGATGTTTTTTTCTCCTTTTTTCTTAAAAACAAATCAATTAAAAATCCAAAAATCATTCCAACGAGAATCTTAATACCAATAATTTGTAAAATCACAGATGCATCCACTTGATTAGAAAGAAGAACCGGAATCATTTCATCACTTGTAGACAAATAAATAGCAATTAAACTACCTAACGATAAAATACGTGTCACATATAAATTTGTAGCGATTACCGAAAATCCACATTGTGGTATAGCTCCTAATAATGAACCAATCACAGGTCCAAATTTGCCAGATTTTATAACCGCCTGTTTTGTCTTTTGTGATAATTTATGTTCAATAATTTCAATAAGTAAAAATGCCAAAAACAAAAAGGGTAATATTTTTAAAGCATCAATCAAAGTATCCATAATAATATCAAACATAAAACTCCTCCTTTCACATTGCTCCTAAATTATAACATTAAGTATATTTTTATTCAAGAAAAAAAGAGCTACAGCTCTTTTACAAATATATCTTTTAATTGATCGAAAGCTCTTGTTCTATGATCATGACGATCTTTTATTCTAGAAAAAGTTACATCGCTATAATCAGGTTTAAAAATCGGATCAAACAAAAAACCATTCAATTCTTCTGCTTCTTCTACTATAGTTCCCTCGCATTTTCCTTCACGAACATACTCTTTTCCTTTATCAGTTATTAACACTAAATCACAAATAGCACGTGCTGTTCTTTTCTCTTTAGGAACATCTTTTAATTCTAATAAAATGTTATCCACAAATTCTTGTTGATTCTTCGCATATCTTGCGGTATAAATACCAGGTTTTCCATCCAAAGCATCAATACATAAACCAGAATCATCCCCTAAAATACACTTTCCTTCGATTCCCTTTTGCTTACAAAAATTTTGAATAGCATATGCTTTTATTTTTGCATTTTCTAAAAAGCTATCTCCATCTTCTACAATTTCATCCGTAAATCCAATATCTTTTAAAGATAAAACGGTAATATTTAAACGTTCAAATTCTTTTTGTAATACTCTCTTTTTATTTTCATTTCTAGTCGCATAAATTAATTCCATAAACGTACATCCTACTTTCTAATTTTCTTTTTTATACTCTTTATCATTTGTTTCACAGTAAGCGGGGTATCCCCCACTTCATATTTTGGATTGTTCGGATCATTTTTTTCAAAAAAGGTTGGTTTCATTAAAGGAACACCCTTGTCTTTTGATTCTACCATAAATCTTCCTCCTGCTCATTCTATTATACCAAGTTTTCTTACAAAATAAAAAAAAGAAAACCAATTAATAGTTTTCTTTCTTAATTTCAAAGAATGCTTGTGGATGTGCACATACTGGGCAAACCTTTGGAGCTTCTTTACCAATAACGATATGTCCACAGTTTCTACAAATCCAAATCTTATCTCCATCTCTAGAGAATACCAATCCTTCTTCAATATTCTTAATAAGTTTTCTATATCTTTCTTCATGTTCTTTTTCAATCTTAGCAACTTCTTCAAATAAGTATGCAATGCGATCGAATCCTTCTTCTTTTGCTGTCTTAGCAAAACCATCATACATATCGGTCCATTCGTAGTTTTCACCAGCTGCAGCATCTAATAAATTTTCCATAGTAGCAGGAATATCGCCACCATGTAATTCCTTAAACCACATCTTAGCATGTTCTTTTTCATTATTTGCAGTTTCTTCAAAGATAGCAGCGATTTGTTCATAACCATCTTTCTTAGCTTTACTTGCATAATATGTATACTTATTTCTAGCTTGGCTTTCTCCAGCAAAAGCTGTCATTAAATTTTGTTCTGTTTTACTTCCTTTTAATTCCATAAATACCTCCTTCTTAATAAGTAGTTTACACTACTAATCACTTAATAATATAGCATATTTAAGAAAGATATTCAATTCTTTGTATTAAAATTTTTGTCCTTTTTTAAAGACTTCTTCTTATTTTCTTTTGCCAAGGAAAAAACAAGATCCGCTTGACTTGCAACATTATTCGAATGTGTGACAATAATAATACATTTTCCTTCTTTAGCCAAGTTTTTAAAGATTTTCATAATATCATTTTCAGTTTCCGCATCTAAATTACCTGTTGGTTCATCCGCAAGAATTATTTTCGGATTATAAGATAAGCTTCTAGCGATAGCGACTCTTTGTTGTTCTCCTCCAGATAACTTTAATACTCTTCGGTCTCCTTCTTTTTCATTAAGTCCAACTTTTTTTAAAAGTTCTATAGCTTCTTGTCTTTTATACTTTGATTTGTTTCCACTGATATCCATAGACAAAATAATGTTTTCTATAGCCGTTAAATGAGGAAGTAAATTGAAAGATTGAAAAACAATTCCAATTTGATGACTACGATAAGAATCCAAATTCATGTGTCTTAAATCCTTCCCATCAAATGCAATCGTTCCATAATCACACTTTTCAAGCCCGCTTAATAAAGATAATAAAGTTGTCTTCCCTGTTCCACTCTTTCCGCGAATTGCATAAATCTTTCCAAGTTCAAATGTATAATTTAAATTCTGAAATACAAAATCATTGTCTTTCGCATCACGATAACGATATCCTACATTTTTAAGCTCTAATACAGTCATATTTTAACTCCTTTCTTTTAAAATGGTAAGCGGTGAAAATCTTTGGATACTTACCATCGATGCGCAAGAAGAAATAAAGGTCAATCCAAGACCAATCAACAAAAGTTGTACAATTACTTTAAAATCAACAACGGCATTTATTTGTGTAATTTGTTCAACATTTGGCCCTCCAAGAGATGTCGAATCGAATTCTTCTGCTGGCTCTTGTGTTTTTATATCATTTGTTTCTGTTTCCTCCTTTGAAGGTATAGAATCATTTTTTCCGAAATTTCGATCTATATTCTCCTTATTTTCTCGGCTCGTATTAATTTCACTTTCTAATAAATGATTTGCTACGGGTACACTCACAACGGATCCAACACATGCATCAGCAACTAAAGCAAAAAACGCCACAATTAAAACTTCTGCTATAAATTGCATAGATAACTTACTTTTTGTCATACCAATGGTTCGAAGAACTCCAATCTCATACTTTCGTTCACGAATATGAATCATGTTAATTACAAACAACACAAATCCACCAATAAGTAAGGTGATTCCTAAGAAAGTTGTTGCAAAAGTTTTTACATTCGAAATAGAACTTAATTGATTTTCTACTTCTGATAAATTATCTTGTACTTCTAAATATTCATTTAATCCTTTACTTGAAACTTCTTCTTTAAAAGCATCTAATACATCCATACTTTTTAAAATATAGATTGGACTTAACGTTGCATTACGATCCATCTTTAATACTTGATTTATATTCGTAATAATCTTATTTGAAGAATTGCTAAACATATTCATCTTATTATCACTAGAGTTCTCATTATCAGTATAAATACCAGATATTTCTAAGGTATAGGTTTTACTACTATCGGATGGATCAGTAAAAGTAATAGTATCTCCTACTTCCAAATGATTCGTTGTAGCCAATTCCTCATTTACTAAACAAGAGTTAGAAGAAAAGTCTTCACTAACGCTTCCATCTGTAATCGTATAATCTCCTGTAATAAACTCACTCATGGCTGTATAAGAATGATAACCAACAATAGTAAAATCTCCTGTACTATTTTGTTGATCTGATCTTACAGGTCCACCCTTTCCTTCTTTATTACCACCTTCAAAAGTAGAAGTTACAGCTTCTATTTGAGAAGAATTTAAATAGGTTGTGGCTGTATAAAAGTAATTATTTACATATTCACTATCCCCATATGAATCAATTTTTTCTTGCGTTAATATCACATTTGATGCATTTTCCAAAATCGTATCCTTATCTTTTTCTTCCAGTTCTCCCATAATGTTTTCTCTAGACATTCCTATAGTCGCTTCTACTTGATAGGCATCATAATAAGAATCAATTAAACGACTTGCAGCATTTCTTATAGCAAGAGTTACCGTAGATGCAATTGCAATTACAAAAATAAGGATTGCAATCAAAATATTTCTTCCTTTATTTCTAGAAATAGAAATCCATGCGTTTTTTAATATATACACTGTATCACCTCGTTATTAATTTACGCAAAAAAACATGAAAAAACAATGAAGTAAATATGAAAGGTTTTTGAAAAGAAAATATAGCATATTTTATATGCTATATTCCTTATTCTTCAATTAAACTTAAACCTACTTTTTCTTTTTCTTTATTTATATCAATCACATAACAATCAACAATATCCCCAACACTTAATACTTCGCTAGGATGCTTTATATATTTCTTGGTAAGTTTTGAAATATGTGCTAACCCATCATTATGCAAACCAACATCAATAAAAACTCCAAAATCAACGACATTTCGAACCGTTCCTTGTAATTTCATTCCCACTTTTAAATCATCTAAAGTAAGTACATCGCTTTTAAGTATTGGTTGTGGCATGTCATCTCTAGGATCTCGATTTGGTTTTTTTAATGAATTGATTACATCTTCTAAAGTATAAATATCTGTATGAAGCTTTTCTTTATACTCGTCTTTATCTATAGAATTCAACTTTTCTATTAATTCATGAGTACCAATCTGATCTAATGTACAATGTATTTCATTTAGTAAATCCGATACCACACCATAACTTTCCGGATGAATACTTGTCTGATCCAAAATATGATCTCCTTCTGGAATTCGTAAAAAACCAATCGCTTGTTCATAGGCCTTATCCGTTAATAATTTGGCTTTTTTTATTTCTTCTCTAGAATGTATTTTCCCTTTAGATTCTCTATAGGAAATAATTTTATCAATCGCTTTTTTAGTTATACCTGAAACATATTTTAACAAAGAAGAAGAAGCTGTATTGATATTGACCCCAACAGCATTTACCGTTTTTTCAACAATAAAATCCAAGTTGTCGGCTAATTTTTTAGGAGATACATCATGTTGATATAAGCCTACCCCTATTCCTTCTGGTGGAACTTTAACAAGTTCAGATAGTGGGTCTTGCAAACGTCTAGCAATACTAACAGCACTTCTTTTTTCTACAGCTAAATCCGGGAACTCTTCTATAGCAATTTTAGAAGCTGAATAAATAGACGCTCCAGCTTCAGAGACGATAACATATTTACAATCCAAATGATACTCTTGAATCAACTCTGCACAAAACTTTTCTGATTCACGAGAAGCTGTACCATTTCCTATGGCAATAATATCAATATGATACTTATTGATTAACGTTTTTACAATCTCTTTACTCTGTTTGATATAAAGATCTGTATTTCCTTTTAAAAATGGCTTAATGACTGTTGAATCTAAATATTTACCATTTTTGTCTACTACAGCCAACTTACACCCATTTACAAAACCAGGATCGAAACCCAAAACGACTTTTTCCTTCATCGGTGGTGTAAGCAACAAAGCCTCTAAATTTTTACAGAAATTTGCAATAGCAGCTTCTTCTCCTTTTTCTTTTAACTCCGAACGGATTTCTCTTTCAACGCTTGGAAATATTAACCTTTTATAACTATCTAAAATAGCTTCTCTTACAACCTCATTTACAAAAGATTCCCTTTTACCAATCACTTTTCGTTCTAAATAAGAAAGAATCTCTTCTTCCGCAATATCCACAGATATCGTTAATACTTTTTCACTCTCTCCACGATTCAAGGCCAAAATACGATGTGGTTTAATCTTTGAAATAGCCTCACTATAGGCATAATACATTTCATAAATTTTATTGTCATCTTTAGCTGTTTTCTTTTTTTTGGATGAAATGGTTCCGTGAAAATATACGTGTTTACGAATATCTTTTCGATACCAGGCATTATCTGAAATCATTTCTGCAAGAATATATTTGGCCCCTTGTAAAGCTTCTTCTTTCGTTTTTACTTTATCATTAAGATATTTGCTTAATAACATATCCAGATCTCCACTTCTTGGAAATTTTAAAATTTCTTTTGCAAGCGGTTCTAACCCCAACTTAATTGCTTCACTGGCTTTTGTTTTTTTCTTTTCTTTAAAAGGTCGATAAAGATCCTCTACCTCAACCAATTTCATACAATTCATAATCTGCATTTTCAATTCATCTGTAAGCATCCCTTTTTCATCGATTAAGCCAATAACAGCCTCTTTTCTCTTTAATAAATTGATTTGGTATTCATAAATATCTCCAATACTTTTAATAATTTCCTCACTTAATCCACCAGTCGCTTCTTTTCTATATCGAGCAATAAAAGGTATTGTATTTCCCTCTTCTAACATCTTTAAAACAACTTCTACTTGTCTTTTCGTAATATTTAAACTTTTACTAATTTCTTCTACGATTGTGCTATTCATATTTACCTCCAGTATATCAATTATATTATTTTTAAAAATGAAATTCAATAAAAGATTTTGCATAAAGACAAAAATACTATATAATGAAAAAGAGGAGAGTTTTATGAAGTATATTGTATTCTTTATTATTGTTCTATTTATTTTAGATCATTTTAATTTATTGTGGCTAGCTGATATAATCATTGGTTTAATAGGATTATATATTTTATTTCGAATTTTTATGTATATCCGAACGTTAAAAAAAAGAAAACAAATGCAAAAAGAATGGCAAGATGGCATTGCATTTTATTATAAACAAACAGAAAAGATCATTCCTAAAAAAGATCCATTAAGTATTTATATAGAAGACTTTTCAAACGATCAAGAATTCACTTTTATCCCAGGCTGGAACAACATATGGATCGAAAGAAAAACTTTATATATTTACCCATATCCACCAGAAATAGAAAATTATACTTTTTATAAAGACCGTTTGCGTATCATTAAACTACCAATTAAAAATATTCGCTATTACACAATTGATGAAGAAGAAACAATCGAAAATGAAATTACAGGCGGGGAAGTAGAAGTAAGTTCCAATGCATCCTCTACTACAACAACTCAACGTACTTATTCTAAATGATAAATCCTATTATACTTTGTTCGATTTAATTCCAGAAAAGTCCATGGAAATAGTTAATGAAATAAAAAAAGAACAAATCAAAAGAAAAACAAGAAAAAAGAAAGAAACATAAAAAGACATTTTTCTTTCTTTTTTTCATGATTTGAATTATAATTGAATTATAAAGAAACGTTTCTATAAACAAACGATAGACAAAACAGAAATATCTAGCAGTATCGGATATTTAATTAACTATGGTGGAGGTGTGACCATGATCGATACAAGCTAGATATTTTTATATGTAATTTAATACATAAAACCCTATAATTTGCTCATACGAATAGAAAAATCAAACAAATGGTTCGATAATAATTTTAAAATATGTTGGAGTTATAAAAAAGATTAAATTAATATTATTATTTTAGTTTAGAACATGCTAGTAAAGATGTTTTAAAATAAAGGCTTAGAAGTAAAGGAGGTGTAGTAAATGGAAAGCGAGAAAAAGAAAAAAATGCCAAAATGGGTTATTGTCGTTGTAATAATTTTAGTAATATGTGTAATTGGAAGTGCAGCAGGGGGTAGTTCTAATGAAAGCAAAAATTCTAATAGTACAGAAGAAGCTATAAATGATAATAACGACTCAGAAAAAGTAGAAACACCTAAAAAAGAGGATGTTCCAACAGAATACAAAAATGCTTTAACAAAAGCGGAATCTTATTCTGAAATGATGCATATGTCAAAACAAGGCATTTACGATCAGTTGACTTCTGAGTATGGAGAACAATTTTCAGCCGAAGCAGCTCAATATGCTATTGATAATATTAAAGCGGATTGGAAAGCGAATGCCCTTGCTAAAGCAAAAGAATATCAAACATCATTGAGCATGTCAAAACAAGCAATATATGATCAATTGATTTCGGAATATGGGGAACAATTTACCGCTGAAGAAGCACAATACGCCATAGATAATTTAGAATAAATATTGAGATAAAAAAGGTGTCTTTCTTTAGACACCTTTTGTTATTCATTTAAATAAAAAAGAAAACTTCTCATAGGAGAAGTATATATACACATGGTGACCAGTACGGGATTTGAACCCGTGAATGCTGCCGTGAAAGGGCAGTGTGTTCAGCCACTTCACCAACTGGCCATAAATGGTGGGCCTGAATGGACTTGAACCATCGACCTCACGCTTATCAGGCGTGCGCTCTAACCAGCTGAGCTACAAGCCCATTTATGTATTTAAATCACGTGTACTTCTAAATTCTACTATAAAATTGAAAGATATGCAAGAAAAAGTTCAATATTTTCTAATTTTTTTTGTATTTTAGCTACAAAACGAAACATTTTTTGCCTTATCGCTTGTAAAAGATTCAAAATATGTTATAATTAAACATGTAGCAAGTTGTCTCCTTAGCTCAGTTGGTAGAGCAACTGACTCTTAATCAGTGGGTCTAGGGTTCGAATCCCTAAGGGGACACCAAATGGATAATAAAGTCTAGTAAATAACAAAGTTTACTAGATTTTTTATTGTTTTATGTTATTATATAATCAAGACATAAAATCTACTGATTAAGAGTCAATTGGTTTATAGAGGTGCTTATGAATAATAAAATTATCAATTGTAAAAAAATCAATGAAACATTACAAAACGAAATAAAAAGAAATAAAGACAAAAAGAAACTTGTTATGGCTTGTTTATACTTAAGCAAAGAACAAACTTCTCTTTCTTATTTAACACAAATAAAAAAAGAAGCAAAAGAATTAAATGTTCAAATACTAGAATACCCTTTTCAAAATGATATTGATGAAAAAACAATCATAAATACAATTGATGATCTTAATACAAATACTGATGTACAAGGGATTCTATTTATTAATCCTAGAAATTCTAAATACAATTATGAAAAAATTAATAAAAACATTACTACACATAAGAATGTTGATAATTTAAAACTTCCTAATACAGTTTATGCAATTTTAGAAGTTCTTAATCACGTACAATATAAAAAAACAGATTCTATCGTGATCCTCGGAAGAGGTCCGTTGGTAGGTACTCCTTTATTTAATTATTTAAAAAACAACGGTTATAAAGTAATACAATGCCATTCTAAGACAAAAAACATAAAACAGCTTGTATCTAACGCTGATATCTTAATTAGTGCGATAGGCCGTCCTCATTCGATAAAAAAAGAATATATAAAAGAAAATGCTATTTTAATTGATGTTGGAACTTCTTACAAAGAAAACAAAATTTATGGCGATATAGATATAAAAGATGTGCTTGATAAAGTTAAATACACAACTAAGACCCCTGGTGGAATTGGAATTTTAACAACAACATATCTTTTTAAAAATTTAATTGAAAAAAATAAAAAACCAAGTAATCATTAATACTTGGTTTTTATTACAAATAAAAGTCCTATAATAAATCCTAATATTATACAGCAAACAACTACAATTACACTATATTGTAAAGAGCGAACATAGCCTGTAGAGTCTAGCTTTTTTTTAGAACCCTCTGTCTTTTCGATATATAATTTTTTTAAGGTTTTTAAATTCAAATCAATAATACCCTTATACCACAAAGCATCATTTTCATCCAAATAAACATCAATAATATTCTCTATTTTAGCCTGAATTTCCTTGCTTCCAATCATTTTTTCTATAAAATCTTTTATTTCATCAAAATAATACTTAAAAAGTACTTGAATAAACGCTTTTTTATCACAAATCTTCATCATGAAACGTGCTGAATTTTCATTTAAATGCTCATAATCCACAACACAACCATTATCATATAAAGGTGCGAATTGAATCCTTTTATCTTTTAAAATAAGAATACCAAAATTTTCACTATTGCGATCTAATTGGTTTGTTAAAAAATCAAAAACCAACATCTTAAAATAATTCTGTTTATAACTTTTCTTTTCCTTATCACTCATATTAGGATATTCTTCAAATATAATTGTAAATCCTAATTCAATTAACGTCTTTAAAGAAAGTTCATCTTGAAGAGGAGTTTCTTTTCCAGAATCGGGTAAACTCATCAGTTCTTTCACCCAAGAAGAGTAATGATCTTGATTTAAAACTTTACCATAATGCTTATTAATAATGGATCCTATTGTTTTACTTTCTAATGTATCCTCATTCATAATATCAACACTTAAAATTCCTTGATTATGTTTATTATCCTCAATCCTATAAATGTCAGTTACAAAAACATTTAGTAATTTACCTATTTGACTAATTGCCAAATCAGCATCATCAACTAAATTATTATCCTTCATTTTTAAATATCCTTTTATATGATTGTTTACAAGTACATGCATCGGACGATTTAAATCTTCTTCACCTATATGTGTTTTTTCAATAACAACTTTTTTAGATGAAGTTATACCACGTGACTCATAGCTGTAAAGTACATATTCTCTAGGAGAGTCTACTAAAGATTGTTGGTTTTGAGAAGTTTTCTCTTTACTTTCTTCTTTCTGTTCCTGTTTTTGTTTTTGGAAATACTTTTTTTCTAATTTTGAAATTTCATATTTAATCTGCTTTTCTATATCTTTTAATTTCCTATTACTATTCATAAATTTATTCTTTAAAAAGACAATATCTTTTGATGTTAAAAATTTATTATCAATTGCTAAATTTTCTATTAAAGATTTTATTGTAATACTCTTTAGTTCTTGATCCATATTACCACCTAAATTTTATTAACCTTTCTATTACTTTTTCTTTTGGTGTAAAAATTGTATACGCTAAAACCTCTTTTTGTCTTAAATTAAAGAAATAATTTAATAAAGGAATATCTTTAATACGAAATTTAATACCTTTTTTTCTTAAAGATGGACAAGTAAACAATTTACACCCCATGCACTGAATCGTACAATGTCCATCCACTAAATATTTACAAGTCCCTCTATTTTTTCCGTTACAACAACCACAAGATTTTTCGAATTTTTTACTTCGATCACCCAAACATTTATTGTTCTTAAATTCGCATAGATTCTTCCCTTGAAAACAAGAATCCAAATAATTACAAACAACATCATAAATGTATTCATATCGCTTCTTTTTTTCTTTAATATTGATTGCTTTTTCAATATGATACAAATTAATAATTCTTTGATCCTTTTCTTTATCTATATCTATGTCTTTATGATTTAAAGTTATATGTAAATTTACTTTTTTTCTACATAAAAATCTTAATTTACGGATGGACTTTAAAAAATCTTGATAAGTTTCCTCTGATAATGGTTTATCAAAATTCATTTCTATTACATTGTCTTTTTTCTTTAACTCCTTATATTTCATAACTCTACCATCCTTATTATCTATCCTATATAAGTATAAAATTATATATATTTTTTGTCAAACAAAAAAAGAAAGCCTTTATTTTTGTACCTTCTTTTTTTGAATTTTATAAACAATTTTCATTAAACATCTATCCGATACAAATCTTCCAAAAAATCTCGCTAATTTTAATTTTAATCCAGGAATAATAACCATTTTATTCTGAAACATTTTATCAATTGCATATTGAGCCACATATTTGCTAGAAAGCGGTTTGATTGAAAATTTAACACCCGCAACCATATTAAAATTTGTATCAACAGGCCCAGGGCACAAACAACTAATTCGAACTTTCGATTTGCTTTTCCTAAGCTCTTCATTAATCGCTTCAGAAAGTCTTAATACATAAGCTTTAGAAGCATAATAAGCAGCCATTAAAGGTCCCGGTTGAAAAGCAGCACTACTTGCTACATTTAATATATACCCTTTATTTTTTTTCTTCATTTCTTTTACATAAAGTTTGGTAAGAATATGAACAGCTTTAATATTAACATCAATCATATTAATTTCTTTGTTTAACTCTGTCGTTTCAAAAGGACCAAAGACACCAAATCCTGCATTATTAATTAAAACATCCACATCTTCCCCACGGGTCGCAATAAATAATTCTTTTATTTTTTTCTCATCGGCAAGGTCAATGGCAATAATTTTTACTTTAGTAGGAAGAGTTTCTTTTAATTCTTCTAATTTATCCATACTTCTTGCTACTAAAATTAAATCATATCCCAAAGAAGCCATATATTTAGCCATTTCATAACCAATTCCAGAAGAAGCCCCTGTTATTAATGCTTTCATAGTATCACCACCTATATACATTATATCATACTTTTATACATAAATAAAAAAGTGTAATAATTTTACACTTTATTTTTATTCTTTTTAATTTCTTGTAAGTATTGACTCAATAATTTATACTCTTCTTTAGTAAAGCCATCTATTAGTATTTCATCACTTACTTTATTGCTTACTTTCTTAAATTCTTCTTTAACCTGCTGTTTATTTTTCCTATTTATCAAGATTTTAATTAACTTATAAACCCCTAGTCCTAAAACCCATAAAGAAAATAAAATCATAGTAATTTCAATTAAAACTAACATTTCCTCATTCTGATAAATAGCAAGATCAGAATATACATCAATATTTTGTTCTGTTACAACTCGTCCAAGCAAAAACAAGAAATATAAGATCAGTGTATAAACTCCAATATTGATATTACGAATAATCAAATTCATTTTTTGAGAAAACAAAGAACTAAAAAATATGCCTGTGGCAATCAACACCATTACAACATAAGTCGCAAGATTTGGAAAATAAATAACCAAGAAAATTTTATTCATCATATAATCTAAGAAGCTCAAAAAAGAAGTACTATAATTAAAAATCAAACACGCAAGTACAATAATGAAAATAATTTGAATGACCCTTTTTTCCTTTTTATTAATTTTCTTAGAAAACATAAAATAAAGAGCTAATAATAAAAATATAAAAAATAACAAAGCATAAATTACATCAGAAGAAATGAGTGCTACCAATTCTTCAAATACTTTGGCTAGTGTTAATCTTTGCATCTAACCTCACCCCTTAATAGTTATTTTTACTTTCCAATTCAAATATATATACGGATTGTTGATGGTCCGAACCATTTGTACAAGTAATTAATGTCAAAGTTGTTTTATTTTTATTTCGCTTTATACGTACCTTACCATTTTTTTCCACTTTATAAGAATTAACTAATTTATAGGAATATTTTGTATTTTTATAATAAACATTTGCCATATCCCCTTTAGCTAAAATATATAGATCATTGAAGAAGGAATTCCAAGCCGGACCAGAATGAGCAGCAATAATAAAGTTACCTTTATCTACATTTGGAAAAGAAGATCCTTCAATAATGGCTATATTTTTATCCACATCATTATACTTTGAATTAAGACCTACAAAACCTCTTTTAAAACTAATTTTTGGTATTTCCAACGTACCAATATATTCATCACTAGTAAGACTTTCTTCATCCACTTCTTCAGCAGGAACATTTTCGACCTCACTAACTTCAACCTCAACCTCTTCTTCTATTTCTGTATTATTTTCCGACATGAACAATTTATTATTCATATATTCATAAGCATAATCTATTTTTTTATTTACATAATTTGAAATAAGCAATGAAAAGCCTATTACCATCAATAGGATTCCCATTGCTAATTTGTATTTTTTTTGATCTTTTTTATGCTTTTTTAGCATTTTTAATTACCAATCCTATTCCTAAAATAGCTAATACGCCACCTAATACGTATGTAATATTAGAAACGGTTGAAGCTGTGTTTGGTACAGATACCTCTTCTTCCACTACATCTTCAAATGTTTGTTCTTCTGTTATAATTTCAGTAATAACTTGAGTTTCTTCTTCTGTTATAGTCTCTTCTTCATTTGGATCCTCAACTTCTTGCTTTTCAATTGTAACAGTAAATGTAGCTGTTGAAGACATATCCTTCTTTTCTTGATATAAAGTACCTAATACAATATTTTGAACAGCATTATCTGATGAAGCATATTTATATGCTTTTGTAACTTCGCTAATTCCTGTAACCTTTACTGAAAAATTCATTTTATCTGTAGCATTACCTTCTGGAATTACAATACGGAAAGTTTGATCACCTTCAAATTTTGTTTGTTGATCCCCATTTGAATCAATAATATAAGTACCTTCAGGTGCTCCAACTAATGAAACCGTATATTTACCACTTAATGCAGTAGCATCTACTGATATTTCATCAGAAATATATTCTCCCTCTTCTAAATTAAAATCAACATCTTTAGCATTAATCATAATAGATGGTTGTACATATCCTTTATCTTTAGCCGCAACTGCTCCATCCTTTAAAGCAATAATTTCTTTACCAATAGCTGTATCATCATAATCACCTGCTTTTAAATTATCTAATACAGATGAATTACTTCCTGTTTGAATATCCATATACCACCATACTGCAAGTTGTGTAATAAAGAAATCTTTCTCATTATCACCAGTAATACTCTTATTTGGATATCCATTCGTTAGTAAATAAGTCATACCAGCATCCATTGGACCCACTTTAGTCATAGTAGCTCCTGATTCTGGGATATCCTTATTAAATTGTGTACAATAATATACACTACCATCCTTCAATGTCTTATAACTGATAGTAATATCCCCTAGATAATCCTCCATTAATGTAGCTTTGCCTGTTGTAACCGTTTCTGGTGCGGTTGTTGTTGTAGCAGCTGAAGCTGTGAAAAAAGTTGTATATCCTAAAGCAACAACAATTAATAGCACAATAATTTTTGCGATTTTTTTCATACATGATTCCCCCTAACATTTAATGACCTTATTATACCATAAGACTTACAAAAATGCAACAAATTCTATACTATCTTTATACTTAAAAATTTTTCCAATAAAAAATAAATAGGATTGCCTATTTATTTTATGAACATGAACAAAAAGAATGACTAAAAATTATAATTTTATAATATCCAATAAATATAAAACTACAACGCAAAGAACAAAGGCTAATCCCGCACTAATGCCAAGCACAAATCCTGTTGCAAAACCACCCTGAGAACGCTTAGAATGAGCCTGCTCTAAAGATTGAATATCTCCAATTTGAATACATTTGTCCCTTTGCTTTACTAATTCCCTGTATTCCTCATCATCGATCATTTCAATTCCAGAATTTGTATTAAATATTTTATTTTCCATAGATCCACCTCTATTATAATTTTATTATAATCTTTTCAAAATAGAAAATCAATTATTTTAACTCTGATGTTGATTTACTATTTAACTTTAAACTAGAAGTTTTTCCATCCTGATATAAGTAATAACCAACAGCCGCAATCATGGCAGCATTATCTGTACAATATTTCATATCCGGAAATGATACTGTAATATGATTCTGCTCACACAATTCTACCAGTCTTGTTCTTATTCCTTGGTTAGCAGCCACTCCTCCTGCCACAATTAAATGATTTACATGATAATCTTTTAATGCTTGCATGGTTTTTTTTGTCAACGTTTCAACCACAACATTTTGAAAAGATGTAGCTAAATCTGCTTTCTTAATCTTATTTCCTCTTTGTTTTTCATTATGCACTAAATTGATTACAGCACTTTTTAAACCACTAAAACTAAAATTATAACTACCATCATCAAGTGGGATTGGTAATGAATAACAATCTTTTCCTTCATGCGCTAATTGATCAACCAAAGGACCTCCTGGATAGGAAATTCCCATCACACGAGCCACTTTATCATAGCATTCTCCAACCGCATCATCCAATGTTGAACCTAATTTTTCAAACTGTAAATGATCACGCATTAAAACAAGTTCTGTATGTCCTCCACTAATCACTAGTGCAATTAAAGGAAACTGAAGTGGTTCAACTAAATTATTTGCATAAATATGTCCCGCAATATGATGCACGGGTATCAATGGCTTATTATAAACAAAAGATAACGTTTTAGCAGCTTCCAACCCTACTAGCAAAGAACCAATTAAACCAGGTCCATACGTCACTGCTATGGCATCTATATCTTCCATATGCATTTTAGCTCTTTCTAAACATTCTTCTAGAACTATAGTAATATTCTTTACATGATTTCGACTTGCAATCTCAGGTACAACACCACCAAAATTCTTATGAATATCAATTTGCGATAAAATGACTGTTGCTATTTCTTCACATCCATTTTTTACAATAGAAACACTCGTTTCATCACAACTACTTTCAATTCCTAAAATATATACATCTTTCATCTATACCATCTTTCTTTCCATCAATATCCCATCAATTCCATTATAATATCCTTTACGAATGGCTTTCTTTATAAAGGAAAATTTTTTATAAAGATTTATCGCTTTTGTATTCTGTTCATTTACTTCTAAAGTGATATTTACAATATTATGTGTTTTACAAAACAAAATCAATTGTTCCATTAACTTTGACCCGTATCCCTTTTGTCTAAATTTATCTAACACTTGAATATAAAGAATTTCTACTCTATCATACAACACATTAAAACTCAAATACCCAAGAATACATTCCTTTTCATATAATATAAAATAATGTAAAAAAGGATTTAACTCAAAGGAGGTAGAAATAGATTCTGAAAGAGCAAAAACTTTTTTTAAAGCCGAAAAGTCTTTATCCACATATTTTGTTAATAACTTAATTTTCATTGCAACTTTTCCTCAGCTTCTGTTAATTTTAAATAATTAGGATTCACCGCATGTGGATTAATTGTATGAAAATCTTTTACAACATCAACAATGCGTAATATATCCGGGTTATATTCTAGACAATTTTCTTCTAAAGCAGAAGAAGCAATAAAAGTAAAGGAAGCATCTAATTGATTCACCTTTTCTAATAAACTTTCCCGATCTATATAACAGTCATCTAAAATTGCTTGAAAGTCCTTATCATAAATAGCAGCATAATAATATCCTCTTCTGGCATCAATAATAGGAATTTTATAGTCACTTTTACTACAAGAAATGGCCATAGCTAATAAACTAGAAATAGTTATAATCGGTATTTTTAAAGCCCAAGCCCATGTTTTAGCAATCGTAATTCCAATTCGAATACCAGTAAAAGATCCAGGACCATTCACAACAATAATTTTATCAATATCTTTAGGAGTCATATTTAACTCTTTAAACATTTTTTCAATAAAATACAAAGAAAAAGTAGATAAATTATTGTCTAATTTATCCTTTATTTCATAAAGCAATTGATTATCAGATACGACCCCAGCATATAAATAACTTGTAGAAGTATCTAAATAAAAATATTTCATAAAACAGCCTCACATAATTCCTCATATTTAGAACCCTTAGGCTCAATAGTAATAAGTCTTGTATTTTCATCAATAATCTTAAATTTAATTTTTAAATAATGGCGAGGAAGATAATCTTCAATCATATCTGCCCACTCTATAATGCAGATACCTCCCTTTTTATAATAATCTTCAATACCAAGGTCTTCAACGTTTCCATCCAAACGGTACAAATCCATATGATATAGAGGCATTTCTCCAGTAGTATACTCTTTAATAATATTAAAAGTCGGAGAAGTAACAGGTTCCTTAATTTCCATAGATCTAGCAAAACCTTTTGTAAAAATGGTTTTACCACTACCTAAATCGCCTTCTAAACAAATAACCATATTTTTAAACTTTTCAGATTCAATATTTTGAGCAAGTTCAATTGTATCCATTTCACTATATGATTTAATTTTATAATCCATATATATCACCAATACCATTATAGCAAAAAAAAAATAAGTTATACAACTTATTTATCTATTTTTTACATTGGTTTACAAACCAAATTTTTCGCAAAAAAAAATTATTGGCAACGTCCTATTTTCGCATACACTATCGTCGGCGCTAAGGAGCTTAACTTCTGTGTTCGGGATGGGAACAGGTGTACCTTCCTTGCTATAATCACCAATAAAATCTATGAGAAATAATTCTCTGAAAACTTAGATAACGTTGTCATCAAATTATAATTAATGGTTAAATCCTCGACCTATTAGTATCAGTCAGCTCAACATGTCACCATGCTTCCACCTCTGACCTATCAACGTAGTAGTCTTCTACGGGTCTTACTTGATAAACAATGGGAAAATTCATCTCGAGGTTGGCTTCCCGCTTAGATGCTTTCAGCGGTTATCCATTCCCTACATAGCTACTCTGCGCTGCAGCTGGCACTACAACAGATACACCAGAGGTAGGTCCATCCCGGTCCTCTCGTACTAAGGATAGCTCCCCTCAATTTTCCTGCGCCCACGACGGATAGGGACCGAACTGTCTCACGACGTTCTGAACCCAGCTCGCGTGCCGCTTTAATGGGCGAACAG
>CALVUP010000007.1 GCA_944363635.1 uncultured Bacilli bacterium | reverse complement strand
AAATAAATCAATTGTTTTATTGTTTATATTTAACCAAGTGTATAAATCGTTCATAATAATACCATGTTGTAGGAAAACAAATTGAAATTGAAATTGAAACAAATCGCACAAAAAAGATCTATCTTTAGAAAAAGGATTTGTAACATATTCGTCCGCATGTGCTGAAATGATTTTAGAACTATTCAAAAATAACAATTTATATTTGAACGAACTTACTGACAAAAGATGTTTTCTATATTTTTCTTTCAAACGTTTATAATCATTAGAGGTTTTAGAAATTAAAAAATAACACTTTCGAGACTTACAATTTTTCTTAATTAAAAAATCAAAGAACGCTTCTCCATTATCTGAAGCAATATTTAGTCGATCAGAAACGATCCAAATTTCTTTTTTAAAAATAAAATGGTAAAGATTTGCTAGTTCTCTTAAAAAAAGTATTTTCCACTTTCTTTTTCTTAATAGATTATAAATACAGCTAAGCTCATTTTTAATTGTATTTTTTGTAGTTTTCTTTTGTACATAAAAATAATTGTTTTTCTTATTATATTTCACATAATAATTTTTTGCTCTTAAATAAACAGAAGCAAATTTTTTCGTTATCTTAGATTGAAAATTAAAACCAACATTTAAAGGAATAAACTGTTTTTTATATAAAATAGCAAAGGAAAACTTTTTATATTTATTTAAATCAATTTTATAAACCAATCCCTTTTTTGTAAATACATATTTCTTATTTACATATCTAAAATTTTTATTTGTTCTGTCAAGTTCATATTCTTTTAATAAATGTTTAGAACCTTTTTCATCTACAATGTATATTTTACTATAAATATCATGAACATTTAGCATAGAGCAATAAATAGATAGTTCGTTTTTTTTGATTATTGTATTATTAATTAATAGCTTTATTTGATTAAAATCCAATGCACAATTTTTTATAATCAAGTCCTGATCTAATTGTATTTTTGCTTTTCCCTTATATTTATAATTCAATAAATATAGTTTTCGATCATCTTGTATAAAGTGAAAATCCTTAATAATTTCGTCATCAATGTTTTTAAGAAGCTTACCTAATATTTTTAAATATTTTGTTTCCTCTTGTTTTGTTAATATATTTGGTGTAATTGGTATAAACAAACGCCACTGTAAATCATAAAGTACTAAATATTGAACATAAGGAATAATATGGCCAAACTTTTGCTTTGATAGATCAAATAAATATTGATGACATAATGTTGGTGTGTCTAAATACCAAGTTTTCTTTTTTGTAGAGCTTTGAATCGCCGAAGTGTGTTCTTTTCTCCTCCGGTAATTATATTTACTACTACTAATAATACCAACTTTCATATTATCAAAAACAATTTCCGTTAATAGTCTAGCATCTTCTGCCATTTTTAAAGTTGTATTAAACTTTTTATTTTTTAATGCAGTGGCTCTAATCAGTGTAGAACAACTAGATAATTGAACATAAGTATATTCATCATTTAAATCGACTAATCTATCTCCATTTTGAAACTTATAATCTAAAACATGATAATTATTTTGAGCTTCGAAATTTTTAATACGATAGCATATTAAATTAATTTCAGGATGTTTTACAAACATTTTATACCCTTTTTTAAAAGCATCTCTATCCCATTTATCATCACTATCTAAAAAGTTAACATATTCACCTTCTACATAATCCAAAGCATGATTCCTAGCAGCGGATACCCCACTATTTTTTTGCTTAACATAAACAATATTGTTGGGATATTTATTTTTATATTTTAAACAAATAGTTTCAGAATCATCAGGTGAACCATCATTAATCAAAATCAATTGGATATTTTTTTTAAATCCTATGGTCTGATGAATAACACTTTCAATTGTTTCAGACAAATAATTTTCTACATTATAAATAGGGACAATTACAGAAATTTTATATTTGTATTTTGTCATTATATACTCACTTCTCATTTATTTTTCTTATAAACATTATAGCAAAATAAGCACCACCATGCAACACATGAATAAAAGAGCTAATCCTTTTCCATTAAAGAAATAGCTCTTTACATACTGAATTTAAATAAGAAAATAGTATATGTAGTTGTAATATCTATTTATCACGTATACTTGCATGTAGTTCTTTGGTAACTTTATCAATAATATGATTAAACACTTCCATAACTTCTTCTTCGGTAAGTGTTCTCTCTAAAGAAGAAAATGTGAGTTTGTACGCTAAAGATTTTTGATTTCTTTCTACATTTTCGCCAGTATAAACATCAAAAATATCAATTGCAGTTAATAATCTTCCCCCTGCTTTTTTAACTAAATCCGTTACCACTTGACTAGACATATCCTTTGGAATAATAAATGCAACATCTTTAATAATACTAGGGTATTTAGATGCCTCCTTATACTTTAATGGTTTTATATGTTGCATCAAAGCTTGTAGAGAAATTTCACAAACATAAACCTCATCCTTACATACATTTGGATGAACCTGTCCTAAAATACCAACTTGTTTTCTATCTAATAAAACTTGACAAGACTTACCAGGATGCATATCAGGAAGACTAGCATTTACAAAACTATAACGATTTTGGAAACCAAAATAGCAAAGAATATCTTCTACAAAGCCTTTCATTAAATAAAAGTCAACAGGCATACTACCCTTCCAATGATTAACGACGTAATTCCCCTTCATTAAAAAGGCAATTTTACTTTCTTCTTGATAACTCTTATCATAAGTTTTTGCCACTTCATAAATCGCAATATCTTCTACTTTACGAGCTTTATTATATTGATAAACTTGAAGTAGCGATGGAAGTAATGTAGTACGAATGATACTTTTATCAACACTCATTGGATTAGGAAGAATAACTTTTTCTTTTTTCTCATAATCAAAACTAGAGCTCATCTCTGGAGATACTAACGTATAAGTTTTAACTTCATTAAATCCTAAACTACGAAGCCTTTTAGATACAGCTTTACGATATTTAACATCACCTACATATTCGCCACGACGAATTCCCACTTTAGGTAAAGTAGATACTAGTTTTTGATATCCATAAAGTCTTCCAATTTCTTCCGCAATATCATTAACGTTAGGATCAATATCAAGTCTTCTCTTAGGAATAACGACTCTAAATTTACCATCTTCTAAAGTATATGGAAAATCAAGTCGTTCAAGTTCTACCTTCATATCATCTTCTGTAATACGAATTCCAAGCATCTTATCTACTTGTTCAGGGTAAAACTCTACTACTTTCTCACTTATATCAACGACATCATGCATAACCATGCCAGAAAGAACTTTTGCTTCTGCATATTTTTCAAGTAAACAACAAGCACGATTCATAGCCATCATCGTATATTCATAATTTAAACCTTTGCCATAACGAATACTCGCTTCACTTCTAAGATCTAAGTGAGTAGCCGTATAACGAATACTAACAGGATCAAAAATAGCAGCTTCAATTAAAATATTTTTTGTATTTGCCGTAACTTCTGTATTTTCGCCACCCATAACACCAGCAATACAAACAGGTTTTTCTCCATCTGTAATAACAATATCACTGCTGTGAAGAACTCTATTTTTACCATCAAGAGTAACAACTTCTTCTTTTTCTTTCGCATTTCTTACTAAAATATGATCTCCTAATGTATCTTTATCAAAGAAATGAAGTGGTTGACCAAACTCTAACATGACATAGTTCGAAATATCAACAACATTATTAATAGGTCTCATACCAGCAGCAATAAGGCGTCTTTGAATAAACTCAGGAGACTCTCCAATCTTTACATCAGTAACCATTTTAGCTAAATAATAAGGACATTTACTTGTTTCAACATCTAAAGAGAAGTGATTTTCAATAGAATCTTTCTCTTCTTTATAACTACAATCTGGTAACGTTACTTTACGATTTAAAATAGCTGCAATCTCATAAGCAAAACCTATATGATAATAACAATCATTATTACGATGTTTATGAATATCTAACTCATATAACGTAGATTCTAATCCTAAATAAACAAGTGGATCCTTTCCAATCGGAGCATCCTCTGCTAATTCTTCGATTCCACGAGCATATGCTTCATCCGTTTTCTCTTCTAAGCCGAGTTCATATAAAGCACAAATCATACCATTAGACTCTACTCCACGAATTTTACTTGCTTTAATTTCAAAATCACCAGGTAAAACAGCACCAGGCAAAGCCACAATAACTTTAAGTTCTTCTCTTACATTAGGAGCTCCACAGACAATTTGTTGTAACTCTTCATTACCAACATCCACTTGACATAGATGTAGATGATCACTATTTGGATGATCAATACAAGAGACAACTTTACCAATAACTAAATGATCAATATGATTTGTAATTACTTTTTCAACATTAATACCAGCTTCCGTAATCTTAACGGCCAACTTTTCTAAATCTTGATCACGAATATCAATATAATCTTTTACCCATTCTAAACTAATCATCGTTCTTAAGCTCCCCTCTATCAAAATGTTTAACTTCTCTTAAATCCGTATTATAGAATACTCTTAAATCATTAATATTATATTTAAGCATTGCCATACGTTCTGCGCCAAAACCAAAAGCAAATCCACTCCAAATTTCTGGATCATAGCCACTCATACGAAGTACATTCGGATGAACAACTCCAGCACCAGCAATCGTAATCCAACCCGTATGTTTACAAATATTGCAACCCTTACCTTTACAATTAAAACAACTAATATCAACTTCTACAGAAGGCTCTGTAAACTGATAATAACTTGGACGAAAACGAGTCTCAACATCATCCCCAAATAACTTCTTAACAATAACATCAATCGTACCTTTCAAATCAGATAACGAAATATCTTTATCAACCAACAATCCCTCAATTTGCATAAATTGATGAGAATGGGTAGCATCATCATCATCCCTACGATACGTTTTACCAGGACAAATAACACGAACAGGAACTTCTCCCCTTCCCTTTAACATCGTACGTACCTGTACAGGAGAAGTCTGACTACGAAGTAAAATCTCTTCCCCCTCCAAATAGAAAGTATCCTGAGCATCTCGAGCAGGATGCCCTTTAGGAATATTTAACATCTCAAAGTTATACTTATCTTCTTCAACCTCAGGACCATCCACAACATCATATCCCATGGACATACAAACTTCTTCTACTTCTTCAATTAACTTTTCCAAAATATTAGGAGCTCCCAGATACACCCGAGTACTAGGTAAACTAATATCGATTGCTTCTTTTTCTAAACGCTCTTCTAAAGCCTTTTTCTCTAGACTTTCTTTTTTCGCATCAAACATCTTTGTTACGTAAGTGCGAATTTCATTTAATAGCATACCAAACTCTTTTTTTTCTTCATTAGGAATTTCCTTCATCATAGAGGAAAGCTCTGTTACAATTCCTTTTTTAGATAAATATTTGATTCTTAAATCATTAAGTTGCTTTAAATCCTCAACGTCTTTCATTTCAACTTCTAAATTTTTCTTGATTTCATCCATTTTTTGTTTCATTTTCTCACCCTCAATTCTATTGATTTCTTTTCTGGTTTCGTAATATTTTTTGCTTTACATAATCGGTATTTTCAAACAAACTCATTGTCATATCATAAGCTATATTTTGTTTATCTTTATCAATAAGTGTAGAACAAACACTCTGATAAAACACCAAAGCCTTTTTTTCATCAAACACATTTTGCATTTCTTCTTGTGCCTGTTGTAATAAAGAAAAATAAGCATCACAAATCCTATAAAACTCAGACATATATGTATATCGTCCATATTTCTCATTTACAGAACACAAGCGATTCAACAGTTGTAATTGCTCCTCATTATTAAAATACCTATTTTGATTACGAAGCATAGCAAAACCTCCCTTAATGCAACAAAAAAAGACTCATCCAAAGGACGAATCTTTCGTGGTACCACCTTATTTTATAAATGCAAGCATTTATCTCATTCATTGTAACGGAATACCCCGGAATAACTTTTCATTATTCTGCTAGTAAGATGAATTCATAAAATTCCATTATTAGTTTTCACCAACCACTAATTCTCTATAAAATTTCCTTTTATTACTACTTCTTACTCAATGCATTTCTCTTCTATACTATAGCATAGGTAAAAAAACTTTGCAAGATAATCAATCTTTTTTTACACTTCTTTTATACATTTTACTTTAGCATTATCTTTTGTTTCCATTTTTGCCTGTAAAGTCGATTGATCATTAACAGCAATTGTAGCAATAGCTGTTTTGGTAACATAAATTGCCTCTTGATAATTTGTAAGGTCCTTGTAAGTAGCAGCATCTCCTTTTAACGCTCGAACAGCATATAAAGCATCAAGGCAATCTTCAATATCATTGCTTTTAACTGGTATATACTCCGCAACATAAGTACTATTCTCATTTGTATATAAACAAATATTTATATTACGTCTTCCCTCACCTGATTCAAAAGAATCTTTGATCTCTACTTTTGGATAATTATCTATATTGTACGTTTCTTCATTTGTTTCTTTTAATGTGTTTAAGCAACGATTCTTGGTATAATTAAGTATAAATTCTTCTACACGTTCTAATTGCGTTGTAGCAAAATCTTGCTCAAGCATTGCAAGAGTCTGCGTTTCTTCACTCGTAATATCATTTTTATTTAAATATTTTTCGATTTCATTACAACGAGCAATTACTTGATCGATTTGATATGCTTCTAAATCTTCTTTAAATTCATCTGTCATATCATCTTCCAAAAAGCTTTCACAAGTATGTACAACATCTACAGAAGCACTTACGGAAAGATCCTCACTTAAATCTTCAATTTTTCTTTCTTCACTCGTGGATAAACCATAAGCCGTTCCTAGTATAATTCCGCATACCGTAACAACAGCAGCAAGCGTATAAAAAATTTCTCGAGCGGTACGCTTTTTGAAAATTTCTTCACGATTACGCTTTGGTATAGAGCGTTGATCCAAAAAAGCCTCTAACTGTTCTACATCCAATATGGCATCCATAGGTTCTTCTTTTGCCCAATCATATGGTTCTCTTTTCGGTTGAAATGAAATAATTTTATTTTCCTCCATAAAAATCCCCCTTATATAAAACACCAAGATTATACCATAAATTCATAAAAAAAGCAAGTCTTAACAGTCTTCGTTACAACTTGCATCTGATAAAATCGTCATTTTATCAACATAATAATTAAACAACTCTTCTTCCTCTTGTGCTGTTAATTCAATATAGCCATTGCCTTTATTAATATGACTATCGGTTGTTCCTTTTCGAGTTGAAATCACTTTTCCATCTTCCACAAAAACAACAAAAGGCATAAAAATTCGTTTTACACCAGTGTCTACAGTCTTTTTTCCATCATACACCAAATAATTACTTAAATACTCTTGTAATAGATCTACCATTTCATAATAAGCATCCGATCCCTCTTTTGTTTTAACAACTTGTCCATTCTCTACCTCATAAACATCATACTTTTTACTTAAATCCAAATAATAAATACGATTTATAGGGGTAGAAGCACTTGCCTGTAATAAAACATTTACAGCATTTCGACTCCATGGATCACTTGGTGTACCAAAGTAAATAATTCCAGTTCCTTCTTTTAAAATTTTTAATACTTCTTCACTTGTAGCATAATACATTACATTGTTCTCATCAACAGAAACAGTAGGATAACTATAACCGTCTTCTGTGGTCATTCCATTATAGACCTCATATTCTTCTTTAAATTTTTCTGCATCACTTAATTTGTCATCTTCTTTTCTAAAAACGAAAAAACAAACAAGTAAAATAAGAAGAATGAAAAGAATTCCTAAAAGTATAAACTTCTTTTTTTTCATAAAACCACCTAATCCAACTCTTCCAAATAATGAACGGCATCATCAAATGTTTTTACTTCTACAATTTTTATATCATAATTATTCTTTTCCTGTAATGCTTTAGCCTCTTCATAATTCGAACCACTTGGGGCAAAGAAAATATCAGCTTTTTGTTTAACCGCACCTTTTAATTTATAAGGAACCCCATCAATTTCTCCCACATTTCCTTCACTATCAATCGTACCTGTTCCTACAATTGTAAGTCCATGTGTCAAATCTTCATCGATTAATTGATCATAAATAGCAAGAGCTGTCATAAGACCGCCCGAAGGACCTTCTTCAGAAGAAGTAAAATGAATAGAAATTTCTGGGTCAGTTTTATAATCAAATGTTTTATAAATACTAATACCTACTAATTTTTCCCCATCAATCATTTTTACTTTTGCATAAGCATTAACCTCTTTATCATCACGAAGCACCTTTAAAGTGATTTTTTCTCCTTCTTTCTTAGAAGAAATGTACTCGATATATTCTTCTGTATCCGTAAGTTCATGCCCATCATATTCTAATAAAATATCGCCGACTTGTAAGGAAGTTTCTGCTTCTTCCATAATATAAAACACATTAAAATAACTATTGGTAATTTCATAGGTTTTCCCGGCCTTTGTATAAGCCACTTCCACAGCCGCATTATTCGCACTCGTTAAAGAAAGTTGCCCACGATTTGATACATCCGATGCACTTTCACTCTCGTTATACGTATAATCTCCCACGTTTTCAATATCCCATCCAGGTAAAATATAAGAAAGTAAATACGTAGGAATTGTAGCACGGTAACTCGTAACATAAGCTAAATTAAAACTTCCTTTACTCTTCTTAGCCCCCTCAACTTCAATATACTTTGATACATCAATCATACCACCTGTTGTATTAATGTAATAAGGAAGTGGCATCACCAAAATCAAAATAAGAAAGATTTCAAATAATATAAATTTATAATTTTCTTTTAAATATTTCTTCAGTTTCTCATATACTTTACTAAACATAACATCATCCCTTATTACTAATTATAACAGAAAGATGGCTAAATATGAAAAAAAATCTATACAATTTCACGATATTATCATTTTTAATTCTATGTTTATTTTTTATCCTATCCAATCCAAAAGAAATTATAGAAGCTGGTATATTTTCTTTAGAAATATGGAAAAAAAATATATTTCCTTCCCTATTTCCTTTTTTTATTCTAGCCGATCTACTGATCAATTACGGATTTGTAGGCATTCTAGGAAACATGCTCAAAAAACCGATTCAATCTTTATTTCATCTAAGAAGTGTTTGTGCTTTTGTAATTATCATGAGTTTACTCTCTGGATTTCCTTCCAGTGCAAAATATATAACCAAATTATATCATGAAAAAATTATTACTTTAAAAGAAGCTAATCATTTAATTACTTTTACACATTTCTCAAACCCTCTATTTATACTCGGAACCATATTTTCCTTATTAAACAATCAAAAAATATGTTTATGTATTTTATTTGCCCATTATGGCGCTAATTTTATTTTAGGAATCCTTTTACGTGAAAAAAAACAAGAAACAACACAATCTAAATTTGAACAAACAAAAAAACCATTTGTGGCCTGCTTTTCAAACTCGATTGAAAATACCATTCATACCCTAGCATACATTTTGGGAACCATTACGGTTTTTTTAGTGCTTACAACAGTTCTTTTTAAATATATAGACTTACCAATTCTTTTAAAAAATATATTACGAGGTTTCTTAGAAATCACGCAAGGGATAAAATATATATCCGCAATGGATTTATCCATCCACCTAAAAGGACTCATCATCACCATCTTTCTATCCTTTGGAGGTCTTTGTATTCATATGCAAGTGCTAGGAATCATTAAAGATATAAAAATAAAGTATTCTAGATATTTCTTCTCTAGAATACTTCATGCAATTCTTGCCTCTTCTCTTTATCTATTTTTTCTTATTTTTTTAACGAGAGGATAAAAAATTATTGGTACAAGTAAAACCATCATCTGAAACAACATAACTGTTCTTATTACTATAAGGACAATAATTTCCATTCTCTGTATTCGCTCCACAAGATGGACTATCAACTTCATAAGTAAAAGTAGTTGTAATTACAATACTATAATCATCTCCTTCATAAGTAATAGGAAGAAAAATTTTCAATACCGTAGAATTATTGTCTAAAACGGCTATATCATTTTCGTAATGCGTCTTACCATCTGTATATTTTTTTAATTGAATCTCATTGGGCGGAAAAATATAAAAATAATCATATCCACTGATTCCTGTCCCATGTCCTTCTTCTCCACGAATATAACTTGCATTTTCCAATACAGCATCTTGAACCGGAAGAACAAAAGTCTGCTCATCAATTTTTTTATTTTCTTCATCATACGTTGTATAGATAATACTTTTTTGCTCATGGTCAATCGTTAAATCAGCATACGTATGATCACGAAACATAATACGTTGTGTATTATTTTCTACTAAATAATCCGTATCCGATATCTTATGAATATATTCGCAAGTATATTGTACACCCTTTTCTACAATATCCGATTCTATAGTTGTTAAGACTCGATTTTTAAAACTTGTTAAATCTGCTTTATTGGCCTCCATAATTTCTTTATTTTTATAACTAATCACAACCCCAAATACAGGTAAAATGATAAGTACGATTAAAGAAAGCCCTAAAACAAGTTCAATCAAAGTAAACCCTTTATTCTTTGTTTTCATCTTTTACCTACTTTCTCATAATTTCAATTGTACCACAATAGGTATCTTCCCTATCGAGTGGATAAGTACACACAATCATTCGATAATACTCTTTTTTATATTCATATCCCAAGGTAAAATTACTCATTTTCTTTATATATTCTTCCGTACTTTGCGCATAATCCGTTCCATTTGCATCTTTACACTCGTCGTTTTGACATTCATCAACAAGAACTTTACCATTTTTTAATTCTTCTTTTAAATTATGATAACCTTCTGGCAAATCGGTTCCTTCTGCATAACTTCCAAGCCCATAACGAGTAATATAAATAGAACGGATATGATGCGTAGTCAATAAAATATTACAATTGTTGGTCTGCTGATTATCCGCGATTTTAGCAATCTTTTCTTGTTTTTCTTCTTCAGATAAATTACTATATTGTGGATCCTCTATATCAACACCAACAATACCTTCTTCATCCCACTGTTTAAATAAATCACTATTACAAGCAATCCCATCATTCGTATATTCATACAAACGCGCAAAGCCTTGCTCTTGAATATCTTTTTTGATTTCATCCCATAAGCCATCTGTACCATTGCTATCATAAGTTAATATTTCTTGCCTTAAATCATAAAGCACATACTTTGTATCAATCGTATCATACTTTTCTTTTTGATCATAATCTCCCATAAGTGGAATGATATTTACATAAAGAAACGTAAATAAGGAAGCGGTAAACACAGCTACAATTAATAGTTCAATAAGAATAAAACCCCTTTTATTTTTTTTCATAAAATCACTTTCCTTATTGATTATATCCCTAAATTATTATATAATAAATTATGAATAAAAGCTAGAGTAAAAGATAAAAAGGGAGCAAGTTTATGATAGAATACGATTTTTCTAAAATTCCTATAGTGGATTTAGTAGATGACATCTTAGTTTATGGTGTGAAAAACCGTGCGAGTGATATTCATTTTGACCCAGTCGAAAATGGATTAAAAATTCGTATGCGTATCGATGGAGAACTTAGAAATCACGCTTTGGTTCCCTCTTTATACCATAAAAACCTAGCCACGCGTATTAAGTTAATTTCCGGAATGAATATTACAGAAAATCGTCTTCCTCAAGATGGTGCCATTAAAGGAAAAATAAAAGATGTGGATGTCGATATGCGTGTATCCTGTCTTCCAACCAATGAGGGCGAAAAAATTGTAATTCGAATTTTAGATTATTCAATGAGTTTAAAAGGAATTGACAGTTTAGGGTTTTCTAAAGTTAATTTCGAAAAGCTAAAAAAAATGATTTCTGTACCCAATGGAATTGTTTTAGTAACCGGTGCGACTGGAACAGGTAAAAGTACAACTACCTATTCTATTTTACAAGCTCTAAACAAAGAAAACACCAATATCATTTCTGTTGAAGATCCAATTGAAATGAATATTGAAGGAGTGAACCAAGTACAAGTCAATAGTGAAATTGGTATGACTTTTGCATCCGCATTAAGAGCAATATTAAGACAAGATCCAAATATTATTTTAATCGGAGAAATAAGAGATTCAGAAACCGCTCAAATTGCGATTCGTGCATCGATTACAGGACATTTGGTTTTATCAACCATCCATACCAACAATTCCTTAACCACAATCGAAAGATTAATCGATATGGGCGTAGAACGCTATTTACTTTCTACTTCTCTAACTGGAATTATTTCACAACGATTAGCACGAAAAATTTGTAAAAAGTGTTGTATCAAAAAAGAAACGACCGAATACGAAAAGAAAGTATTTAAAAAAACATTAGGAAAGGATATTTCAGAAATCTATACAGCAAATCCTGCGGGTTGCCAAGAATGCAATGGTGGTTATAAAGGAAGAATTGCAATTCAAGAAGTTTTACTGATTAACGATGAAGTAAGAGAAGCCATCAATTCTGATATTGATCGTGAAGAACTAAAACGTTTGGTTTATAAAACAGATGTTATTACAATGTTACAGGATGGTCTTGAAAAAGTATTAGAAGGATTAACAACTTTTGATGAAATTTATAAAATTATTGATATTGATGATGAAATGGATGATGAAGATGGAATTTATTTAGCAAAAGCCATTGCTTATCATCAATTTGAAAATGAACCAACAGCAAAAGCATCGTCTACTCCTCCTCCACCACAAGAAAACAAAGATACCAAGCAAAATGAAGAAAAAAATAACAATACCCAATTAGAAGAAGCAAAAATAGAAAACGAAGAAATTATTCCAAGCGAAGAAAAAGAGGAAATTATTTAAATTCCTCTTTTTTTATTTGTTTCATGATTTATGCAAAATTTGAAATATTTCATCAGAAATCTCTTCTATAGATTTAATCTTTTCCTCTTGCACACATTCAATAACCGACCAGTTATACATCTCCGAAAGTTCTATGTACGCTTTTTCAGACTGTTTTAAATACGCCTCGTCTTTTTCATGTTCATCTATATTCACTCTATTTTTTTTAAGTTCGTTGGCATATTCCACTGGCATGTGTAAGAAAATCGTTTGATCGGGTTTTGGAAGTTCCAACAACCAATACTCCAACTTATCAATAAACTGATAAATATAATAACGTTTTTCATCATCAACAATTTTACTTCCTTGATGAGCCATATTCGATGATATATAACGATCTAAGATCAAAAAATCATTTTCTTCCCTTAATTGTAATAATCGATCTAAATTATATCTTCGATCCGCAGCATAATATAAAGAAGCAATCTCTGGAGCGACATGCACAGCCCCTTCAGGAAACAAACAAGGTCCAATCTCTTTTTTTCCTAAATAAGCACCTCCAACAATCTTACCTGTTGGCGTATCATAAGCAGGAAAAGACATCGTTGCCACCTTATAACCAAGATTTTTTAACTTTTCATAAAGCAGTTTCGTTTGTGTTTCCTTCCCAGAACAATCCGTTCCTTCAATAACAATTATTTTTCCCATCGTCTACTCCTTTCTATCCAATGATATTGCCTTGTTCATCAAAATGTAGTTCAATACATTTTCTACTGGCTAAATAATCACACATGTGAACAAAATTTTGATACTTCGTATGTGGTTTTTCTAAAATTTCATTTCCATCATAATCTGTAGTCCAAGAACCCATATGGGTACGAATACAATCCCCAATAAATTCAATCTCTTCGTCATTTAAATGAAGCAAATCCATATTTTCCTCTATAAATTCTGCTGCTAAAATAGGATGATCAAATTTTGTATATTTGCTTTTTTCTCGTCCAAGTTTTAATCCGTCATGCAAAAGAAGCGCCATAAGCATTAAATCCTTTTCATTATCGGTATATTTATCTCCAATAACAGGATCACTAAGTAATTCATACCCGATTCGTACAGCAGCCTTTGTATGTCTTAAAAGTCCACCTTCCCCTTGCGCATAAGAAGGATGGTATTTTCCAGTTGACGCAGCAGGAATTTCAAAAAAATAATCCGGTAAAAGATTAATTAAAGTTTTTAAATCTTCCCTATAACTCTTATTTTTAATATAATCGACTTCTCTTTCAAATACAGCTATTTTATCCACACACATTCCCTCCTACAAAAGCAATTAAAATAGCATTGGAAACATATAATTTCTCTTTTGGTATAAAAATATATTCTCCATCATCTATCAGTAATTGATTCTTAATTAATTCCATTATAGCAAATTTTTCTTCTATCGTTAAGTGATATTTTCTTTGAAACTCTTTTTTACTTACTCCTCTTGTTTTTCGAAGCCCCAAAATCATCTCATAACTCATTTGCTCTTCTAAAGTAAGGGTTTCTATTTCGAGTACTCTCTTCCCTGTTAAATAATTGGTTAAACTTCTTGTATTGGTATATCTTCTATTTTTAATATAACCAGAGGCACCAAGACCAAACCCATAATATTCTTCATTGTTCCAATAGGTTAAATTATGTTTTGATTCATGCCCTTCTTTACAAAAATTACTAATTTCATAATGATAAAAACCATTGTCTTCTAAATCCTTCATAATCAAAGAATACATCTTACTATCCAAATCATCATTTGCTCTTTTATAATGATGCATATAAAGTTCTGTATGTTCTTCTAAGATTAAAGAATAAGTAGAAATGTGATCCACCGATAAAGAAAGCACTTTATTAAGATCCTCTTTTAAATCTTCCAAAGTTTGGTCTTTAAACCCATACATTAAATCGACATTAATATGATCAAACCCTAATTTTCTACAAATCTTTATTTTTTCCAAAACTTCTTCATAAGAAAGATTTCGCTTCATAACTTTTAAAAATTTTGGTTCAAAAGACTCAATACCAAAACTAAGACGATTGACTTTGTTTTTTTTAAATAACAAAAGCTTCTCTTCATCACAAGAATCAAAGTTTGCTTCCATTGTAAACTCTAAATGAGGGCTTGTTCTAAATAAAGATGTAATTTCAAATAATTTTTTTAGTTGCTTAATGGAAAGACAACTAGGACTTCCTCCACCGATATAAATGGTATCCAATATTTCTCCTAGGTAATTATCTTTTACTTCTTTTTCCAAAGCATTTAAATAGCAATCAACAAAAGATGAATGATACAACATTTTACAAAAATCACAGTAACTACAAATCTCTTTACAAAATGGAATATGAATATAAACACTCTTCATAAAACAGCCTCCAACCTTAATGCATGATACGGTACCCATTTGCGTTCTCATTCGTCAATTTTTGAAATATTTTAACTGTTTCATCAACCAAAGTATCTTGACTTGCAAAAGAAGCATCATTATACCAAGCTGATATATTATTAATCCAAACATGATGGTCGATCTTTCCATTAAAATCCATCTTACAACATAAAACTGAAGTTGGAGCCTCTATTTTAGGTACAACATAAAGATAACTCCATATATCATTATCTTTTCTTTCCATATAATGAAAAGGAAACGACAAAGGTTTTCCTAAACTCACATCATAAAGAAAAAACTCTTGATTTTGTAAAAGCAATGCTTTAGTATCATCAAGATCATCGTAAGCATCAAACTTCATTTCATATTGAATAGGAATTATACAATCTTCTTGTTTTTTAAATTGAACTTTTTTTAAATCAATCAAATAAAACTCCCTATTTTTTACTCCATAGATGGCTTTATCGTTTTTAAAAATCGTTGTTACCGAAAAATCCTCTTCACTCTCTTCGCAAACAAAAGGAACAACCGTCCTGTAATCCGCATCAATAACTCCACTATAATAAAAATCTTCCACTTGAAAATAAATTGGACAATACCCATATTGAAATTCTAAAGAATCTTTCTCTATTGGTATAAAAACAGATTTTCCATTATGTGTAATTTTAAAATTTATCTTCATGCTTGACCACCTATATTTTTATTTTTCATCCATCTGTAAAACACTTAAAAAAGCTTCTTGTGGAATCTCAACACTTCCTACCATTTTCATTCTTTTCTTTCCTTCTTTTTGCTTTTCCAATAATTTTCTTTTACGAGTAACGTCTCCACCATAACATTTTGCCAAGACATCCTTACGCATCGCTTTCACTGTTTCTCTAGCAATAACCTTTTGCCCAATGGATGCTTGAATTGGAACTTCAAAAAGCTGTCTTGGTATAATCTTCTTTAAGTTTTGAGTTATAACTCTTCCTCTATGATAAGCAAAATCTTTATGAACAATCACAGATAAAGCATCCACGACTTCTCCATTTAATAAAATATCGAGTTTTACTAAATCACTAGGCTTATACCCAATAATCTCATAGTCAAAAGATGCATAACCTTTGGTATAACTTTTCAATTTATCAAAAAAGTCATAAATAATTTCCGAAAGAGGAAGCTCATAATGTAAATTTACTCTGTTTTTATCAATATATTCTGTAGAAAGATACTTTCCTCTTTTATCTTGGCACAACTGCATAATAGGTCCTATATATTCATTCGGCGTATAAATACTTGTTTTGACATACGGTTCTAATATCTCTTTTATTTTTACTTTCTCTGGCATTTTTGTTGGAGCATCTACATAAATTGTACTTCCATCCGTTAGATGTACTTCATAAATAACTGATGGTGAAGTTGCAATTAAATCAATACCAAATTCTCTTTCAATTCTCTCCTCTATGATTTCCATATGTAGAAGACCCAAAAATCCCGTTCGAAAACCAAATCCTAAAGCTTTTGAAGTTTCTGGTTCAAAAGTTAAAGAAGCATCATTTAATTTTAATTTTTCTAAAGCTTCTCTTAAATCATCGTATTTAGAAGACTCAATAGGATAAAGACCACAATAGACCATAGGTTTCATTGGTTTATATCCTTTTAAGCACTCTTTTGTTGGATGGCTAGCAAGCGTAATGGTATCACCAACTTTAACATCCTGGATATCTTTGATGGAAGCATAAATCACACCAACCTCTCCACTTACGAGTTCTTGTACTTGTCTCTCCTTAGGGGTATGAACCACAAGCTCTACCACCTCATAAGTAGCACCCGTCTCCATCATCACAATTTTATCTCCTACTTTTACTCGACCATTAAAAATGCGAGTAGAAATCGCCACCCCTCGATAAGGATCAAATAAGCTATCAAAGATTAAAGCTTGCAGAGGTTCATCTATTTTTCCTTCGGGACTTGGAATACGAGTAATAATCGCCTCTAATAATTCTTGTATACCCTGTCCCGTTTTCGCAGAAGTTAAAAGAATCTCTTCTTCTTTAAAACCAATCGTATCCATAAGTTCTTGTTTTACCTTTTCTATATCTGCATTCGGTAGATCAATCTTATTAATAACGGGAATAATCGTTAAATCATTTTCTAAAGCCAAATAAAGGTTGGCAAGCGTTTGAGCCTCGATTCCTTGAGCCGCATCAACAACCAAAATAGCCCCCTCACAAGCCGCCAAAGAACGAGAAACCTCATAAGAAAAATCGACATGTCCAGGCGTGTCAATCAAATGAAGGATATACTCTTCATTATGATAAGTATATTTCAATTCCACCGCATTTAATTTAATAGTAATGCCTCTTTCCCTTTCAATATCCATATTATCTAATAATTGTTCTTTCATTTCCCTTTGGCTAATTGCATGGGTCTGTTCTAAAATGCGATCCGCCAAAGTACTCTTTCCATGATCAATATGTGCAATAATTGAAAAATTTCGAATTTTATTTTGATCCATATATTTCACCTATTCCTATTATACATGAAAAAAGAAGGAAAAAAAAGAAAAACAACACTATTCCGTCATTGTTTTTTCTATCGATTTAAATAAAAAAGTAATCATTTTATTAAAAACAGTCCCAATCGTTTGACTGGTTTTAAAAGTTAAATCACTAATTCCATTGCTATTATCTTTATCTTCTTCTAAATAATCAGAGACTTCTACATCTTTGCCTTCCTCAATATCTTTTTCAAATTTTTCAATATTTTCATTGGTTAATGCTGTTTTCTTAGATACCCTATATTCATAAAATCCTGTATAATTCATAATAATTAAAGCAAAAAAGATGATAAGCAGAAAAATACCTAATAGCCGAACAACATTTTTTTTCACTGTCCACCTCCAATATATTCAAATAATACATCACATAAAGCATCAAT
This sequence comes from uncultured Bacilli bacterium, assembly GCA_944363635.1. GTDB lineage: Bacteria > Bacillota_I > Bacilli_A > RF39 > UBA660 > CALVUP01. The sequence goes on along the minus strand of CALVUP010000007.1, from coordinate 51,772 downwards.
GGTGTTGGTTACTTCCTCTATCGTATTATCAACCCCTCCCAGTTCAATCAAAATAACATGTTTATCTAAATCCTGATTATAAACACCATTGACCCCTTCGCCTTGCTTTTTATAAATTCCTCTAGATAAACCCGGATATTTCTCGTGAATCAAATCATTAAACCCCTCTGTAAATTCCAAATTTTCTTTATAATTCTTATTTTCCAATCCTACAATAAATAAAACTTTTGCGTAAGCTTTTCCATCAATTTTGACATAAGTTTTATCATGAGAAACAGAATCTCTATGCAAATCAATAAAATATTCTAGCGAAGAATAATCCTCTTTAGCCTGTTCAAGCAACATCCTGGTCACATCATAACTTTTATAATACTTCCACGAATTGATTTTTAAGATTTCATTTACATCCGTCTCTTCTACAATCGTAGGAATAGACAAGCGGTTTAATTTTTCTCTGAATATATAAGAAGCCATTAATACATTAGGTGTTACATTATATTCTTCATAGTTTTTAGATGAATATTCTTCTAATTGATGCGTGTTATAGATATAGACAAGAGGTTCATCAATTTTTTTATCTGGATAAGGATCCTCTATATATTCACTATTCAAACTTTCTTCTTCATCGGTTAAATTTCGATAATTACTAGAAAGTATGCTACTTGGATTATCCAAAGTAATATTCGTCAAAAATTCAACAATTTTTTTACTAATGTTTTTCTTATCATATTCATATTCCATATTATGATTCGAAGAATATAATATGTATTGAATCAATTCATCACTCCCTAAAGAGATTTTAAACTTTAAAGTATTTAAAGTAAGAATAAAAGAAGCGACTAAAAAGGTAATACTACTATAAATAACAAATTTCTTTTTCTTACTTGCCTTCTTTTGTTTGGTTTTTAATTTGATTCTTTTTTTCATACAATCATCTCATAAGTATCGTACGCTATTACTAGGCACTTTTTTTGTCATATTCACTGCAAAAGCATATAATATTTTAGGTGATTTTATGTGTGCAATTTTAGGTTGGTCTAATCATAAAGAAGATTTATTAGAAAATATGAATCTCTTCAAAGAAATGTTAGAACTGATGAAGTATCGTGGATACGATTCCAAAGGCTATTATTTTGAAAATCATACTCTGCTCGGACATAATCGATTGTCCATTATTGATTTAGAAAACGGAAAACAACCCATGTATTATGAAAATCTAATCATCATCTACAACGGAGAATTATATAACACAAATGAAATAAAAGAAGATTTATTAAAAAAAGGCTATGATTTTGATACCACCTGTGATACAGAGGTATTACTAAAAGGATATCACTGCTATAAAGAAAAAATCTTAGAGAAAATAGAAGGTATTTTTGCTTTTGCGATATACGATCAAAAAGAAAAATCCATCTTTTTAGCTCGAGATCGATTTGGAATTAAACCATTATATTATACATTGAAAAACAATAACTTCCTATTTTCTTCTAGTATCAAGTCCATATTGAAAAGTAAAGTCATCAGGCCCATTCTTTCTAAAAAAGAATTAGAAGAACTTCTGGCTTTAGGACCAAGTAGAAAACAAGGCCACGGTGTGTTTAAAGACATAAAACAATTACGTCCAGCCCATTATATGATTTATAAAAAAGGAAATATAAAAATTAAAAGATATTGGAAGCTAAAAACAAAAAAATGTACAGATTCCTTTGAAGAAGCTACAAAGAAAATAAAAGAAATCCTTACAGACTCCATTGTAAGACAAACAGTTTCAGATACCCCAATCGCTACGCTTTTATCAGGAGGACTTGACTCTTCCATTATTACCGCAGTAGTAGCTCAAAACCAAAAAGAACCCCTAACAACCTACTCCATTAACTATGAAGGAAATGAAAAATATTTTAAAAAGAATGACTTTCAAGTTTCACTTGATGAATACTACATCAATATTATGAGCAAAACCTTCCATACCAATCATATTTATAAAACTATTTCGCAAAAACAAGTCATTGCCTATTTAAAAGACACTTTATACTATCGCGATTACCCCGGTATGATCGATATTGATTGTTCTTTATTGTGGTTTTGCAAAGAAATAAGAAAAGATTTTAAAGTAATCTTATCCGGAGAATGTGCAGATGAAATATTCGGAGGATATCCTTGGTTCTATAAAGAAAAATTAAATAATAGAAAGACATTCCCATGGATTAATAATATAGAAGATCGTGAAAAACTTCTAAACAAAACATTAAGAAAAAAACTAAAGTTAAAGAAATGCTTGAAAAAAGAATATAAAAGAACCATAAAAGAATTATCCATGCGAGATCGAAAAGATAAATACAAACGCTTATTTTATGTAAATATGACCCATTTCATGACAACTCTACTTGATCGAAAAGACCGAATGAGTATGGGAGCTACTTTAGAAGCACGTGTTCCTTTTGCAGATACAAAACTTATTGAATATTTATGGAATCTACCATTTCATTATAAATATAGAAACAATACCGAAAAATACATTCTAAGAGAAGCCTTTAAAGACATTATTCCAGAAGAAGTCTTATATCGTAAAAAAAATCCTTATCCTAAAACCCATAATCCCATTTTCTTAAATGCTGTAACTAATTTATTAAAAGAAAGATTAGAAAATAAAAATAGCGCCTTATATACATTATTTGATATAAATCAAATCATGACTCTACTTAATAAAAAAGAAGATGATATACTTCCTTGGTTTGGACAATTAATGACTCGGCCTCAATTAATTGCTTATTTATATCAAATCGATTTATGGATTGAAAAATATCATATTAAAATACAAATATAAAAGATATAACGAAAGTTATATCTTTTTTACGAAAACTATTTAATTGTATAAGGATTATCTAAAGATCCATCCCCTGATGCATACATATTATTTTCACTTAAAACAACAGTTGGTCTTAAAGCATGACTATCCGATGTTTCAGTAGAAGAAAGCGCACCACTCACATGATAAGCATTATATGTCGTACTTGGATCACCCGTAATTGTCCAATAACTAAAATCAGTAACCATATAATTATAATTACGACAAGATCTTGAAATAATACTTGTACATTTCTCATCCAGACTCGCTAGCATATAATCATAAGCAGTAATTGTAAATACGTATTGATCAGGAAGTGTCTGACTACATTCCACCGCTGCATCACTTCTTGTATCATCACTGGCTCTTTTTCCAATACATAAATCAACAGGAACAATCTTTTCTTTATAAGAATCATCGGTCATTAAACGATAATTTTCATAAATACTATCTAAAGCTTCTTTTAAACGACTTTTTTCATAAGTATTATACCCATAACTATAATTAGCATCTTCGTTATATCGATCATCCCATACATAAATCTTTTCACGATAATCATCATTTAACATAATTTTAACCGTTCCATTTTCATAAATACGAACAATTCGGTACAAACGATCATTAAATTGCAAATAATTATTTACATTTTCTCCCCTATAAACATAATCATTATCAACTTGATACAAACCTTCTCCTTCACTCACTGTACCATTTTCTAAAATCTTGTTTGCAATTTCCGTTGTTGTATATTCTTTACCACAATCCAAATATGCTGTATATGTATATTTATTATCATTTAAACGGACAATAACTTTTCCATTACAAGATGCATCTTTAATTAATTTATCCATTGGTTTCATATAACCTTCTTCGCTTAATTTTGAATCACGAACCGTTACTTCTCCACCATCGTTTTTAGGAAGTAAATTTGAATTATCCGTATAATAACTACGTGCTGCACTTTCTAATTTATCCTCGATTTCACTATAAGATAAATTAGAATTATTCACATGATAGATAACAACTGCTATAATAATACCAACAACTGCAATAAACAAAACAATTCCTAAATAAATAAATAACTTTTTATCAACCGATTTCAATGCTTCTTTAACTTTACCCATAATATCAACCTCTCTACTCTCCAATTATATCAAGAAAAAAGAAAGGATACAACTCCTTTCTTATTTTTTAATTTAGAAAATAAAATTAAAAAACCAAACCATACTAAAAACAGGTGACCAATATGAAAATAAGATTAGGCTATGTCGCTTTATCCAAAGCATTAGAAAATACAACCACTTCTCGTACTATGACTTATACCAACTTTGTAAAAGAACAAAAACCCTACGAACAACTATATATGATTATCAAAAGCAATTTAAATGATTTGAAAAAAATACTCATATACAACAGTAAAAACAATATTCATTTTTATAGATTAACATCAAAACTCATTCCTCTAGCCACACACAATCAAGTACATTATGATTATATAATACCATTTAAAAAACAATTTCAAAGACTCTCCCAACTAATTCAAAAAACACAAATTCGTATGGATACTCACCCAGACCAATTTGCTGTTTTAAATAGTGTGCATAAAAGCATTGTACAAAATACTATCGAAATCCTACAATACCATTATCAAATATTAGATGCACTACAAATAAAAAAGAAAACGATTTTGATTCATATAGGTGGAAATACCTTTGGCAAAGATAAAAGTATTTCTAGATTTATAAATAATTTTAAAAATTTACCAGATTATTTAAAGAAAACAATTGCGATTGAAAATGACGATAAAATATTTACTGCCAAAGATGTATTATATATTGCCAAACAACTCGATATTCCTATGGTCTTTGATTATCACCATTTTATTTGTAATCACGATGAAAACGAAAGGTTTGAAGATTATATAAAAGAAATTTTTCAAACCTGGAAACAAGAAACACCAAAAATTCATTTTTCTTCTCCCAAAAGTAAATTAAAAAAAGAATTTAGAAGTCATCATGACTACATAAATTCCGATTCTTTCATCAAATTCATAGAAAACATAAAATTTTTAAATCGAGATTTCGATGTGATGATTGAAGCAAAAGCAAAAGATGACGCTTTGTTTCGCCTTGTCAGAGAACTAAAATATAAAACCAATTATAAATTTATAGACGAAACCACTTTTGAAATCAGATAGAAACTAAATATCGATTTTAGAAAACACTTTACCAATCGCATCATGGATAATAAGATCAGCCTGCCCATCCATAGTCGTTTGATCTTTATTAATAATAATCAAATTTTTCCCTCTGAAATATTGTACAAAAGTCGCTGCTGGATATACAACTAAAGACGTTCCACCAATAATTAAAGTATCACACTGCTTTATCTCATAAATTGTTTCTTCTACAATTGTTTCATTTAAAGCTTCTCCATATAAAACAACATCCGGTCTCAATAATCCTCCACAACTTGGACAAGTAGGAATCTTCTCCCTTCTGATGCTTTTTAAATGATAGTCATGACCACAGTTTGTACAAAATAATCTATAAGCATTCCCATGAAGTTCTAACACATGATGAGATCCCGCCTGTTGATGCAACCCATCAATATTTTGTGTAATAATAGCACTTAATTTTCCTCTTTTTTCTAATTCTACTAACTTTTTATGACAAACATTCAGTTGTGCCTCTTCATAAATCATTTTATCAAAATAAAATTTATAAAATGCCTCTGGTTCTCTTACTAAACACGTATGACTAAGCATATATTCGGGATCTTTATGATATTTTTGATGATAAAGACCATCTTTGCTTCTAAAATCCGGAATACCACTTTCTGTCGAAACACCAGCACCACCAAAAAAGACAATTCGTTTCGAATGTTTTAAAATTGTATTTAGTTGGTTCACTTTTTCTTCTAAAGATAACATATACCCTCCTTTTAATAAAATAATAGGTATTTATTATACTTGTAAATAGCAAGTCTAAGTATAATATAGGGAAAGGAGATTTGATTTTATGTATAATTTTGGCGTTCCATATTATTGCTGTTCTGATTACAATAACAATTCAAATTCTTGGTGGATTTGGGTAATCATTATTGTATTCGTAATTTTCTGTTTATGCGGATCAGACAGAGGAAGAAACAATTGCCGTTAATCAATATTTTCCTCATAAAAGCACAGTTGTGTGCTTTTTTTAATAGAAAATTTAGATAAGCTGAAGAATAATAATGGCAATTGATAAAATGGATAAACAAATCGTTGCAATAGCCATGCTTCGTTTTCTAGTCTTTAATCCTTGGGCTGCAAAATAAAAATCTAAAACGTAAACAATCACACCATAAGCAACTCCAACAAGTGAAATTAAAAAACCTATTATAGATAAAACAAAACCAATAGTACACATTCTTTCTTTTTGTTGATTGGCTTTATCTTGAAATTCTTGAGTAAATTGAGAAATATGAGGCCCTTGAGTATACATATTATTGTTATTAACTGTTTGAACCCCTACAGATGCATTCAATTCATTCATTTTAGAAAATAATAAAGATAAAAGATTTTTATAACTAACACTAGCCATATTGTTTACTCCACCCGCATCCAACATAAAATAAGTATTTCCAATACCAATTGTCCAAGCATAAATATGTAAAACATTTCCTACAATACTGTATTGAAACCCTCTTTTTCCATACCACATATCCTTAGACAAATAAAATGATTCTCCATTCTTATTTGTAAGTTGAAATTGATTCGCAAGTAACCAATTCATAACCATTTGATTTACTAGATTTGGATCAACATTAAATTGAAACGTATAATATGTTTTCCCTTTATTCATAAAAACACTCCTATTCTATAACTAGAATAACATAAAAAAAGAACTTTGAGCAAGTTCTTATTTCTTATAATCCTTTAAAATACTTTTACATTTTTTGGTTCAATATTATATTTAGCCAAAGTTTTCCAATCATCGAAATACAATTTATTTATATTGTTTACCAGTTTGAACGCTAAACTGTTGAGGAAGACTATCCATGACTATATCAAAAGCCACATTTAAAAATGGAAGCTGTTCTTTTGGAAATTTACCACCTAAAGAGACTGCTGGATAATCATAAGCCAAAAAGTTTAAATTTTTAAAAAAGTCAGAAAAAACAGGATCAACTAAATTGTCTTTCGCATAAGGCCTTTTTAAAATTTTATTCTCTAAACGAGTAATAAACTTCATTTTATCTTCAACCGAACCCATTAGTATTTCATTGAATCTTTTTTCTATTTCTTCTCTTCCCTCCCTACTATAACAAGTAGTATTTTTCATTAAAGGCTTATAGTATATTTCTCCCCATTCAATAATATTATTTTCCTTATTTTTCAATCGAACAGCAAGTCCCAAACTACCATCTCCATCAATATAAGCATCGCCTGAATTTATATCTGTAAACCCTATTTTGTATTCTAATAAGTGTGTTCCTAAATCCGTTTGATTGTGATTGTTAATTAATGTTTAAACCATACCAATTAAATAAACTTTATTATTTATATTTTTCATAATCTTATTTTCCATCCCCTTAAATAATATTTCTTACTAAATAAAATTTAAAAATATATACTTTCTTATAAATTTAATTATAATAAAACTCAAAATCTAAAATTTTGAGTTGAATATCAAATATGGTGCGGGTAACAGGAGTTGAACCTGCAAGGGTTGCCCCGCTAGATCCTAAGTCTAGTGCGTTTGCCAATTCCGCCATACCCGCATAAAAATGGTGGACCCTATAGGACTTGAACCTATGACCGCCCGGTTATGAGCCGGATGCTCTAACCAACTGAGCTAAGGGTCCAATTGGTTACTTATTAATAATAACATAACCGGACGGTTTAGGCAAGTCCTTTTTTGTACTTTTATAAAAAGAGCCAAGCCCTTTTATTTTTGTAACATATTCAACAAATTAATTTTAAACATATCTTTTTCTGGATTGGTTTTAGAAACCATAACCCCTTTATAAGTAGAAAGCTCAGCCCTATGGCCTTCTTCTAATATTTCTTCAGGAGTAATGTTTGTAAGTAAAACAATATGCTTATCAAAATAAACCGTATAATGCAAAATCATTTCTCCATGAACTTTTGCAAACATAATATCAGTAGGTAATTTTAATTCATAATCCTTTGTATTTTCTTTCTTATTTTCATCAACTACTTTTCCTAAAAAATTACCATTACGAATTTCTGGATAATATTCAAATGTCATTTTTTTATAAGCAAGCATATTATACTTTCTTACAGATCTTTCTTTTTTTCTAAAATCATTTTCATTTTGATACTCAAATATATAAGTTTGTTTCATTCTATTCAACCCCTATCCCTGAATATATACACCTTGAACCCCTGTACTTTCAAGATGACTATATTATATCACAACTGTCTATTTTTGTCAACTTTTCTGTTTTTTATAAGTTTTACCTTGACAATTTTTACTTTCTCTTACAATTTCCAAAGCCTCCAAATTTGCATTAATTGTTTCTAATGTCTTGATTGGTAATCTTTGATCCAAAACATCCATTTGCCTATCTGTTAATATCAAAGTCGGCTCGTTTTTATTCTCTTTAGCAAAAAATTCTTTGCGATAAAAATCACAATTACGAACAGCCGCATGAATTACAGGTAATAATAAAGTAAAAACGCCATCATTATAATCATTCTTATCTCCACTAGTGGTAAGTAGATCATTGACAAAAAAGTCTTGTCTCACGCGATGAAAAAACGCCATAGCTGCATTCGCAAAAGCATCTTTTTTTTCTTCTAAATTCGTCTTTGAAATGGAATTAGATAAATCCATCTTAGCGCGATTTATTTCAATAAGTAACTTCTCATATTGATTAAAAAGTTTTTGATTTGCTTTAGAATTAATAAAAATGCGTTTTACAAAAGTAGAATTATCTTCTGTAAGTGATAGATAAAAGTCCTCTAAGCTTTTAGTATATCGAAAAACCGATTTTGAAATATCATAAAAATCTTTTGTTGGGTCTATATTCAATTTAGTAACAAAAGAAGAAATTTCATCCGTAGTAAAATCATTACACGCAAGCCATAAACAAGACAGTAAATTTCGATCCGTAATAAATCCCTCATAACTATTTAGTTTGATCATAAAGCACCCCTCTACTCTATCCATTAATTGCCCTATAGTATACCAAAAAACTGTTATTTTGTCAATAAAAAAGAGATTGATTAAAATCTCTTTGTTAAAATCATAATTTTTCCTATCTTGCCAGCAATTATATTCCCGTTGGAATCATAAATAGGACCATCGAAATTAGGACGACTGTTTCCATTTTGATCCTGTGTTGTATGTTCATCATCAATCACAACATCTCCACTATTGCCTGGTTTAACATCGTAACCATCATAAACATTTCCATCTTCATCTTTGACTTCTGCATTGTCATTTTTATCTTGAATTTCTTTATTAGCAGCAGCTTCATTTTCTTTACTTTTTTCATCTGCTTTTTTATCTGCTTCTGCTTGAGCCTTCTTCTTTGCTTCTTCATTTTCTTTCTCATATTGTTGATTAATTTTATCTTCTTGTCTTTTTGCCTCATCCGCCAAATTAGGATAATCTTTTACCAACTCATCTCTACTGCTATACGTTTTCGTTGTAGTAGAACCTTGCTTTTTCTGTGCTTGTGTCGTAGTATACGTTTCAGCTTGCTTTGTTAAAGCCTCAGCAGCCTCTTTCGTAAAATCAATAACTGGAAGTGTTGATAATTCATCACTAATGTAATATTTATTTTCTTCCGTTAATTGTTTGATAGCCGCATCTCTTATAATTTCATATTTAATATCAATAGCAGTTACCTCTTTTTCTTCATTTTTTTCCTCAGTAGCTTCAGTAACAGAATCTAATCCCGCAAGCATCCTTGCAGTTTCTAATTTTTCTACATTAGTCGTAATCGTTTCCTCTATTGTATTACAATATCCATCTAAATTAAGCTGTTCAATCTCTTCATCGCTAAACCTACTTGGTGTATTTCGAGTGATTTCTAAAGCAGCGGAAATAATAGGCACAACAGAAGCACGAGATCCAGTAGCGTAACTAATAGCTTGACTTCCAAAAGACACTTCACCACTATCATTTAAAAAGTCATCTCTTACCATCTGATTAAACGCTTTTGCTTGAGCATAAAATACATTTTCATCTTCTTCACTACCCGACTTTAATGCTTGAAATCTAGCTTCATTCATATCAATTAATTTATTTTCATATTTCAAATAAAACTCAGAAGATTCTTGATCTTGAATCAAATCAGCAATTCCAGTATTATTTGTTAAACGAAGATAAGCTGGAATAGACATTGTTGTATAACCTTTAATTAATTTATATAAATCTTCTGCTCTTAAATCGTATTGATCGAACATTTCATACATTTCTGTTGCATCAAACTGGTTATATCCAACAACCATAGCAATTGCCGTATCCCAAGGAATCTGGAATTTCTTGTCCCTATCTCCTTCTAAATATAGACTATCCGCTAAATCCCCATTAAAATTATCTAAAAAATTATAAACTGTTAATGCATTTTCCTTCTTTAATCCTTCTTCTAAATATTGCATCAATTCATCAAAGGTTAAATTACGTAATTGATCATCTGTAACATTGCTTAAATCGATTTTATCTTTATTTTTTTGTGATAGAACAATCGCTCCAATCGTACCACCAACAGCAATAGCAAATGCAACTGTACCTGCAATAATTCCTTTTTTATGTTTTTTAATATTTTCTTTATTAATTTTTAATTTTTTCATTCCACGCACCCCCTATTATTTTTCCTTTTTTCTTCCTGTGTAAACATATCCATTATCTAATAACGTACGGTCATTATAATAACTCCATTTTACATCACTGGAACTAGATGTATTTAATGTACGTGTGCGAGTACGATAATATTTTACATAAGCATAAGCGGGCTCTTCACGTTCAACCACATCATATACTTTTACAGTTGCATAAACAGGTATTGTCTTTGTTGCAACTTCAGAGCAAGTAACATCAAGATCATAATCAGTAGAAGAATGATAAGTACCTGCTTTCTTTAAGCTATATTTATAAACATATTTTTGATATTTAAATTTAGGTGTTGTTACACAAGTATCTTCACAATCATCGTAATCAGCACCAACAAGTACATAACGCACGGTAGCAGAATCTGCTGGTGGATTGGTATATGTTTGAACAGAACCAGATTTTACCCAAGAACCACTAGAGGTTGAATTATATCCACTTGTAGAACCTGTAGTATAGTAAATCGTACTTCCATAAACAACATAATTATAACTCTTACAATATTTAGCTGTATAAGAAGATAGCTTTTGAGATTCTTCTCTTTCTCTCTTATAGTATTGTGTATAAGTACCTACTTTCTCAAATTCTTTCTTGGTTTGTACTTCTTTTAAGCAAGTAAAATCTTTAGGATCACAAGTAATATCTTTTATACCATCTGCATCTACATAGGTTTTCCAATCGGACCATGGCCCCCACTTATACGTTGTTGTTTGGGTCGTCTTCATATATTCATATAGATAATCCTTTGTATCACTTGGAGCGTTTGGCTCGTCTGGATCTACAGTTCCATCCGTAGTGACATCAGTAATAATATTTGTGATGGTATGTTTAACCGTTGTAATTACCTTCTTATAAATCGTTGTTTTTGTTGTTGTTTTCTTTATTTTCTTTGTTGCACTTGTAGAGCCAGAAGAGGCATTATCCCCTACATTTCCTCCTGCACGATTACTTGTATAATTATCTACATAAGAATCTACAGTAGAAGATTTTTCACAAATAGCCGTAGTAGAGCAATAATTATAACATCCCATATGGACTAAAACATAATCTTCTTCCTCTCCACATTGAAGATTGACTTTCATTAAATATTCATCATCTTCTTTGGTCAAAGTAACATAAGAATTAGAAACAGAACAAGCCTCCCCATTTTTATCGGTTACTTCTGTAAGTAAATGTTGATCATACATGTCCTGCAAAGTTAAAGTTGCCTGATCACCTACATTTTGTGGTAAATGTTCCGTTGTAAAATAATTTGTAGCGGCATCTTTCATCAATTCAATATTATCACTAAAAATCCTTCCTTGTATAGCACTTAAATCTATATCTGGATAAGATTTATTTGTTGCTTTTGGAATTACCCAAACAATCAATAAAATAAATAAGATGATTAATACCAATTTTAAAATAAAATTTCTTAATAATTCATGTTTATTATCTTCATAATTCTCATTCATATCATAATCCCCCTATACCAAGTTTGCTTTTTATACTACTACAAAAAATGCGAAAAGTCAATCAATTATTCCTTAATTATGACAAGAGTTTCACCAACATTAAAATTATTGATTTTAAAGCTTTCTACATACTTATTCTTTTTCAATGTATTTTGAACTTCTCTTTTTAAAATCCCAGTACCAATTCCATGAATAATAATAACTTCTCTATTTTTTTGTACATAGTTATCATAAATAAATTCATCAACCAATACCCTTGCAATATCTCTAGGATTTCCATGTAAATCAAGAGTTGGAATATTACTTCTAGCGAAATACATGTCTACAAATTTCCTTTACTTGTAAAAGTTCAGGCATAGAGTTTCGTCCACCCACTTTTGTAACCGATAATGCACCTGTAATATTCGCATGCTTTACTGCACTTTCTAAATCGTACCCATTTAAAAGAAAATAAGCAAGTGCTCCATGGAAAATATCTCCAGCTCCTGTAGAATCCTTTACATCGACCTTAATGGAAGAAATGACTTTATACGTATCCGTTTTTATAAAACAGCCATGTTCCTCTAAAGTAATAATAATTTCACACCCAAAATCCTCTTTTAATTTATTATAGATTGGGATTAAAGTATTTAAATTATCATAATCAAGCTCAAATTTGGTATATTCTCTAGCAAAGTCATTCGAACAAGCCAAATACTTTACATGATGTCCAAGCTCAACAGTTGCTTCTTTTAAACTACCTGCATCTAGTATAGAAATCGCATCCTTATTTTTTTCAAGGACTTCTAGTGCAAAATCCTTTTCATATCCATCTAAAACAATCATATCATATTTTTCTTCTTCATAAGGAATACGAATACTCTGATCAATCTTTCGATTCGTTAATATCGTCCTAGTTCCTTTATCTAAACTTGCAATAATATAACTACTCGTGGTTAACGTTTGCTCCTGTTTATCCAAATACTTTGTATTTACTTTTATATTTTGAAACTCTTTTTCAATTTGTTCTCCATAAAAGTCTTTTCCTACCACTCCCGCAAAAGCAGTATCGATCCCCCACTTGGATAACAAATATGCGCAGTTAGAAGCAGATCCTCCACCACACTCAATTTTATCTAAAGTACGAAACTTCTTATTTTCTTCTGGATATGTATTCATAAGTAATGTTATATCATAAGAAGCTTGTCCTACACATAGTACTTTCATAGCATCATCTCCATACAATAAAATTATAGCATAAAAAAAAGACTAGAAATAGTCCTTAATTTAGAATTTTTATACACCTACACTATTGGTTTCTGGCAAAGTGGAAGCTCCATCAATTACAATACCTTGGCCTGTTATATAACTAGATTCCTCACTTGCCAAAAATGCAGCTAATTCCCCTAATTCTTCAATTGTACCAAGTCTTCCCATTGGAATACCCGCAGCGATTCCCTTTACAACACTTTCTGGATCACTGGCGTTAGAATCCTTGGCAATACCATCTACCATAGGAGTCATAATATAACCAGGCATAATGGCATTGACGTTGATGTTCCTCTTAACAAGTTCCATAGCCAAACATTTTGTAAATCCTAATACCGCTGCTTTTGTCGTTGCATAAGCCACTTCTCCAGTATCCGCTACCATTGGTCCTGTTACACTTGATAAATTTACAATTTTTCCATAATTTTGTTTAATCATATAAGGAACAACAACCTGACTCATATTCCAAGTACCCTTAATATTAATATCAAAATGATAATCTCTTACTTCATCAGACATCTCTGTGAATGGTTCAAGTTTAGCAACCCCTGCATTATTGACTAATATATCAATTTTTCCTTTCTTAGCAATTACCTCTTCTACAATACTACGTAAACGCTCTTTATCACGAATATCTGCTTGATAACCACAAACTTTCTCACTATGTAAATCTTGTACCGTCTGATTTAATTGATCGGAATAATCAATAATCACGACATCCGCTCCATATTTCAAAAATACTTTTACAATGCCTAGGCCATTGCCCATAGCTCCCCCTGTAACAATTGCGACTTTTCCATCTAATTTCATTTTATCTCTCCTTTACTCTTCAAATACTAGTATACCATTCTTTTAAGTTTTGTACTAGAATTTTCAAAAGAAATCATTAGTTTAAAATCCCAATATGCTGATACTTTCTTTTGACTTTATGATCCTCATGAATCTCTGTATTTTCTAAAATGTTTTTCTTTTCTCTAAAAAATATAGGAATGTTTAGCTTAGACGCTAAATTAATATCATAATCATTTATTTTATTCTCACAAAGAAGTGCAACTGGGAGAAAGGGTTCATGAGAAATAAGATAATCAATTTCATTGTATCTCGTTGTATGATCTAGTAAAGACTGAACCGTATACAAACTTCTTATATATCCAAAATTTCCAAATTCAACAGTATCAATACCAATGGAATAGGCATCTTCATGACAAACAATTCCCACTCTGTTTGCTTCCATTTTTCCAAATACAAATTTTATTTCTTTATCTTTAGCTTCTTCTACAAAAGATTCTGTATAAAATTCTGTATGATTTTTATCTTGTAAACTCAAACACAATCGTTCTTTATACCCTGTTTTTATTTGTTGTAAAGTCTTATCTATAACCTCCTGATTCTCTTTAGATACGGAAGTATTATGAACTAATATTGGTGCATCTATATTAGTAATATCAAAAATTTTTACATCACTTGCAGTAAGTTTTTGTTTTCCTTCTTCATTCAATAAATGAACTTCATAATCCTCTATTTTTTCAGGTAGAAGAATAGTTTCATTTAATTCGCTAATAAAAGATTCTATTTGCTTATTCCAGTCGTCATATAATATCTCTTTTATATTTAAATTTTTAGAAGCATTATAAAATTGAATAATCTCATCAATGGATTTTTCTTTATAGTTGGCGATAAAATCATAAATAATTTGCCCTTTTAATACTTTATGATTCTCTTTTGCAAATTTCGTTAAAGTTTCAATATCAATGATTAAATTATCTGGATAGGTTTCAAAATGTCTACTGATATAAATATCCAGCAAATATTCTTTTGTTAATGCTTGAAATAAAGTATCTTTTTTTAATTTATTTGTGCCTTTTTCTTTAAATATGTTACACATTCTATTTACATTAAAATTCCATCTATAAGCAAAACTTCTTATATCATATATTGATATATGATGATTACTTTTTAAATAGGCATCATAAAAATAAGGCAATATCCCATCTTTTATATTGTTTATTTGTTCATCCAAATATTTTTTATGTTCTTCTAAATAATGATACTCCGATACTTGTTCACCAACATAGTATAACATGGAATAAAATTTATACATATCAATCTCATGTGTAACATTCTGTATTATATTTGTATTTAACATAACATCAGGTGGAACTTTTATAAAAGGATATTTTTTCATTAAATAGATTAGATCTCTTGGATGGTACAAATAGTAAGAATGAAATTGTGAATACTTTAATAATTCACTACAAGCAGTCGCAGTAGAATCACGAAACAATGCATTATGATCATATAAATAAGAATATCTTGTAAAATAGTCAATAACTTCTTTTTTATTGATAACTTCTATTAAAACACGCTCATCTTGCATGGCATGATATAAAAAACTATACAACTCACTACAAAAACGTTCCCACTTTAAATCAAGAACCCGTGGATCTGAAACTATATACGTATTATAATCCTCTTCCAAACTATATTTCGTCGTTAAAACTTTAAACAGGGTAAAATATTGATCTGCTTTTTGATAGTTTTGATAATCAAATACGCAAAAACAAAAAAGATATTCAGCATGTTGATAGACATAATCAAAATCCGCAAGTAAAGGATTATTTTCTATTTTAGCCGGATTATTATCGCTAAATAAGTGTTCTTCCTCTTTAGCTTTCTCTTTTATTAAAGCATATACGTCTTTTAAAAAATCCTTATCTTTAAAATCAAAATCATTAGCCCCCATATTTCGCATGTCCCCTTTTTTAATAATGGTATATTATAACATAATAAAAAATGCTAGTCAATGAACTAGCATTTTCATTAATTATTTTCTTTTGATAACTTTTGGTAAAAAATAGGGCTCTATTCGAAAATAGACCCCTTACAAAAATGATTTAACATTTTTTCCTTGCATAGATAATATACCACAAATATTTTTCTATGTCAAACTATTGATCCGAATTTTCTTTATAATTTTTTTTGATAATTTTATCAAAATAATTATATATGGATTTCAATAGTTCATTATTATTGTAGTACTTTCTATTCAAAATTATTCTTTCATAAAATAATTTTGTAATATCATGTTTAACATTATTTTTTACACCTTCACTACTTACTATAATATTAAACATATACAAAGTATATGTAATTTGTCTTATTCTTGAATTAGAAAGTTTAGTATTTCTATTTTCCTTTCCTATTCCACAATCTTTCAAATAATGAATAACTAATGTATCAGCTCTATGTGTATTATCCTTTTTAGCTAATTCAGATAGTACACAAGAATTATGTGCTACTGCATTTCTAAGTTTATTTACTTCCCTTAAAATAAATATATATTGATTATCTTCCAATTGATAATACTTAGTAAAAAACGCAAAAAAATTAATCAGCTCTCCAAAAGTTATTATCTCAAGAAATTCCCAAATTGGTATATTTTCTATTTTAGTATCTTTATCTAAGTCATATTTAGAAAATATTTTTTGATAATATTCATTTGTAACTTTTTTTCTGATACTTTCATGTACTCTTTTAGGCCATTTTTCATCATAAAAATCTTTTTCTAAATATAGATTAACAATTTTATAACCATCTTCATCTACTATATCTTCTATGGTATTTAATATTCTTATTTTTAAATAATGTTCTATATCAATGATCATTTTAAATAGTACTAATCTAGTCCTATAATCTATAATAGATAAATCTTTTAAATATGCAAAATCCAAATCTATGTACTTTCCTTGTTGTTTACCACACTGATATTTAACAAAATTATTTTTATAAGATGTTACATTATAATAATTATTATTTTCTCTCAAATATATTTCAGCGTCTTTCTCTGAGCATTTTTCAAATTTAATATTTTTTCTTTTCATATATGGAACCATATCAGATATTATCATCATTTGTCTTAACATTAAATTTTTATTGTTCATAATTAACCTCCAATCTAAGATGATTTTAATTGGTTAATTATATCTTACCATAAAAATCGATAGTTTTATATTTTGTTATTTATATAAATTTAAAAAATGAATATACAATGTTTTTGATTTCATAACATTTATTCAATTCGAGTTTACCTCGTTTCTCAAGCATTAAATTTTTGGTAAAAAATACTATTTTTCATAAAAAAAGACCAGAATTTTTGAAATTCTGGTCTAATTTAGTCCTTTTTCCCTTAGATCTTATATTGTGATATTTTATCGATGATTAAACAAGGTTAAATCCATTTGTAACTGTGGACTAATTATTCTCCTTTTCGTGTATAGCAGCTTGTGCAGCAGCAAGGCGTGCAATTGGAACTCTAAATGGAGAACAAGATACATAATTCAAACCAATATTATGGCAGAACTCAACACTTGATGGATCTCCACCATGTTCACCACAAATACCTAATTTAATATCAGGTCTTGTTTTTCTTCCTTTTTCAGCAGCCATTTTAACCAATTGACCAACACCTTTTTGATCTAACTTAGCAAATGGATCAGATTCATAGATCTTAGCTTGATAATAAGAATCTAAGAATTTACCAGCGTCATCTCTTGAGAATCCAAAAGTCATTTGTGTTAAATCATTTGTTCCGAACGAGAAGAATTCAGCTTCTTCAGCAATTTCATCTGCAGTAAGTGCAGCTCTTGGAATTTCAATCATAGTACCAATATGATATTGCATATCAGAATTCTTTTCTTTCTTAACTTGTTCTGCTGTTTCAACAACAACATCTTTAACAAATTTTAATTCTTTCTTTTCTCCAACAAGTGGAATCATAATCTCAGGAACAATATCATATCCTTTTTCTTCCTTTACTTCAATAGCAGCTTCCATAACCGCTCTTGTTTGCATTCTAGCAATTTCTGGATAAGTAACAGCCAAACGGCAACCTCTGTGTCCCATCATAGGGTTAAATTCATGAAGTTCAGCACATTTATTTTTAACTTGTTCTACTGAAATATGCATATCTTCTGCTAAAGCTTTAATATCTTCTTCTGTTGTAGGTAAGAATTCATGTAGAGGTGGATCCAAATAACGTACTGTCATTGGTTTTCCTTCTAAAGCTTCATACATAGCTTTGAAATCTCCTTTTTGGAATGGAATTAATTCATTCAAAGCTTCTTCTCTTTCTTCCGTTGTATCAGATAAAATCATCTTTCTGATTTTTGGAATTCTTTCTTCATCAAAGAACATATGCTCTGTACGACAAAGACCAATACCTTCAGCACCAAGCTTAATAGCATTTAATGTATCTCTTGGATTATCTGCATTTGTTCTTACACGTAAAGTACGAATTTCATCAGCCCAAGCCATAATTCTACCAAAGTCTCCACCAACAGAAGCTTCCTCAGTAGCAATATCTCCTTTATAGATTTTACCAGTTGTACCATCTAATGAAATATAATCTCCTTCATGGAATGTATAACCACCTAAAGTAAATTCTTTCTTTTCTTCATCGATTTTAATATCGCCACATCCAGATACACAGCAAGTACCCATACCACGAGCAACAACAGCAGCATGTGATGTCATACCACCACGAACTGTTAAAATACCTTGACTGGCATTCATACCTTCAATATCTTCTGGTGAAGTTTCAAGACGAACTAAGATAACTCTTTCGCCACGTCCACCTTTACCAGCAGCTTTAGCATCTTCTGCAGTAAAATATACTTTACCAGCCGCAGCTCCAGGTGATGCTGGAAGAGCAGTTCCAATAACTTCTCCATTCTTTAATGCTTCTGTATTAAATGTTGGATGCAACAATTGATCAAGTGATTTTGCTTCAATACGAAGTACAGCTTCTTCTTTCGTAATCATACCTTCGTCTACTAAATCACAAGCAATTTTAATTGCAGCATGCGCTGTTCTTTTTCCATTACGTGTTTGTAAGAAATAAAGTTTTCCTTCTTGAATCGTAAACTCCATATCTTGCATATCTCTATAATGATCTTCTAACTTATGAGCTATTTCCATAAATTCTTTATAAACTTCAGGCATATCATCTGCAAGTTTAGAAATAGGTTGTGGAGTACGAACTCCTGCAACAACATCCTCACCTTGTGCATTAATTAAGTATTCACCAAAAATGCCTTTTTCTCCAGTAGCTGGATTACGAGTAAAGGCAACACCAGTACCAGAAGTATCTCCCATGTTACCAAACACCATAGCTTGAACATTAACAGCTGTTCCCCAATCACCAGGGATATCATTCATTCTTCTATAAACGATAGCTCTTGGGTTATCCCATGATCTAAATACGGCTTTAACAGCCCCCATTAATTGTTCTTTTGGATCTTGTGGGAATTCTTCCCCATTCATAGCTTCTTTATATACAGCTTTAAAACGAGTAACTAACTCTTTTAAATCTTCTGTAGTAAGTTCTGTATCGTATTGAACTCCCTTAGCTTCTTTTACCTCATCAATGATTTTTTCAAAGAATGATTTAGGAACCTCCATAACAACATCAGAATACATTTGAATGAATCTTCTATAAGAATCATAAGCAAATCTTGGATTTCCTGTTTTAGCGGCAAAGCCTTCTACAGCTTCATCATTTAAACCTAAGTTTAAAATTGTATCCATCATACCAGGCATAGAAGCACGAGCTCCACTACGAACAGAAACCAAAAGTGGATCTGAATTATCACCAAATTTCTTACCTTGCATTTCTTCTAATACTTTTAAAGCATCAAAAATTTGGCTTTGAATTTCTTCCGAAATTGTTTTTCCATTCTTGTAATAATCCGTACAAGCTTCTGTAGTAACGGTAAACCCTTGTGGAATTGGTAAACCTAAATTTGTCATTTCTGCTAAATTAGCACCCTTACCACCTAAAAGGGCTCTCATGTCAGCGTTACCTTCTTTAAATAAATAAACAAATTTCATGATATTTTCTCCTTTCTTTTCATACCCTTATAGTATAACAATAAGACAAAAAATATTCAATAAAAAATGCCACTTTTTTACAGAAAATGACATTAATAATACATAGAAAGCCTTGTACCGTAAGAAAACACACGATCCAAAGGATTTGTACCTAGTGTAGCCGATATTTTAACTGTTTTGCCTGTCATATTCGTTGTATGCCCTATATTATTACTAGCAAGAAACTCTTTATTTAATTGACTATACAAAGACGAAAAATTATAGGTGACACTATAAGATGCACTATGAACCACCTCGTTATAATCTGATTTTCGAAATGTCCAAGGAGATTGAAAACTAGCTGAAGACGAAGCATTAAAATCAGTTTTAGAACACAAATCGTCAATATACATTTGATTTTTTACATAGTCATCATAAATATCAATATATTTGTACCACAAACTTGATTTTTCATCATTTGTAAAAGAAACCACACCATTAGGAGAAGCTTTTAAGCGCATTTTGAGTACTTTTGTACATCTACCCTCTACACATTTTGAAATATTTCCTTCCATATAATCTTCATTTGTTTTTAAAGCACAAATCTTCCAATTGTTACTGCAATCATAATATGTCGTTAAACGCAAGCCATCGTAATGATCCCACTTACATTCTGTAATAATCTCTCCTTTAGATCCTGAGGAACCAATATAATAAATATTTGCTATAGCATTATTAAAGCGATAGGCGCTTCCTCCTCCATAATTTCCACCTGTAAACTGAACTTGATCCATATCATTAATTTTAGTCTCATTATCAGAATTAATTAAGTAAGCCGCATTAAATTCCAAATCGCGTGTTACATGAGACTGGTTTTCTTTAGAAAAGTCAATACCATAATCCAAATATTCTTGAATACTATGCATATCATCCCCTACAATACTTCCATTTTCATCAACAGCTGACTTTAAATTAATATTTTTATTTATCCAAAAACCAGTTAATTCTTTCTTTCCTGTTTGCTGTGTAGTTGTAAAAGCCGGATGAACCTTATATCCCTCCTTCATTGCCTTACGTGTATTTATAAGATAATGAATATCCGTATTATTATACTCAAATCTTGGAATCCATACCCACCAGCTTGTAACATCTTCCTCATCAAGCTTTGTGCCTACTTGGAACTTACCATCTTGTACATATTTTGAATAAGCATCTTCATTAACATAAACTGCATTCGCTAAATAATCTTGATTATAAAGATACCAAGCATAATCCTCCTCAAATACGGAAGAAGTTTTAAGATTGTTTTCATCTGCCACAATCCATTGTGCTGTATTATCTTTCCTATAATACTTTATAGGAATCATTTTTGCATTTAGTTCTGGAGAATTAACATTCGGATCAACATTGGAATTAAATGCATCTTTATACTGTACTACTTCATATTCACATTTTTTCTCGATATATTCTTGTTTGCCAATCGCCTTGCCATTACATATTAAATTCACTTTATAATCTGTAGGCTTTCCTTCACTATTCATTAATATATAAACTCGTGTACCCGTACAATCGTCCTCTATATTCGTAAGCAATCCAGCCTCTTCTAACACTTCAAAACCTGTTTTATCACCATCTTTAATCTCATAACAACCAGACATTAAAAAACCAAGTTCATCTATATACACCTTAGCCGCCTCGCGTATAACTCCCCGATAAGCATTATATTTCTGTTCGTTATTTTTTTCGACGAGATGATTAATTAAAGGAAAAGAAATCAAAAGTAAAACACCAATAATAGCAATAACAACTAACAATTCAATTAAGCTAAATCCTTTTTTATTCATGCTACACACTCCTATTATGAATTTATTATAAATATTAGCCCACCTCGAGTCAAGAAAAAAGAGTACAATTTACTCTTTGTTTGCATTGTACTTATCCTCATTTTCATTTATATAAGCCCTCGGATGGGTATGAAAATAAACGTCTTTTAGATGATCTGTTGTTACATGTGTATAAATCTGCGTTGCAGATACACTTTCGTGGCCCAACAACTCAGAAACAGCCAGCAGGTCACATCCCTCATTAATAAGATGTGTAGCAAAAGTATGTCTTAGCATATGGGGAGAAATATTTTTATCTAAACTTGTTTTCTTAATAATACGATTTAAAATATCACGTACCCCTCTCGTTGTAAGATGTCCACCTATATGATTTAAAAACAAATAATTACTATTTTTAGTATTTAGAGTTTTTCTACCATCCGATATATACAAATCCAAAGCATCTTTTGCATATTCTCCAAAAGAAACAATTCTCTCTTTATTACCCTTTCCTAATATTTTAATCGTCATATCATACGTATTAATATCTGCAACTTGAATATTAACAAGCTCACTCACGCGCACTCCTGTTGCATAAAGCATTTCTAAAATAAGTTCATCTCTTTGACCAAGAGGTGTTTTTGTATCACAACTATTAAATAATTCTTCTAATTCATTATAATAGAAATATTTTGGCAAATGTTTGTTTTTTTTAGGTAATGAGACTAAACGAAAAGGATTATTTTTAATTAACCCATGATTGGATAGATATTTATAGAAACCTCTTAAAGAGCTGATTTTTCTGCTGACTGTCGTATTATTATCTTTTTTTTCATTAAATAAATAACTAAGATAACCACGAATAAGAGAGTAATCAATTTTTAGTAATGAAATCCCCTCTTGACCCAAATATTCCATGAATTCTAAAATATCGCTTTCATAGTTCACAACCGTATATTTTGAATATTGTTTTTCATAAGTTAAATACCTAATATATTCTTCTAAATATTGCATAGCATCACTCTCTTTATTTAACGAATTACTACTCGAGTTCTAGCATCATACTCAGTATAAGAAGATTGATAAACCGTTTTCGTTGTTGTCTTTTTATCTTCTTCTGTACAAGTAAGTTGTGGCTGGCAAGTATTATTTAATTTTTCCATCATTTCATCATAATCAATCGTAATATCATCATAGTAACTTGTAGAAGAAATATTATTATTTCCTCGGAAAGTCCATAAATAAGCATTTGTCACCTGACCAGAAACTGCTGTTGTTTTTCGTGTCCAAGTACCATCGTCATTATAAGTAAGTGAAAATCTTGGATAACCAGATCTAAAACTACTATAAGTTAAAAATGCATCACTGTCTACTTTATTTGGTGACTTAATTGTACTACCATTTGGACCATAAACACAAAAATTCGTATCACAAGTATAAGAATCCAGAATACTACCTGATGCATACCAATGATAATTCATATTATATATATCTACATCATTATCGGTAATTAATGTAGGAATTCCTCCATCCATTACGATTAACAAACAAGCAGTTACAGCCGTATTTTTATCATAAGCATTTGGATTACAATAATTCTTTTTATCATAAGGGCGAAAAAGCCAACCACTTGTTGAGCCAGAAGTATTTACTGTCGTTTCTTCAGCTGTAACTACAGATTCTCCATTATCATTACAACTATTTTCACAAGTAACTTTAATATTAAAATTGGTAAGTCCTCTTAAATTTCCTGCCGTAAACTCTACATTTGATGCCATATTATAAACCCCGCTATTATTATCTGTCGTATATTCAGACGAAGAATCTTCACTCCCATATTTAGATAAAGATAATAATGTGACTGTATTCCATTCTTTGTTACGAATGGTATGTGCTCCTGTGATTTGAGTACCCGCATTTATAAATTCCGTCGCTGTTTGCTTCGTAAGATAATTAGAAGCATCATCTTGTTGTTTTACAACATAGGTATCTCCTTCTTTTCCAAGCTCATATTTTCCTACCCAAAAGCCATAATCTTCAGAATACTTTTTATCAAGTTCTTCGTTTGTAGCATCACTATTATAATCTGGGTCAACAAAAGCTTCTGCGATTTGATACCCGCTTGATACATTTGAATCCGTATCCTTTAAAAACTCTATAAGATAATCACGATTATCACGTTTATAAGCAAACCTTGGAATCCATACCCACCATGATAATACATCATCCTCACTCACAATCTTTTGCATAGTAAACTCACCATTTGTAACATACTTTGAATAGGCATCCTCTTTTACATAAATTGCATTAGCCCAATAACCATCATTATAATTATACCAAGAATAATCTTCCTCAAAGACATATGAATATTTATAATTATTTACATCTGCGACTACCCAATTTTCTCCATCATATTTTACAGGAATCATCTTTTCTTTTAATCTTGGAGCATTCGCTCCAGAAAAGTCTGCATTTTGTCCATAAGCACTTTGATCTTGTACGATTTCATATTTACATGCGAGTATTTCATTCCAATCTACAATTTCACACTCTCCAAAACCACTTTCATTGCATGTAGATGGATCTTCCAAAGATTCATCATAAATGTTAATTTTTATATCATCTATATTCCCTTCTTCATCCGTATAAATAAAAACATCCGCATCTAAATCTTGTTCCGAAAAATTACTAAGAAGCCCTTGTGCTTGTAATTCACTTGCCGATAAAGAATAACATCCCGATATCTTAAATCCTAGCTCATCCATATAGATTTTTGTTGCTTCTTCAACCATATCTCGATAAGCATCATATTTACTTTTATTATTTCTCGCCACCAAATGATTAATTAAAGGAAAAGAAATCAAAAGTAAAACACCAATAATAGCAATAACAACTAACAATTCAACTAAGCTAAACCCTTTTTTATTTTTTTTCATTTTCTTCACCTATCAGTACTCCTATTATTACTATAATTATTTTAAAACGAAAAAAGATTGACGTCAATAGTTCAATCTCTTTTATCGAAAACTATAATACACTGTTCCATGATTCAAATAATCATAACCATTGTATTTTGCAAGTTCTGAAACCGTTACAAGCTGATATCCCTTATTTATCAGTTCTGGGACTAATACTTCTACAGCTTCAGCTGTCGTATTATAAATAGAATGCATCAAGATAATACGACCATCATAATCTTTTATCTTACGTACTTCATTTAAAATTTTATCTTTATTTCTATATTTCCAATCTAAAGTATCAATATCCCAACCAATCATTGGATATCCTAGATATTTTCGAACCTGATTGTTGACACTACCATATGGAGCTCTTACAAGTACCTGATCATGACCTAACACCCTATTAAAAACCTTTGAAGATTTATCCATTTCCTCCTGTAACCCTTCTATAGATAACTTTGTTAAATCCACATGAGAATAGGTATGCGTACCCACTTCACATCCAATTTCCTCTTCTCTTTGGACAACAGATGGATATTGTTCCATAAGATTGGCTAAATCAAAGAAAGTAGCAACCGCACCATATTGTTCTAAAACATCTAAAATTTTATTGGTTGACGTTGGATTTGGCCCATCATCAAATGTCAAAGCCACCATAGGCTTATTTGGATCCAACTTTCTATTTTTCGAAATAGAAATTGGTGTTTTTCCTTGTACATCCGTTACAATCCCTGAAGTTTTCACAAATGCAATAGAGTCCTCATAAAGAATTTCATGCCAATCTTTTGTTTTCCCGATACGTACAACCGATTTCATTTTAGAAAGTGTCGTTATTTGACTTGAAGCGGATGAATCATCTACATAGATCACTGTTCCCTTTTTTAACAAAATCGTATCATCAACCAACGCATAACCTTCTTTAGCAATTGCTTCATAAGAAATAGATGATAAAGAAATATATCCTTCTTTCTTTTGATATTTTACTTTTATAAAATGATCGCCTACAGCAATCTGTTCAATATAATCTCCTTTATTTAATACCCCTAAAAACGTACTGTTTTTATTATTTTTTTCATAAACATTGGTCTTTTGTTTGATAAAAACTTTTTTATGATCTTCCTTGAAAGACTCTCTTTCTTCTTTAGAAGTTTCTTTTAAACTTTCTACTTTTTTAGAGACATCTAAATTCATAATATCTTTTAAAGCATCAAATGGAATTTCAACTTTTTCGATACCATCTGTATTATATAAATCTTTTTTTAATAAATAAACATATACACCATTACTGGTTAAAATATAATTATAAGAAGTTTGTTCATAAGTAGTATCTGCATAGTTTTGCGTTAATCCCTCTTTTTCTTTATAATAATTCTCTAAATAAGTACTAATTTTCTTTTCATATCCAGATATAAAAATATAAGTATCTGTGATTTCTTCTTTTGTCTGCAATGTATAATGATAAGGGTTCACTTTTTCAGATATAACCTTACCATCCTTATCTAAAATGGTTTGATGGTATACAACACTAATAACATCATCAACACCATAAAAAGTTTCATAATCGATAAATAAATAATACTGAATCTTCCCAAGTGAAATTCCTTTACTTTTATACTTCTGATAAAAAGCATTTTCCATCGTCTCTACTTTTTCTTCTAAATCTTGATCAATACTTGAAATCGAAAGAATAGGATAACGAATAACAGAAGCACATTTAGAAGAATAAGCAACTTGTTCTTTCTCTTTACCAAAATCTTTTTCGGCCTCTATACTTTCAAAATATTCCACGGCTTTCGCATTAATATTTTCTTTTGTTTTGACACGATAAAAATAACCTATACCAAAAAGTAAAAAAACTAGGAATAATAAGAAAAGAAAAAGAAAAACCATTTTTTTATTTTTTGTTTTTTTATGTTTATCTTTCATACTGCACTCACACTCCATACTTAGTATACCACACATTCTATATTCAATAAATTTAAGCAGTAAAAAAGTATGTAAATTTACATACTTTTATTTGCAAGATATTTATGTTTTACCAAGCTTCGTTTAGCCTCTGGAATATTTAAAAATTTTGGTTGTTTGAAATGAAGTTCTGGGAAAAAACGATTGATTTCAATTTCCGCATTTTCTTTTGAATCCGATGCATGTATAGCATTTGCACACGCAAAATTAGGATCTCCATACAAAGCTCGAATCGAATTTGGAGATTCTTTTCTAGCTTTTAACACATTGGTCGGTCCATTGATTTTTCGAACAACTTCAACGGCATTTTCTCCAATAACAATCATTTCAATCACTTCATCAGCCATGAAATTTGTTAATTCTTCAAAGAAATCTTCATCCTTTAAATGATCGTAATGAACTTCTGCTTGTTCTAAAGTCAAACGTGCTTTTTTCATCGCAATAACATCTAACCCACAAGCATTATATCTAGAAATGATATCTTTTACGATTGGGTCTTTTAAAGATGCCTCCAATTTGGCAATATTTGGTTTTATCATTACATATGTTGCTTCTATCATATTCTCACTCCTTAAATGTGTCTATCATAACATAAATTTTAAAATTTATAAACTTTTTTTACATATCGATAAGCTTCTTCGATGGTTTGTTTAAAGTCCTCATAATTCGTATTGATCCAATGTACATCCATTTGATGATTCAAAAAGGTATATTGTCTTTTCGCATATCTTCTTGAATTCTTTTTAATTTTAGCAATTGCTTCTTCTTTTGTTATTTTATGATCAAAATATTCATAAAATTCTTTATAACCAATTCCCGTTAAAATGGCTTTGCTTCTTAGGTTTTGATCATAAAATGTTTTTACTTCTTGTTCAAGCCCTTCCTCCATCATATGATCGACGCGATCATTGATTTTTTGATACAAAATTTCTCTTGATGTGGTAAGCCCAATCGTTACAAAATCATATAGCTTTTTTTTGTCCTTTTTCTCAAGCGTCATCGCACTATTTTCAATTTTATTAAGCATGCGTACAAGTCTTTTTCGATTGTTTACATGAATAGGACATGGCATAACTTTTTCAATTCTCGCCTTAATCTCTTCATTGGATTGTTCTTCGTAACTCCTTTTTTCTTTTTCTTCTTGAAACTGATAGTCGTATAAGGCTGCTTTGATGTATAAACCACTTCCTCCAACAAAAATGACATTTTTACCACGAGATAAAATATCCGCAATTTTTTTTCTAGCGTCTTTTTGATAATCATAAATGGTATACATTTCAGAAACTTCTTTCATATCAAATAAATGATGAACAATTCCTTTTTTTTCTTCTTCTTTTATTTTTGCTGTTGCAATATCTAATCCTTTATACACTTGCATACTATCGGCATTAATAATTTCCGCATGTATTCTTTTCGCAAGTTCTACACTTAATTTTGTTTTACCAACTCCAGTTGGTCCTGTTATTACCACGATCATATTCTCACTTCCAAAGTACATTTATTATAGTATAAAACAAAAAGAAAGACAAATACTTGCCTATCCTTGTTTCAGATTTTGTCTTTGTCCTTTGATAAGCGCTTTTGCTTTTGGTGTCATTTCTAATTTATCTGTTACCATTCCTTGATCCACAAGTGCTTCTACTAAAGGATCTATTTTTTCCATTCTTTCTATATTAATTTCATCAAATTTTCCTAACAATTGACGTTGTTCTTTCCTATTTGCTTCTACCTGCTTCGTAAGAGTATCTCTTGCATTTTTACTTGCTTCAAGTTCTTTCGTCTTAACACTGAGTTCTTTTTGCGCTGTTTCTAGTTTTTGTTTTTCTTGTTTGATATTGATATTCTTAAAACTTTTTTTTAATGACCAAATGTTACCTGCACAAAATTTTAAGAGCACTGCTTCTCCTATCACAACAGCAGATGCAGGAAAAATTATTTTAAACGCCATTGAAAATTGTTGGTCGTTAAGAACAAAAAAAGCCGAGGCAGATATAGCCAAAATACAATAAACTACAGATCCTCCTATAAGTATTTTTTTCGTTTCTTTATAAGTCTGTTTATTTCTTTCTATCTCAACAATACGATCCATAAGATCTAAATTTTCACCGACCAATTGATTATATTCTTCTTTAGTTTTTGCTACATCATCCTCTGCATTTGCAAGTTGTTCTTTCAAAGCTAAGCCTTTCTTATTTAATTGTTGAAGTTTTTGCTCTTTTTCTTTTACTTGTTGCATATATTGATCAAGCATAATATCATCTCCTGTAACGTATTATAATGGATCATAATTAAAAAAAACAAGCTTTAATTCATAGCTCGTTTAAATAATTTCTCTAAATCATATTTGGTATAAGTAATGATAGTAGGCCTACCATGTGGACATGTAAAGGGATTTTCTGTTTTACGAAGGGTGTTTAATAAAACCTCAGCTTCTTCCAGAGAAATCACATCATTAGCTTTAATCGCCATTTTACAGCTAAGAGTAATTGCGGTTTTTTCGACAAATTTTTCTTTACTAAATGCTTCTTTTTCACAAATGATATCAATTATTTTTCGGATAGCCTGTTCTTCATACCCTTTTGGTAAAAAATAGGGATGCGCACGAATAACAAGGGAATTAATACCAAAGGTTTCCGCCTCAAAACCAATACTTTTAAATAATTCAATATTCTCATTAAAGATAATAAAATCTTTATTGGAAAGTTCAATCGAAATAGGTACAAGCAGATCAACCATTTTATGATCCTCTTTGCTCATAGCTTTCAAATATTTTTCATAATTAATTCGCTCTTGAGCTGCATGCTGATCAATAATAAACATTCCATCTTCATTCTCAGCAATAATATAAGTTGCATGAACAATTCCAACAGGCTTCATGTATTTAATTTTATAAGGTTCTTCTTCTGTATCCGCATCTTCACTATCCACGGCCAGCACATCTTCTTTTAAAGAATAATCGAAATCCAATGTTAAGTTTTCAGATACACTATAATCTGGATAATCTGATTCTATATCACTTTTATAAGTATTTACTTTTTCACTCGTTACTTCACTAAGTTCTAAATTGGTTATATTTGGTATTAATGTCAAAGCTTTTAACTTTGGTTTAATGATTTGTTCTACCAATTCTTTTAAATCATTCATTTTAGAAAACTTAATATCCATTTTAGTCGGATGAATATTAATATCGATCAAAATAGGATCCACTTCGATTTTAAAAATAATAATAGGAAATTTATCTTTTGGAATATAAGTATGATAGCATTCAATAATGGTACGATTTAATTCATTATTACGAATCAAACGACCATTCACAAATGTAATGATATGATTTCGACTAGTTTTTGCTATTTCTGGATAAGAAATATAACCCGTTATTGCATAATCATCATTTTCACCATGTACTTCAATCATTTTTTTAGCGACATGACTCCCATAAATCGCATAAATCACTTTAAACAAATTATTTGACCCATCTGTATGCAATAATACTTTCTCATTATTCATTAAAGTAAAACGAATATTAGGATAAGAAAGTGCCATTTTATTTACATAATCGGTAATATTTGCAAGTTCTATATATAAATTCTTTAAATATTTTAAACGGACAGGTGTATTATAAAAAAGGTCTTCTACTGTAATCGAAGTTCCTTTTTTCAAATCAGATCCTTCTACTTTTTCAATTTTACCCCCGTTGACGAAAACCATAGTCCCTTCATTACCATCACATGTTTTTAAAGTCAACTTAGAAACAGCCGCTATAGAAGGTAAAGCTTCTCCACGAAACCCTAAAGACTCAATATTAAATAAATCATCCAAAGTAGAAAGTTTTGATGTGGCATGACGAGAAAAAGCCAACATAGCATCATCTCTGCTCATTCCAACACCATTATCACTCACTTTGATTCTTTTAACCCCTGAATCTATAAGTTCGATTTTAATTTCATTACTTCTTGCATCAATACTATTTTCAACCAACTCCTTTACCACATTCATCGTTTTTTCAACGACCTCTCCGGCAGCGATTTTATTGGCTAAAACTTCGTCCATAATATGTATTTTATTCATGAAAATCACCCATAATAATTATAAATTGGTATATCAACATACAAATTAGAAGGATTAATAGATTGCGCACGAATATAAGTATCCGTTTTATCTTTGGTTGCAATGGAAGCAGAAGAGAAATAAAAATTTTTTAATTTACAAGAAAAGCCACCATTACTATTTAAATTATAATTCACACTTCCATAATACGTCTTACTCTCTGGTTGATAGACTTCATTATTTTCGTTTTTATTAATAATGGCACATCGTAAATTTTGCCATAACTTGGCATTATAAGGATAAACATCAAAAGAGACACTTCCATTTGATTTTCCACTATAAACCATAAGATTGTCACTTTGAGCAACAATTTTTTCTGGTAAAACAAGCTCATCTATCACATCAATAAATAAAGGAATAATATAATGGTTATACTTTCCGTTTACTTGCTCTCGATAAGTTGTATAAATAAAAGATTTTTCGGAACCATTAGAAATAGTAAGCATATTTCCATTTATTGCAACCATATTCTTATTTGAAGTATATAAAGAGGAAGGTGCCGATATTGTATTATTCATAAAATTTTTTATTCTCGGATAATATCTGCCCGCATTAATCTTTAAAGTTGAAATAGGCTCTTCTGTATTATTATCTACAAAGGCATAATGCTTTTGTACAGTTGAGCACTTTGAATTATGATCATTAATGGTCTCATCTCCGCATTTTAAACAAACATCAATTTCTAAATTTTGATTGGCTCCTTGTAAGGCCTCTTTATCCGAACTATATTGTGCATCATATCCCGTATTGGTTACAACAACATAGCTTTCTTCATCACAAGATGCATGTGTATTTGGATCCTCTACAGAATCAATATATTTTAAATCTACCAAGTTTTTTAAATAAAACTCCGTTACTGATTTTTCATAAACTGTTCCTCCATCTTTCGCAGGAGGTACCAATTCATTATAATCCATTAAAAATTCTTCGGTTGCACTCTCAATATTATCAATCGTTGTCTCATAATATTGATCTTTACTTTTTCCTAGAAACTTCGTAACTGCTGGTATTGCAATTAATAAAACAATGCCAAGTATAAGAATAACACCCATTAACTCAACAAGCGTAAATCCCTTTTGATTCTTCTTTTTCATACCATCACCATTTTCATTATACTATAGATCCTTTAGAAAGTCATACGTTTTTTTTGCTACATCCAAAGGAAGAATTTCCACTAATTCCTCTAGAGTAGCTTCTTTTAATTTTTTTAAAGATCCAAACTTTCTTAAGAGTTGTTTTTTTCTTACCTCACCAATACCTGGTATTGCATCAATCACACTAGATAGCATTCCCTTACTTTTAATATTTCGATGGTAACTAATTGCGTAATTATGTACCTCTTCTTGAATTTTACTTAAAAACAGAAACAAATTACTGTGATGATCTAATTTAATTTCTTGAAAATCATCATCAATTAAAGTACTTGTACGATGTTTTTTATCTTTTTTTAATCCAATCACACGAATCTTTAATTTTAATGAATCAATGATATCTTTAACTACCTTTAACTGCAACTCTCCCCCATCAACAACGATTACGTCTGGTTTTTCTAAATTTTCCATCAAAACTTTATAATATCTTCGATAAACAACTTCTCGCATAGCCGATAAATCATCTTTTACAGATGCATCGATTTTATATTTACGATATTCATTTTTCTGAGGAATAAAATCCAAAAAACAGACCATTCCACCAACATAATAGGTACCAAACAAATGAGAATTATCAAAAGCTTCAATTCTAGAAACATGATCCGTATGTAAAATTTTCTTCAATTCTTCTAAAGCATCCATTCTTTTCTTTTCATTTTGCGTAATTAAATCCATTTGTTGTTCTAAATATTCTTTTGCATTTTCCAAAGCCAAATCTAATAATTTTTTAATTTTACCTTTTTGATAAGTTATGACTTTAATATTTAAATACGCACTAAGAACTTCTTTATCTTCAATATTAGGAACAATAATTTCTTTTGGTAGCAAATTCTTTTTCTCATAAAAGTGAATGATATAATTGATAAATTCTTCTTCGGGATTATTTACAATATTAACAATTGCTTTATCCCTTCCATATAAAATTCCGTTTTTAATAAAGAAAACTTGAATCGATAAATAATTATTATCAATATAATAATTAAATAAATCGAAATTATAATTTTTATTTAAATCAATTTTTTGTTTTCTTAATGTTATATCAATATCTTGAAGCATTTCTTTTAATTCCAATGCTTTTTCAAAATTAAGCGCTTCACTCGCCTTTTGCATATCTTCCGTAATACGTTTTACAATGATTGAACTATCTCCTTTTAAAAAAGCAATGATTTCTTTTTTCATTTGTTCAATCATCTTAGGATCAATCGCATATTTACAATAACCTAGGCATTCATGAATATGATAATAAAGACATACATCTTTTTTCATATTGGTACATTTACGTAAAGGATAAACTCGATTAATAATTTCTACAGTCCTACGTGCTGCTTTCACATTTGGAAAAGGACCAAATAAATTGTTTTTATTTTTCTTTCTTTTTACATTACGTATAACTTTAAGAGTTGGATATTTATCTTTAGTAAGTTCAATATATGGATAGGATTTATCATCTTTTAATAAAATATTGTATTTTGGATTATACTTTTTAATTAAATTAATTTCTAAGATTAAAGATTCCAACTCTGAAGAGGTCACAATATATTCAAAATCATAAATATCTTGTACTAAACGTAATGTTTTTCCCGTATGTGTTCCAGTAAAATAACTGGTTAAACGATTTTTTAAATCTTTTGCTTTTCCTACATAAATAATATTCCCGTCTTTATCTTTCATTTGATAACTACCTGGTTTATGAGGAACCAACATCAATTTTTCTTTAATCATATTCTTCACCAACTACAAATATTTTATCATAAAAAAAGAACTTTAAAAGTTTTTTCTTCTTTTTTCTTTGGGTTTGCCCACAATTTCTTCTTTTGTATATAATTGGATTTTTGCGATTTGATCCACGGCAAAATCATCGCGGCAAAGATACCCTTCTTTACTTGATCCAAATTCATCAAGAAAAGCCACTTTCGCATAACCTTCATATTCTTCGTCAAAAGGATGAGCCTCATACAAACAAGTAGGAACAAGCATTAACATATAAAAACGACTATTGATATTATAATCTAAATATGTATAGAAGCCTTCTTTATTTTTCAAAAGTAACGTTTTGGAAGAATTTCCAACAATTTCATAGCCTGTAATGTCCTTAAGTGGAAGTTCTGCTTTTGGAATATAAGTCAAATCTACAGGCAAAAGAGATGATGTATCTATAGAAGAATCCTTTTTTTCAAGAAAACGAAATCTTTGGATTTGGATTTGCTCTTTTTCTTTCGTAATGATATGTAAAGCATCCAGTACTTGAATACCATCGTATTTTCGTGTTAAAACACCAGCGTCTTTTTCAATAAAATCAGTTTTTAAATATAAAAACCATTTATGATTGATCTGATCGATAAGTAGTTCTATACGCTTATAAGCTTTTTCCAATTGATCATATAAAGGATTCTCTGTTTTCATATCCAAACCTCCTACTAATTTAATCATAACGTAAATTAAAAAAATTGTAAACAAAAAGAACAAAAAAGAGGAAGCCAAGCTTCCTAACTATTTTTATCTCCTTCTTCTAACATTGTTGTAATAAATATACCATATCCTTTCATAGGATCGGATACAACAACATGCGTAACAGCTGCGACCAATTTATCATCCTGAATAATTGGTGAGCCACTCATTCCACTTACAATTCCACTTGTTTTCTCTAGCAATTCTTCATCGGTTACTTCAAATAAAATGTTTTTAACACCACTATCTGCATTTATTTTTGTAATATTAATCTCAAATTCTTCTATTTTATTTTTGTCAACGACGGTTCTTATATAAGCTTTTCCTTCGTGAACTTCGGTTTCTTCTGCAACTTCTATTAAATTACTTTCATCATATTCCTTTTGGTAGTGACCAAAAATACCACTTACTTCATTAGCTTTAATGGTACCAAAAATATCATTACTATTGAAGGTGGCGTTTTTTTCACCGGGGTTTCCACCGGAACTCTTCTTAATTCCTGTAATATTTGAATAAAATATCTTCCCGTCTTTTATCTCTACTTTTTCAAGGGTAGAAGATTCACTAATTTCATGTCCTAAAGCGCCAAAAACATTATTGCCTGGATCAATATAGGTTAATGTGCCAATACCGGATATTTTGTCTTTTACATAAAGACCTGTTTTATATACACCAGCATCATCTTTTACTAAATTTAATTTTATATCTTTTTCCTTTTCATCTCGAAGAACGGTTATTGTGTTATTCTTTTCTTGAATACTATTGGTCATGTCATGAATATCATCAATTTCTTCGCCATTTACTTTTAGAACTTTATCTCCTATTTGGAATCCTGCTTCTTTGGCAATATACTTGTTTTCAACTTTATAAAAACCTACAATTGTAATATATGTAGATTTTACTTCAATTCCAATTGAATCTCCACCAAGTACTACTTGATTGGAATAAGCAAATACAAAATTGGGTATTATAAATAATGTAAATAGAAGGAGATTAAGTAGTTTGTTTTTAAAATTCATAGTATCACTCCTTTTAAATCAAACTACATTATTATTATGTTTAAAATTAAAAAATATATTGATTGTAAAAAATGGTAAATAAAAAATATTTTATTGAACTATTTTGTTTTTTGGTAAATTTTGATAAGCTGATCAATCAATAAAGATTGTGAATAATTTTTATAAGCATATATTGCAATGGCATTGCGATTAAAATGCAATTCTTTCTTTAAAATTTTATTTATATTTTCTGCTAATTTTAAGCTGTTATTGGTTGGAGTAATCATACCAACATCTTTTACGATAATACTTTCCAAACCACCAACATTCGTCGCAATAACTGGTGTTGAACAAGCAAGAGCTTCTACAGCCACCAAACCAAATGCTTCATATCTAGAAGGAACCAAAGACACATCCGAAATATTATATATTTTTCTTAATGTATCTTGATCTTGATTTCCTAAAAAATAAACATTTTTTAGATGCAAACGATCTTTCAATTGATTCAATTCTTCAAACAATTCACCATTTCCTGCAATCAATGTCAATGTATCTTTGTTTTCATAGATTTTAGCCGCCTCTAGAATTAAATCTACTCCTTTTATATGCGTTAATTTTCCTGCAAAACAAACAATATTTTTATAATTTCCTTGAATATTTAATGAGTCCAAAACTTCTTTTCGATCATATTCTTTTTGATAAAAAACACGCTCATCATAACCGTTTCTCATTAAAACAAGTTTGTCTTCAACATTAGGAAAATTTTTAAGAACTAATTTTTTATTATCTTCAGAAATGCTAATAATCTGCTTACACTTTTCAACAGCATCCATCGTATATTTATGAAATCGATTGCTTTTTTCATGGCCAAGAATATCCGTTCCATGTGCCGTAATTACAACTGGAAGGTCATATTTACAAGCAAGAGAAGATAAAATCCAAATGTGTTGAACATGAATAATATCTGGTGAAAAAGAAACGATTTCTTCTTGAATGGCTTTATCAAAAGCTGTCGTATATAGTAAAAGATCTTCATCACTCATATCAAAAAAATTATAAACACTTCTAGGGTGTGTAGTAAAACACGGAAAATTAAATGGCAATTGTCCCTTGATCTTTTCTTGATCATAAAAATAAATGGGATGGCATTTTATACCCCCCTCGATAGGTTTTTTATAATCGGTTTTGTTCTCTGGCATAATGATACATACTTCATGCCCTTTTTGAAGTAAGCTTTTGGCAATATTCATTGTATAAACTCCACTACCTGATCCTTCTAGTGGAAAATGATTGATTAATAAAATTTTCATATATACTCCTTCGTCTTATTTTATATTTGAATTTTTATTCATGGATGGCTTATCAGCCACCCTAGCTGTTTCAAAGTCCATAAATAAATTTAGTTTTTCTTCACTCGAAAAAGAATTCCAAAAACTTCTAAAGTCATGACGAAAGAAATGCTTTAACATTCTTTCTTCTCCATATGCATTGACATATTTTTGAAATTGTATAACACCCGGTAAGTATGCTATTATGCACTGTGTATTTGGATTTTTTAAAAAATTTTCTCCATATAAAATTTTACACTTTAACCATTCTGTAGCAGATTCGTTTAAATAATTTGAAAAGTGAAAAGTCTCATCTGTCTTATCATCCTGATACCCAATTTTTTTGTCTTTTATCGAAGACGTAATCATATGTATCTTTTCATGTAGCATAACTTCTATATTTATAAAACTAGCATCAATATATAGCATATTATTGGTAACACAATACAATCCTTCATAATTAAGTTGCGTATATAAATCGTGAGCAATAAAAATGCTATAATTCGAAAAAATTTCAACCATTTCTAGATTCTCAAAATAAGGAAGAGTAACAATTTTATCCGCTAAAAGTTTATTTGTTTTTTTATCTAGGAGTCTTACCTTTTCTAAAGTTGCCTCTTTTTCTACTATTTCCATAATTTATGTGGATAGGCTCCTTCTTGAATTAATTTTAAAATGGCTTCTACGACTTCTTCTTTATCTTCTTTATATGTTACTCCATGCCATACAGAAGGCGTTTTTAATACTTTCACTGTACATTTTTTTTGATCGATTAAGTGTTGAACTACATCTGGAATTAAATATTCACACTGATTGATATGGTCTTGATTGGTTTTTAAAAACAGTTGAAATTCTTCTTCTAAATCTTTAAAAAGCATAGGTGTAAACCCAAAGAAATTCATAGAAACTAAATCTTGCGCTAAAACCTCATACTTTACATCATCAGAAAGTCTAGTGGCAAGTAAAACATTTCCTTCATATCCAATATTGGATTCAATAATATGCGAAAGTTTTCCGTTTTGCATCTGACAAACCCCACGTTTTACCTTTCCATTTTTTGATAACGTGTTTTTTATAATATACCCTGCCATTGAAAAATGATAACTATTTTTATCTACAGTGTCCATATACTCTTTTATAATTTTAAACGATTCATATCCATAAAAATCATCCGCATTGATTAAAAGAAAATTATCTTTTACAACGTCTTTACAACAAAGAATCGCATGAGCTGTTCCCCAAGGCTTTTTTCTTTCTTCTTTTAACACAAAATCTCCTAAATAAGCCTCTGTTTTTTGAAAAACATATTCAACTTGAATTTTTCCTTCGATTCTTTTACCAACAGTATCTCGAAATAAATCATAGTTTTCTTCTTTTATAATAAAGACAACCCGCTTAATCCCAACACGAATCGCATCATAAATCGAATAATCCAAAATAAACTCACCATTAGGTCCAATCGGTTCGACTTGTTTTAATCCTCCAAAACGGCTTCCCATACCAGCCGCCATGATCACTAAATCCATAATTACCTCCTATGATTCTACCGTAAAATCTTCTAAGCCATTTTCAGTCAAAATCTTGCTTACTTTTTCTTTGTTGGCATCCAGCGTATCACTACATTCCTTCGCAAGTTTCATCGCTTCGCTATATTTTTCGATGGCTTGATCTAAATCAACATCTCCACTTTCTAACTCACTAACAAGTTGTTCTAGTTTTAACAATTTGTCTTCAAACTTTAATTCTTTATTTTCCATCTTTTGTATCCTCCTCATTGTTTTTTTCCTTTTCTTGTTCTTCTTCCTGATAATTATTTTGTAATTGTTCTAAAAACTGATTCACTTTATCCAAATCCATAGAACCATCTGTATTTAAATCATAATAATCCTCTCTTGTTGTTTTAATCATCTTTCATCACCTCAATTACATTTGTTTGAACGGTTCCATTCTGCATTAAAATATGCAAAACATCTCCTTTTTTTAGATCATGAATATTACTGATACATTTATCTTCTTTTTTCACAATTGCATAACCTCTTTTTAAAGATTGCATTGGGTTTAATAATTCAATTTTAGAAATCATCTTATCTAAAATAGATTCTTTTTTATAGAGATAGTTTTTCATAAAATGATTAAGTCTTTCTACATTGGTTTTTACTTCTTTACTTTTTAAATCACAAGCATGCATTGGGTTTAATAAAATAAATTTATCGGTAATATTTTTTAACTTTTGCATTTTTATTAAAATCAAATGCGTAATATAAGTTGTTAGTTTATCTATAGACATATCTAATCTTTGTTCTTTAAGTTCATAAATACGCATTGGATTTTTTAATGCATAACTTTCCGTTATTTTGTTAAGTCGTAAAGAGTAAGACTCTAATAAATTATGAATGCTTTGATTCATACGAATATGAAGTTGATTAATATAATTAATCACATCAATTAAATTCGGTACTGCTCGTTCTGCTGCTCCTGTTGGCGTTTCAGCACGTAAATCCGCAACAAAATCACTAATGGTAAAATCAATTTCATGTCCAACAGCGGAAATAATAGGTGTTTTTGCTTCATAAATCGCACGTGCAACGACTTCTTCATTAAAAGCCCATAAATCCTCAATCGATCCACCACCGCGTCCTAAAATGATGGTATCCAGTCCATAAGAATCTGCAAGGCGGATATTTTTTACAAGATCCTCTTTCGCGTTTTCTCCTTGTACCAAAGAAGGAAATAAAATCACTTCACAAATAGGAAAACGTCTTTTAATTGTCGATAAAATATCTTTAATCGCTGCTCCAGTAGGAGCAGTAATAACCCCAATCCGACTTGGAATTTTAGGGACTTTCTTTTTATGTGCTTCATCAAACAATCCTTCTTTAGAAAGTTTTTCTTTTAATTGTTCAAAAGCAATATGTAAATTACCAAGTCCATCTTCTAACATTTCTTCTACATAGATTTGATAATTTCCACTAGCTTCAAAAACACTAATTCTTCCCTTTACTAAAATCTTCATACCATCAGTCGGTAAAAACAAAACCTTTTTCGCACTTGATGCAAACATAATCGCATTAATTCTAGCATTTTCATCTTTTATTGTAAAATAAAAGTGTCCTTTTGAATGTGCTTTAAAATTTGAAATTTCCCCTTTTAAATACACCTGATTTAAATTTCGATCGTTATCGATTCGATATTTAATATATCTTGTAAGTTGGGTTACTGTAATATAATTATTCATGATCAAATTCCTCATTATGAAAAATATGATCTAAAACTCCATTTAACATTTTTGTTACTTTCTCATCACTATATTTTTTAGAAAGTTCTACAGCTTCATTAATCGCTACAACACAAGGTGTCTTTGTATAGACAAGTTCATAAATACCTATACGAAATATAGCTTGATCAACTTTATTTAAGCGCTCCAAAGACCAATTTTCTAAATACTTATTCGCAAGATCTGTAATTTCTTTTTCATATTTAATACATCCATAAACCAAATCGTTTAAAAAATCATTTTCTACTTCCAATTGCTCTTTAATTAACGCATCTATATTATATTCCAAATGACTGGCTGAAAGAATATAAATTTGATATAAAACTTTCATTGCAGCTTCCCTAATTTCACTTCTATTCTTCATCTACATCACCTAATAAAATTCTATCATAAAACCAAAGAAATGTCATCTAAGAATATTAAGAATTCGGATACAAAGAAAAATATAAATCACTTACTTTTTTAGAAATGCGTTTTGTTGTATTTGCGGTATACGCATAACGACTTTTTTCATAAGAAATATCCGGAGAAGTCACCGTGATTGTCATTTTAGGATCATCAAATGGCGCAAAACCAATAAAAGCTGTAGAAATCGTTTCTGTATCAATAATGCCATCTAAATTTGTATCTAAAAAGCTTTGGGAAGTCCCTGTTTTTCCTGCAGGATCATACTTTTCATCAATATAATCATGCCCAATTCCATAACTTGCATGCATAACAGCATAAAAGCCCTCATGAACACGGTTGATGTATTTTTCTTCACTTGATACCTGATTCAATTCTTCTTTTTCGCTTTTATACAAAAGATCGGATAACTGACTACTATTGGTTGATTTATGAACTTCTTTTAAAAGTCTTGGTGCATACCTTGTGCCTTTATTCGCAAGAGTCGAAATATACTGCGATAGCTGAATAGGTGTATACGTTTCATATTGCCCCATGACAAAATCAAGTAATAATCCCGATTGATTATCAAGTCCCGAATAGCCTAAAGACTCTAATGGAAGATCAATCCCGGTCTTTACACCAAGGCCAAAAGAATGATACATGTTACGATATAGATCAAACACACTTTGATCAACCTGAAAAGCCATATTATAAGAATAATTATATCCTGCTACTTTCATTGCTGTTTTAAACTGATACACATTTGAAGACATAGCTAAAGCTTCAATATCATTAATTCTACCTAAGTTTTTCCAACTGCACTTTTGAGTCGTTGCTTTCACCTTAATACAAGAATCATAAAAAAAGTCCCCAATATCAATTGCTTTTTGATTATAACCCACCAATATAGAAGCTCCTTTGACTACAGATCCTACAGTCATAGGATTAGTTAAAATCCCCGAAGTAAAATCAATAGTCTTATATTCCCCATTTTCTTTAATCGCTTTACGTCCAGCCATAGCCAGTACTTCTCCATTGCTTGGATCCTCTACAACCACAAAACTCTTATCATAATATTTAGTGTTCATCTGACTTTTAGTTTTAATAATCTCTTCATCCAAAATCTCTTCTACTTTTTTTTGCAGTTCAATATCAATATTTAAAACAAGATCATTCCCTCTTTTCCCTTCTTCAACGAGTTTTAAAGTACCATCCGATAAAATTTTATACTTCGCTTTTTCTCCTTTTAAATACTCTTCATATTCCTGTTCAATATAAGAAAGCCCAACAACATCCGATAAATCATATCCTGCTTTTAAATACAAATCTTTCTCTTCTTTTGGAATTTCTCCTACACTTCCAAGCATCGTTTTAAAAACATCTCCATATAAATACTCTCTTTCCCATGAAATATCTACATAAAAACCAGGAAACAAATCATTATGCTCCGCAAGATAAGCATATTCTTTATCACTGACATGGCTTTTAATCACTTTATTATCGTAAGAATATCCCTTATTCATCAAATAATACAGATAAGCACTTTTCTTATCTTCCTGACTCATCGCATTTAACTCTTCCTCCGTAATACGAGCTATTTTTAAATTGTATAAATCATCCGTGGTAAGCTCCCTCGTTTTTACCTTTTCCTCTTCCTTTAAAGTAACCTTTTGATCTACTTCTTCCTTATGAATCAAATAATAAAATTCCTTTAAATTCCTTTCAGAAATTTTCTCATATTCCAAATCAATAACCGCACTTAATCGATAAGCTACTTCAACTTCATCCATAATAGAAGTATTTTTCATTCTTTTATAATAAATCGTATTCACCGCTTTATTATCTACCAACAACTTATAATTCCGATCATAAATTCTTCCTCTTGGAGAAGAAGTTGTATTCATATAAACATTTGTAAGTGATTCCAACAAAGCATGATAAGATTCACTTTTTAATACCGTCATACTAAATATTTTATAAAGAATAAATACAAACAAAAAAACCATAATAAAAGCAACAAGAACAAACTGAAATTCTACTTTCTTTTTGGTTAAAAGTCTACTCATATAAATCACCATTATTATTTTGTATCATTTTTTTACAATTATTTAATAAAATAAAATAGGTGATCAATTTGAATTTTATAATAAAACAATATATTGATAAGTTAACAGTAGAAGATATTATTGAACTATGTAAAGGAAAAAATATTAAAATTAGTGAAATTGATGCTGAAATTGTATTAGAAACGGCTAAAAAACATTGGATTGATTTTTATAAAGGCGATCCTATACCCATTATGAACAAATTAAAAGATCAATTAGATACTTCTACTTATAATAAATTATTAAAAGTATACTTAGAATATAAAAACAAGGGAATTGTAAATTAATTCCCTTGTTTTAAATGATTATTAAATTTTTTATTTAAAAGCATAGCAATCTCCTCTTTGTAAGGAGCTTTTTTATCAATATAAGGTGTTTCTAAGATCTTCGGAATATCTTTTAAGCGATCATTATAAACAATCGCAAGCAAAGCATCAAATCCAATCGTTCCATAACCAATATTTTCATGCCTATCTTTATGGGATCCTAAAGGATTCTTACTATCATTAATATGAATGCAATGTACATAAGAAAGACCAACTTTTTCATCAAACAGATCGAGTACATGATTAAAATCCTTCATATCATAACCCGCATCATTTAAATGACAAGTATCCAAACAAACGCCAATTCTATCTTTCTTTTCTACACCATCAATAATACGAGAAATCTGTTCAAATGAACAACCACATTCACTACCCTTACCAGCCATAGTCTCAAGAAGAATAGTCACTTTACTATCAGTAAGAATAAGATTTAACCCCGAAATAATATTTTGGATTCCAACATCAACTCCCTCTTTAACATGAGAACCAGGATGTAAAACCAAATAAGAAATACCTAAATCTTCACAACGTTTAATTTCCTCTTTTAAAAAACGAACCGAAAATTGAAACTTTTCTTCATCTAGGCGATTTGCAAGATTCACAATATAAGGCGCATGAACAATTACTTTTGTGATATCCATACCCTTTTCTTCCATAATTTCTCTAGCTTTTTTTGTAAGTGTCTTATCAATCGCATAACGCATTGTATTTTGTGGAGCACCTGTATAAAACATAAAGGTAGTTGCTCCATAACTAAGAGCTTCCTCCAAACTTCCTAACAATTGTGTATTTTTATTAAAAGAGACATGAGATCCAATCCACATATTTATCACCAAATCCATTGTATCATATTTGAGCAAAAGAAAAAAGCTTGTCGCCAAGCTTTTATTATTTCTATTAACTAGCTGTTGTTAGGTTTGTAAAAGTAGTAAGGTTATTCTGATTAGTACTATTATAAGCATCTTCACCATTTATACTAGTAATATCCAACTCATCTTCAGGCGTCAATAGCAAATGATTCTTATTTGCATCTACCATTTGAATATAATAGTCATAATTTCCTTCATCATCAGCAATAGCAATTACAAAACTGTATTCTTGATTATAATCAACGCCAAATGGACTTTTTGTATGAGAACCACTCTCTACAGGAATCTTTTCTATTTTAATGATGTAATCCATATTATCTAGTGAATGGCCGTTCACAGTAGTAGTCTTTGCAACTTGTGTCCATCCATCACCAGATGGTCTACCATCTGCGGAAGCTAAAACCATATTTCTAGCTCCTGATATTAAAGTTTGAGCCGTTGATCTAAAAGTATTTTCCCTTGAACTTGCAATGATCTTAGATACACTTGGTATTGCAATTAACATAATAACACCTAAAATAACAATAACCGCTAATAATTCGATCAAAGTAAAACCTTTTTTATTTAATTTCATCTTTTTATCCTCCCTATCTTATAAAATAATTATATACTAACAAAAAAAACAAGTCAATAATTTAATTTGGGATTTTTCTATATTTATATAAATTAACATTAACGAAAACGATAACAACTCATATAAGTATTGATATTACCGCCAACTTGTTCCACCATTTTATAACGATTAACACTACTATCACTTAAATCAAACGGTTCGTTTCCCACATTATACATTAAAACATCATTATTTAAAAGATTTGAAGGAAGTCCTTTAACAGCTCTTAAATGATATTCTCCATCATTTAAATAAATACGATAATAGCGA
This sequence comes from uncultured Bacilli bacterium, assembly GCA_944363635.1. GTDB lineage: Bacteria > Bacillota_I > Bacilli_A > RF39 > UBA660 > CALVUP01. The sequence continues at coordinate 6,887 of CALVUP010000007.1, read as the reverse complement.
ATCGAATTATATTCTTCTGGTGCCATACAGGCATAAACAACAAGATATTTATAATCATTATCATAAGAAGAAACTGTGATATCATCCATAGTAATATAATTGTAATAATTTGGAGTTGTTACAGTCCCAGACGGTTTTTTATTATTCACAACAAACATTTTATTTTGATAATCATTTTTTTGATCTTCTACTTCAACTCTACGCATAATTTTTTTAGCATCATTGATAAAAGCTTCTTTTTTATTTTTATCCAGTACATTCATTGTACTAGGAACTGCAATTAAAGCAATAAGACCAAGCACAGCAACAACCGCTAATAACTCTATTAAAGTAAATCCTTTTTTTGTCACAAAACCACCTCTAATTACATGTAACCGTATAATTAGAATTATACTCAGTTACCAAATCATATTTTTTATCACTGTTTTCATTAATGTCTGTAAATTCACCAACCAAAGCTTTATCTTTACTAGCTACTTTAGAAGCCCCTTCAATACTCATTTTTCCATCCGTTAAATACACCTTATAATAATAAATACCCCCAACAGAACATTGTAACACACGAGAAGACTCTAAATACTTTTCGTCGTAAGGAGACGTTTCTATGTCTGTTGTTGCTATATTATAACAAGCACCATGATTACTCGCATTATTCAAAGTATAACATTCATACTGATAACTACTTCTTCTTGCTTCTTGCTCCGCTAAAGAAATAAACTTTTTTGCATCATTGATAAACGTTTGTTTTTTGTTTTGACTTAATATCGTTGTTACTCTAGGAACAGCAATTAACATAATAATACTAAGTACAACTAAGGTTGCTAATAATTCAACCATCGTAAATCCTTTATTCTTCATAGTATCACCATAATTATTATAGCAAAAGAAAAGAATAAAATCCACTTTTATTCTTTTTACTTTTACATTAAATGTTTTTTAATTTTCACTAAATCAATACTAGCCTCTAATTCAAACAAATTCCTATTTTCTAGTTTACGACTTTTCCTTTTTTTATGCCACGCATCTACATCTATAAACATAATTCTTTTTTTATCTATATCATACATTAAATTCATTTCATGTAAATCCCATAATTGATAACCAAGTTGTGAAATACCAACAGTATTATTATGAACTCGTTCATAGGCTTTTTCAAAATCTGAAACACGAATTGGAAGAGCAGTATGACTTTCTAAATATTGAATTGTATAGCCATTAACAATTTCACTATAGTAGCCTTTATTTACACCATCAACACAAACAATTCCTTGAGGGATAATTACATCATATTCCTCTAATTGTTTCCTTTTGACAAATCGTAAAGCATCATCTAAAAAACATAAACTATTCTTTTTATAAATTTTTAAGGCTTTGTTTCGATTTGGATCTTTATAAACAACACTTCGATCCCCTTTGCCTAATTTTTCTAAATGTTGTATTTGATCACTAGAATAACAAATTGTGTTCATTTTTTCACCTTCTTACTTATAAATTATCTTAAACTTGATTTAATCCTTTGTGTTGCTTCAAAAAATTTCAATTGATTGATCTTTTCAACTTGTTTCTTATCTTGCAATGGTTTATAGGATTGAATCACCCTATAATTATATAGATTCCCATTCATATCAAAGAAAAAACTAGAATCGTTTTCTTTGAACAATTGCTTTTTAGTTACAAGAGTAGAATATGCATCTTCCTCTGTACAAATCCAAACTGTAAAATAATTATGAGAATAATCCCATTGGTCTATATCAATAAACTTAAAAGTTTTTCTATTTTCATCAAACATAATATTATCTTCCAATAAATCATCCATAACAATTCCTCTAGAAGATATTTGATGAATATCTTTTAGGGCTTTTTGATATGCTCTTTGAAATATGGGTTTACAAGTAATAGGAGCATAAATCGCTAACTCTTTTAAATTAAAACCACTTATAAATGGCATGGAATATCCTTTTAAAACATCATCCACATATACATCCTTTTTTGGTAAAACTACTCCAAAATTATCTAAACCTTCATTTTCACCTATAGAGTTTTTATGTACTTTTTTAGCTTTATGATATATCTTAAGAGCACAATGAGAGTTCTTTTGTAAAACAATAGCATCCTTACCCATTCCAAGAAAAGGTAATTTATTTAGTTGTTCTTGATTTAAATAGATGTCTTGCTTGTGCATACTGATTCCCCTCATATAAATCTGTTTTAATATTTTTATTAAATGCAGAAAAATTTTCTCTTTTCAATTCTAGTTTTTCTTGAAAGCTACGTGGATGGGTTTGTTTCCAAAAATCTATATCGATAAGGACAAATCGTTTCTGATCATGATCCCACATGAGATTTCGTAAATAAAGATCATCATGTATACAAAAACCTAAAGCAGATAATCGATCTATATTTCTCTTTAGCTTAAAAACCTTACAACTTAGTGTAAATCGACTTACATGGTACTGCTTAAAATCATACAGATCATATAAAGAAAATCCGTTGATAAAATTCATTGCATAGCCTTGTAATTTACCATCCACATAAACTTCCTTTTTTGGAACAATCACATCCAATCGTTCCAGTTTTTTTTGACAAGAAGCAATCCGTTGAATATTCGTTATTCTTTTATTTATAAATTCAGAGGATTTATAAATCTTAAGGGCATCGTTACCATATTTTCTTATAACCGCATAACCACCAGAATCAAATTCCTCTAATGCTTCTATATTTTCCTTATTAAAATAAATTTTATCCATGCCTAACTCCTATAAAACGGCTATATTATACCACAAAATTAAAAAAAAGGCAATAAAAAGAGGCCAACGGGCCCTTTGCTCTTTTATTTTGTAATAGTACCTTCTCTTTTAGAATAGATACACCCACAATAGTTTTGTCTGTATAAATGATATTGATTGGATAATTCAATACTATGTTTATAACCATCTTTCTTTTTGAAATCTGAATATAAATATTTAATTTGATATTTTTCTTCAAATTCTTTTCCAATCCTATTTAACAAATTTGCATCCTTATAAGGACTCACAGTTAAAGTCGTGCCAAAATAATCATAATGATTTTCTTTAGCAAGTTTGGCTGTTTTTTCTAATCTTAAACGAAAGCATACCGTACATCTTTTTCCTCTTTCTCTTTCTTCTTCTAATCCCTTTACTTGTTCATGATAGATTGAATTATCATAATCACAATCTAAAATGGTAATCTTATTTTTATGGGGAAATTCTTTGATAAAACGTATTTCTTCTTCTTTTCGTTTTTGATATTCTTCATAAGGCTCAATATTTGGATTGTAATAAAGAATTGTAATATCAAAATAATCTGTTAGAAGGGAAAGAACATGACTACTACAAGGCGCACAACAACTATGTAATAAAAGCGTCTTTTTTTCATTTAAACTTTTTAACTCTTCTTCCATTTTTAATTGATAATTTATTTTTTCCATAAACACTCCTATTTATAACCAAATGGATTGGTACGTTTTGTTTGCATTTTAATCATTCTTTTGTTTAATTTTTTATAACCTGGTTTTTCTTTTTTAAAACGGGGTTGCTTATTTTCGCAAAGGGAACAATCGAAGGGATCCTTTGCTTTATCACTTGGAAATAATAGATGGAACATCTTAATACTTTGTACATCATATTTTACAAAACGATAAATGTTCTTTCCAAAATGAATTTCAGAATATACAGGATTTTTAATAAAAACATAAGAAATATTGTGATCGATCAATTCCGTAATTAATGCTTCTATAAAAGTATCTTCTACAAGTAAATTTTTAACTTTCATAAGAATCTCCTTGATATTCCTTTAAAAATTCTTCTTTATACTCTAAAATACGATCTTCCTTTATCGCTTCTCTTAACTCTTCCGTTAAACGAATTAAAAAACGGATATTGTGAATAGATAATAATCGTTTTCCAAAAACTTCATCGACTGATAATAAATGTCTAATATAAGCTTTTGTATAATTTTTACAACAATAACAATCACAAGTATCTTCAAGTGGCGTAAAATCTTCTTTATATTTGGCATTCTTTATATTAATTTTTCCATGTTTAGTAAATGCATTCCCATGTCTTGCAAGTCTTGTAGGCAAAACGCAATCAAAAATATCAATACCACGAATGACACCCTCAATAATATCCACTGGATCTCCTACGCCCATTAAATATCTCACTTTATCTTCTGGGATATAAGGAATGGAATAATCAATTGCCCTATACATATCTTCTTTAGACTCCCCATCATTCGCAACACCTCCAACACTATATCCATCAAAATCAAGTTTTACGGTTTCCTTTGCAGAATAAGCACGTAAATCTTGATAAGCTCCACCTTGCACAATACCAAATAAAGATTGATTTGGATTCTTATGTGCTTCTTTTCCTCTTTTTGCCCAGCGAAGTGTTCTTTCTACACTATTTTTCATATATGTATAATCAGCAGAAGCCGGTGGACATTCATCAAAACTCATGGCAATATCACTACCCAGTTTATTTTGAATTTCAATTGATTTTTCTGGCGTTAAGAACAGATTGGATCCATCAATATGACTCTTAAAATGTACACCTTCTTCTGTAATATCCTTCTTTTTATTTTTCGCTAAAGAGAACACTTGATAACCACCACTATCCGTAAGTATTGGTCCCTTATAATTCATAAATTTATGAAGTCCTCCTGCTTTTTCTACGATATCTTCTCCTGGTCTTAACCATAAATGATAGGTATTTGCTAAAATAATTCCACTATGTACATCGTAAAGTTCCTCCGGTGATAAAGTTTTTACTGTCGCACGAGTTCCTACAGGCATAAACATAGGTGTATCTACAACACCATGATTGGTATGTAGTCTCCCAAGTCTAGCTTTTGTATTCTTTTCCGTTTTTAATAATTCATATCTTATTTTCATGAACATCCCTCTTTTTCATAACATAGCTATTTTAACATAAGAGATAAAATATTACAAAAAAAGTTCTATATTTATATATAGAACGCATACGATTTATGGATTATAATCTCTTCTTTTGATCATCGATCTTGCTTTTTACCTTGTTTGTAACTTTACATTGTTCTAATATGACTTGATTTCGATAATCAGAAAATTCTTCTCCTCTTGGGTGAAGTCCTATAACAAACATACATGCTTTATAAGAGGATCCCCCACTTAAAACAAGTTGATTATAAATAGGCGATATCCCATGATATACATCTACCGCTTGAAAAGCTTCTTCTAAAGAACTCCCAGCACTTAATTGCTCCATTACAACCAAAGTAGCTTCTATAATGCCCGCATTCGTCCAAGCATTTTCACCATGAACAGATGAATTGACTAAATTTTTCCAAGCAATATGTTTTTCATCAGACAAAATATGATATCCTCTTTCAAGATAAGTGTTTCTTTTTTTCGAAACAGCAACGCCCATTTTTAAATTCATACGCCAAGTTTCATCATAATTATAAGTTTCTATCCAATTACCTTGCTCATCATACTTTTCTAATTCACAAAAATTCTTAAAGTGATAATAAGACATATTCTCTCCTCCCATGTTTGTCTATTATATATCTTTGATGTAAAAAAGACAACCTTAATCTTCCATAATTTCGAAATGATTTCCAGAGTCTAAATATAAAATACCTTTTTTCCCTTCTAATTGTGGAAGAACATCTTCATAATAATTTATATTTTTAAATTTAGTTAAAGTAAGATAAACATAATTTCCATCACTCATCGTAAACAAAAATCTTCCTTGATCTAATTCTGTAGGTTCATATTTAATTTCTGATACTTTTTGTAAAATCTCTGGTTGAATCTCATTCATTCGTTCAATAAATTCTTGTTTATATTCTTCCGCCACTTCATTAATCAAAAAGGCATGACCAATACTATGTTCATCACTTGCAATACTCTCTCCACTTGAAAGCATCATTTGGTTGGTCGTAGAATCAATATATAAAATTAGATTTTCTTCAATTTCGATGACCAATTTATTAAAAAACTGTTTATGTACTTTCACAGATCCTATATAAGGATTATCACTTAAATTCTTTTTAATTTTATGCGCAGTTGTCCTTAAAAAAGAAGGATAATCCTCAATACCCGCTTGTTCTATAATTTCTTGATCTTTTAACAATGTATTTCCTTTAATTAAAATATTACGAATGGGCATATCGAGTAATACATATCCAACAAAACCAATTCCAAAAAGAATAAGTAAAAAGAGTAAAACCGCTACTATTTTTAGTTTTCTTCGCTTTTTTATCACTTTTGCCATACTTTTCTACTCCCAATTTACCATTTCTTGTTCAATCTTTAAATCAATACCATAATTTTCTTTTACAGCATACTTTACAAGTTCCATCAATTCTTTAATATTGCTTGCCGTAGCTCCCCCTCTATTGATAATAAAATTAGCATGTTTCTCACTGACTTGGGCTTTTCCTTTATAAAGTCCTTTTAATCCTAATTTTTCAATCAATTCCCCTGCGTATTGATCTTTAGGATTACGAAAGACACTTCCTGCAGATGGGTATTCTAAAGGTTGCGTTTCTAATCTTCTTTTTAAACGATCTTTTATAACTTTTTCAATGGCTTCTTTTTTGCCTCTTTTTAATTGAATATTTGCCTCTAAACAAATATAATTTGGATGTTTTTGAAAGAAAGAGGTACGATAGTGAAAATCAAGTTCCCGGTTCACCAAAGTAATAACTTGAAAATCAGGAGTTAATACTTTAACACTTTTTACAACATACCCCATATCACTTTTATAAGCTCCGGCATTCATAAACACACTACCGCCTATAGTACCAGGGATTCCAGAGGCAAACTCTAGCCCCGTTAAAGATTTTTTAGCGACTTCACGAGACAATTTCACTAAGCTATA